>JAITLL010000065.1 GCA_031277915.1 Acinetobacter sp.
CGGTTAATTCTTCAAGTGGTGCGCTCAGAGAGATTCGAACTCCCGACCCCTTAGTTCGTAGCCAAGTGCTCTATCCAGCTGAGCTATGAGCGCGTACTTGATGGAGGGCATTATACGCAGTTTTTCTATTTTAGAAAGACCTTTTTCATCTTTTCGTTATCAAGCGTCTAGTTCTTAGCCACAACAAAATACCTCAATAGCCTAGCTTTCCAAAAAGAGGGATTTTTACCCATGAAATGTATTTGAAATATTTTTTTTCAATTAAAGTTTCCCAACTTCTTTTATCCAATTTGGGCATTTTGGCCAAATTGATGGAAAATAAAGCCTAGTTTTTTGGTCAGGATTATATAAATAATATATTTCTACTTATGCAAAAGTATTTTTATGAATGAAATTATTTAGCTTTAATATTTATAAAAAATAATAATAAAATGAGTTAAAAATACATTCATCTTTAAATCATATATTATAAAAAAATTATTATTTTTATGTCTAAATCAGAATGAATATCTAATTGTCAAAATATTATAAGTATCAAATTATTTGAATAGAAATATGCATTGACACTTTTTGAGATCTACCCAATACTAAATTTTAATTATTGAGATACACATCTCAATAATTATGTAACGCAATAAATAAATACTTACTTAAAAATACATAAATATACAGGAAATAGACCATCATGTTTTTACTAACAAATCTCGTATCTTCAATATCAAAAATTTCTCAGGATCTGGGTCATATTGTATCGGTAACCCCTGTTGCAAATACAGCTCCCTCTGTGAATATAAACGTTTCTGACATCAACATTTCTAACGGAAATGTTTCTACAACAGGCTTACTTTCTAATGTACTTTCAACTGTAACTAATACGGTTTCACATGCAACAACAGGGTTAGTATCTGGCGTAGTTGGTACTGTAACAAGTACTGCTGGGAGTATAACTAGCGGCCACCCACTTGAAAATGTTACCAGTACTATCGGTGGCTTGACTGGTGGTGCTACTGGAAGTAACTCTCTTGGTGCAGTAACTAATATTATTGGTGGCGTGACTGGTGCTATTGGCGGTGTAACCGGTGGTGCTACTAGCGGCAATCCGCTTGGTACTGTTACCGATATTATCGGTGGTGTGACGGGTGGCGCTACAGGAGGTAACCCTCTTGGTGCAGTAACTAATATTATTGGCGGCGTAACGGGTGGTATTATCGGCGGTGGCATATCTCCTATTTCTCCAGTAGTTAACATTGTACAAAGTGGTATTGATGTTCTTCAAGGCGTTGAAAGCTTAAAAACTAGTATCATCAATACAGGAATTAATACTGTTGCAGGCACCGTAGTTGGTGTACTTCCTCAAACTGAACATCCTGTGACTGATATTGCTCACCTTGGCACTTTAACTTTTGAAACCTCTCGCGACACTGTAAATGGTGCTTTAGAAACCGTTTCTCACTTAGTCGGCGGTGATATTGCAGGAGCGACCCAGTCTGCAACAGGTGTTGTTGGAACATTGGTTCATAACGGTTCAACTGCGACTGGTATTTTAACTGATATTCTAGGTGGTGTTACTGGCACTATCGGTGGCGTAACGGGTGGTGCAACGGGCGGTAATCCACTTGGTACTGTTACCGATATTATCGGTGGTATCACTGGTGGTGCAACGGGTGGCAATCCACTTGGTACCGTTACTGACATCATTGGCGGTGTAACTGGTGGTGCTACTGGCAGTAACCCGCTTGGCACAGTGACTGACATTATTGGCGGCGTGACTGGTGGTATTATCGGCGGTGGTACATCTCCTATTTCTCCAGTAGTTAATGTCGTTCAAAGTGGTATCGATGTTCTTCAAGGCGTTGAAAGCTTAAAAACTGATATTATCAATACAGGAATTAATACTGTTGCAGACACTGTAGTTGGTGTACTTCCTCAAACTGCACACCCTGTGACTGATATTGCTCACCTTGGCACTTTAACTTTTGAAACCTCTCGCGACACAGTAAATGGTGCGCTTGAAGTTGTATCTGATTTAGTAGGCGGTAATATCCAAGGTGCAACTGATCATGCAACTGGTATTGTCAACACACTCATTACAAATGGTACAACTGCGACTGGCATTTTAACTGACATTCTAGGTGGTGTTACTGGTACTATCGGTGGCGTGACTGGCGGTAACCCGCTTGGCACAGTAACTGATATCATTGGCGGTGTCACTGGTGGCGCTACTGGCAGTAACCCGCTTGGGACAGTAACTGACATCATTGGTGGTGTAACAAGTGGTGCTACTGGCAGTAACCCTATTGGTGTCGTAACAGATATCGTAGGCAGCTTAACTGGCGGTACGACTGGTACAGGTGGCACAGACGTTATTTCTAACTTATTAGGTGGTGCTACTGGCGGAGTAAGCTCTACAGTATCAAGCGTAGCAAATACTGTTCATACTCTAGTACCTCAGTCATTACTTACTGATCACTTCTTAGATATCTCCGTACATACTGTTTAATAAAATTAAAGAAAGCCACTAATCAAGTGGCTTTCTTTTTATATTAATTCATTTCTTGCCATCTATAATATTTCTTATGTGCTAACTCTAACATTGCATAATCATTAGGTGTGTCACCATAAGCGTATATCGTAGGATATTGAGTTAAGTCATATTTATTTTTTATTCTATTTACTTTTTCTAAATAACCACAATCACCATCAATAAAATGACCAGTTAAAATACCATTATGTATTTCAAGTTGATTGCATATAACATCTAAACCCAAAGAATGACACCAACTTTCTAAATAAACGCCTAATGATGCAGATACAATAACAATCTGATCACCTTGTTGTTTATGCCAGAGAATACGCTCCAAGGCATTTTCACGAACACATGTAGGAAGCACCTTTTTAGCAAACTCTTGCCCCATATCTTTTAGGGAATTCGCGTCATAGCCAACATATCCTACTTGGCAAAGCTTAGTTCGAATGGTTTTATCCGTTACCCAACCAAGTTTATAGCCAGCTATATACGGTGCAAGTCGAATACCACCAACGAGTTGTGTTTTTCTATCTAAAGAAAATTTAAGAAATAAGCTGAACGTGTCGTTGTGGGTGATGGTGCCATCAAAGTCAAATAAAGCTAGGTTCATTTATGATTATCTCTAATATAATTAAAAAGTTATAAAGTTAGATTTATTAAAATTACTAAAAAACAAGCACAAAAAAACCGCTATAAAAGCGGTTAATTCTTCAAGTTGGTGCGCTCAGAGAGATTCGAACTCCCGACCCCTTAGTTCGTAGCCAAGTGCTCTATCCAGCTGAGCTATGAGCGCGTAACTTGTGTGCCTTTCAGCGATTCGTTCTATTTTACTTGGTGCGCTCAGAGAGATTCGAACTCCCGACCCCTTAGTTCGTAGCCAAGTGCTCTATCCAGCTGAGCTATGAGCGCATTAAGTAATGGCGGTGAGAGAGGGATTCGAACCCTCGATACCAGTAATAGGTATGCTTCCTTAGCAGGGAAGTGATTTCAGCCACTCATCCACCTCACCGGAACGAGCCGCCATAATACAAACTAAAACTACATTGATCAAGTCATCATACTGAATTTTTCTTGTTTTTTAGTTCAATGAATTACTTTTTAAGCAATTTACTCATTATTTTCGTCTTTTTCGATCAAACGCTTGTTAAGATAGATATTATTTCTTCATCAAAATACTGTAGTGCATAACACATTATTGCAAACCTAAACGTGCAGTTCGGGTCTGCATGGCTTATGCTAAACTTATCTGCCAAGCGTGAAACCAAACGACATGACAAAAAACTGGGCTGACCCTGAAGCGAAAGCTGAAGCTGAACGTTATGACAATCCTATTCCAAGCCGTACTCTTATTTTAGATACATTGGAGCAGGTTCAAACACCACAATCTCATGCAGAGCTTGTCGATCATTTTAATATTCATGACCAAAAAAGTATCGAAGCGTTAAGTCATCGTTTAAGTGCTATGGTTCGTGATGGTCAAATCATGAAAGACGGTTTTAAATTTCAGTTGGTGGCAGATCAACCAACATATGAAGCAACTGTTTATATTAATAGTAAAGGTTTAGGTACAGCACATATTGATGGTCAAACTGACCTTTTACTTCCTGAACGTGAATTACGTTTAGTCTTTAATGGCGACCGAGTTAAAGTGCGCCAGACTTCGGTAGACCGTAAAGGTAAACCTTGGGGTTTTATTACAGAAGTTTTACAACATCGTGTTAAACAATTAATCGGTAAATTGTCAGTTCACGATGGCGAATATTTTATTCAACCCAATAATCCTAATCAGCACCAGCCTATTCCGTTGGAAAAAGAACTCGTAAAACATGCTGAAGCGAGTGTTGGTGATATGCTGCGTGTTGCAATTGATACTTATCCGACCCGAGAAGAGTTTTCAACGGCGCATATTATTCAATCTATGGCAGATAAAGCTGACACGGAAATTATTATTCCTCAAACTATTCTTGAGTTTGGCTTGCCATATGAGTTTCCAGATCAGGTCTTAAAAGAAGCTGAAAGCTTTAAAGAGCCATCAGCTCAAGACCGTGAAGGCCGCATTGATTTAAGAGATTTAGCATTAGTTACGATTGATGGTGAAGATGCACGAGATTTCGATGATGCCGTATATGCAGAAAAACGTCCGGGTGGTGGTTACCGCGTCGTCGTTGCAATTGCCGACGTAAGCCATTATGTACGTTTAGATTCAGCGCTTAATGAAGAAGCTGAGGAACGTGGTACTTCGGTATATTTCCCACACTTTGTATTACCGATGCTACCAGAGGCTTTGTCAAACGGCTTGTGCTCTCTAAACCCGCATGTAGACCGCCTATGTATGGTTTGTGACCTTAAACTCTCTCGTACTGGCCGTGTAACAGGTTATGAGTTTTATCCATCGGTAATGCATTCAAAAGCACGTTTGACCTATACACAGGTAGCACAATATTTTGACGGTGCAACAGATGCGATTCCAAAAGATCGTGATGTTCATAAATCTTTAAATACGCTTTTCCAGCTTTATCAGATTTTGAAAAACTTGCGTGCTGACCGTCATGCAATGGAATTTGAAACCATTGAAACGTACATGACTTTTGATGAGCTAGGTGGGATTAAAGAAATTTTGCCGCGTACACGTAATGAAGCACATAAACTCATTGAAGAGTGTATGTTGCTTGCTAACGTCGCTGCTGCTGAATATGCATTAGAACATGATGTTCCAATGTTATATCGTGTGCATGAGGCTCCTGAATTCTCACGTATTCAGAAGGTAAAAGATTTTGTGAAATTACTTGGTCTACCCTTCCCTGACCAGCCAACTCAAGCAGACTACCAAAGAGTTATTGAAGCAACCAAAGATCGTATTGATGCGCCAAGCATTCATGCCGTTTTATTACGCTCAATGATGCAAGCTTATTATGGCGCAAAAAATGCAGGACACTATGGTTTAGCTTATGAAGCTTATACGCACTTCACTTCACCAATTCGTCGCTACCCAGATTTATTGTTACACCGTGCTATTAAGGCACACTTGAAACAAAAACCTTCTCCTCTCTCTGGTGCCGCACTAGATGATGCTGGTGAACATTTTTCTAAAACTGAACGCCGTGCAGATGAAGCTTCACGTAGCGTAACGACTTGGTTGAAATGTCACTATATGCAACAGCATTTGGGCGAAGAGTTTATTGGTATCGTAAGTGCAGTGACCGAATTTGGTTTATTCGTGACACTTAAAGACTTATATGTCGATGGCATGATTCATATTAGCCAACTCGGCGATGATTTCTTTATTTATGACCAAGCGAGCCAAAATCTTGTAGGCCAAAATAGAGGTCAAGTTTTCGGTTTAGGCGATGAAGTTAAAATTCAGGTGGCTGGCGTAAATCTTGAAGAACGTAAAATTGACTTCCAACTTCTTCAACAAGTCACGCATGCAGGACGAGTCGTTCGTAGTCGCGCTCCTCGTACAACCAAAACGACCACCCAAGCAACTGAAGAAGTTTTTAGTAAGCCATCTACATCAAATGATGGTGAAAAACCTGTCCGCAAAAAGAAGGAAAAAGGTAAACCAAGTTCATATGGTAAAAAGTCTGCAAAGAAAACTTCTTCAAAAGCAGAAGCTAAGCCAGAAAAAGTAAAGAAAAAAGCGAAGCCAAAAAAGAAAAAGGCGAATGCTAAGTCTAAGGCTGACTAATCCTTAGGTTTTTTGCATAATTTAGTATTAAGCTCCCAAAAATGGGGGCTTAATACTTTTAGAACGTTTATTTTTCAAATTAAGCTTGATTTCCTGCCTAACAATACCTACATCTAATACTATGTTTAAAAAATAATGTGGCTATTAGCAATGACTTTACAGCAAGCAACTCTACCTACTCCCCGCTTTGACCAAATTACATTAGATAATTTAAAACAAGACATTCAACAAGCAATCCAAGCAGGACAAGAGTTCTTAAATACCCTTACAGCTGCACCTACTGACACAGACCAACAACTTGCTGTACTTAGGCAAATTGATACGCTTGAAAACAACCTCAGTGAATCATGGGGTGTTTTATCACATTTAAATGCGGTAATGAATAATAATGAAACCAGAGAAGTCTACCAGTCACTCTTACCCGCTTTAAGTGAATATTACACTCAGCTTGGTCAACACACGGCGCTCTATCAGACCTATCAACACATTCATGATGGCCAGAGCTATACGACACTTAGCGCTGCGCAACAAAGTGCTATCCGCCTCGCATTACGTGATTTCAAGCTTTCTGGCGTTGCTCTAGAGGGTGAAAAGAAAAAACGCTATGCAGAAATTTCTGCACGCCTTTCGCAGCTTTCTTCTGACTTTTCAAATCATGTGCTTGATGCGACACAAGCCTACTTTAAACCACTTACAGAAGATCAGTTAAAAGGTCTTCCAGAAAGTAATGTTGAGTTATTAAAGCAGTACGGCAAACAGCGCGAGCTTGACCAAGCTGTCGCAACTTTAGATTTTCCAGCTTATTTTGCGATCATGACCTATGCAGATGATCGCGCATTACGTGAAGAGCTTTATAAAGCTTATGTCACTCGTGCATCAGATCAGTCTGAACAAACTGAATTTGATAACAGCAAAATTATGGAAGAAATCTTGAGCCTCCGCCAAGAAATGGCAAAATTACTTGGTTTCAATAACTACGCTGAATATTCTCTTGCTAGCAAAATGGCTCCTGATGTCAAAACAGTCCATGACTTTTTGGTCGACTTAGCCGAACATGCACGTGCTCCTGCTCTTCAAGAAGTTGCTGAACTTCAAGATATTGCTAAACAAGATGGGGTAGATGAACTTAAGCCTTGGGATACAACCTACTATTCTGAAAAGCTTAAACAACAGCAGTTCAATTTGTCTCAAGAAGCTTTAAAACCGTACTTCCCAGCTCCTAAAATTATTCAGGGACTATTCCAGATTGTACAGCGCCTCTATGGTATTAACATTGTTGAACGTCAGGCCCCTGTCTGGCACCCAGATGCACGTTATTTTGAGTTAGAAGACCAAGGCCAAGTGGTTGGTGGTTTCTATTTTGATTTATATGCACGTACAGGTAAACGAGGCGGTGCATGGATGAGCGGTTTCCGCTCACGTATGCAAACTGCTCATGGCTTGCAAAAACCAATTTGCTACATGGTATGTAATTTTACCCCACCTGTAGGAAACCAGCCTGCGTTACTTACCCATGATGAAGTCATTACTTTATTCCATGAATTTGGACATGGTTTACATCATATGCTAACTGAAGTAGACAATATTTCAGTTGCTGGCACTCACGGTGTTGCTTGGGATGCAGTTGAACTGCCAAGCCAGTTTATGGAGTTCTGGTCATGGGACAAAGAAAGTCTTGATGTTTTAAGTGAACATATAGAGAGCAAACAGACCTTACCTCAAGAATTACTTGATGCTTTATTAAATGCACGTTTCTTCCAGTCTGGTATGCAAACTTTACGTCAGCTCGAATTTGCGTTATTTGACTTGACCATTCACACCAAGACTCCTGCACTTAATAGCGAGCAAATTCAGCAGACGTTAAATGATATCCGCAAACAATATGCTGTAGTTCCAACAGTCGACTATAACCGTTTCCAACATAGCTTTAGTCATATTTTTGCGGGCGGTTACGCTGCTGGATACTATTCTTACAAGTGGGCAGAAGTTTTAGCGAGCGATGCATTTGATCGTTTTGAGCATGAAGGAATTTTCAATACTCAAACGGGTAAAGAGTTCCGTCAAGCGATTTTAGCGGTAGGTGGGAAAGACACTGCACTTGAAGCATTTGTGAATTTCCGTGGTCGTGAACCTAAAATTGATGCATTGTTACGTCATCAAGGTTGGACGAACGATAACAAAACCGCTTAAACTATGGGCCTAAATTGATCGTGTGGTTAGGGTGATAAAGATGAAAAAACGTTTCATTGCTGGGGCTAAATGTCCAAAATGTGAAGCCATAGATCGGATTGTCATGCTAACCACCGCTGAAGATGAATGGATTGAATGTATCGAATGCGGTTATAGCGAGAATCGACCGACTCATGTTGATGAGCCTGAAATGCCTGCTATACCGGATGAAATTGGAGTAATACAGTTCAAGCCTCGTCGTTCTGACTAAAGGTCTTAACCATGCCACTACAAAGAAAACAAAACTCAAAACTCTTGTGGATTTTAATTGGGGGCTTAAGCATTCTTGTAGTGCTTTTTTTCGCAGCACAATGGTTTTTCAAAAAAAATGAGACGTCAGTGCCACTGGTTGATCCTCAACCTGCCTCGATACCTGCTCTTGAAAAAACTACAAAACCTTCAGCAAGTTCACAGCAACTTGTAAATGAAGATGTGCTAAAACAACCTGTCCCTGCTCAAGAATCTTTAGCCAAAGAAGAAGTTTCAAAGCTCAATGATATTCATCATCAACTGCAAGATCAGGAAACGACTTTAAAAGCGCAACATGCTGATGCAGATCAGCTCATTAAGCTAAAAGAAGAACAAGTGAAACTACTTGAAGCTCAGGTAAAACAGCAATAGAACTTGTTTTACTATATTCACGATGCAAAAAAAGCGAGCCTCCTATGGACTCGCTTTTTTATCTCATTAAACCTTGTTCAGAATATTTCACTTATAAAAAACACCCCCTTTAAAGGGAGTATTTTTATTCGAGTTCTAAGTTTTAACTTATTGATACCAACCAAACAGTTTGAACACTAATGGTGTATAAGTCACCAATACCAATGATGAGAACAAAACAATAATTGGTAATAACCAGCGTTCATATCGGTAATAGAAACTTGTGTATTTCTCTTTAGCTTCTGCATCCGCAGCATTCACCTCATCATCTCCAACGGATAATCGCGTTAATAGATGGTTCAAGGCAACTGGTGGCGTTACATAACCAAATTCGAATGCAACCAATACAATCATCCAGAAGTGAATTGGATGAATACCATTTTCGTAGGCTACAGGGGCAATCGTTGCTGCTACTAAAATTACAGCGCCAAATGGATCTGTACACATACCAATAATGGCAAGTAGTAATGCAATAAATGCGAGCGAAATATAGATATTACCTAAATGAGTTGGCAACATTTCAACAATTTCAGTACGTTCGATTAAACCACCTACACTTGCAGACAATGCCATCAAAATAATTAATGCACCGATATGACCAACAGTTTCTGAGGTAGCAAAACGTAGTGCACCCCCAAAACCTAGACGGAACTGTGAACTATGCGGATCATGTGATTGTAAAAATGGTGATTTTTTTTCATGCTCACGAACAATCGCTTCATGAATATTTAAACCTGGTGCCTCTTTAGACATAACCATTTTGTCGTACAAAATCATCGCAATAAGCACGAGCGGTAAAATTACTGGTGCTGTAAATTCGTTCATTCCTGTATCTAATGCATATTTATAAAATGCAAGTACAACGACAGTAATTAAAATGTATGGAATAACAGGTACAAAAGCACGTGCCATACCTGGAAGTGCTACTTTCGGTGAATTCACACGAAACTTCTCTTCTGCCAAGAAAAGCGATACACCCAAGAAAATAAAAGCAGTTAACCAGAAAACATAAATACCATGTCCAAATAATTCATCAGAGGTTACATGACGGCTGTCCAACATAGCGATTAAAACCACCAATAGACAAGGACGCACCACGACACCTAGCGAACCAGACATTGCAGATACAGCGAGTGCATACTGACGGCGAGCACCCGCATTCCAAACTTCTTTATAAATAATTGCACCGGCCGCAATAACGAAAATTCCTGAAGCGCCAGTATAAGCAGTCGGTACGGCAGCAGCGATCAGAATTAACCAAGTCAAAGTTTCTGGTGCCAAATTCCATGGACGAAGTACGTTTAGGAACAAGTCCATAACACGTGTTTGTGTGAGCAACATACCTGCCCAAATAAATAAGGCGAGGTTTAAGAAAATGCCTGAGAACTCTACCAACTGACCAAGATAAATCCCTTGCCCCATTGGATAGTCCATGAAGAACGTGAAGGCTACACCTGTAATCACGGCCATATACGCATACAAAGGCACGCATAATAAAGCTAAACCAATATTACCGCCTTCACGCTTTGCTGGCGGGGAAACAAATAACTGATAAAGGCTAATTAAAGTCAGAACGACAAATAAAATCATCCATAACCAGTAAATAATGATTGTTTCATGAGTTGGAGAAACCCCTGAGTTAATCACTGAACGGTACTGGCTAATCACTGAAGAGCTGAGCAATGCATTACCAAGCAACATAAAGATGGAATAGACTTTGTAATCCAACTTTGTTGCAGGGTTACGTAAACCAATATGATGGAATTTTAACGATGCCGTGATTGCTGAAATCAACACCATAAACACCAGCAAAATTGCACGGTTTTCAGTACCAAACTTAAATATACCGAAGAAACCTGTTTCAATCGTACGATAAGTGCGTACGCCCGGGTTTGCTTCAATATACTTCATCATTTTGTCATAAGCCTGATACTTCTCTTCACATTGTTGCTGTGCCGCCTGTAGAGATGCACGGACATCACTTTCTGAAGCAGCACCAAAGAAACTTGAGAAATCATCAGATGCATTCACTTTCATCTGCTCTTTTACTTGAGCATCAATATTTGGATGTCGATCACATGACGGTTTTTCAGGCTCGGCCCGCAAAAATGAATATTGCATGCCTATAGCAGGGTCACCATAAAGACGTTCCCCGATACGCAATAATTGCCCGTGGATCATTTCCCCAGTACCAATTATAAGCGTCATTAATAGCAGAATAAGGATAACGAATGTTGAGATCCATTCGTTCCAGATATAACCCAGCAGACCTAATCCAGATCTTTTTTCTTGATATTCTTGCATAAATATTCCAATTTTGTTCTCTCAAGTCCCTCATAACAAAGGCTTTGAGTCATGCAATTTCCTTGGCCAGGGGTATCATCCATTCCCCTTCTACCAATCCCTTTATTCAACGATCAAATTTGCATCAAACTTTATCAATAAAGAATGACTAAAATCTCTTTTTTAACAGTTTGTATTGTCAATCTTTCTACTTGAATCTTTGTATAAGCCAATAGCATCCTCCAAAGATTGCACCACCTATTGCCCCATATAAATGAGCTTCAGTTAAAACAGGACTTCCTATCAGCTGTGCTGTTCCTGTCTGACCAAAGGTATTTTCCCAAATCAGCTTGGCAATAATTAACCCTAAGACTAATAATGCAAAATTCTGTTCTTTGCGGTATTGCAAATAAACTAAGGCAACTGCCGTATATAGCCCATGGAGTACCCCAGATAGACCGGCATATGCATCGATATAAGGTAAATAAAAATAAAAAACCAAACTGATAAACGGTGGTAAAAGAAAAAGAAGGCTTAAGATATGCCACACTTTAGTATGTGGAAATATGAATGGTAGACACGCAAATGCCAACATATTTAGAAGAAAGTGAATCCATCCAACATGCACCCAATGCGCTGTCCATAAACGCCAAAACTCACCAAGTAAACCTTCACGCCAATAAATAAAATAATCTGGAAACACTTGTAGACATGCAGAAACAGAGATGCACCCTGCGACCAAAAGCACTTTTTTATTGAGTACATGATCTTTCATAGCACACTCCTTTTAAAACTATACTCCTTATGATTAATGCGAAAATAGGTAGTAACCACAAGGAGTTCGTTTCTTCAGATCTTTTTACTGTGCAGGTGCAGTTGTTGAGCCAGCTGGAACTTCTGATGCAGCTCCACCATCAAATAACTCATCCAGTTCTGCTGAACCTTCGTTTTTCTCATCCCAGAAATGAGACATACCACCATCACCTGTACGAACACCAGTATGTTCAGTCCAATAACGATCAGAAATACCACGGACAATAAGACCTGCCATGCTATCGATTAACTTAAAGTTCGGATTTACTGGTTTATCATCTGATTGAGATGCTGCATAAGTTTTTAAGGCATCACGGATTTTTGCATCATCACCGCTCGCTTGAGCAGCTACAGCATAGAGCGCATGAGATAAACGAACACCTTTTTGCTCACCGATTTGCACGGATTGTTTCAAAGTCTCATACGGATCAGGCTTACCTTCGTTAGCCCCTGGTAATAAAGTCCAGATCACTGCACGTGTTGCATTTGGTGCTCCCCAGAACTTTTGGTTATCAAGACAAACCATCCCACGCTCTACAATAGCAGCAATATCTTTCGGAACATTGACAGAACCACCTGAGTTAATGTCATTTGTCACAGCTTGAAGACCACTGATCATTCCAAGTAAATATACAGTCTGATCAGTATCGCTACGCATGGTTGGGCAAGAGTCACCTAAATGATATTTATATTTAGATTCCCAACGATCAGCAAACAACTTATAACCCGTATATTGGCGTTCAGCAGCAATTGCAGCCCAACGCTTTTGCGCAATACGCGCATCTTGAGCTTCTGTTACCTGCCCTGATTTTGAAGCGCGTAAATAACGTAGTTCAGCTTCTAAAGCCTGATTTTCTGCACATACACCTGAAGCGGCATACATTAATACCGCAACACGCGTTGGATCAGCACCCATCCCTTTAGTAGACATGATTGCAGGTGTTAAGGCACTACCAGTATTACAAACCATTTCAGCATCTTGCATAGCTAAAATAGGTGGAACGACGTGTTTTTCGGTAAAACCTAAAGCAACATTTGCTCCGCTTTTCACGACGTATGAACAACCTGATAAAACTGAAGCTGCAAGAAAACTCATCGCCAAACCTTGGCTTATTTTTTGGACTCTAGACATCTTCCTGTCCTCGATTTAATTTGTTTTTTCCTTTTCAGATGTACATTAGCAGATGCATATCTTGAATAAAAGAGTAATTACTCTAATTGTAGCGCTTATACTTTGACACACTTCACAGCAGATAAAATTGACACTTTTTCAGGGAAACAGAAATTTTAGGCAAAAAAAAGTAGCATTGCGACGGTTCAGCACATGCTACTTATTAACTGGGATAAGCTTTTAACGGCTTATATTATTGTTGTTCTATATAATCCTTGAGTAAAGTTCCTGCTCTTCCTACTACTACAGCCATAACAACTGCAATTAACAGAAACATCCACATTGAAATCTCCATGAGAGACCTCCTTACTACATTCGCACCCAGTTAAAACTGGACACTTGATGAAATGAATCGATTAACCAATTAAACTATTGACTGATCGACGACCTTTGCATCCTCTGTCTCTTAACTTTGCTATAATTAGCTTTGTTAAGATGTTCCCTGAGTAAAGTTCCTGCTCTTCCTATCACCACTGCCATAATGATGGCAATGACCAAGAACGACCATGTTGGCATCTCCATTTGAGACCTCCGACACACTTTACGTTGGTGTTTGTACTTTAACCGATAGAATAATAACCACATTGAGAAATTGTCTGACAATTAGCTTTCTGGTTCTTTTTTATGTATTTTAACTAGACAATTTAAATTCCCTTAAGAGAAATAAAACATAATTTATTGATTTTTAATATTTTTAAATAAATATACAAATGTAGAATTGTCTAACAATTAATAGAATTTTTCTAAAGTTTTGAGTCTTTTCCACTGTGATAAAGAAATTTGATCAAACCAAATAACAGCTGTTAATGTTTTTTTACTTTCAAAATAGACCACTATAAAAATCTGATAATCAATTATTTTTAAAATCTGCACACGTGAAATTGATTTTTCTGAATGATAGCTAAGTGACCATAATTTCTGATCTAAATAAGCAATTTGAGCAAGCTGTGATCGCTTTAAAAAGAAAGCAAAACTTATGAATAGTAAACTGATCGCAACCAACCACCATAGTAATGGCATGAGTTGATAAAATAGAATTGCTAAACTTAAGCCAATAAAAAACTGAAATAAAATCGCAAAACGACTATATTTCAGTTTAAAATTCAAATGGTTGACCAAAACTAATCAACCATGAACATAGTGCTTTAATTTATGGATAAAATCACGTAATTCAGTACGTGGTGGCTCAGAAACTTCCATAAACCAATCAAGTAAATCAGGGTCTTCCTGTTCTACCAATTCAGCAAATAATACCTTCTCTGCTGGATCTGCCTTTAAGTAATAATTTTTCACATATGGGTCAAAATAGACATCAATTTCCTTTAAACCACGACGTGCGCGATAGATTACTTTGCGTTCTTCTAAGGTCATTTCTTCAGACATTTATTTCCCCATCTGCGTTGATAGTGCGCCTAGTTTACCTGATCACATTAGAAAGTTCGCTAAAAATATCAAATTGACCAAACTTATCACTTCATAGCTAGAAATGAGCATTCATCACATTGTTAGACCTATTATATTTCTCGTATGTTTAGACTCATACATCAAGCCTAAACCAAGGAAGAAATACAATGCAATCTGGTGCGATTCGTCCCATTCCAAATATGTTACCTCGACATCTATTTAATGAAGAACATGAAGCTTTTCGGGAAACTGTACGTAAATTCTATGAAAAAGAAGTTGTACCAAATACTGAAAAATATGAAAAACAGCAACATGTTGACCGCGAACTTTGGAATAAAGCTGGCGCATTAGGCTTACTCTGCACCACTATGCCAGAGCAATACAGTGGTTCAGGTGTAGATCGTCTATACAGTATGATTCTTATCGAAGAACAAGCCTATGCGATGGACTCAAGTACAGGCTTTTCTCTACATTCAGATATTGTAGCCAACTATATCAATAACTTTGGGAATGAAGAGCAAAAACAGAAATGGCTCCCTAAAATGGCTACAGGAGAAACAGTTACTGCAATTGCCATGACTGAACCGGGTACAGGCTCAGACTTACAAGCGGTTCGTACTACAGCTGTTCTTGATGGCGATGAATATGTCATTAATGGTTCAAAGATATTTATTACTAATGGCTATTTATGTGATATGTCCATAGTCGTTTGTAAAACGGGGAACAGTGATAAAGGATCGGCCAATTTATCACTCATTATTGTAGAAGCAGACCGTGCTGGTTTTACTAAAGGTAAACCACTCAATAAAATTGGTATGAAAGGTCAAGATACATGTGAGCTTTTCTTTGATAACGTTCGCGTTCCTAAAGAAAACCTTTTAGGTATGGAAGGCATGGGCTTTATTATGCTTATGAAGGAATTAGCATGGGAACGTATGTTGGTTGCTATTATTTGCCAAGCTGGCGCTGAAGCAGCATTTTCACATACTGTTCAATATACGAAAGATCGTAAAGCCTTTGGCAAACCAATTGGTGCTTTCCAAAATACACGTTTTAAGCTTGCTGAACTCAGAACAGAAATAGATTTTTGCCGTACCTATTTAGACCACTGTATGGAATTACAACTTGATGAAAAATTAAGTGTAGAAGCTGCCGCAGCCGCGAAATATAAAATTTCAGATATGTTCTCCAAAGTAGTTGATGAATGTCTTCAACTACATGGTGGCTATGGCTACATGATGGAATATCCGATTGCTCGTGCTTATATTGACCACCGAGCAAACCGTATTTACGCAGGCACTAATGAAATTATGAAAGAACTAATTTCTAGAACGCTTTAATACTACCCATAAAAAAGGAGGCATATTTGCCTCCTTTTTTATTTCAAATCTCAAGATACCAGCTTTGGTTTACGTGTATTTACATCTGAATGTTTGTGAAAATAAAGAATACCATCATCAAATTTAGCATTTTGTAATGACTTTCTATCTTCAAGATAATTATTGGTCACTTGCCATGGCGCATGCTTACCTTGCTTCGGGAGCTCATGAACTGCACGACTAATATAACCAGAAGACAATTTACCCATTACAGTATCTTCTTCCATTTCGTTTTTATTACCTGCTGGAATAACTTCATCGTAGTTATTTTTGTCCATATAATTTAATAGGCGAGAAATATAATCAGCCGCAATATCAACTTTTAATGTCCAAGAGGCATTCACATAACCAATAATCATTGCCATGTTTGGAATATCACTTAGCATAATGCCATTATAAAGCATGTGTTCTGAAGAGTTGATTGGCTTACCATTAACCTTAGCTTGAACGCCACCCATAACTTGGACCTGTAAACCAGTTGCAGACACAATAATATCGGCATCAAGATGCTTACCTGATTTTAATTGAATACCTTTTTCAGTAAATTTCTCAATCTGATCAGTTTCAACACTTGCCTTACCTTCACGAAGAATCTTGAATAAGTCACCATCAGGCACTACACACAAACGCTGATCCCAAGGGTTATATGAAGGCGTAAAATGTTTCATATCCACTTTACCCTTAAGCTGCATTTCAATTGCTTTTAAGAGTAAACGACGAACTGTTTTAGGATGCTTCTGAGACAATGCATAAATAGCCCTTTGCATACCGATATTACGAGCACGCGTAAATTTATAAGCTGCTTCTTCGGACATAAATTTACGTGTCTTCTCATAAATAAAATCAATAGACGGAACGGTCGCGATATAAGTTGGGGAGCGTTGCAACATCGTTACGTGCCCTGCACCACCTTTTGACATTGCAGGAACTAGAGTAATTGCGGTAGCTCCACTACCAATAATTACTACTTTTTTACCAGTATAATCTAAATTTTCTGGCCAATGCTGTGGATGAATAAGTTGGCCTTTGAAAGCTTCTTGATTCGGGAATGTCGGTGCATAGCCTTGGTCATAATTATAATAACCTGTACAACCCACAACAAAATTAGCTATCCAAGTCTGCTGTTTTTTATTGCTATCTTCAACAACAACATGCCATTTCTTCGATGCAGAGTCATAGTTCGCAGAAAGCACACGATGACCAAAGTGGATCTTTTCTTTTAACTTAAACTCATCAATTACTTCGCCTAAATATCCTTTAATAGAAGCACCATCAGCCAATACATTTGCTTTACGCCACGGTTTAAAGTTAAAACCAAAAGTAGACATATCTGAATCTGAACGGATACCAGGATAACGAAAAAGATCCCAAGTACCACCAAAAGATTCGCGACGTTCTAAAATTTCAAACTGACGTTGAGGAGAATTTTTAGATAAATGGGCAGCAATTCCTATTCCTGAAATACCAGCACCAATGATTAAAATATCAACTTGCTTTTCCATTTTATTTTTATACCCATTGTTGAGAATATGACTTTATTAAAACACAATTTTGACAATACACAATGTCAAGTTTGACCATTTATCCGTTTTTTTATGTCACTTGAGGACAATTTTTTATTTTATAGTTTTCAGAAAATAAAAAAGACCGGCATAAAGCCGGCCTTTTTCGAATAATATCAATTATTCAGCTGAAGTGTTCACTTCACGATCTACAAGCTCAACGTAAGCCATCGGCGCTGCATCACCAGCACGGAAGCCCGCTTTAAGAACACGTAGATAACCGCCGTTACGTTCTTTGTAACGAGGGCCGAGTACGGTAAATAATTTACCTACAGTTGCAGCATTACGAGTACGAGCAAATGCTAAACGACGATTTGCTACAGTATCGTTTTTTGCTAGAGTGATTAAAGGCTCAGCAACACGACGTAATTCTTTAGCTTTAGGAACAGTTGTTTTGATCAACTCGTGTTCAAATAAAGAATTAGCCAAGTTTTGGAACATCGCTTTACGATGGCTGCTTGTACGGCCTAATTTCACACCACTATTACGATGACGCATGGTGATAGTCCTACTTAATTAACGGCTACGATAGGCAAAACGGTCGTCCATACGAAGACTAGCTGGTGGCCAGTTTTCAAGACGCATACCGAGTTGTAAGCCTTTCGATGCCAAAACATCTTTGATCTCTGTTAACGATTTTTTACCAAGGTTAGGAGTCTTTAACAACTCAACTTCAGTACGTTGAACGAGATCACCAATGTAGTAAATATTTTCTGCTTTCAAACAGTTAGCAGAACGAACAGTAAGCTCTAGATCATCTACTGGGCGAAGCAAGATTGGGTCAACTTCTTCACGAGGTTCTTGAGCAACTGGAGTTTGGTCTTTCTGAAGATCAACGAAAATTGCAATTTGTTGTTGCAAGATAGTTGCCGCTTTACGGATTGCTTCTTCAGGATCAACCGTTCCATTTGTTTCAAGATCGATTACCAGTTTATCTAAATCAGTACGTTGTTCTACACGCGCATTTTCAACGGTGTAAGAAACACGTTTAATCGGGCTATAAGAAGCATCTAATTGCAAACGACCAACAGGACGTGTTTCACCTTCAGGGAAACGAGAATCAGATGTTTCATAACCACGACCTTGAGCAACTTTCAAGCGCATTTTTAATGAGCCTGAAGCACTTAAAGTACCGATTAAATGTTCTGGGTTAACCACTTCAACATTATGAGGTAAACGAAGGTCAGCAGCGGTAATATCGCCAGGACCTTGTTTTTCTAATGTTAAATATGCTTCATTTTGATCGAACAGCTTAATAGACAATCCTTTTAGGTTCAGCAAGAGCTCGACGATGTCCTGCTGCAAGCCTTCTAAAGTACTGTACTCGTGCTCGACACCTTCTATTTCTACTTCAACCACAGCAGCGCCAGGTAAAGAAGACAATAGAATGCGACGTAAAGCATTACCAAGAGTGTGGCCAAAACCACGCTCTAAAGGTTCTAGAATCACTTTTGCCGAGGTCCCGCTAACCGCTTCGACCTTGATCGCTTGCGGAGTTAGAAACTCGTTTGCAGTACGCGTCATTATTGCTACCTCAAGGATTATTTAGAATACAATTCTACAATCAAGCTTTCGTTGATTTCAGCAG
>JAITLL010000023.1 GCA_031277915.1 Acinetobacter sp.
TGCAAAGTTGCCCGCATGGAAATGGTGACGGTAATTCATGTTGACTTTAATTCCTCAATTCAACAAATAGTTTAACATGAAAAAAATATTCTTTCGTAAGGTTGTGATCATCTAAAATAAGGCTGCTTGATTTTCTTACGATCGATATGAGGTTATATGCGCTCTCAACCGCTTCCTGACTGTTGGAATCTGGACCAGATTCTAGACGATTTAAATACACATGGTTTTGCAATTGTAAACCAAGCGTACTCTAGTGAATATCGTGCTCAAGTTGCCAAAGAGTGTAACTATCATGTTGATGAGTTTCGAGAAGCTGGCATCCAAAATGGTGTCGTGAGTACTATTCGAAGCGACCATATTTTATGGATTAATGAGTCACTTCCCACCGCACAACAACACGTAGAAACTCTAACGTCATTGTGCCAGCATCTAAATCAAGCTTTCTTTTTAGGGATTAGAGAGGTTGAGGCACATTTTGCTTGTTATAACGCAGGTGAATTTTATGCATTACACAGAGATAATCCTCAGCAAAAAAATGATCGTATTATGTCTACTGTCTATTATCTACATTCCGAATGGCAAGATGATTGGGGTGGGCAACTACGTTTACAGGATAAGAATGATATCTGGCATATTATTACGCCTGAACCTAATCGCTTAGTGATATTCCAAAGTGATTTGCTTCATGAAGTTTTAGTGTCTAAACAGCAACGTCTTTCAATTACAGCTTGGCTTCGTAGTGGAAACTCGATTTGGGTTTAGAAGAATGCTCTTTAAATTTTTTAAATAAACCCGATATAAGAGCTATTGATTAAAAAGGGCGAAGGCGTATGTCTATTGAAACAAAAACGATTGTGACCAGAATTGGTGAAACAGACCAACTCTATTTAACTGAGAATACGCCAGAACTTGCTTTGGAACGTGCAGACTTACGCATGCAGCTCGCGACATTAAGCCGTGTTCGTCAGGAACAAATCCACTTTTTGCAAGAAGCTATAGTTTTACTTGAACAAGCTCGCATGGAATATGACGAAATGCCATTGAGCTTGTACTTGAATTTATCATTGCATTTAGCCAAAGCTTATATGATTTATTTTGAGTTAAATAAGGAAAAACGCTTTGCACTGATTGCCCAGCAAATTTTAAAACCATTATCACATCATGAACATGGTGATATCTATTTCTTCTTGGCTTATGCTTCGGCAGCGCAAGAAAAGCCCGCTCTTACGCGACATTGGCTTACAAAATATGTATCAACCACCCAATGTGATCTTGAGTTGCTTCATGCACATCCTGTATTTAGTCCAGTACGTCATGAACCGTGGTATAAAAATTTAATAAAGTTAAAAACCCATTAATCTATTTATTTAAAAGGCCTGTTTTATATAACAGGCCTTTTTATTTGTTATTTATTTACACTATCTTCATGCAACTGTTCATTCAGTTCATCAATAACGACAATCCACTCATCATCTTTTTCCCAATGGCTTTTTAAGAAATCACTTTGCCCCTTTGACCAGAAAGATGCTTCATGTAACTTTTGCTCAGCGGGTAGCTGATGTGTTTTGATAAAGTTCTCAATACTTGCTTCATCAGCATCTAAACCCAATTGCTCAAATAAAAGTTCTAATGTTGGTTGCTGTTCAAACATTGTTATTCTCCCATAACTTCTTATTCAATAATCTAACAACAATAGATGTTAGTTACATAACTATGTCTATATTTTCTTGTTGTTTTTTGTGTGCTCTTATTAAATTTTAAATATAAAAAAGCACCCTACAAGAGAGTGCTTTCTAATTCATCAAAATGATAAATTATTTTACCATGTCAGCAATTGCTGCACGTTCTTCTTCAAGCTCATTTAGAGTGAAGTTGATACGCTCACGGCTGAATTCATCGATTTCTAAACCTTGAACGATTTTATATTCACCGTTTTCAGTTGTTACAGGGAAACCGAACATAACGCCTTCAGGAATACCATAAGAACCATCAGATGGAATACCCATAGTTACCCACTTGCCGTTTGTACCAAGCGCCCAATCATGCATATGGTCAATTGCAGCGTTAGCAGCAGAAGCAGCAGAAGACAAACCACGTGCTTCGATAATCGCAGCACCACGTTTACCAACAGTTGGAAGGAACACATCTTTGTTCCAAGCAGCATCGTTGATCTTGTCTTTTAAGCTTTCGCCATTTGCAGTTGCAAAACGGTAGTCAGCATACATTGTTGGAGAGTGGTTACCCCAAACTGTTAATTTTTCGATATCAGAAACGGCAACACCAGCTTTTTGAGCAACTTGAGTCAACGCACGGTTGTGGTCAAGACGTAACATAGCTGTGAAGTTTTTCGCAGGAAGATCTGGAGCAGATTTCATTGCGATGTAAGCGTTAGTGTTTGCAGGGTTACCTACAACCAATACTTTAACGTTACGGCTAGCAACTTCGTTTAATGCTTGACCTTGGCCAATGAAGATTTCACCGTTAACTTTTAACAAGTCAGCACGTTCCATACCAGGACCGCGTGGACGAGAACCTACTAATAATGCATAGTCAGCATCTTTAAATGCAACTTTAGGATCATCAGTCCCGATCATGCCAGCCAATAAAGGGAAAGCACAGTCATCAAGTTCCATCATTACGCCTTTAAGCGCTTGTTGAGCTTTTTCAACTGGAACTTCAAGCAATTGTAAAATAACTGGTTGATCTTTACCTAGCATTTCACCGCTTGCAATACGGAATAATAAGCTGTAACCAATTTGACCTGCAGCGCCAGTCACGGCAACACGAACGGGTTGCTTCATGTAATTGTCTCCAATGAGTGTCCTTAATCGGGCTAAATAGCGATTCTATCTAACCAAATCATCATAAACGGCAAAGATTGTACTCTAAAGAAGTTGCAGATGCATGTAAAAGCGGCCCATTTTCACCAAAAGTCTGATAGAAAATACAAATTAATCTTTACAAATAGATTCAATGTATGGTGAGCATTTTTTCAGAAAATAGTAGCTAGTCTTAATAGCTACCTTTAATTGTAATTTCGCTTGGGCAATTAGAAACAACATGATTTGAACATTGCTTATATTGGCCATTTACCGTGTAACAGACTTTAACTTCTGTTAGCACCACATCAGAACGTGATAGCTGGCATGTAAAGCGGATGCCATTTTGAGGTAAACTAGGATTAAGCTTTATAAACTGTTGACGCAATGTAGATTGTTGCATTTCCACATTACTAGAACTTGTTAAATTAGCAGGTATTTTTAAACGTTCAGCAAAGTTAATAATGGTACGGAAATATTGACTTGCATTCATCGGAATACAACCCCCTACACTTTTCCAGAGCTGCACACGAGCATTATTGTCTGGCATAACACGAGCAACAACCTTCGCTTGTAGTGGTGACAGTGTGGCAGAACTCTCTGTTGAACAGTCAGTTCGAGTGGTTTCTGGCATTAAGCCGGTAATAGTAAGCGAATATCCTTCAAGACATTTACGCTGCTTCTGCTTAGAAGGATCTAGCGAACAGACAGCAGGCGTCATTTGTACATGCATGACATAACCTTGCACGTTCACAGGTTCCGCATGTAAAACAGAACTCATCAATCCTATACTTGCACAGATGATCCACCATGCAAGTTGTGATATTGATCGAAGTCCTAAATATCTATATTTCATTTAATTAAAACTTGGTTATGCCAATTAAAAGAATGTTCCATCATTCATCATCTTAAAGTTAAGGTGATGACCGCATTGGAATGACTTTCATACGCTGTATTAGTGACTGAGCACCTTGACCTAATACCACTCCATAATGTGTCGCGTTCGTCATGACATGCTTGACATAATCTCTTGTTTCAAGCAATGGAATGGTTTCCGTATATTGATCAGCCTCAATCGGTTGGTAATCGGGTTGCCAACGTCTTGCACGATTCGGGCCAGCATTATAGCCTGCTGTTGCCAAAACAGGGTTATTGCTTAACTGACCTTGAATCATTGATAAATAGAACGTCCCATAGCGAATATTGGTATTCATTTCACTTAATGCAGCCGGATTATATGTCTCCCCCATCTGGCGAGCAATCAACTTTGCTGTATCAGGCATAATTTGCATAAGACCACCCGCTCCTACATGAGAACGTGCCGAGGTAACAAACCGACTTTCTTGACGCATTAAACCATAAGCCCAAGCAGGATCAATTCCTGCATTGTAACTATGACTTACGACATTGGTCTTATGTGGGGTCACATAACGATAAGTATCATTGTGTTTATTCTTTGTACGATCTGCTGCATAAATTGCACGGTCATACCACCCCATATCATGAGCACGCTTTGCCGCAGCTAAGAGCAAGCCATCATCATGTTGCAGATATGCCTGACGAACTGCCCAATTCCACTCACGATTGGTATAAGTTGGATTGGCGTTAATACGTCGTAACGTGAATGCACGGTTAAAATGAATATTCTGATCTAAACGGCGTAAATCACTTGCAGATGGCTCATCACTATAAGGCTGATGGTTATAACGCACACCTAAGCGGTCTTTTGCAAGAAGGTTGTGATAATCATCGCCACTTTCAGCTAATTTTTTATAAATACGCTGAGCTGTATTTTTAGAGCTATTATCACCACGCTGTTCTGTCGCACGTGCTAACCAATATTGCCAGCGATCTTCTTGTTTCTGTGAAACTGACATACTATCAATTGCACGGATTAGACTTTCCCATGCACTAAAGCGGATTGCTTGCCGTGCATAAATTTCAGCTTCTTCTGGACTTAGTGGATAGCCATAACTTGCATCAAAGTATTGAAGAACTTCTCGGTTAAAGTTGTTTTTCATCACCGTGGTGCCACCAATATAGGCTACGCTTCGATAGAGATATTTTTGTACATTTTCAGGAGTACCTTGAGCTACTCGCTGAACATTAGCAAATGCATTTCCTAAATCATTATTTGCTAAACGCCCTAATGCAAAAATCAAATAGGCATAATCAGCCTCATTCGTTTTTGGAGCTGTCCATAAATAATTAAGCGGATTGGCCTGAATCTGGTTCAATTGGGCCAAAGAAAGGTTTATACCTAAACTTTGTGCAGTTGCAAGTGCCTGTCCAGATAAGCCAGAACGTAATTGTACCCAAAGACGTTGCTGCTTATCTTGGGTAGTCATTAACGGACTAGAAATCATCATACGGCCTAGACCAACACATGAGTCTGGCTGAGACTCTGTTGCTAACCATACATCTTTATATTCAGCAAATACTAAAGCATCACCACTTTTAGCTCTCACCTGTGCCAAAGCACAATTTTCGGCTTGATCAGGATTGGAGACATAAGATAAGAGGGGTTGTGCAGATACAAAGTCAGCTTGTTTAACTTTTTCTTCTACATAATCAGCCGCAAGCTTCTCTGCCATTGCAGACTGAGGATAGCGCTGGGCAAAACTTACAATTGATGTTGGGGATTGGAAACCTAAATTACTGTTAAGTTTCCAGTATTCAGGATAATAACCCAATACATCATTTTGCATCGTAGCCTGATATTGATCTAATAAGGCTGTATTACCACTATTTGCAGCATTTAATGCATCGTTAAATTGTTCTTCAGCTGCATAAGACAATGAACAACCAAGTAAACACACAGCTCCCAACCAGCTACGATGTGCATATTTATTTTTCATCACATAACTCTTGTTTGATGAGCTCTTTTTACCCGGTCTCATAAATGTACTAAACCCTGACTATCCACCTTTAGGCATAGTTTAATTATTCTTCGTGCTTTCTTTTGTTGTGTTATGTAACTCTCTGATTCAACATCATTAAACTTTATGTCTTTTATCTCTATGAATCATGTACAGGTTATGACAGTTTAATGTTATCTGTTCGGTTCAAATACTGGTATAATGATTGGTTTGACCCATTTTGGGTCATTTTATTAATTATTTAACCCAATCGATCTATTTAGTAGTAGGAGCCTGCATGACGGTTCAAACCTTCATTCCCAATGGTGCCAAAGCTGCCTCAGAAAACACTGTTACCCAGCCAACGCACACCCCTGACGTCTCAATGAAGAAACTATATATTGAAACTCAAGGGTGTCAGATGAATGAGTATGACAGTCACCGTATGGCCGACCTTTTAGGTGATTCTCACGGCTACGTTTTAACAACTAACCCTAATGAAGCAGATATTCTGCTGATGAATACTTGTTCTATCCGTGAAAAAGCGCAAGAAAAAGTATTTAGTGAGTTAGGCCGCTGGCGCAAACTAAAAGAGCAAAATCCTGATCTTGTGATTGGTGTAGGTGGCTGTGTTGCCTCTCAAGAAGGGGACAATATTCAAAAGCGTGCGCCATATGTCGACATGATTTTTGGTCCGCAAACCTTACACCGTTTACCGCAAATGCTTGATCAACATCATGCACAAGTGGAAAAGCCGAAAAAAGAAAAAATTAAGCTCGTTGATATTTCATTCCCTGATATTGAAAAGTTCGACTTTTTACCTGAACCTCGTGTAGAAGGTTTTAAAGCATTCGTTTCTATTATGGAAGGCTGCTCTAAATACTGTTCTTTCTGTGTAGTTCCATATACTCGTGGTGAAGAGGTTTCTCGTCCACTTGATGATGTACTTGCAGAAATCGCAGGTCTTGCTGAAAAAGGCGTCCGTGAAATCAGCTTACTTGGTCAAAATGTAAATGGATATCGTGGTGAAACATTCGAAGGTGGCATTTGTACCTTCCCTGAATTGTTACGACTCGTTGCAGAAATTCCAGGTATTGGCCGTTTACGCTATACAACTTCACACCCGCTTGAGTTCTCTGATGAACTTATTCAGTGTTATGAAGATTTACCTCAAATGGTTTCACACTTACATTTGCCAGTACAAAGTGGGTCTAACGATGTACTCAAAGCAATGAAGCGAAATCACACCATTGATGTATATATCGACAAGATTGCCAAGTTACGTAAAATTCGTCCTGATATGCATTTATCGAGCGATTTTATTATTGGGTTTCCAGGCGAGACTGATGAAAACTTTGCAGAAACATTGCAATTTATCAAAGATTTAGACTTCGACCATTCTTATAGTTTTGTTTACTCAAAACGTCCTGGTACGCCTGCATCTGACTTGCCAGATATGACACCTGAACAAGTTAAAAAAGAGCGTTTGGCTCAAGTTCAACAAGTCATTAAGCAATCTAGTATTGAAAAAACTGATGCAATGCTTGGCAAAATTGAACGTGTCCTTATTGAAAAAGTGTCTGGTCAGGACCCGAATATTTTAGTAGGTACAGCAGACAATACCCGTTTGGTGACTTTTGTGGGTGATGCTTCTTGGATTGGACGTTTTGCAGAGATCGAGATTACTGAAATTAAAACTTTAAATTTAGTTTATGGTGAACTCTTGAATCTTGAGCCTGACGTGGCGTAATGTAGAGGTATTCTAAAGTCTACTGAAAGGTTTTCTCTTGACTGCAGCGATTCGACGTACCGTAACATTTCCTGAAATTTCAATGGAACGTTTAAAGAGCATCTTGGGTGCCTATAATGGGCACCTTAAGCAAATCGAACAGCGTTTAGATGTCAAAATTACTCACCGTGGAGATGTTTTTCACATCGATGGTGAGATAGATGCTGTTGGGAGAGCCGAAGCACTATTGCAACGACTCTACGAAGAATCTGAGGTATCTCAGGAAATCAGTGCTGACCTGTTGCATCTCTTGATTCAATCTTCACAAACTGAACGTAATTTCGAGTTGGTTGGTGAAGAGATGGATGAGCATGATGCACCAATGGATGTCTATTTTCAGACGCGAAAAGGCCGTATTAATCCACGCGGTGCCAATCAAAAACGCTATGTACAACGTATTTTACAAAGCGATATTTCTTTTGGCGTCGGTCCTGCTGGTACAGGTAAAACTTATTTAGCAGTTGCCGCCGCAGTAGATATGTTAGAACGTAATGAAATTCAGCGGATTTTACTTGTTCGCCCTGCTGTAGAAGCAGGAGAAAAGCTTGGTTTCTTACCGGGTGATTTGACTCAGAAAATCGACCCATATCTACGCCCTCTTTACGATGCACTTTACGAAATGCTTGGCTTTGAAAAAGTTGCCAAGTTAATCGAACGCCAAGTGATTGAAGTTGCACCTCTTGCGTATATGCGTGGTCGTACTCTTAACCATTCATTTGTCATTTTAGATGAAGCTCAAAACACAACACCTGAACAAATGAAAATGTTCTTAACTCGTTTAGGTTTTGGCTCTCGTGCAGTAATTACAGGTGACATTACTCAAGTAGATTTACCCCGAGGCCAACAATCGGGTTTGGCACACGCGCTTCGTGTACTTGAGAACATTAAAGAAATTCATATTACCCGTTTCCATTCCCGAGATGTTGTACGTCATCAACTTGTTCAAAAAATTGTTGAAGCGTATGAAGGTTGGGATGGTGAACAACAGCGTCTTAATGCTGAAGCACGTGCTGAACGTAAAGCACGTCAAGAAGCATTAGTTGCTGAAAACGATACAGCAGCAGACTTGCAACATCAGGATGCCTAGGGTTTGTTGAATATCCAAAATTGGATTGCCTTGTCGGCTAAAATTGAGCAAGCAAGGCATGAAATGTAGGGAATGGCGAGTCCCTTTCCAAGTTTCACCTAAGAAACACTCGATGTCGCAACCATCTGTAAATGTTTAACAGCCCGCAAGGATTCATTTTGAAAATCAGTTTAAGTTTACAACAAGACTTTCAATCACCTGGGTTAGAGCTCAAACGAGCTCAACTCAAAAAAATTATTGAGACAACTTTACGTCACGTTGGCTATAAAGAAGATTGTGAAATTGGTGTTGCTTGTGTTGATTTGGAAGAAAGCCATCAGCTTAACTTGCAATATCGAGAGAAAGATAAGCCAACTAACGTTTTATCTTTTCCAAGCGATATTCCTGAAGAAGTTTTACCTATGCTTGATGCATTACCATTGGGAGATCTAGTGATTTGTATTCCAGTGGTATTACAAGAAGCTTTAGAACAGGCAAAAACTGCACAAAATCATTTTTCACATCTTTTAGTACATGGCGTACTACATTTACTCGGTTATGACCATGAAACGAGTGATGAAGATGCAGAAGAAATGGAAGGTTTAGAAATTGAAATTTTAGCTAAACTCAATATTGCTAATCCGTACCAGGAATAATCAATTTCTTTCAAGCCATTAAGAACACAAAGGTTTCTTAATTCATTTTTAAAATGTGGATATCCTAAAAGTTATCCACATTTTTTATTTAATGAACCTCAAATTCAGCTTCAGCTGGATCAAAGCGCCAAGTACGAATAATACGTAGCTCTGAAATATCTTTCATATTGGCATCAAAATGACCAAATGGCGCTCCACGGCGTACTGATGCTTTTGCAGCTTCATCTAAAACTGGATGCCCTGAACTTTCAAGTAAACGAATTGCACGAATTCCCCCTTGAGCATTCAAAATAACCATAAGGCGCACTTCACCTTTTAACTGCTGTTGTTTAGCTTCTTCTGGATAATAGCGATTACCATACAGTTCGACTTTTTCACGGAACTTGTCTAAATACGCTGCTGATGCATCTTTCTTAGCTTGAATACCATCTACTGTTTTTATTTTTTGCTGACGGCTAAAATCTTGCTGACGTTGTAAATATTGAGCCTCAAGACTGGCGACCATTGCAGCTTTTGCCTGAAACTGACTTTGTAATTGCTCAAGCTCTTTTTTTCTTTTGCTCTCCTCTGCTTGTTTCTGCCAACTTAACACTGTCATTAATACTTTTTCTTCGAATTTAAGTTCTCTTTGTTGTTGTACTTTTTCTAAAGTTTCTAGCTGTGCTTCTCCAGTCGAAGCATCGTTAGGCATAGGTGCTTGAGAATTACTAGACATCCGATGAGCTTCTCGAAAAATCCCTGAACCTTGTTGATCTGCTTGAGCTAAAAAATCGGCATTTTTAACTACGTCCTCAGCAGGATGAATAGATACAGCAATTTCTTTGGTTGATTGTTCAGACGGTGCAGGCATCGCAAAGTGAATGAGCAACACAAAAATATGCAATAAGATTGCTAATATTATTGCAACGATGAAGACACGGTCTTGCCACCAATAATAAAAAGGCTCTATGGATAGACTTCTTTTTTTCAACATAATCTTAAAAGCATATAGATGCCTTTTCCCCACGGTATTAATTACCGAACAAAATACAAACCAATACTCAAATATGGATAAAAGTGTGATTCACTTCAAATATAGAATTTTATCCATTTTCATTTTGTCAAAATGTATCAATTAAATTTGTTACACTGCAATATCAAAACCTGTTTTTTATCATAATAAAGATTGCGTTGATTCTTTAGTAAATCATCTTCTGGAAGTTCTTTTATGCAAACGCTATTTTCCTCATTAGTCAAACGTCTTCATAAAATCTACCAAAAAGCTGAAGCCTTCATTGAGGAAGAAAGAGACTTTACATTATCGCAAACTTTTTTAAATGCGACTTTAGAACGTTACGTTACCAATAATGTCGAGTTCTTAGATGACCTACATGCAGATCTTTACCATGACTGGTTAAGACTGTATGCCACAATGCATGTTAAAGGTTTAGAGACAACGTTGTCGGTCGACTTAAAACTCATTCAGATGGAATTTAACAAAGAACAACAGCTTTTGGTTTTCGAACAAATTAGTAATACACAAATTATTGAAGCCAAATATAAAAATTTCTGGCAAAAAATTGCTGTGAAAGCTGCTGTTTTTTACTATCACAAAATTCTAAAAAAAGACCCACTAGGTATGATTCTTGAACGTTTTAACGTAGCTCAAGAAAAAGATGATCTTCTCTTCCTTGACCTTAACCGTTGGTTTGGTAAAAAAGCTAGCATTATTGAGACTTTAGGCAAGGTTCATATTAACTATGCACGCGTACGTGAAGCAGAGTTGGTCGTCTTTGGTAATGTTAATCTTGCTGCGTTACTTTTCCGAGATCAAGATGATGAGTTTGATGATGAACTTGAAGATACGGAAATTACGCCAATACAGCAAAAAGATGCATAACAGTTATATGGGCTAAAGAAACTAGCTGCTAAAAAACACAAAGAGATTACATATTTAGCATAAATCCTGATTTTTTCTCCACGATCAACAGGCATAATATGCAAAAGTCATAGATGCATCAGCACTGACCTTTCAGTCTGTACAAGGATATTTACTTATGGCAACAAAATTTCTGAAATCATTCAGCATCGCAACGGGTATTTCGACAACTTTGCTTATTGCAAGTTTCTCTAGCCATGCACTTGCCATGAGCCCATTTCAGGCAAATTACCAATTTACCTACAATAATAAAGGTATGGGTTCAGCAACACGTGCTCTTAGTCAACAAGGAAATAACTGGACTTATCAATTCACTGCAAAAGCAGGTGGAATCGCATCTGCAAGTGAAACAAGTAAGTTTAGTTTTGCAAACGGTAAGATTGGTTCACAAAGTTTTAGCCGTACCAGTAAAATTTTGATTCATAACAATACAATGAATATCAATTTTAACCCTGGCAACAAAACAATTAGCACCAAAAAAGATGATAAAGCACGTTCATTTGCTTGGCAGGCCGGCGTACTTGACGAGCTAAATGCAGAATTACAAGTTCGTGAAGATTTAAAAAATGGTTCACTTAAAACTTCATACCCTCTTGCCGATGCAAAAGAAGTTGAAAATCGTCGTTTTGTAAAACAAGGTAACGAAAAAATTAAAACTTCTTATGGCACATTTGACACTGTAAAAGTTGTTTTAGAACATGGCAGACCAGATCGTAGTACTATTTTCTGGTTAGCACCTAAATTAGATTACTTGCCAGTTAAAGTAAGTCATATTGATGGCAAAACATCTTATGGTTTGTTATTAACAAGTTATAACGGTAAAATGAATTAAAGCTTGCATTTTTTCGGATGCTTTTTAAAATACGCATTTGCTTTAAAAGCATCCGTCTAGAGGATTCTCCCGTGCACGCACTAGAACAGAAAATCTTAACAGAAGGTATCGTTCTATCTGATCAAGTGTTGAAAGTCGACGCTTTCTTAAATCACCAAATTGACCCTGTCCTCATGCAGCAGATTGGTAAAGAATTTGCCGCTCGCTTCAAAGATGCAGGGATTACCAAGATTATTACCATTGAAGCTTCAGGTATTGCGCCAGCAATCATGACAGGTTTAGAACTTGGTGTACCTGTAATTTTTGCTCGTAAATATCAATCACTCACTTTGAAAGACGATTTATATCGTGCCAAGGTGTTTAGTTTTACTAAACAAACAGAGAGTACCATTGCTATTTCAAATAAGCACATCAACTCAAGCGATAAAGCTTTAGTAATTGATGACTTTTTGGCAAATGGTCAAGCTGCGCTTGGTTTGATTGACTTAATTCATCAAGCAAATGCAGAAGTTGTAGGTGTTGGTATTGTGATTGAGAAATCATTCCAACCTGGCCGCGATTTATTGCTTGAAAAAGGTTACCGCGTTGAATCATTAGCACGTGTTCAATCACTTACTGATGGTACCGTAACTTTTGTTAAAGAATAAAACTGTTTTAAATAAAAAAGAGCGGATTTCCGCTCTTTTTTATTTTTATAAAATTAAGAGAAAAGTTTTTTTACCACGTCACCTAAGCGCTTACCTTGCGCTTCACATAAAATTTTTTCATCTTGACTTAAGCCTTGGTCATGTCTAGGACCACTCACATGACTTGCACCATACGGCGTTCCTCCGGCTTTAGTATTCGACAAAGCTGGAATAGAATTTGGCAAACCTAAAATCATCATGCCATGATGAAATAACGGCGGTAACATCGTCAACAATGTACTTTCCTGCCCACCATGCATTGAACCAGAAGAAGTAAAAACACATGCTGGCTTATTATGCAAAGCACCATTCAACCAAAGGCTTGTCGTCTGGTCCCAAAAATATTTCATTTCACTTGCCATATTACCAAAGCGTGTTGGAGAACCAAGCGCTAAGCCTGCACAATTGGCCAAGTCTTCTAAAGTACAATAGATATCACCTTCTTCAGGAATGCTCGGTTCAGCTTCTGTTACAACTGTTGCAATATTAGGTACTGTTCGTATTTTCACAGCAACTCCAGCAGACTCAACACCATTCGCAATCAGATGCGCCATTTCTTTAGTGGAACCATATTTACTGTAATAAAGCACAAGAATGTAAGGTTGCATCGGTTTCATGAATTTTGTTAAAAAGAACACTATACGGTATTTTTTATTTTTTTGGCGCAGCCAATTTTATGAAATTCTAGAGGTGATTGATTTTTAAGGGTAACAGTAACAAATATCGGTAAAAGCTTATTACTACGTTTTGTTACCATGATACATACGGAACTTTCAGAATACTTTTTTATTCTTTAGGTTAAAGTTTACCCATATCAACTATTAGTGTTCTCAACCGAATACGCTGGTGACTCACAATCACCCACATCATGATTAAAAAAATCGGGATAGATGACGCATGTTAGAACGTTTTTTGAAGAAGCTTCCTTTTTATAACAAGACCTGGTTTCAATTTATTTTATTCGTAATTAAGCGTTTCGAAGCCGATCGTTGCCGGGAACAAGCTGGCTCTCTCACTTATACGACTCTTTTTGCTGTTGTGCCGATGCTAACAGTATTTTTAGTTATTATTTCTTCGATTAAAGCGTTGGAACCTGCCAGGCAACAGTTACAACATTTAATTTATAGTAACTTTCTACCTAAGAGCACCATTGCTTTTGATAAAGCACTGAATGCCTTTACTGAAAAGTCCAGTAACTTAACCGTTATTGGTGTGTTATTTCTATTTGTCACAACAGTTTTGATGCTGACATCAATTGAAACTGTGTTTAACCGGATATGGCGAGTAAAAGAAACCCGCAGTGGTATTGTTGGCTTTATGCGCTACTGGACCATTATTTCACTTGGTCCGATTATTTTAGGCAGTGCATTTGTTATTTCATCTACTGTTACGTCCATGAATTTATTAAGTAATAACTTCACGGGCTATCAACTTGATGGCGCCTTTTTACTCTGGCTTATCTCTTTTGTTCTAACTGTTTTGGGTTTTTTCATTTTATATTGGACCATTCCCAACCGCACAGTTCCGCTCTATTCAGCAGCTATAGCAGCAAGCTTAAGTGCCGTATTATTTGAGATTCTTAAAAACTTATTTAGCTTTGTGATGTCAAACTTTACCAGCTATGAAATTATATATGGTGCTTTTGCAGCAGTACCAATTTTCCTGTTATGGGTGTTTTTATCGTGGAATATTATATTACTTGGCGTTGAGGTAAGTTTTGCACTGACAGCTTTTCATTCAGGCAAAGAGCAAAAAAGACATCCTGTACTCATGCTACTCGATATTTTAGAATTATTTTATAAAAAGCAAAAACTTGGTGAAAGTGTAAGTGATAAAGAAGCTTTAGGAATTTTAGGCCGTGGTGAAATTGGTCGATGGCCCGCTTACGTCGTATTGCTCGAAGAGCAAAATTTGGTTAAACGCACAGATAAAGATGAATATGTTTTAGTCCGTAATTTATCCCAAGTCGACTTTTGGAGCTTCTTTACTGCTTTGCCTTATCCACTTCCCTTACGTCAAGATGTGTTAAATGTACATGAAGATGATGAATGGATGGAAAGAATTGGCCCTGCACTAGTTGAGTCAAATGACTATTTAGCTGCAAAGCTCTCTATTCCACTTTCAACGATTTTTGAAGAGAAATAACAATCAACTAGCCACAGGGCTTAACTTTTGTTTGGTTGGCCCTGCTTTAAACTCATTACCACTATTCCAGACAGCACTAAAATACTTCCAAAAATAAATTTCATTTCCAGTGTTTCATCTAATAACAGCACACTAAATAGCACACCAAATAATGGAGTTAAAAAAGAAAATACGCCTAATCGTGAAGCTAAATAATTTCTTAATAGCCAAAACCACAACAGTAAACTTGCAAAAGATACAATCAATGTTTGAAAACTTAAGCTTAAAACCATTAGAGTTGTTAAATGAATTGTGGTTTGGTCTGTCACAAAGGCGATTAAGATTAATAAAATAAAACAACCTGTTAGTTGATAAAACAAGGTTTGCGTTGCTGGTGCTTGAGCCAAAGAAGATAAGCGAACAATAATAGTACTCAGTGCCCATGCAATTCCAGCCAAGAGTGCATACAGGTCACCAAGCAAAATCTGAGTTAAAGTTGATGTATTGATAGCTGTGGTGGTCGGATAAAATGTAATAATCATTCCGATAAAAGCTAGAGCAATACCACCCCATTGACTTGGGTTCAAGCGTTCAGTAGGAAATTTCCAATGTAAACCTAATGCAACAAAAATTGGCGCTGTATAAAGCAAAACCACAGTATGAGAAGTAGACGTCAACTTTAAGGCTTGGGTTACGAAATAAAATTCTAATGAAAAAAATAAAGCGACAAGCGCACCAGCTTTAATGTGCTTATAAGAAAACAGATGAATCGAATGATCACGCCACAATAAAGGTAAAACCAAAATAGCAGATAGGCCAGAGCGTAAAGCGATTTGCATAATTGGTGTAATATCTGATGCCGCTATTTTCAAAACTACTTGTTGCAGTCCTAAAACCATGCATAAAAGCACCATTAAAGCCGAAGCTCTGGCATCCAGATTTTTGCGCTCTTCCATTTAGCACCTTTATTTATAGCGAAAAATCAGACTATAGAACTGTCGTGTTTGCATGATATAGTGAAAAATAGACAAGCTATAAGCATTTTCAGGCAATTTTCAAAATGAAAAAATCAGCTCACCGTGTGCAAGATTTTCAAGAAATTCCTGCTCATAACTCAATTCCTGATTTACTCTGGTTTCGTGTCCGAAATGCACCTGCGGAAACGGTTTATCCTCAACATGCACATGCATGGGGTGAATTTATTTATGCTTTTAGTGGTGTACTCGAAGTTAACATTGATCAAATTAATTATTTAACGCCTCCACCTTATGGGATCTGGCTCCCCCCTTATACCAAACACAGCGGAATTAACCGCAATGAAGTAACTCATGCCACCTTGTATATTCATGAAAGTTTGTGTCAAAAATTACCGCAAAAACCAGGCATACTATTAACGTCTCCGCTTGTACCTGCCTTGCTAGATCATTTAAGACAACATCCTCAAGATGAAACTCAAACCGAATATATACGTTTACTTCAAGTTTTATTAGATCAACTCATTCAAGCTGAGTTAGTCGGTAGTTATTTACCTACAACAAAGCATCCTGCTTTAGCAAAAATTTTAAATGATTTACATGAATGCCCTGCTGATAATAGTACCTTGCAAGAGTTGGCTGAGCGAATAAATATGACCGAAAGAACATTGGCACGTTATAGCCAAAAAGAGCTAGGAATGTCTTTGCATGAATGGCATCAACGATTAAAAATAATGAAAGCGATGACAATGCTCAATCAAGGTAAAACAATAGAAAGTATTGCTTTGGATTTAGGTTATGCCAGTGCATCGGCATTTATTTATATGTTTAAACGCTGGATGGGATTTACCCCAGACCAGTTCCGAAAGCTCTATCAATAACTTAATGCTGAATATAATAAAAAACCCTATTATCAGTTCAATAATAGGATTCAAAACTTAACGAGCTACATCAAATTATGCTTTAACAAAGGTTTCCCAAACAAAATCTTGAGTAGCACCTTTCAAAGTCATTTTTAACTGGTCACCAGCATTCAACGGGCCGACACCTGCTGGTGTACCCGTCATAATGACATCGCCTGGTTCAAGTGAGAAGACTTGATTAATATCAACCAATAGATAAGCAATGTTAAACATCAATAAAGCGGTATTACCATCTTGACGCAACTGATCATTAATATGGAAAGTAAATTTAGTCTCTTCCCAATTTGTGATCTCACGTACATCCACCCAGTCCGCAAGCACACATGAACCATCAAAAGCCTTTGCTCTTTCCCAAGGTTGGCCTTTATCTTTTAACTCATTTTGCAAATCACGTAATGTCAAATCCAATCCTAAAGTCACCGCACCAATAGCTTGGAGTACTTTTTGTGGATCTGTTTCACCTTTTAAAGGCTGGTCAATACGTAAAACAAATTCGCATTCGAAATGGCAACTACCCCAAGCCGGATTCCATGAAATGCCTTCCTCTAAATCAATCAAACTACTTGGCGGTTTGATAAACAATACCGGACGTCCTGGCATTGCATTGTTTAGTTCTTTTACATGATCGGCATAACTTCTGCCCACACAAACGATTTTTGAAGGACGTGTTTTCATGAAGCTTCCTTTATTGTTGCGGCTAATAATTCCAATAACTTATTTCTTAAATGTATTTTCAAATACAGTCTGATCTGAAGCTTGAGCAAAGGCACGTTTAGGTACAATAATGACCGTTTTATTTTTTAGCTCCAGCATATATGTCAGCTTACCCGTCGCAAAGGTCTGCACTTCACCATATTGTACGACTTGTTTACGGCCAGCCGCATACAGCTCAAAATAATCCTGATATAAATCGATTCCTTGTTCACTTTTACCAAATTGATAACGAACAAATTGGCGTTTAAATAGCATTGGCAAAAGCCAATAGCGCATTAAACCTTGCATCATCAGGAAAAAAATACCTAAAGCAACATAGTAACGACCAACACCTGAGAAACCTAAATAAAGCCCCCAAATAATAATCGCAACACTAATAACAGGGGTTAAAAAACGGCTGAATTGCTTCTTTCCGAATGTCACCAAGCTGAATCCATCTTGAGACTCTTCTAAATTTAAATAATAACGTAAAGATAAAGCGCTTTTTTGCTCGGTCATCACAATGTGTCAATATTGAATAAATCGAAACTATTAGAGCATATTCATCTACGCTTTAAAATGAATCAAAAGTGATTTTTTATTTTTGTCCAACTGTAAAGTTCTTATGACCACAAGACATTTAGTCGTTTCATATATAGAACATAGATTCATATTTATAGCGCTTATTTCATATTTTTAAACTTATAGAATGTTTCTATTGCCTCTTTTATTGGAATTCACCATGTCTTTCTTTGCAAAATTATTTGGCTTAAATCAAAAAACGACAGCTCAAGAAGATGTGGTTTTAAAAGCCGCTAAAGAGCTAGAGCCTTTAAATGAAGCTTCTTTTTTAGAACTCATTAAAAATCGCCGTTCTATTTATGCGATTGGAAATAAATTAAACCAATCAAATAATGAAATTGAGAAATTGATTCAAGAAGCGGTAAGACACAGTCCTTCTGCATTTAACTCTCAATCATCTCGTGCTGTGATCTTATTTGGGCAGTCACATCAAAAATTTTGGAATATTGTTTTAGACGTTTTAAAAAGTATTATCCCAACTGAAGCCGTAGCTGGAACCGAACAAAAAATTCAAAGCTTTGCTGCTGGTACAGGCACAGTTTTGTTCTATGAAGACCAAAACGTCATTAAAAGCTTACAAGAACAGTTCGAAACTTATGCCGATAATTTCCCAATCTGGTCTGAACATTCAACAGCTATTGCACAATTTGCTGTTTGGAGTGTACTAGCCGAACACGGTATTGGCGCGTCATTACAACACTATAATCCAATCATTGATGAAAAAATTAATGCTGCTTTCAATATTCCGGCTGAATGGAAGCTAAGAGCTCAGTTAGTTTTTGGCTCTATTGAAGGTGAAGCAGGTGAAAAAGCCTTTATTGAAGATGAAAGCCGTTTTAAAACATTCAGCTAAATAGTAATTTACTTGGGTTCTTTTAAAGCTGGTGCCACACACCAGCTTTCTTAATTGAAGTTTATAAAAAATAGGCACAAAAAAACCGCTATATCTAGCGGTTAATTCTTCAAGTGGTGCGCTCAGAGAGATTCGAACTCCCGACCCCTTAGTTCGTAGCCAAGTGCTCTATCCAGCTGAGCTATGAGCGCGTACTTGATGGAGGGCATTATACGCA
>JAITLL010000024.1 GCA_031277915.1 Acinetobacter sp.
CATATGCTTCTGTTGAGCCAATTTTTACACCTTTTACCACATGCATTTGTGGCATTGTTACGTCGCCGACAGCCATTTTTAGAACATCCAGAGTTTGTTATGAAAAGATTAATATTTCAAAAAATAGCAGTGTAATAAAACCGCTTTATATGAAATATCAGTGTTGACAGCTTATTAGAAAAGCCTGAAAAAATCGAGCGCTAAAAATAGCTTATTGTTGCTCTAATTTTAATAAAATATCTTTCTTATCAAGCCCACCCGCAAAACCAACCAAGGCACCGCCTGCACCAATAACCCGATGACAAGGTGCAATAATTGAAATTGGGTTTTTACCATTTGCAGCACCCACTGCTCGTACTGCTTTTTCATTGCCAATTTGAATAGCAATCTCTTTATAACTTCTTGTTTCACCATAAGGAATACTGAGTAATGCTGCCCACACCTGTTTTTGAAATGGTGTTCCCTCAAAATCTAATGGCAATGTAAATTCACAGCGTTTGCCTTCAAAATATTCTTTTAATTGTTGCTCAGTATTTAATAAAACTGGATGTTCAGTTTGTTCGACCAGCTCTGCCAGTCGAACACGTTTTGGATTTTCATTGTCCCAAAGTACCGCTACCAAAGCATTTTCATTCGCAACCAGCTTTAATTGCCCAACAGGCGAATTGATATACTTATAAGATAGCAACATACTTTATCCTTTTAAGATGGAGACGAAATTTTCATAAGAACCAGTCCAGATACAATCAGTACAGCAGCAATCATTCTCATCGCTCCGATAGGTTCATTGAGAAAGAATATACCAACTAAAAATGATCCTATTGCACCAATTCCTGTCCAGACCGTATAAGCAGTACCAAGGGGTAAGGTTTTCATTGACATTGAAAGTAAAATAACACTCAAAATCATAAAAACCACGGTAATAATACTAGGTGTTAAGCGTGTAAAACCTTCGGACATTTTCATAGAATATGCCCAAATGATTTCAAATACACCTGCTAAAATTAAAATAGCCCAAGCCATAACATTCACTAATTTTTATAGTGTCAGGTCGTCCCGACATGATTACCCATTATGGGGGAGGTCGTTCCTCCTTTATGTTGAAGACTTAGTTTACTTTAAAATAAAAAATGAAGGCAAACCCTAAGTTCAAGCTTGCCACTCTCAGAAAGATTATTCGTTTTTCAGATGTAAAATCTTCCATGCCCCATTAAAAACAAACAAAACAATAATTAATCCAATCATTAAATCAGGATAACGAGAGCCTGTGATTGCAACCGATATTCCCGCAATAATGACACCTAGGTTTACGATGACATCATTTGCAGAAAATATATAACTCGCCTTCATGTGTGCCCCACTCTCTTTATGGTCCCTCATTAAATAAAGGCACGTAATATTAGCTGCAAGGGCCAACCCACCAATTAAAATCATGAGAATCGAAACAGGTTCACTGCCATATATAAAACGGCGCAACACATCAATTAACACAATCATGGCTAAGCCGAACTGGAACCATCCTGAAAGATGGGCAGCCTTTAATTGAGCATTGAGGTTTTTACCCACTACAAATAAGGCAATGCCATAAATTGCAGCATCGGCAAACATATCGAGCGAATCAGCAATTAACCCTGTTGATGATGCAATAATGCCTGCCATAAATTCGATGAAAAACATCACAGCATTAATGAGTAACAACCATTGTAAAACCTGTTTTTGTGCCGCATGTTTTGAAGAGCTAGCGCGTACCTTTTTAGGTTTTTCAACAGGTTCATAGTGTGGCTGGGTTTGCTGTAACTCTGCTCCTAAACCTAAACGGTGTAAGCTTTGGGTAATCTTTTCAGCTTGGGTACTGTGATACACCGCTAAATGACGAGCAGGCAAATCAAACTCAAGTTCTTGAATATTTTCAGCATAAGGCGCTAAAGCCATTCGTACCATTTGCTCTTCTGCCAAGCAATCCATATGAGGAATATGGTAATAACTCACCCATTGGATTTTAGTCACTCCAGATTCACTCAAGACAGAATAGTCCTGAGCTGCTACGCTTGAACACTCACAGCTTGAGCAGCTTTTATTTACATTTATTTGATTCTCTTGTTTTTCTAAAGCCATCTTTGCACCATAACTGACACAAAAAACAATGCCATCAGTATAAACCAATGGCATGTCATTAAGCTTACTTTTTGTTCGGCAATTAGAATTTTAGTGTTAACCCTGCACCATAATACCAACCATGTTCAGAGTCGGTTCCAGTTTGCCAAGCCGTTTGTTTTAAACCTTTTTCATAGCTGTAACCCACATCAACAAAAGGCATGACCTTTTTATTGATTTCATAACGGGTTTGAAAACCAGCTTGTAAACTCGACAGACCAGTTTTACTGGCATAGCGAGATTCATCCTGTAATACAACATCTGCTTTTAAGTAAGGTTTACCAATTAACTTTTGAGTAAAGAGTAAATCTCTTTCCGTTTCTAAGCTTAACTTCCATAGCTGGTCTTCGCCTGCATAAAGATATGCATCGGTTTCAAAAAAGTAAGGCGCCATGCCATGTAAACCGACTACACCAGCCCAGCGATCTTGCTTTTCATCTTCCCGCTGTAAACGCTCGTAGTTTACCCCAGCCTGTACATCCCAATAATCAGCTACATTTCGACTGTAAAGTGCTGAACCACCGTAATTAGCATCTTCTGACTCGGCTTTTTCAACATGAGCTTTGATGAATAATTTATTTTCATCAGTGCCCACCCAACTTTCTAATTCAGAAGAAAAGCTGCCTTCTCCGTCTTCATTTTGAGTCCAGCCAGTATCAATTTTTGTTGCTTGATAGATCTGTCCACCATGTTCGCGTAAATGATCATGCGTTAAGGGTTCTTGTGCCAAAGCAAGAACCGATACACCATAGAAAACACCGCAACATATCATTTGAGAAAATAACTTAGTGATGCGCATGACTCGCTCCTTTTTCATTTTCAGATTGAATAGGTGCTTGAGATGCATCTACTGCTCCGTCATTCACTTGAGCCACAATCAACTTATTCATCATCCCTGCACTCATGTGATAAAGCAGATGGCAATGAATCGCCCATTCTCCTAAAGCATCGGCTGTTAATAACGCAGTGACTGTCTTTCCTGGTGGAACAATAACGGTATGTTTATTTGGTAAGTTTTCAGCTTGTTGGCCATTTTCTAATTGCATGAACATGCCATGTAAATGCATTGGGTGAGCCATCATGCTGTCATTCACGAACTTCAAGCGAATACGTTCGCCATACTTAACTTGTAATGGCTCAGCTTCACTAAATTTCTTGCCATTAATGGTCCAGATATAACGCTCCATGTTGCCACCTAAACGAATAACAAGCTCTCGTTCTGGTGCACGTGTGTCTGGCTGAGGTGTTAAAGATTGCAAATCACTATATTGCAGCGCTTTCATACCTTCTGGTGTCGAAGCATTTGCCCAGCCATAAACAGGCTCATCCTTTTTAGACTTATTCTCAGATTGTGCAGGCATCTCATGATTCATATTCATCATAGCGTGGTTATGTTCACTCGATGGCATTGCCTGCATATCATGCTTCATTTCAGGCATCGCTGACATGTCATGCTTCATTTGCATCATGGAATGATCATGCTCGTCAGATGACATATTTTTCATGTCATGGCTCATGTTCATCATTGTGTGATCATGATTAGTCTGGCTCTCTTCTTTTTTCATTTCAGGCATAGCCGACATGTCATATTGCATGTTCATTTGATGGCTAGCATGTTCATCACTTGCCCAATTGCCATGACTCATGCCCATATCGTCCATGGTCAATAAAGCACGTGGACGTGGCTCTGGCATTTGAACGGACTCTACAGCTTGCGTATTTTCATTGTGCAAAGTCCCAATGGCAAAACCACTACGGTCAATAGACTCTGCTTCAATCTGATAATTTGATTGCGTAGGTTCCACAATGACATCGTAGGTTTCGGCCGTACCAATACGAAACTCGTCAATTGCCACAGGTTTGACTGGCTGCCCATCTGCACTCACAACTGTCATTTTCAAATTTGGAATTCTGACATCAAAAAATGACATTGCCGATGCATTAATAAATCGTAATCGGACCTTATCACCCGCTTTAAAGTTACTTGTCCAGTTTTGCTCGGGTGTCTTACCATTCACCAAGAAGGTATAACCCGTCACATCAGACATGTCGGTTTTTAACATCCGCATCTGATTCCACATCGAACGGTCTTGCCAAGTTGCTTTTAAGCCTTGTGTCTTAACTTGCTTCCAAACATCAGATACGGTTTCACGGCGGTTTTGATAGTAATCAGCAGATTTCTTCAAATTCTTTAAAATACTATCGCTAGAAGAGTTATGAAAATCTGAAAGCATCACCACATAATCACGGTCAGTTTTTTCATGCGCTGCCAGTGGTATTTTGCCTTTTGGGTAAATCACAAGTGGCCCATATAGGCCATCTTGCTCTTGGCCTTTACTATGAGCGTGATACCAATAAGTGCCATTTTGTTTCACCTTAAAGCGGTAAACAAAATCTCCGTTTGGCGCGATTCCTTTAAAATTATTAAAGCCCGGCACACCATCCATTAACCCGGGTAGTAATAAGCCATGCCAGTGTAAAGAGGTATCTTGATTCTTTAATTGGTTATGAACATGAATAACCGCATCATCCCCTTCCTCAAACTCAAGAAGTGGGGCTGTAAACTTTCCGTTTACGGTCATTCGCTTGAGCGGTTGACCCGTAATATTCACCTGTTGCTCATTAATATTAAGGTGGTATTCCTTAATTGCGGCAAGAGTCCATGGCGAAACCAATAGACCAAATACAGCCATGAGGCTGCTAATTGTTTTATGAGACATTGCTGTAATCCTTTTTAATTAAAAAATAAGTAAGTAAGGATTAAGCTTTTGGTGGGCGTAAGATTTCTTGCCAGTATCCGGCTAAATGCTGAGCCTGATAAATACTGCTAAATTGAGAAGAGATAGGAATAAATTGCGAGTCAATATCTGGCACAGCTTGCTGCAATGCCAAATTCACAATTTGACAATGAACTGGGTTACAGTCCTGACAATGCTCACCATGCGAGTGAACAGACTGAGTCATATTTTGATGACATGCGGTCTGATCATCTATTTGAACATGCATATTCTTATGCGAAGTTTTTTCACTATGACACGGCATAGTATGAAGATCATGCTGCATAGGCGTTTGAGCAACAGACACACCACTCCACCCAATGACCAAAGTCATTAGGAACACAAACCAAGCATACTTGCGTAAGTGTTGTAGAGCCATTGTGGTTTATCGCCTAGAGCTGATGAGTAATCTTAACCCCATTAGCATAACCAAGTTTTTAAACAGATACAATTTTCAATCTTAACTGTTTGTTTTAAAGTAATTAAGCAAATGGTGGTTGATGCTGAAGGACTAAATCAATCACTTCTAGTGCACCTTCTTGTTCATTACTTACAGTTGTATAAGGGGCTACGGCTTTCAAAGCTTCAACTGCATTTTCAACCGCAAAACCATAACCGACCGCTTTAATCATCTGGATATCATTATTGTTATCACCAATCGCAACCACTTGATTGGCTTCAATCTGCCATTCTTGCAGTAATAGCTTCAAACCATGCGCTTTATGCTGGTCGGGAAGAATCAAATCGATAAAACCAAAACCACTGGAAACAGGCACTAAGACTTTATCTGCAACAAAACTTTGCTTCTGAAAATGTTCGAAAATTGCAAAGCTTTCGTTTTCCTGAGCAGTAAAAGTAATTTTACACACCAAGTCATCTAATGCATAAAAGTCATCTATAACTGTCAGCTTTTCAAAATATCGAGTGACTTTCGCGTAGTTCTCCGCGTTCATGCTGCTATGCACATAAGCACTCTGTTTCCCGCAGATCACCATGGTTGAGGTATATGTAGGGTCAATCGCTTTTAGAATATCAATAAATTGTTGCTGACTTAAATGAGCAAAAGCGAGTTCTTGCCCTGCATCTACAACATGTGCGCCATTTTCTGCAATAAAAGCAATTTCATGACTAATTTCTGGAAAATAGGTAACAAGCTTTGCGAGTTGGTTACCACTGGCCACCACAAAATGAATATTATTTTGTTTTAGTTGTTCATACTGTTTAAAAAAACGTGCTTTGTTGTACTGCTTCTTAGAGTTAAGAAAGGTCCCATCCATATCTACCGCTAAAATTTTTACTGTCATTAATTATCTAGGTCTCTTACTAAAATCTTATTAAATCAAATTTAGCTTTATTTTTCATGACACTTTTACAGTTTTCTATGCATTACATTTTAAAAATTTCACACCATCTCATCTCGTTTTTTGCACAGGTTAATTTTTAGCAAAGCTTAATTAAAAACCAGCTAATAGAACATCCAACACGCATAAAAAAAGAACGTCAAAACGTTCTTTTTTTATCATTTTTGCCTAGAGAATAAACATTTGATCTCTTTTTGTTTATTTTACCAACATCTTATCCATACGGTTATAAACAAAGTTATCCATACGGTTATAAACAAAGTTATCCACAAGCGAAGATAAGGAAAGCACTGCTTTGCCTGAGCGTAAGACGAGCAGCTGTGCTGTGAGTGGCGAAAAGCACATCTCACCTTATCCAAGCACAAAAAAGCTGTTAAACCTCTTTCGACCCTACTTTCGCAAGCTCTGCACGCATTTGATCAATCACGACTTTATAATCTGGTTGACCAAAAATTGCTGAGCCCGCAACAAACATATCTGCACCCGCTTCTGCAATTTCACGAATATTTGCAGGACCAACACCACCGTCCACTTCTAAACGAATATCACGGCCACTTGCATCAATAATTTTACGAGCTTCACGTAATTTTTCTAAAGTCATTGGAATGAACTTTTGCCCACCAAAACCTGGGTTTACACTCATTAATAAAATTTGGTCAACTTTATCAAGTACATAGTCTAAATAATGCAAAGGTGTTGCTGGGTTAAAAACTAAACCTGCTTTAGCACCACCTGACTTGATAAGCTGTAATGAACGGTCAATGTGGTGAGATGCTTCTGGATGGAACGTAATGATATCAGCACCAGCTTCCAAAAAGTCTCCAATAATACGGTCAACCGGAGACACCATTAAATGCACATCAACAGGAGCTTTAATTCCATACTTTTTTAACGCCTTACACACACCTGCACCAAAAGTTAAGTTTGGAACATAGTGATTATCCATAACGTCAAAATGCACTACATCTGCACCTGCAGCTAACACTTTGTCTACATCTTCGCCTAAACGAGCAAAATCGGCAGATAAAATAGAAGGAGCAATCAAATAAGGCTTGGACATAGGTGGATGACCTGGCTAGAAGTTTAAGGAGAGGCTGAAAATTATAACAAAAAAGAACCTAATTGGCCCGCCATTCCTTGCTTAAATGCCAACATTTCAAACTTGCAACGTACCGTTGCTATTATAGAATGCTAAGTGCCAAACGAATTTGTTAAGGTACATTAAACCAATGTGAGGATTGATAATGAAAAGCACAACTCATCTATTAACAAACGATGGAAAACGCATTGCAAAACGTCTTATTAATCATTGGAAACATAAGTTTGAAGTACAAGAAACTGAGCAAGATTTTAAAATCTTAATGCCTACAGCAACCATTACACTTGCACCTCAAACAGAGCAGTTAAATGTTGCTATTGATAGTCAGTTAGATGACCACGACCACTTGGAAAAAGTAGTCCTTGATCATCTAAACCGTATGGCTCAGCACGAATTTCAGGTGGAATGGCAACACTAATTTAGCCAGCAACCTTTTCTAATTGGATCGCATGGAACTGTAAGTGCTCATCCATAAAGGTTTGGATAAAATAATAGCCATGATCATAGCCAACATGTTGTCTTAAAGTTAAAGGTTGTCCTGCTTTTAAACATGCTTGCTTAAATTTTTCAGGGTGAAGTTGTTCATAAAATTGATCATCTAATCCCTGATCAACCAAAATTTCACTAAATACTGCACCCTTTTTCGAAACTAAAGCTGTCGCATCATGGGCCAACCAGTGATCACGATCTGTACCTAAATAATGGCTAAATGCTTTTTCTCCCCATGCACATTCACTTGGTGCACAGATCGGTGCAAAAGCAGAGACTGATTTAAACTTTTCAGGATATTTAAAAGCTAAAGTTAATGCGCCATGACCACCCATTGAATGCCCAAAGATACCGACTTGTTGAGCATTTACAGGAAAGTTTTTTAAAACAAGTGGATATAACTCATCAATTAAATAGCTTTCCATCTGGTAATGTTCAGACCAAGGCACTTGCGTTGCATTAATATAAAAACTTGCACCTTGTCCTATATCCCAATGATCCCCTGCTGCAACCTCTTCTCCACGAGGAGAAGTATCAGGCGTAATCAATATAAGGCCAAGATGAGCTGCCATATGCTGCGCATGTGCTTTAATGGCAAAGGTTTCTTCAGTACTACAGGTTAAACCCGCTAGGTAAAACAAGGTAGAACAGGGTTTACCTTCTAATGCCGCAGGTGGTAAATAAACACCGACCTTGGTAGAGCCTTTTAATAATTGAGAATCGAATTGGTAAATGCGCTGCTCACCTTCAAAGCAGCGGTTTTTTTGCAGGAGTTGCATCGTTTTTAGCCTCTGTTTGTGTTTGAGCAATATTTACACTACCTGTACTTTGCTGTGGGAAAAGATATTTTTCCAACTGAGGGAGCATAAGTTCCATATTCTTACCAATCACCCATTGCGGTTCTGAAGGTTCTACACCTTGAGCCACTTCCCATTTGGTTACGGTTTGCTTAGCGGCACTAAACGAATCTTTCATAGAAGATTGCTCTCGCATAGCCAAGTCAAAGAACGCTCGTCCAAAATAGGTATAGTCAGCTTCGTTATTACAGCCAAAAGAAGTTTTGTCTGCCGCAGATGCAGTAATAATTAAAGTATCGGGCGACTGTAACGCAGGAATAAAGCTTCCTGAGTAACAAGCAGAAATGACAATCACACGCCACCGAATACCAGCTTTATCGAGTGTTTCACGTAACCATTTTGGATCGACCTGCCCCAAATCTAGAGGCGCATTTTCAACTTCAAAATGGTTCTGCTCACCATGTGATGTCATATATAAAAAAAGCACATCACTATCACGGTTCATCTGCTGGCCCATACGGCGTAGGGCTAACTCAATACTGGTTTTAGATGCAATCGGAATTTCTGTACGAGTATCTGGGTTATTGACCAGCATCATCGAACGCCCAACTGTACCAAAACGCGTATCGAATTGTTCTTTAATACGAACAACTTCCGATTTAAAAACGTCTTGGTAACTATCACCTGCAACGCCCAAGAAATACCAATGACTTTTGGCTACCTCACCATACTGAACCTGTTCTAAGGCATCATGAAGTAACTTACTTTGTGCATAGAAAGCATCTTCGGCAAACGTAGGTGGAGAGTCTTCTACTTTCCAGATAGGCTGGTCTTTTACCGAAAGCTGCCAGACCACCATTGTGGCAATGGTTGCAACCATGACCAACGCTCGCTCCCACCAAGGCCACTTCAACTCTCGTGAGAAAACCCAAATGACAGCTAAACTTTGCCACACAAACAAAGCTACAAATAAGCTCGGTAAAATTCCGTTATAAATAGCATCGGGAATAAAGTTTAAGTAACCGTTAGAACCCAGATATTGGATTAAACATTGGATTAATAAAATATTGGTATCTAAAACTAGCCACAGTAAGGCTGGAACTAACATTAAACGCGGCTGATTAATACGCTGTGATAAAAAAATACCAACAATAAGCGCAATAAAAGGCCAAAGTGCGTATCCAATTAAGCCTTGCGAGTTGAAATCACCCGTTTGACCGGCAACAAGCCAACTATAAAGTGAGTTGGTACATCCGCCTAATATTCCCCAAACAATAAGCTGAAGAATAGAGGGATGTACAATCTGTAAGGAACGTCTTGACCCCAAAAATAACCACATTCCGGCAAGCTGGTTACTTTTAAAATCATGCCAAAAGTTAATGGAGGGTTTGAGATCAATCATAAAAAGGTTTCAAAAATTTCGTTTTTGTCAGGCAATATAAGTGTATGCCTGCTAAGAATTTTAGCAATCATGCTTTTGAACTATATCACATATATTTGTGCATTATTCAAGCAATAAAACTTAACCTTACATAAGCTTACTGAAAGTAAGCATCAAAACGACAAGCATCCCCCTGCCACTGATGAGCTGGCTCTTGATTTGCTAAAAAAACAGCATGCCGTGGACGTTTCACAATTACTCGCTTTGCCACTTTCTGAGCCAACTCAAGCAAATTATCACCCAGATCCATTTCCCCATCTTCGGGTAAAAGTAAATGTAAAAGCTGCATCTGCTTTTTGACTTGGGCTTGTTTCTTAATCGCTTGCTGGTTTTGGTCACGCTGTGGAAACATCGGGTCAAGGTAAACCACATCAACCGTTTGTGCCTCTTGATCTAATTGCTGTAAATAGCTTGCAGAGTCAGCAAAGATTAGTTGAATATGATCCATAAACTGATTTAAAAATGGATCACGCTGTGCTTGAGCTTTTGAATCTTCAAGTAAAGTAAATAAAATCGGATGACGCTCAACAAGCTGAATCTGAGCACCTAAATGTGCCATAAGTAAGCTGTCATGGCCTAAACCTGCAGTCGCATCAACAAGTACTGGTTTTTCGCTAAGCTGACAAGCACGAGCAATCATTTCTGATTTAAGACTTGCACGTTTTAAACGCGGAATTTCAGCTTTCCAGTCAGGCTGCATTTTCATGCCATTTGCAGATAACCATAACCCGTTTTCATCTACACAAAGCGCTAGTTCAGGGTTTAAACGCAAAAAACGAGCATTGAGCTTTTCAATGGGGTGTAAGTCGACTGACACACCTCTAGAAGAAAGCACAGCTTGATAATGCTGTGCTTGCTCTTGGAAATCCACTTCAAAATATATATGCATGAGTAGTGCCTTTATTTTGCTTTACCCTGATCTGCTATTTTTTTCCACGCATCATCACGTAAATAAACTGGTAATGCATGTTCTGCATCGACCCATTGTTTTTGCGCAGCATACACACGTGCAATTGAAGCAATATCCTGTGCAGTTGCAGTGATCGTTTGATGCTGTGCATCGGCTTGAAGTAATTTGGCGCCTGAACCGATTAAGCAATGTTTTGCATAAGCAGCGGCTTGCTCGTAGCTCATTAATTTTTCTTCATCAATACACTGCATGATGCCTTGTTCAGCTAAAACGAAACTTGCAATGTAAACTTCACTCATACGTGCATCGAGTACTGCTGTCACCTGCTCTAAACCTTCAAGTCGGTAAGCTGCTTGCGCGAGAGCTTGCAGGGTAGAAACTGGAATAACTGGTAAATTTTGTGACCACGCTAAAGCCTGAGCAACAGCGGCATTAATTCGAACACCACTAAAAGAACCTGGGCCACGACTAAAGGCAATTGCATCTAAACCAGCAACTTCAAGTCCAGTTTGTTGTAAGCCCTGCTCAATCATGGGCAAAATGGTTTGGGTTTGTGCTTTCGCTCGCGTATCGAGTTGAAAAAATAGTTCTTGGGTTTCATCGATTAATGAAATGGAACAGTGCTCATTTGCAGTTTCCAACGCCAGCAGTTTCATGCACAACCTTAGTATTCAATCAGTTTAAAAACGGAAGTTATGATACCCCACTCGGCTCTGATAGGCGAGTTGTTCCTGTCTAAATAAAAATGCCAAGCGTGTGCTTGGCATCGAAGATATCTTATTAAAAGTTTAAAAATAAAATTCTTTTAAATCGGTATAACTTTTAAAGTGCTCAGCATAATGCAATGCGCTCAACCTTATTTTTGCAGCCCCGTCATCATCTAAAGTTTTAACGATCTTGCCAGGTGACCCCATCACTACTGAGTTATCGGGAATCACTTTCCCCTCAGGAATTAAAGCATTCGCACCAATAATACAGTTTTTACCAATGATAGCTCGATTTAAAATCACGGCATTCATACCAATCAAGCTGTTATCACCAATCGTACACCCGTGTAGCATGACTTTATGCCCAACTGTGACATATTCACCAATGTTCAGTTCAAGTCCCGCATCGGTATGTAATACTGAATTTTCTTGAATATTAGAAAAATTGCCAATCCGAACTACACAATTATCGGCACGAACGACAGTACCAAACCAAATACTAACCTGACGCCCCAGTTCTACTTGTCCAATGAGTGTTGCAGTTGGAGCAACCCAGCCATCCCATGGCTCATGTAATGCTTTTGGGTGATGACCTTGATAGCTATACATCATAATTTATCAATCCTGATCTTTATTGTTTATGAGAAAATTTTGGCATTCCAAATGTTGGTGAGTTTAGTAAAAATGGCCACTCTTTTTGGTAACCTAAACCATATTTAAATAAGGCAATTAACATCCGTGCTGTTAATCCCCAAATAATTTCATTATCAATCTGTAAGCTTGGAAAATATAAAGATTGATGAGCATATCGAACTTCATAAGGTGTCGGACGCGTCTCTAGAAGTTGCTGTAATGGCGCAAAGAAAATTCGATCTATTTCGGTAGGCTGAGGTATTAAAGTCACCTCAGGAGGAATAAGTCCAACGATTGGTTTCACCGACAGACCACTTCTCGCACGTTGCATAGGTAAATCACCTAACAACTGTACATCAAATGGATTTAAAGCCGTTTCTTCTTGCGCCTCTCTCAAAGCTACAACAATATTACTGGTGTCACTAGGGTCACGCTTTCCACCCGGAAAAGAAACCTCCCCCGCATGGTTGTTCATATGTATTGAACGGCGTGTGAGTAGTACTTTGGGATCATTTTCATTTGTAATCGCAATCAGTACCGCTGCTTGTGCTTCTTGTATGCGGGTGGAAAAGCGCAATCTTTGCTGTAACTTTTGTGTTAGCAAGTGCTCTTCCATACCATTCACCTATTATTCTGTCTCTCTTTGCATCATATCTGAAAATCAAACTTAGGGAATAGAGTTGATGCGTAAGTCTAAAAATTCAGTTATGCTGAGTCATCTCTATACTCGATGATAATTATGAGTTTCTGTGTAGCGTGTGGGCATAAAACCGAACAAAAAATTCCTTTAGGTGATCATAAAGTACGCCGTGTTTGTACTCATTGTGGAAATATTCATTATGAAAACCCCAAAGTAATCTGCGGTGCCTTAGCGTTATGGGAAAACAAAGTATTACTCTGTCGTCGAGCTATTGAACCTCGTTATGGTTTATGGACACTCCCTGCTGGTTATATGGAGTTGTTCGAAACCATGGAACAAGGTGCAGCACGTGAAACTCGTGAAGAAGCAGAAGCTGAGATAGAAATAGAACAACTCTATTGTATGTACAACATTCCACGTATTGGCCAAATTTATGTACTTTTTAAAGCACAGCTGAAAGATGGTATTTTTGGTGCAGGTGAAGAAAGCATTGAGAGTCGTCTGTTTGAAGAGCATGAAATTCCATGGGGAGAGCTAGCCTTCCCTAGTGTCGAACATACATTAAGACATTATTTTGAAGATCGTAAAAAACAAGTGTTCCCAACTCATCTTGAAACTTTGGGTACTCGTTTAGACCATACAGGCTAAAGAATAAGATAATAAAAAAGACCGCAAAAGCGGTCTTTTTTCGGGCTCTTATTTTGTCTTAATTTGATAACAATCAGCCGTCCTAATCGTTATAGTTCCAGTCATACGCTGAGCTAAAGCTTTATCATCGTCTGTAGGAGCTGGGCTCACATCTTTAATATTATTATACACTCGTTGATAAAAAGCATATGGGTTTAACCATGAGACTGTTTTGTTATCATAAGTCGTAAGGTTAATTCCATTTAACTGCCCTTGTAATAAGTTAGCAACGTTAATTTTTGCTCCACTTACGATCAGTGTCTGGCTACCAGTCGCAGTTGTACCCTGAACAACATTCGAGTTTAACCCCGCCATAATACCATTTAGGTTGCCTAGCTTAGGTTCAGCAAAAATCATTTTTACTGTAATTGATTTATCATTTGCAGCAGACTCAGTACCACCCGTTGTTCCTATGCGATACTGTTGAACACCATTATTATCAATCAAAGTATTATCTGAAACGACTCCACACTGTCCAGACATATCCGTTGCTGTTGCATTAGGTTTAATATCTGTACGGATATCGCCATTTTCATCGATCACAACACCTAAATCGATTGGAGAAATTCCAGCTGTATCAAATTTAATATTTAAAGTCCCATAAAGCGGGAAAATATAAGTTTGCCCAGAACTCACATTTTTAGAAGTTCTAAAGATATCTTTTGCAAGATAACTTGCTGGAGTCACTTTATAGATATCCAGAGAACCATTATAGTTTTGATTCCCTATACTTTGACGCCATAGCGCATACTGTTGAGGATTTGGTGTCTTACTATTTGTCGCACCTAAATATAAACTTTCACGACCAGCAATAAATGAATCATTTAATAATTTACCTTGATAAATCAATAAATCCTCATCGCTATTAGCTGAAGCTTTTAAATGGAATGGTTGTGTCGATTTAATCTCAGCCTGTATTGGATCAAGCCATGTTGTTTGAGCATTTGCAGTAAGTTGGGCTGGTTTAGCCTTAGTTAATACTTCCATTACCGCTGTAACTGTTGAGTTACTAGTAGTTGTACTTGTGCCCTTCCATTGCAGGCCATAACCAAATGTATAGCCTTGACGATCTGAAAGTAAGAACAAATTACCTATCACATGTTGGGTATTAACAGCATTTTTTGGACAATCTGCTAAATTAGCCAAATTACATCCATAAAAATTTTCAGAGATTAAATTAGGCTGCGCTAAGGTCAAGTAGTCTGATTGGTATAACCCCACCAAACTTAAATGAGCCAATTGAGTTACTAAAGCAAAAGCTTGATTATTATCAATTTGACTAAGATCTAACCAAGGTTTCAAAATACCAAGGTATGCACCACTTTTCCATTCAGTAGCAGTAATATTTTGAAGTACAACATTTAACGTATTTTTCTTATCTTCAGTAAATAGTGTAGGCTGTATATCTCCAACGATATTATCACCACGCTCTAAACCAACACTTTGAAAGAGTTGAACTAAGGCCATTGCGACACGAATAGTCGGATCATCTTGACTTAATGAAGCTGGTGCTACACCTGTTAAAGCCGTAGCCATATCCATAACTTTCAAACGTGGTGGGACAACTACTTTAATTTTTGAAATATTATCTAAATTAATAGAACCCAAGTCGATCTTTGTTTTAGTTTCAGTACCTTGTAAAAAGAAGTTCGCTGTATCACCAAGTTTACATGTACCTACAACACTGTTGCCTGAAGCTTTAGTCACAAAACTCTGATTTGCAGCACTACTACAAGTAAAATTAAGACCTGCAACTGGATAGTCGAGTGAAAACTGTAAGCAACCATCGCTTGATGCAGCACAACTTCCATTTGCATTTGAACTGCCAGACCCACTTGTAGGATCTTCATTAATCGTTGAACTACCACCGCCACAACCATTTAGCATCATTGCTAATGTGGTTAATGCAAAAGGCCATAATAATTTTTTATTCATTAGATACTCTACCCATTCTTAATTTTTAACGTAATGCTGAAATTTGAATCTGTCCCTGATTTGATAACTCATGTTCTGCTACATCTACAGAAGAAGATAATGGAGTTAACATCATATAACGTGCATGTGGAGGCACTTTTAAAGCACCTTGAATCGATGCATGTTGTAATACCGTAGAAGGATAAGACTTGCTCTTGAAACCACTTGCGCCTTCCAAAATACAACCCTTCTCATCTAAGAAAATAGCTAAAGGCCAATAATATAAAGGCGATGTATTACTCGCTGCAAATGATATCAGCTGTAAATGTTGTACAACTGGATCTAGTTTCACCAACTCATATTCGAACTTTTCCTTCAATGGTTTTCGGGGCCATAGATTTACTTCTTTTTTTGCTCCAAGAACTTTGATCGACTTTTTGTAACCCTGAACAAAACACTTGTCTTGCTCAAAAGTCGTTTCTAGGTCTTTTTGAGATAGCCTTATATAAGTAGGAGCTAAAATAATTGCTCCCTGATCATCTTGAGATTGTCTATGAAAGTATTGCGCTAAAGTGGATTTACTTACACCTTTTTGTCGTTCAACAAACTCTGTTCTTCCTTGACCATCAGGCATAACATAAAAGCGTTTTTTACCTTCAAGATTAAACTCTTGATCTTCAAGATATTCATTATTTACATACTCTACGCCATCGACAGTTCTAAATTTAGATTGATCATTTGAAGAATCTGGCGTTGAAATAGCAATCTGGGAAGTGCTTGGAGTAGATGAAGGAACTTTGGCAGGGATACTTTCTTTCTTAATGACTCTAGCAACATCCGTTTTTTTCTTAGTTTCAACCTGATTAGGCTTAGTAACCGTTAAAGGCAGCGTCGGTGCAGTCGGTGCAGTCGGTGCAGTCGGTGCAGTCGGTGCAGTCGGTGCAGTCGGTGCAGTCGGTGCAGTCGGTGCAGTCGGTGCAGTCGGTGCAGTCGGTGCAGTCGGTGCAG
>JAITLL010000055.1 GCA_031277915.1 Acinetobacter sp.
AATCTTTATAATCTTTATAATCTTTATAATCTTTATAATCTTTATAATCTTTATAATCTTTATAATCTTTATAATCTTTATAATCTTTATAATCTTTATAATCTTTATAATCTTTATATTCTTTTTTTTCTTCATTTCCTTTTTTTTCATAGTTTTTAGTTAATTCGTATATACCAGCTTTTTCTACTAAATTTTTAAAATCTGAGTGTGCGATTTCAATTGCATGAGATTTTGCTTTCACGTTAGTAATGATAAAGTCAATTTGATCAGCTATTTGAGATTTTGTTTCTTCTAATTCTAGCTTAATTTTTTGGTTTTCATTACCGATTGTTTTTGAGTATTCTAACTCAATACTTTGAGTTTTTTCATTTAAATTAGCTAAGTTTTTTAACGCTGAATCGACACCATTATTAAGTAAATTATGGCTTTTAAGAATTTTATCATTATCTAATTTTAAAATTTTAAATTGGTTTTCATATTTTTTTGTCAAATTACTTATTTCATTTTCAAAACGTTTTAAAATTAATGTGGTTTCTTCTTTAAATCTTTTTTGATAATCTATATCAAATCTATCTTTTTCAGTTTTAATTTCTTCATTCAGAGAATTTTTAATGATATTAAGATTTTTGTAGATGTTTTCTAAGTTTTTGATTATTTCTTCATTTAATATTCTTATTTTTTCAATAGTTTGGATAACAAAGGATTCAAGTGGTCTTAATATTATATGTCCTCCATCTTTTGATTTTAATTCAGGAAAAAGTCCTTTACAAAGTTCTTTAAATTTTTCTATTAGAATTTCTGTATCTTTAATTAAATCAAATGAATAGTTGACCTCTGTGTTGTAATTTTCTAAGATAATATCTCTGGAATGAGTAGATGTATACTTTAAGAATAGATTTTCTATACTATATGTTAATCCTCTAATTTTATTGCTAGCACTATTTATTATTGTTTTTTGCTCAAGTAGATTATTCGTGGGATTTTTATGGGCGTCTGTAAGCTCTAGGTGCTCATCTATTTGTTCTTCTAGTTCGTTGTAAAAAAAAGTATAGGTTTTTTTATTATTAAAATTAGTATTTCTAATTTCACCTAAATTATGAATAAAATCATTTTTATTAGATTCAACATCCACTGAATTTTTTCCCCAAAATTTTTTTCATAAAATAGTAAGTACTTATATTGACATAATGATGAACTATCATCAAGTTACAATAAAATGAATAGGGTTATGGATTTTTGAAATAGTTAATGAATAAATCCTAAATTTTTAGAGAAAACATTTACGGTTATAGATACAGCAAAGCAGAGCAGATAAGAAGCTATTACAGTGGAAATATCAATTATTAATACCTTTATAAACCCTCATTTAACAATAACTCACTCATTATTTATCCTTACTTTTTAATGATCTAATTTAAAACAAATGTCATTTTGTGTGCTTGACTGCAAAAGGGTTGAGCACTATTCTTTGCCTGCTGGCCTACATTGCCAGTCGGTCGTCGCAGACCGCATATTATCTCCCGCATCAGAGCCATTCCTTCTGAGGAATACTCATATGTGGTAGCCACTCGTTCCTTTCCCGTAGCGGTAGGACGGGAAAGGGACACCTACGGGTGTGCTAGTTTGAGATAATACTAGTCTGCGAACCCTTTCTCGTTCTGCCACCATAATTCTATAAATGTCTGGCAGAACTCCCAATAAAAAGGAGTTGGCTTTGCACATCCATTATTTCTTGGCAGCCGTTGCCAAAAGCTATAACAACACAACTTAGTTTTTTATGAGTCTGATCGCCATGTGGCTGATTAGGCTTTAAATCGTCACGACTAAAACTTAGCAACAATAAAACTTGAGATGTGCCAAGCACTGTCTTGCGGCTTTGATGTGCCTTTTTTCTCCCAGAAAAGGCACAGGCTTTTTATATCTCTTTTACAAACAACAAAAAATTATTTTAAGTGGCCTATATGAAAAATTTAAATGCTTCATTTAGAAAATTACAAGTGCTCCAAACTGCAATAAATTTATTTAAACAATATGGGTTTAACAAAGTCGGGGTAGATCGAATTATTGCCGAATCTCAACTGACCAAAGCCACCTTTTACAACTACTTTCACTCAAAAGAACGGCTCATAGAAATGTGTCTGATGCACCAAAAAGATATGTTAATGGAGCAAATGAGAAAGGTGATAGAAACTTCACAGTATTCACCCTTAACACATCAACTTAGGCAGATTTACCTGATTCATGCCGACTTAAATAGCGCTTATTATTTGCTGTTTAAAGCAATTTTTGAAATTAAAATGCTTTATCCCCATGCTTACCAAAGTGCTATACGTTATAGACGTTGGCTAAAAAATGAAACTTTCTGCCTTATGGTCGAAACTAAAAAAACCGCTTCTTATGCTGAAGCAGAGATTTTTGGATTTATGATTGATAGTGCCATTCTGGAGCTTTTAAGTTCCCATCAAAATGAAGAACCAAAGGCGTTATTAGAATATTTTTTAACGCGTTTTATAGTGGTGTAGGGTGTATGTTCTATTATTTTTTTAAATATAAATTTAATTTTTAAAGGCTATTTTTAAAATGGAGTGAATATAATTAATGGAAACTGAATGGGTTAATTCACTGACTATGCATTAGCTATTATAAATAGCGATTTATTTATTTTAAAATGCCTCTGCAAAAAAAGCAGGGGTGGTTTATACAAAGCTATAAATAAGACTAAAATTTCTCTTAAATATTGAAAATTTGATATAAATTTTTAGTCCACTGTTTAAGATGGTTTTATAACGAATTTATCGCAATTGCTAAGAGTATAAATATCTCTGACACGCTTTTCATTATTAAATACAATTGCATGATTAATAGGTTCATGCTTTTTTTTAGTGAAAGTGATGTAATCAAGACATGTGCTGTCAATTTGACGTAAAGTGATTTCTCTTATCGGTTGCCCCATCACATGTATTACTTCGGATCTACTCATACCGTCTTTTACTTTCATAATCGGATCATTACGTAAACTGAATAATTTATCAATATCACCACAGGCTATGAGCAACAAGCTGCTACCAATTAGAAGGACTGACATGCTTATGTGAAACAGGTTTTTCATATTTTTTCCTTAGTATTTAGAAAAAAATAAACACCATGTCTTAGATGATTGACTTTAATCACTCACGTTTCTCTTGAAACTACGTTTAAAGTAAAATCATGCTCAGATGTTTAAAAATATTCTTTTATAGATATTATATGTGGAGAATAAGCATGTCATTACACATTGATATATATGAGATAAATTTATTATTATTTTGAGATAAATGCTTTGTTGTATTTTATATTTTCTAAATAATTTCAAGTTAAAGGTTTTGTGCTTTCACTTATTTACTACTATTCGCTATCGTATTATTAAAATCATGGAAATTTATAATAGATATTAAATTAAAGGCTTCCAAATATTTATAATGAAAATTAAAAATGAAAGCCTGAAATTTAAATAAAAACTTAGAATGTATTTTCAATAATTATATCATCATAAGGAAGTTTACCAACGCGAGGGTAGGGTTGAGATGCTGATTTACCCACGGCAAGCATTAAACATACCACATGATCTTCAGGTAAGTGAATTAACTTTGCCATCGCATCAAAGTCAAAACCATCCATTGGACAGCTATCTAAACCATGCTCTTGAGCAAGTAACATTAAGGTTTGAGCAAAAATACCTGCACTACGCATAACTTCGTCACGCTGAGTTTGTGGACGGTCACGATAATATTGGTCAATTGCACCAACCATAATATTTTGAACTTCTGGAGTCGCCCCATCCCACACACGTTTAGCATCGGCTTCCCACGAGCTTACTTTTGCACATAACACAATCAGTAAAGAAGCCTCGGTAACTTGTGGTTGGTCCCATGCAATCGTGCGAATCTTTTGTCTTAACTCTACGTCTTCAATAACCACTGGGCGCCAGTGTTGTAAGTTAAAAGCACTTGGTGCATTGGCTAAAACTTCTTGTAATAACTGTTTTTTGTTATCTTCAGAGAGTTGAAAAGTAGGGTCGAAGCGTTTAATTGCACGGCGGTTACGAAGGGCATCAATAACATTCATAAGATTTTCCTATTTATTGGTTTGACCGTTTTGAAAACAACAAAGTAATGTTTAAGGTTGGTTCATATTAAACTGAATTAATCTCGCAATATCGACTGTTCGCTCATAAATCAGTTCTGCTGCATATTCACAGGCTTGTTCTAAAGGTATGGGGCCATTGACTAGCGAAAAAGCAGCCGTAACGCCGTGTTCATAAAGTGCTTGATAACCTTCGCCTAAAGTTCCTGCAATGACAATCACTGGAAGATTGTGTGTTTTGGCAATTTGACTCACCCCAAAAACTGTTTTACCACTTAAGGTCTGTTGGTCAAATTTACCTTCACCCGTAATGACCCAATCTGCATGAGCAATTTTATGCTCAAGTTGATTTAGTTCAGCCACGACTTTAACGCCAGCTTTAAATTCTGCATTTAAATAACTTTTGGCGGCAAAACCCAAACCACCAGCAGCACCTGAGCCAGCTTCATCTCGTTTGTCGAAACCCAAAAGTTGAGCCGAGACATCGGCAAAATGGGTAAGGGCTTGATCAAGTAACTGCACTTGAGTCGGGGAAGCACCTTTTTGTGGGCCAAAAATATATGAGGCACCGTTTGGGCCACAAAGCGGATTGGTCACATCGGCAGCCAATAAAAACCGTGTGTGCTGAATGCGAGAGTCGAAGTGCGTTAAATCAATTTTTGAAAGCTGACGAAGGGCTAAACCACCTGCGGGTAAAATGTCTTGGTTAGCGTCGAGTAAAACTGCACCCAAAGCACTGAGTAATCCTGTGCCGCCATCATTGGTTGCACTGCCGCCTACAGTTAAAATAATGTCTTTTGCACCCGCATCTAAAGCATCCAGAACGAGCTCGCCTGTGCCAAAGGTTGTGCTGTGGCAAGCGTCTCGCTCTGACGGTGGGACAAGTTGTATGCCGCTCGCTTGTGCCATTTCAATCATGGCGATTTTCTGATGTGCTAACCATCCCCATTTAGCTTGAACAGATTTGCCCAATGGCCCGACCACAGTTTTTTCACGCCATTGACCGTTACACACCTCTAAAACAGCTTCAATCGTTCCTTCACCGCCATCTGCCATAGGGCATAAAATCGTTTCTGCATGGGGGAAAACTGCTTGCCATCCTTTGGCAATGGCTTGAGCTACCTTTAAAGCAGATAAGCTGTCTTTAAATGAATCGGGGGCGATTACAACCTTCATAAATGCTCTAATACGGATAGATTTCTCATTGTTTTATACTGCTTAATACGAAAAAAACATAGATAAAGACATGTAAGTGTCAATTTTTAAAAAGAAATACAATAATGTTTTTATCTGTAAAACTTACAACTATTAAATTTTTAACTGATTGTTTTAATTGGTATTGTTTGAATAATATGCTTGGGGCGAATGATTGTAATTGTAAACAATATGGCACATATTATAAGAACGGTTGGGCAAGCTTTAAAATAGTGGGAAACATAAAAAGTAGATTCTACGAATAACCTGAGCAACAGATTGTCTTGATATAACCATGATTTAAATTGTGATTTTATTGAATCTGTTAAGTATGTAAAAAGAAATAAGAGGATGAAAAAGTGGATAATTCAGAAGAACAAAAGCATATACAGGAAAATAATAATTTTGCGCGAATTGAGCCATATACTCATCCTGCTGGCGGGTGGGGCGCACTGCTCAGTGTCGCTCGAAACCTAAAGCGACAAGATATTTTAGGCAAAGGTTCAATCACCTTACTCAACATTAACCAGCCGACAGGCTTTGACTGTCCTGGTTGTGCATGGCCTGAAAAGAAAGACACTCATGCATTTAACTTTTGTGAAAATGGTGCCAAAGCAGTTGCTTTTGAGGCGACCAGTAAAACAGTGACTCCTGAATATTTCGCAGGCCATACAGTCAGTTGGCTGTCAGAGCAAAGTGACTTTTTCCTAGAAGACTTAGGCCGTTTAACCGATCCAGTTCGTTATGACGCTGCAACCGATAAATATGTGCCTATTTCGTGGGACGATGCATTTAAGATCATTGCTCAACATTTACATGCGCTAGACAACCCAGACCAAGCGGCATTTTATACGTCAGGCCGTGCCAGTAACGAAGCAGCATTTTTATATCAATTGTTTGTGCGAAGCTTTGGTACAAATAACTTTCCAGACTGTTCGAACATGTGCCATGAAACCACAAGTGTCGGTTTGCTTGACTCGATTGGTTTAGGAAAAGGTACAGTCACTCTAGACGACTTCGATATAGCCGACGCTATTTTTAGTTTTGGGCACAACCCCGGTACGAATCATCCACGTATGTTAGGTACTTTGCGTGAAGTGTCTAAACGCGGTGGCAACATTATTGCGATTAACCCGATTAAAGAACGCGGCTTAGAGCGTTTCCAAGACCCACAAGCCCCACTCGAAATGATGACCAATGGTAGTACGCCAATTAGTCGTTATTATTTCCAGCCAAAAATTGGGGGTGACTATGCACTGATGTTGGGAATGTTAAAGCACTTAAATGAATGGGATAAAAAAGCAATTGCCTCAGGTAAACCAAGTGTTTTCGACCGAAACTTTATTGCGGTCAATACCGTTGGTTTCGATGAAATGATTGCTGAGGTAGAAAGAACCGAGTGGGCAGATATTTATAAGCACTCAGGTTTATCGCCTGAACATTTAGAAAAACTCGCCAAACTGTTTTTAGACTCTGATCGTTCAATTTTCTGTTGGGGTATGGGCATTACCCAGCACCGCCACGGAACTGCCAATGTACATATGTTGGCTAATTTGTTGTTGGTGCGTGGCCAAATTGGTAGACCGGGTGCAGGGCTTTGTCCGGTTCGTGGGCACAGTAATGTGCAAGGCGACCGCACGATGGGTATTAATGAGTTACCTAGCCCTAAATTACTCGACAACATTGACCGCGTATTTGGAATTAAATCGCCAAGAAAAAATGGGCATGGTGTGGTCGAAACTATTAAAGCCATGGCTGAAGGTGAAGTTAAAGTCTTTATTGGTCTAGGCGGAAACTTTGCAGTTGCAACCCCCGATACGCCTTTTACACAAGACGCACTTAGAAAATGTGATTTAACTGTCCATGTCGCAACAAAGTTAAATCGTAGCCATTTGGTATGTGGTAAAGATGCGCTTATTTTGCCATGTTTAGGTCGTACCGAAATTGATGAACAGCTTCATGGCCCGCAAGCAATTTCTGTTGAAGACTCAATGAGTAATGTTCACTTGTCGGCAGGGCGCAATACCCCAATTTCTGAAAATATTTTGTCTGAACCGGATATTGTGGCAAGAATGGCAGAAGCAGTACTTCCAGACAGTCAGATTAAATGGAAATGGTATATCGAAAGTTATGACCGCATCCGTGATTCAATTGCCGATGTATTTGATGAGTTCCATGACTTTAATTTACGTGTTTATAACCCGGGCGGTTTCCATCTAGAGCATCCAGCCAATCAGCACATCTGGAATACAAAAAGTGGTAAAGCGCAGTTTATTATTATGCCACTTGAAGAAGTCTATGCTGACAAAGAAAATCAGTACGCTGCGGCATATACCGAAAGTAAGGTCTATACCTTAATGACCACTCGCTCTCACGACCAATACAACACCACTTTATATGGTCTCGATGACCGTTACCGTGGTGTGTTTGGTCAGCGCCGTGTGCTGTTTATGAACCAAGCCGATATTGATGAAGCGGGCTTTGAAGCAAACCAGTGGGTCGATATTGAAAGTGTTTTCTCGGATGGTATGAAACGTATTGTGCATAGTTTCCGTATTGTACCCTACAACATTCCACGTGGCAGCTTAGCCGCTTACTATCCGGAAACCAATCCATTAGTGGCATTAAGCAGTCACGACAAGTATGCCAAGATTCCGGCTTCAAAAAGTGTTCCTGTGATTTTGCATCCCGGAAATGCACCTGAACATTTTAACTTGGCAACAGCCGTTGACCCTGAAGAAGCTGATAAGAAAGTCAGTAGCCTTTAAGCTCACAATGTAATTTTTAAATATGTAACTTAAACAAATGGCGCTATCAACAAGCGCCATTTCCAAATAAAGGAAATCATTTTGACACCACATTCTTATGGAGTTGAAACCTTACAAGTACAGCGGTTTAACAAAAACGAATCTGAAAATATTTTAGATTATATTGTTCAAGAGTATCCAATTGCTTTGGTATATAACGGTATTTCACATGCCGTGATGATGGCAACACCAACCGATGTTGAATTATTCGCCAAAGGTTTTAGTCTCTCAGAAGGTATCCTAACCAGTTTAAAAGAGTTATATGCACTTGATGTACATCAAAATGAGTTGGGTATTACAGTGGAAATGACCATTTCATCGAGAGCATTTGCAGCTTTAAAACAGCATCGCCGCATGATGGTAGGCCGTACAGGCTGTGGTTTATGTGGAGTTGAAAGCTTGGAGCAGTTTCAGTTAGATGTTCCTAAAATTACCACACATGCATCAAAAACATGGCTTGAGCAAATTCCGGCTGCCATTTCTCATTTAAAAGCCCAACAAGAAATTACCGCTTTAACGGGTGGGGCGCATGCAGCAGCATGGGTGGTAGAAGGCAAAATTGTAGCAGTGTTTGAAGATGTAGGCCGCCATAACGCCTTAGACAAATTACTTGGATATTTAGCGCAAGAAAACCATGATACCAGTTTAGGTTTTGTTGTCATGACCAGTCGGGCAAGCTATGAATTGATTCGTAAATGTGCCCAGCTTAACATTGCTTTGCTGGCTTCAATTTCAGCACCCACCAGTATGGCGATTCATTTAGCAAAAATGTCTGGGCTAACGTTGGCAAGCTTTTGTAGAGGAGATGGATTTGTTTTATATACAGAGCTATAAAATTTAAAATAGATTACGCCGTATTATCTACCTTAAGTCGCTATTTCTACTTTTCACTTTTAAGTTATGGCTAAATTTTATACATTATTATAAAGCTCTAAAAGTTCAGAGTCTGTCTAAATGTCTTGGTTACAATCGATAAAAGAATGGGCAAAGCGTCTAAAAAAACAAATTATTATGCTTTGGTTTGCATCAAGACATCCTCAAATGCCAGTCTTACCCAAAATTATTGCAATAATTGCGGTGGCTTATGCTTTTAGTCCAATCGATTTAATTCCAGACTTTATTCCTATTTTTGGTTTTATAGATGATGCCATCATTTTACCGATCCTAATTTGGTTAGCCGTTCAGTTTACGCCTCAACAAGTCATTTTCGATGCAGAGCAACAAGCAAAAGAGTGGCTCGATGCACAGGAAAAAAGGCCACGAAACTATTTGGTTGCTGCGCTTATTATTTTAATTTGGTTCATACTTGTGGTAACGGCGTATTTTTATTTTGGTGGTGGTTTGTAATTAAATTGGAGCTTAAAACCCTGTACTAATTTAATACCTTGAACATTGTACTTTGCTACAACTCAAAGGATAATAACGTTTTTATAAGCTATGGGTTGCAGACAATGAAAATCGTCGCAGATGAAAATTTGGCATTTACCGATTACTTTTTTTCAGAGTTTGGCGATATTCAACACCATGCAGGGCGTACCTTAACTCATGCAGATGTAAAAGATGCTGAAGCTTTATTGGTTCGTTCAGTCACGGCAGTAAACGAAAAATTAATTGAAAATACTGCTTTAAAATATGTGGGTAGCGCCACAATTGGTACTGATCATTTAGATATTCAAGCCCTAGAAAAACATGGCATTACTTGGGCAAATGCAGCAGGTTGTAATGCACAGGCAGTTGCTGAATATGTGATTACAGCACTACTACATTTAGATGCTAAACTCTTAGAACAACAAGAAAAATTTACTTTAGGTATCGTTGGTCTTGGAAATGTAGGTAAACGTTTAGCCTATATGGCAGGGTTACTCGGTTGGAACGTCATTGGCTTTGACCCGTATGTGCAACTAGATTCAATTGAAAATGTGAGCTTTCAAACCTTATTGCAACAAGCCAATGCCATTTCAATACATGTGCCATTAACCAAAAATGCCGAGCATGCTACTTATCATCTTTTTAATGAAAACGTTTTTGCGGCACTTCCATCTGACACAATTTTAATTAATAGCGCACGTGGGCCAGTCGTGAAAGAGGCTGCCTTAATCGAAGACATTCAACGTACCCAGCGTAAAGTTGTACTCGATGTATTTGAACATGAGCCAGTCATATCAGAAGAACTTCTTAATATGTTGGCTTTGGCAACCCCACATATTGCAGGCTATAGCCTAGAAGGTAAGGCGCGCGGTACTCAAATGATTTATGAAGCGTTTTGCCAACAGTTTGGGGTCGATATAAATAAGCGTTTTGAAACCCAGTTGCCTGCATGTGAAGATTATTTTTCAGGTCATGATTTAAAAGCAGTGTTAAAGCAAAAACTATCTCAAATTTATGATATTGCTCTAGATGATGCCAATATACGTGCTTGTGTTAAAGATGGCAAAGTAGAGCAAAAAGCATTTGATTTGTTGCGTAAAAATTATCCGCTTCGCCGTGAATGGGCAGCACATGGGGGACCACAGGCATGAGTTTAAGTTATCAACCGACTTGTTCAATTGATGCTTTAAAAGCCCGCGCCAAACTTTATACCCAAATACGTCAGTTTTTTGCTGAACGTGATGTTATGGAAGTTGAAACACCAATAGTGTCACAAGCAGGTGTAACCGATGTACATTTGGCGTCAGTTCAGGCTTTGCGTCATATCAATGGTAAGTTGCAGACTCAGTATTTGCAGACCTCACCAGAGTTTGCCATGAAGCGTTTATTGGCAAGCGGTAGTGGGCCGATTTATCAAATCTGTAAGGTTTTTCGCGATGATGAGCATGGACGCAAACACAACAGTGAATTTACCATGCTCGAATGGTATCGCCCGGGTTTAGACTTAAAAGCCTTAATGCACGAAACAGCCGATTTGTTACAAACCTGCTTGCGGCATCGTTTTGGTGAAGTTCGTCCTTTTATTTTAAGTTATAAACATGCCTTTCAGGATCGCTTGGATATAAATCCTCTGCAAGCAACGTTGACGCAACTCAAAGATACGGCAAATCGGGTAGGGTTAAACCTCGATTTAGGGGATGACCGTTTAGCATATATGGATTTGTTATTTTCGCACTTTGTTGAACCAAGCTTAGGTTTTGATGCACCTGTATTTTTAACCGACTTTCCACCAGAAATGGCATCTTTGGCAAAAGTGAAATTAGATGAAGATGGCGAAGAAGTAGCAGCACGATTTGAGGTTTATATTGAAGGTTTAGAGCTTGCCAATGCCTACGATGAATTGCTTGATGCAGACGTATTACGTTCACGCTTTGAGGCAGATAATGCAGAGCGGGCCAAGCAAGGTCTTCATGTCATGCCATTAGATGAACACTTGTTGGCAGCATTGCCTCATATGCCAGAATGTTCAGGTATTGCTTTGGGAGTTGACCGATTACTTATGGTTGCAACGAACCAAGTTAAAATTGAAAAAGTCATCGCATTTCCTGCTGAAATTGCCTGATCGCTAATAAATAAAAAAGCCACAATATTGTGGCTTTTTTATTTAGAGCTTATTCAATTTAGGCTTGTTGAATACCTGCAACAACCCAGTCCTGTTGTGAACCAACAGGTTTCACAAAGTGCCAGATTTCAGTAAATGGCTGTGGCAAGCTATTTAAATCTTCACTTACTGTACCTGTAAAGCGTACGCTTACAACGTATTGACCGTTTTCAGTCGCACTGTCTACAACCATTGCATTTAAGTTACTAAACTCAGCAACGTCCTGATCTTGGTTCTCCATGATATCGTTATACATAGAGTTATAAAGTTCAGGTGTTAAGTAGCGGCGAATTTCTTCAACGTTACTTGCACTGTTGATTGATTGAATGTGGTTAAAACGTTGACGAGCAACACGTAAGAAAGAAGCAGGTTCGCTACCATCTGGTAATTGGTTACCGTTACTCGTTGTTGCGCCGCCAAACGGAGCTTGAGTTGCTGTACCACCACCTACAGATTGACCAAAGATATTAGTATCTCCAGCTGTATTTGTTGGAGCTGCTGGACGACTAGTCATGTTTTGTCCGTTATTGTTTGGAGCATAAGGATTATTCGCTGCTAATTTTTTTTTTGCACCAAATTTGCGGAATACAAAAAAGGCAACAGCAGCAGCAAGCAATACCCATAACCAACCAGGGATACCACCTTTTTTCTCTTGATGTTGAGCTTGAACTGCTTGTTGCTGATCATCTGACTGGTTTGCACCTGCCTGAGTTGCACGTTGTTCAGTTGATGTTGGTTTATCATCAGCTAAAGCATGTGCTGCAACAGCACCTACGGCAGCACCAGCTACACCAGCCGCAACCATTGAACCAACACCCGGACCAGATCTCTGAGGCGCTGTTGCAGGTTGTTGTACCGGAGCCACTTGACGAGGTTGTTGATATGACGGGCTTGAATATGACTGGCTTGAAGTAGTAGAGCGTGCCATGCCGTGGCTTTTACCGCCACCTGCACGTTTTGCTTCAGCAAGCGGAGAAATTGCCAAAGCAGCCATTAAAATACCGGTTATCAAGCCGCGCTGGTGTACTTCCATAGGAAATTCCTGTTTAAAATTAATTTGTAATAGTATTTATGCAGTCATTCACACTAAATTTCAACTATAAAAATATATTTTTTTATGTCAATTCATCACTGAGCTGCATAGCTTCGGTCAGTGCTTCATGTAAGCGCGCAACGGCAATCACTTGTACACCGGGAATCGCTTTTTGTGGGGCGTTTCCTCTTGGTAAAATGACATATTTAAAGCCATGTTTTGCCGCTTCTTTTAAACGCTCTTGCCCATTAGGTACAGGACGGATTTCACCTGAAAGACCGACTTCCCCAAAAACTGCAAGTTGTTGAGGCAATGCTTTGGTTCTTAAACTCGAAGCACAGGCCAGTAAAACCGCCAAGTCAGAACCTGTTTCAGTGATTTTTAAACCACCTACAATATTGACGTATACATCTTGTCCTGTGGTTTGAACACCGCCGTGACGGTGCATAACAGCAAGCAACATGTTCAAACGGTTCTGTTCAAGGCCGAGTGCGACACGTCTTGGTTGACCTTGAGCATCATCAACTAAAGCCTGAACTTCGACTAAAAGTGGGCGGGTGCCTTCACGGCTAATCATAACAATTGAACCGGGAATTGCTTCATCGTAGCGACTTAAGAAAATAGCAGAAGGGTTGGCAACCTCACGTAACCCTTTGTCGGTCATGCCAAATACGCCAAGTTCATTGACTGCACCAAAACGGTTTTTAACAGCACGAATCATACGATAACGCGAGTCTGATTGGCCTTCAAAATATAGTACGCAGTCCACCATGTGTTCTAAAACACGTGGACCTGCAAGCGCACCTTCTTTGGTCACATGACCAACAATAAATAGCGCCGTGCCACTATTTTTTGCATAGCGGGTTAATAAAGCCGCAGATTCACGGATTTGTGAAACTCCGCCCGGAGCAGATTGAAGTGTTTCTGTATAAAGCGTTTGAATAGAGTCTAAAATGGCAACCACAGGGCGCTCTTGTTCTAGAACTTCACAAATTCGTTCGACACAGGTTTCTGCCATGACTTTCAATTGATCTGTGGGCAGGTCAAGACGCTGGGCACGTAAGGCAACCTGAGACAGTGACTCTTCACCTGTAATATAAAGTGCAGAGCTTTTTGCGCTCGCCATGTGCGTTGCAGTTTGCAAAAGAATCGTTGATTTACCGATACCTGGGTCACCACCAATCAGGACAACAGAGCCTGTCACCAAGCCACCACCAAGCACACGGTCAAATTCGCTAATACCAGTAGGTAAGCGGGTTTCATGAGAGACAGAGACTTTATTTAGCGTTGTAATATTGGCAACTTGACCTGCATAGCCTCCAAGTTTAGGACGAGCACGATGGGTGGTTGTAGGTTCAAGTTTGACTTCGGTCAGACAATTCCATTCACCACACTCTGAACATTGACCTGCCCATTTAAGGTGATCGGCACCACATTGTTCGCAACGGTAAACAGTTTTGACTTTGCTCATATTCGACTTCAGTTAGATAACTTCATAATCAGTAAAAAACAGAGTATAGCAAAAAGCCCAATAGAGAACTTCATGGTTATGGAATACATTTTGCTTAAGCTTAGATAGGTGAAATTAATTAGAGTAAATGTCATGTTTTAAAAGCAAAGAAATGTAATAGTAGTTTTAATTTCGAGGGAATATTAGAAACTTGAAATGGAAATGAAGGTGAAAAGTTGGTTTTTTGATTTAGCTTTTTTAATTTAAAAATCAAACTGGTTCAAGTCTTATTTTTAGACTGGAAAGTGCGTTGTATTGCTGTGTTCTTGTGCGTATTATCGGATTTAATTGTATGTGGCTTGAAATTATCAGCAATACAGACAAAAATTGGTTAGCTGAAAAGTTGTCAAAAAATATACATTTAAAAGATACCTGCAAATGGTGCGATATCGTCTTTTTGATTTGAATTTAGCTAACGGACTAAAAAAATTACTGGAGTGTATTCATAAAATGTCGAATCAAAATCTGAGCGACCCTCATGAACAAGGTGAGCTCCATCGTAGTCTTTCCAATCGGCATTTACAGCTGATCGCGATTGGTGGTGCCATCGGTACCGGATTATTTATGGGATCAGGTAAAACGATTAGTCTTGCCGGCCCATCTATCTTATTTATTTACCTGATTATTGGTGTAATGGTGTTTTTTGTCATGCGCGCGCTTGGTGAATTACTCCTTTCAAATTTGACCTATAAATCATTTATTGACTTCACTACAGATCTAATTGGCCCATGGGCAGGTTATTTTGTGGGATGGACCTATTGGTTGTGCTGGATCACGATTGGTATTGCCGATCTTTCTGCAATTATCTATTACCTACAATTCTTCAATAATGGCCAGCCTTTTTCTCCTGTTGAAGGAGCCATGATTAGTGTTGCCGCTATTGTATTTATTATGGGCTTGAACCTGTTAACTGTACGTCTATTTGGTGAGTTAGAGTTCTGGTTTGCGCTCATCAAGATCCTTGCGATTATTATTTTAATTGCTGTCGGTCTGTGGATGATCTTTACTGGCTTTACTTCTAGTACGGGTGAGGTTGCTTCGTTTACTCATCTTTGGGCAAATGGTGGTTTCTTCCCGACTGGTGTTCATGGTTTCTTAGCTGGTTTCCAGATTGCGATTTTTGCCTTTGTAGGGGTAGAGCTGGTAGGAACAACGGCTGCGGAAACAAAAGACCCTCAGCGTAATTTACCTAAGGCGATTAACTCAATTCCAATCCGTATCATTATTTTCTATGTGTTGGCGCTACTTATTGTTATGTCGGTAACACCGTGGAACAGAATTGATCCGGCCATTAGTCCATTTGTGAACTTGTTTAGCCAAGCTGGTATTGCAGCAGCAGCTATCCTGATGAACTTAGTCGTGTTGTCATCGGTCATGTCATCAATGAACAGTGGCGTATTCTCAACAAGCCGTATGTTGTTTGGTTTATCTCGTGAAGCTCAGGGACCAAAGGCTTTTGGTAAACTGAACAGACGTGCAGTACCAGCAAATGCATTGTATTTCTCTGCTGCATGTTTGTTGCTAGGTGCAGCATTACAGTATTTTGTACCCAATACAGTTGAAGCATTTACCCTTGCAACGACACTTTCAACGATTCTGTTTATTTGCGTGTGGTTACTGATTATCTGGAGTTACATGCGTTATTACACAACACGTCCTGAACTCCATGCAAAATCGACATTTAAATTACCTGGTGGTTTATTTACTTGTTGGATCACGATTATTTTCTTTGTTGGCATGATTTACGTGTTGTCTTTAGAGCCAGACACGTTTAAAGCACTTAAAGTCAGCCCAATCTGGTTTGTTATCTTGATCATTGGTTATTTCTTCTTCTATAAACCACGTCATAAAAAGTAATTTAATTGATTTGGTTATGACTAAACGCTGGCTGAAAAGCTGGCGTTTTTTATGCATATTGTTTTTCTCTTTAAGTTTACTCTTTAGCCGCTTGCATGATCACGGTATACTGCATCGAATTGTTTAAATCAGGTGCTCAGATGCGTCGTGTCATTTGCCTCATCAGTTTATTGAGCAGCAGTATTTTGCTTACAGCTTGCGGTCAGTCAGGAGTATTACAGCTACCTTCTGATCCAAATTATGACAACCGTGCAAAATACTTGCTCTATCGTAATAAAGAGTCAAAACAAGTTGTGCAAAAGGATGAAAAGGCTGAACAGCCGGTTGAATCATCATCAGCTCAAACCCAAACTACATCACCTTAAGCTTTGAAATAAGGACACATTCATGAGTTTCACCCGCATTAATGGAGTATTGCATGCAGAGCAATGTTCTCTGGAGCAGCTTGCGCAGCAATTTGGCACACCGTTATATGTTTATTCAAAAACAGCTTTTGAAAAACATTATTTAGATATGGATCGTGCTTTTGACTTTATTGATCATCAAATCTGTTTTGCGGTGAAGTCTAACTCAAACTTGGCTGTTCTTAGTGTCTTGGCAAAACTTGGTGCAGGTTTTGATATTGTGTCTGGTGGTGAGTTAGCACGTGTTTTAAAAGCGGGTGGGGATGCCTCTAAAATTGTATTTTCAGGTTTAGGTAAAACTGAAGTTGATATTGAAACATCACTAAATGTAGGTATTGGTTGTTTTAATGTCGAGTCTAATGCAGAGTTAGATCGTCTTCAAAAAGTTGCAGCTCGTTTAGGCAAAAAAGCGCCGATTTCTTTACGTGTAAATCCAGATGTCGATGCAAAAACACATCCTTATATCTCTACAGGTTTAAAAGAAAATAAATTCGGTATTCCAAGTGATACCGTTTATGAAACCTATCAATATGCTGCTTCTTTACCTAACCTTGAAATTGTAGGTATTGACTGCCACATTGGTTCACAGCTTACTGAAACTAAACCATTTGTAGATGCTTTAGACCGTGTTGTTGTCATGATTGATGAGTTGAAAAAACTTGGGATCAGTTTAAAACATATCGATATTGGTGGTGGTTTAGGGGTTTGTTATAAAGATGAGACACCGCCAAGTGTTGAAGAATATGCAAACTCTATGAAACCTGCTTTAGAAAAATTAGGCCTGAAAGTCTATATGGAGCCGGGTCGTAGCATTAGCGCAAATGCGGGTGTGCTTTTAACCAAAGTTGATTTACTGAAACCAACGACACACCGTAACTTCGCCATTATTGATGCCGCAATGAATGATTTGATTCGTCCTGCTTTATATGAAGCTTGGATGGATATTCAGCCTGTTGTACCACGTACCGATACCGAAGAAAAAACATGGGATTTGGTGGGTGCAATTTGTGAGACAGGTGATTTCATTGGTAAAGACCGTTCAATCGCATTGCAAGAAAATGACTTGTTGGCTGTACTCGGTGCAGGGGCCTATGGCTTTGTCATGAGTTCAAATTACAACACACGTGGCCGTGCCGCAGAAGTCATGGTATCAGGTGAAAAGAGCTATTTAATTCGTGAACGTGAAACGGTTGAGTCGCTTTGGGAAAAAGAACGTTTATTGCCTGAGGAATAAATGAGATGTTATTAGAATTTACCAAAATGCATGGTTTGGGCAATGATTTCATGGTGGTTGATCTAATTAGCCAAAGAGCTTATTTAGATACAGCAACTATTCAACGTTTGGCTGATCGACACTTTGGTGTAGGGTTTGACCAGCTTTTAATTGTTGAGCCACCAGATTTACCAGAAGCTGACTTTAAATACCGTATTTTCAATGCAGACGGTTCTGAGGTTGAGCAATGTGGTAATGGTGTACGTTGTTTCGCACGTTTTGTACATGAACGTCATTTAACTAATAAAACCAACATTACCGTACAAACTAAAGCTGGTATTGTAAAGCCAGAGCTTGGGCAAAATGGTTGGGTGCGCGTAAATATGGGCTACCCAAAGTTTCTACCAAATGAAATTCCATTTGTTGCAGAAGAGCCAGAAGCTTTATATACCCTTGCGTTGGCAAATGATCAAAACATTAGTATTGATGTAGTCAACATGGGGAACCCCCATGCGGTCACTATTGTTCCAGATGTACTAACTGCAGATGTAGCAGGTATTGGCCCGCAAGTTGAATCACATAAACGTTTCCCTGAACGCGTTAACGCGGGTTTTATGCAAGTCATTGATGAAAAACATGTTCGCTTACGTGTATTTGAACGTGGTGTTGGTGAAACATTGGCTTGTGGTACAGGAGCATGTGCTGCTGCGGTCAGTGGTATGCGCCGTGGTTTGCTTGCTAACTCAGTTGAAGTGGAACTTGCTGGTGGGAAGTTACAAATTGAATGGCAAGAAGGTGATGTGGTTTGGATGACGGGACCAACAACTCATGTATATGATGGGCGTTTGGATTTACGTTATTTCCAAGGCTAATCGCATGACCTAAATAGAAGCCTCTTTTAATCAGTTAAAATGATAAAAGAGGCTTTCTTTTATATGTAGAATAATTTTTTAACTTTATTACTTTATAAAAATATGAATAATTTGATTTTATTACCTGGCGCATCAGGCAGTACTGCATTTTGGTATCCATTAATTGAAAAATTACTTCAGCAGTATCGTACAAAAATTATTGGTTACCCTGGTTTCGGCGATACACCACAATCGTTTGCGATCAAAAATTTTGAAGATCTAACAAATTATGTTCTCAATCAAATTAATGAAGAATCTATAATTATTGCTCAATCTATGGGTGGGATTTTTGCTGTTGCAGCGGCCTTGCAAAAACCTCAATTGGTGAAAGGGCTAGTCTTAATCGCAACTTCAGGTGGAATCAACCTTGAATCATTTAAAGTGCAAGACTGGCGTGAAGCATATAGCCAAGCATTTTTAAAATACCCAGATTGGTTTGTTACCACTAATGCCAACTATGAAGAATTTTTGTCAGATATAAATGTTGAAACTTTATTAATCTGGGGCGATAACGATCCAGTGAGTCCCGTTCCGGTGGGGGAATATCTAAATCAAAAAATTAAAAATTCGATGTTATATGTTGTGAAAAATGGCGATCATCAATTAGCAGAAAAACATGCCGATGAAGTTGCAGTGCACATACAAACCTACTTAAAAAAACTTCATGTAAATCTTTAAATAGTATTTAGCGTGCCATGCGTTAGCACGCTTTTTAAAATTTATCTCTTACTGAAAGCTAATTTTAATGCGAATAGAACAAAAATACTGCCCGTAATTCGGTCCATATATTTCACAAATTTAGGTTGCTTAAGATAACGTGACAGTGGCTGCATGGCCATAATTAATAGACTTGACCATACTATTCCAATCACGACATGAATCATTACAAGCCCCATTACCCAAGTCACAGCTGAAGCTTGCGTTGGAATAAACTGCGGAAGAAATGAAATATAAAAAATGCCAACTTTAGGATTGAGTAAATTGCCAAAGAAACCTTTAATGAACCAATTCTCTGAAGTAGAGAGATTTGAATTAACTGTTTGCATATCTGAAAGTTGGCTACGCGGTTTTAAAATCATATTTAAACCCAACCAAGCAAGGTAAGCAGCCCCCATCCATTTCAGAATATTAAAAGCTAAATCAGAAGCCATGAGCAAAGCACCCAAACCACAAGCAACCACAATTCCCCATGCAATACAGCCAAGGCTAATGCCTACTGCTGCTTGAAACGCTTTAGTTTTACCTTCAAGTGTAGCGGTACGAATAATTAAAGTCGTATCTAAACCAGGCGTAAGCGTAAGTAAAGTTATGGCAATTAAGTAGGGAATGAGTATGCTGGTCATGGTTCCGGTTTCGGGCAAATACTTGAAGTGAATTGTAATAGATAAGTTAGTTTCATTATGCTATGTGATATCAAATTTTCTTGATCTAACAGTTTTTGGTACACTCAAAAAAATGGGCAAATAAATGGAGAGCAATTTGGATTTTGCATTACAACTGCTCTCGATGTGGTTAAAAGAAAGAAAAATTCAAAATCAGTCTGAGCATACAATCACGGCTTATGAGCGAGATGTTAAAAGCTTTCTTGAGTTCTGTGAACTTAAAAAAGTTGATTTAAGAAATGTTGAAGCTTCCGATTTACGTGAATATCTGGCTCAGCGTGTTGAGCAAGACCAGCTAAGCTCAAGTAGTATGCAACGTCATCTCACTTCTATTCGGCAGTTTATGAAATGGGCTGAACAGGGCAAATATCTAGAAATTAATCCTACTGATGATTTTAAGTTAAAACGCCAGCCTAGACCTTTGCCGGGCATGATCGATATAGAAACGGTTAATCAGATTTTAGATCAGCCCATGCCGGAAAAACCAATTGATCAGCAGCTTTGGTTGCGAGATAAAGCCATGCTCGAGTTACTTTACTCAAGTGGTTTGCGTCTGGCTGAACTACAAGGTTTAACCATTAAAGATATAGATTTTAATCGACAACTAGTACGTATTACAGGTAAAGGAAATAAAACTCGTATTGTACCATTTGGGAAAAAGGCGAAAGAAAGCTTATTGAATTGGCTAAAAATTTACAAAATCTGGAAAGGGCATTTTGATCAAAATGCTTTTGTTTTTATTTCCCAACATGGGGGAGTACTCACCCCAAGGCAAATCGAGAAACGTGTAAAACTTCAGGCTCAAAGAGCTGGAGTAAATGTCGATTTGCACCCACATTTACTTCGCCATTGTTTTGCTAGTCATATGTTATCAAGTAGTGGTGATTTACGGTCGGTGCAAGAAATGTTAGGTCATAGTAATTTGTCTACTACACAAATTTATACGCATATTGATTTTGATCATTTAGCACAAGTGTATGATCAGGCCCATCCACGAGCGACCAAGCATTAAGTAATTTCATATAAATTATTTATGAATAAGCGAGTTTGACTGTACTAAATAAGGTGAATGTAGAGATCATTTGTATTTTTTTACACATTTGTTTAAATAAAATCAGTGTAATTACCCAATTGACCATTTTGATCTTTGCATAATTTATCAGCATATATGGCCTAAAAATGACAAATTTTGAGTTTTTTACGCAGTACTTATGCTTCTGGCTAATAAGGTAAATAAGATAAAAAGATAATAAAAATCAATGTATAAAATAGACTTTAAAAAGAATAAAATAGCAGACATCTATAGGTGAAAAAAAATTTATGAACTGAGCATTTCATCTTTTTTATAGCGGTAGCGGAAATTGTGACTTGACCGAAATGCCAAACACATTGCAAGATAGGGTACCTAAAAAATTTTAATCGAAGAGTTAATATACTTTTCTCAACATTTACTTTTGCTAGAACAGCCGAGGATTACATGAAGGCTCTTGTTGCTGTAAAACGTGTGGTTGATGCCAACGTTAAAGTTCGTGTTAAGCCGGACAATAGTGGGGTTGACCTTACCAACGTTAAAATGTCAATTAACCCATTTTGTGAAATCGCAGTGGAAGAAGCGGTTCGCTTAAAAGAAAAAGGAACAGTATCAGAAATCGTTGTTGTTTCTGTTGGCCCTAAAGAAGCTCAAGAACAAATCCGTTCTGCAATGGCTTTAGGTGCAGACCGCGGTATTTTGGTTGAAACCACTGACGAAATTGGCGCTCTAGAAGTTGCTAAAATCTTAAAAAGTGTTGTTGACGCTGAAAAACCAGAACTTATCCTTCTTGGTAAACAAGCAATTGATGATGACTCTAACCAAGTAGGTCAAATGCTTGGCGCATTATTAGGTGCTGGTCAAGGTACATTTGCTTCTGAAGTGAAAGTAGATGGCGGTAAAGTGCAAGTGACTCGTGAAATCGACGGTGGTTTACAAACTGTTGAACTTGCGCTTCCTGCAATCATTACAACGGACTTGCGTTTAAATGAGCCACGTTATGCAGCATTGCCTAACATTATGAAAGCTCGTAAAAAACCGCTTGATACTAAATCTCCTGCTGATTACGGTGTTACAGCTGGTACTAAGCTTAAAACTGTTAAAGTTGAAGCTCCGGCAGAACGTAAAGCTGGTGTACAAGTGAAATCTGTAGATGAGCTTGTAGAAAAATTGAAAAATGAAGCGAAAGTGATCTAATACGGAAGGATAAAATCATGAGTATTTTAGTTATCGCTGATCACAACAACCAGACACTTAACGGTGCTACTTTAAACGTTGTTGCTGCAGCTCAAAAAATCGGTGGTGATATTACTGTATTAGTTGCTGGTTCTGGTGCTCAGGCAGTTGCTGATGCTGCTGCTAAAGTTGCTGGTGTCAGCAAGGTTTTACTTGCTGACAATGCTGCTTATGCAAACCAGTTAGCTGAAAACGTAGCTGGCTTAGTTGCTGACTTAGCTAAAGGTTACAAGTACGTTTTAGCTGCTTCTACAACGACTGGTAAGAACATCCTTCCACGTGTTGCTGCGCTTCTTGATGTAAGCATGATCACAGACATTATTTCTGTTGAATCAGCTAACACATTCAAGCGTCCGATTTATGCAGGTAACGCGATTGCGACTGTTCAATCTGACGAAGCAATCATTGTTGGTACTGTTCGTGGTACAGCATTTGATCCAGTTGCTGCAGAAGGTGGTTCTGCTACTGTTGAAACAGTTGGCGAAGTAAAAGATGCAGGCATTTCTAAGTTTGTATCTGAAGAAATCGTTAAACTTGAGCGTCCAGAATTAACAGCTGCTCGCATCGTAGTTTCTGGTGGTCGTGGTGTAGGTTCTGGTGAGAATTACCATAAAGTACTTGATCCATTAGCTGACAAGCTTGGCGCAGCACAAGGTGCTTCACGTGCAGCAGTTGATGCAGGTTTCGTACCTAACGACTTCCAAGTGGGTCAAACTGGTAAAATCGTTGCGCCTGACCTTTACGTTGCTGTAGGTATTTCTGGTGCGATCCAGCATTTGGCTGGTATGAAAGATTCTAAAGTTATTGTTGCAATCAACAAAGACGAAGAAGCGCCAATCAACAGTGTTGCTGACTACTGGTTAGTTGGTGATTTGAACACTGTAGTACCAGAATTAGTAAGCAAGTTGTAATTTACAGCTTGTCACTTATTCGAAAAACGCCCTTGTGCTATAAATAGCCAAGGGCGTTTTTTTATTTAGATCATCATTATGAATATTAATTATTCCGCTTCCCTAGAAACCCACCAATTGCATCAATCACTTGTGAGATTGGCACGGGCAGATATGGCACGAGATTATTTATGTATTCGATCGACAAACCAGCATGGACTTTCAAATATTAAAGTGAACCAGTTGCACATGGGATTTATTTTATATGGGCAACAACAATTAAATCTTCAAACAAAGCAAATCAATTTTAGTGCCGGCGATCTCTATATTATAAAACCCGATACGGTTATCGATGCAGTTAATCTGCCTGACCCTATAACGGGTGAATATCTCACTATTCTTGTACCTATGTGTGACGAAGTCATTCAAGCTGCACAGATGATTTGGGCGAAGCCCGTAGTTGACAAAACTGAAGCAATATTAAAGTTTTCAATTGACGATTTCGCAACATCTTTAGCTGAGTGGCAAACGGCTTTATTTAATCATGATGTGGTGAAAGCACGTTTATGTATTACCGCTATACTTGTACAGTTATGCCAACAGCATTGTTCAGATGTGTTAATTGTACCTCCACCTAAATTGACAAAAATCATTCACGATTGGGTAATAGACAATCCACAGCATCATTGGCAATCTAATGAGTTTGAAATGCGACTAGGTTTGAGCAGTGCAACACTTCGCCGCAAGCTTGGCCATGAAGATACAACCTTAAGAGAAACGATTACGCATGCACGTCTTACTTATGCACTTGAGTTGTTGTATTCGAAAAAGTTACCTATGAAAACTATTGCAGCAAAATCTGGATATCAATCGGTTGCTATTTTTCGTGAACGCTTTATGCAGCGTTATGGGGTAGATCCTGCCGTTTTAGCTGCTGACTAAGCTAATTTGAGCGTTTCTTATCGCTTATTGAGCGATTTAAGCAGATCAAAACCAATAGAGTTAAAGTATTAAAATACGAAGGACTCTATGATGAAATCATTAAAATCACTTGCCATATTATTGTTGCTGAGTGCCAGTACAGGTATATATGCAGAACAAAAGCAAAGTGTACATCAGGTCGATGGTTACTTTTTACAACCCGTAGGAAACCTTAAAGTAACGGCATTGTTTGATGGTGAACTGGGACTGCCTCGTAGTGATTTACTGGGTATTTCAGCTGAAAAAGCCAATCAATTGTTTGAGGAAAACTTTGTTCCTGTAGATGAGCATAACCAGATTGTCACGGATTTCTCTGCCTATCTTGTACAAACACCGACACAAAATATTTTAATTGATGCAGGGACTGCAAAATGTTTTGGGCCTACCTTGGGCCATGTACCTGAAAATTTAAAGAAAGCAGGCGTACAGCCTGAACAAATAGATACTATCTTGATTACACATGCCCATCCAGATCATTTATGCGGTATTACACTTGATGGCAAAATGGTTTATCCAAATGCCAAAGTTTATCTGGCTAAAGAAGATGTCGACTTTTGGACATCGCCAGCGAATGAGGCAAAAGCCACTAACTTTTTTAAGCCAATTTTTAAAATGACACGCGATGCATTACAGCCGTACCAAAAAGCAGGACGGCTAGTTGCTTTTACCAAATCCTCTTTTAACGTACCGAATGTTCAACTCATCGTGACTCATGGCCATACAGAAGGTCATTCTTCATATTTAGTAGATGGAAAAAATGGTCAAAAGTTTTTAGGTCTCGGCGATGTTGTGCACTATGGTGCAGTACAGTTTCCTTATCCTGAAGCAAGCTATAAGCCCGATACTAATTCGAAAAGTGCTATAGCTGTTCGTAAAAATATTTTTGAGCATGCTTATAAAAACCAATGGTGGGTAGGGGCAGCACATGTGGCTTTCCCTGGCATTGGGCATATTGGCAAGGGTCCAAAAGGCTATCAATGGATGCCTGCTCAATATCGCCCTGTAGAATGACAATTTCAAATTGATTATTCAAAAACATAATGAGTTTGAAAAAAAACTCAGAATCTTTTGCTCAAATGTTGCTGGATTGGGCTAAGATGAAAAGATTGATTCTTTAAATTGATGAAATGTGTCCTAAAAAGGGCACTTTTATGTTGTTTATATTTTGGTCGAACAATTGTGTTTTAAGAAATACATTTAAAAGCAGAAACCTATAATTTTAACTTATTAATTCTAATAGAATTTTTATTGTAAAAAAATGCTATTTTCAGAGCGCCAAACTCCCAGTTAACGAGCAATTTATGCTATAGTATACAGCTATATTTTTTTCGATTTTAGTTCACTTTCCGGAACTAAATTTTTTGCAAGATCAAGACATATAAACGGATAGAAATATCTATCTGTAAGAAGGAGTATGCATGAGCGTATCGGAAATCCGACCGATTGCCATTGAGGACGAACTCAAGCATTCATATTTAGATTACGCAATGAGTGTAATCGTATCTCGTGCATTGCCGGATGTGAGAGACGGTCTTAAACCTGTTCACCGTCGTGTGCTTTATGCCATGCACGAATTGGGCAATGACTATAACAAAGCCTACAAGAAATCTGCTCGTGTCGTTGGGGACGTAATCGGTAAATATCACCCGCATGGTGACTCAGCTGTTTATGAAACCATTGTTCGTATGGCTCAAGACTTTAGCTTACGTTATTTATTGGTTGATGGTCAGGGTAACTTCGGTTCGATCGATGGTGATAGCGCCGCGGCAATGCGTTATACCGAAGTCCGTATGACCAAGCTGGCGCATGAGCTTCTTGCAGATTTAGAAAAAGACACAGTTGACTGGGAAGATAACTACGACGGATCTGAGCGTATTCCTCAGGTACTTCCGACACGCGTTCCAAACTTGTTAATTAACGGTGCTGCTGGTATTGCTGTAGGTATGGCAACCAACATGGCACCACACAACATGACAGAAGTTGTGAATGCATGTTTGGCTTATGCTGATAATCCGAATATTTCGATTGAAGGATTGATGGAATACATTACTGGTCCTGACTTCCCTACAGGCGGTATTATTTACGGTAAATCAGGTATTGTAGATGCTTACCGTACAGGTAAAGGCCGTTTACACATTCGTGGTAAATATCATTTCGAAGAAGATGAAAAGACTGGTCGTACAACTATCGTCTTTACTGAAATTCCATACCAAGTAAACAAAGCAAGAGTTATTGAACGTATTGCCGAGTTAGTTAAAGAGAAAAAACTTGAAGGTATTTCAGAGCTTCGTGATGAGTCTGACAAAGACGGTATGCGTATTGCAATTGACTTAAAACGCGGTGAAAACGCAGAAGTCGTTGTAAATAACTTATTCTTAAATACCCAACTTGAAAACTCATTCAGCATCAACATGGTTTGTCTAGACAATGGACAACCAAAATTGATGAATCTGAAAGATATTATTGCGGCATTTATTCGTCACCGCCAAGAAGTTGTGACACGCCGTACCATGTTTGAATTGCGTAAAGCACGTGAACGTGGTCATATCTTGGAAGGCTTGACAGTTGCCTTAGCCAATATTGATGAAATTATTGAAACCATCAAAACTTCTGCTAACCCTGCTGAAGCGCGTGAGCGTTTACTTGCTGGTGAGTGGGCAGGTGGTGGTGTTGTTTCATTACTTGAAAAAGCAGGTGCAATTTCTGTTCGTCCAGATGAAATTGAAGGTGAAGATCCAAATCGTCCATTTGGTCTAAGCGATTCAATTTACCGTCTATCTCCGACACAAGTTGGCGCAATTTTAGAATTACGTTTACACCGTTTAACTGGTTTAGAACAAGACAAGTTACACGCAGAATATACCGAAATTTTAGGTCAAATTGCTGAACTTACTGCCATTCTAAACGACTTCAATTTGTTGATGGCTGTTATTCGTGAAGAGCTAGCACAAGTGTTACAACAATATGGTGATGCACGTCGTACCGAAATTGTTGAATCTCGTGTTGATTTCTGCCGTGAAGATTTAATTCCAGAAGAACAGGTTGTATTAACTGTTTCACAAACGGGTTATGCAAAAACTCAACCACTTTCAGATTATCAGGCACAGCGCCGTGGTGGACGTGGTAAGTCTGCAACCTCAATGAAAGATGATGATTTTATTCAACATCTGATTGTGGCATCGAACCACGCGACGGTACTTTGCTTTACCAATGTGGGTAAAGTGTATCGTCTGAAAGTATTTGAAGTTCCTCAAGCATCACGTGGGGCAAAAGGCCGTCCAATCGTGAACTTGTTACCTTTAGATGCAAATGAAACTGTAACAGCTATCTTACCGTTGACTGAGTTCCCAGAAAATCACTATGTATTTATGGCGACTGCTTCTGGTACGGTTAAACGTGTTGAGTTAGAACAGTTTGCAAACATTCGTTCAAATGGTCTACGCGCTATTGAGCTCAATGAAGAAGATACCTTAATTGGTGTTGCGATTACTGATGGTAATCAGCAAATCATGTTGTTCTCTAACGAAGGTAAGGCAATTCGTTTTGCTGAAACTGACGTTCGTGCAATGGGACGTACAGCGAAAGGTGTGCGTGGTATGCGCGTGAGCTTTGCAAGCAGTACCTTAAGTGAAGAAGATGCAGATGTAGAAAATGATGAATCGGATGATAACGATGATTCAGCAGATTCAAGTCTGGTAAGCCGTATCGTATCGCTTGTTGTTGTACCTGAAACAGGTGAAGTGTTATGTGCGAGTGCCAACGGTTATGGTAAACGTACCCCTGTAAATGACTTCCCAACCAAGAAACGTGGTGGTAAGGGTGTTATTGCAATTAAAACAAGTGAACGTAACGGTGAGCTAGTTGGTGCAGTTTCTATTGATGAAACTAAAGAGTTATTGCTGATTTCTGATGGCGGTACGCTTGTTCGTACACGTGCAGCAGAAGTGGCAATGACAGGCCGTAATGCTCAAGGTGTTCGTTTGATTCGTTTAAGCGAAGAAGAAACGCTAGTTGGTGTAGTTTCAATTGAAGCTGTAGAAGATGATGAAGAACTTCTTGAAGGCGAAGTAGATACGACTGAAACTGATAGTGAAGAAGTTGTATCTAATAATGAAGATACTTCTGAAGAGTAAGCATTTTAAAATAAAAAAGGAAGCTTAGGCTTCCTTTTTTATTTCTGATGTATTTATTTTGTTGGATGGAAAATAAATACATCATAGTTTCGGTAGTGTAGAGTTTTTACAGAAGGGTCTTTAGTCACAAAATTATTCGGTTGACTGACCACAATCAGATCTTGCTTTTGAGCTAGAGCATCTTTAAGTTGCTGTTCGCTCCATAAATATTTTTTAAGCTGAGGTTCAAATAACAGGCCATCTTTAATTTCTAAAGAGGCACTATCAGAGTGAACACTATCCCATTCATTTACAATATATACAGGCTGTTTAAGCTGTAAAAGGAATGGCACATCATAGAAATAGTAATTATAGAAAACTATTTTTGTAGATGGTGTTATGTATTCAGCGAAATCTGTTTGGCCTACATTATTTTTGGTATCCAAAATACGAACTGCAAAAGGAACCGAGCTACATAGAACAATCAAACTTATAAAAATATAGTTTAAATAGTTTAATTTCTGCTTTTTATATAAGCCTACTAGAAGCAGTGGGAGCACAATTAACAGTGTGCCAATGGTGTAAATGAATACAGCTTCGTGTTGGAAAAAAGGCTGATTCGCACGAATAAAATGTGGGGTAGCTACAATGCCGATCCCAAGAATCATAATAAATACAGGAGTACCCCATACCTGTAATTTGGTTTTATAACTGTTTTCAAGAACCTTATTAATCACAAGTGCCAAGAAAATAGTAAGGGGTGGTACAGCTGGTAAAATATAGCCAGCTAGTTTAGACGGTGGAATAGAGAAGAAAACCGTGACTGAAATAAACCACCATACAAGCAGGGCAAATACACCAGATTGCTTATAATCTTTAAAGACGGCCTTAATCGACTCAAATCTACTCGAAAAAAACCAAGGTAAAGAACCGACAAATAAAATAAGCAGATAGAAACTCCACGGTTGCTTATTATTAAATTCTTTTGAACTAAATCGACTAAATTGCTGGTCGATAAAGAAGTAATGTAAAAATTGAGGGTATTTACTTTGTACTGCGTACAGCCATGGGCTAATGATGAGTAAAAATAACAAGATAGCCAATGGATTAAGAAGAGAAGGTATTTTCTTCCACTGTTTAGTATAGAGTAACCACGGCAACAGGATCATACCCGGAATGAGAACACCGATGAGGCCTTTACTTAGAAAGGCAGCTGCACCTGCAACATAACCTAAAAATAAAATAGGTTTACGTGCAGAAATGGTGAAATCAGCAAAGCATAAAACGCTTAATGTAATCCCAGATGCTACTAGTAAATCATGATTAATATATTGGCTACTACCAAAAAAAAGTAGGTTAGTTGCTAAAATAATAACTGTGAGTTGCGCTACACGCTCTGAAATATGTTTTTTTACGAATAAAAATAGGCCAACTAACATAAGGGTACCGGCCAAAACAGGTACTAACCGTAATACCCATATATGTACACCGAAAAGCTCCATAAAAATAGAACTTAACCAATGTAGTAATGGCGGTTTATGCATAAATGGCAAACCATCAATTCGTGGAGTTAACCAATCTCCAGATTCGACCATAGCCCGGCTAATGTCTCCATAGCGACCTTCATCAGGTACAGATAAAGGTCTTATCCAAGAAAGAAGAAGTAACCAACACGGTAAAAAAAATAATAAAAATTTGGAATTACGAAGCCATTGCTGCATACACAGTCCTTAATGTTGAAATGCAAAAAAACGGTTAAGCAAAAAAGTCACGACAGAGGTCAGAACAATTGCAATACACACTAAGGTTGAAACAGGTACATTAAAATAGAGGTTTGAGAGTAAAAGAAAACTTTCATTAAATAAAAAACCTAAGCCTGCAACCAATGTGAATTTTGGTAGAGTCTGACGATGATCAAGATGTTGTGCTTTAAAAGTAAAAATGCGATGCCCGAAATAGCTCACCCAATAGGCGACTAAAAATGCGAGTAAATTGGCATATTGCAGTGCAACATGCTTCTGGAAAAGAAGCATGGCTACACTATAGTGAGTAAGTGCTGCTGCGGCCCCAGTAGTGGTAAACCGCATGAGCTGAAGAATATGAGCAAACATGTTAGAAATTAGAGAACGTATTTTCCGGCTTTGTGATAGATTTTTCTTGTTTAATACGAGAATGTTCGGATGCAACAATATATTTTGGTCTATTTTTTACTTCCGCATAAATTCGACCTACATATTCACCAACAATACCAAGGAATAACAACTGTATACCACCCAGTAATGTCATGCCTGCTACAAGTGTTGCCCAACCTGGAACAGAAACTCCCTCAATCAATGTATTTAGGATAATCCATATACCGTAGCCCATAGCACCTAAGGCTAAGAAAGCACCAAAATAAATACATAAGCGTAAGGGTAAATCTGAAAAACCAGTTAAACCTGACATAGCCAAGTTAAAGAGAGATTTTACGTTGAAGCTAGAGCGACCATGTTGGCGTTCTTGTTCAGAAAAATTAACCCCTATACTTTTAAAACCAACCCAAGCATATAGGCCTTTCATATAGCGGTTTTTCTCTGGCAATTGTTTAATTGCCTCAACAACTTTTGCATCTAGTAGACGGAAGTCTCCAGCACTTTCAGGAATATCAATCGGAGAGCTTAAGTTTAATACCCGATAATAACCTTGGGTGAGAACACGTTTGAGCCAAGATTCCGTTGTACGATTACGAATGCCATATACCATGTCATAACCATTTTTCCAAAGGTTAATCATGGTTGGAATTGCTTCAAATGGATGTTGAAAGTCAGCATCAATTAGTAGCGTAACTTCACCTGTCACATGATCTAAACCAGCGCTTAGGGCTGCTTCTTTACCAAAGTTGCGTGAAAGTTCAAGTACAACTAATGGATAGTCATCAATCATTGTTTGTAGAATTGGAATGGTATCGTCTTTGCTACCGTCATCTACCACAATAATTTCATAGCTAAGATTTTGTTGTTTCAGACTATTTGCCAAAGCAGGAATAAAGGTTTTTAAATTTTCTGCTTCGTTATAGGCTGGAACAACGCAGGATAAAAAGGGTTTCATGTTCATTGCATTGTCCCTAGTCTGGTGAGTTGAATACCATATTGCTGACAATCAAGTTGGAATTGATCCGAACAGAAGTACTGGTATTCTTGTATTCGGGCCTGTTGAATCGGATCTTGATCATTTGATTCTGCAAGCGCTGGATGACACATAATCAGTAAATGGTCTTTTGCATTTGCAAGCCAATATTGATTGAGTTCGCCATAGTCAGTTTGCTTAAAATCATAGATGCCAGCAAAGTGGTCGTTTTGATTAAAATGATAGGTCTGGCATGCTTTTGCTAAAGAATTAGAACCAAGTGCAGAGAGTACACGAGTCTTAAAACGATAATGGGGTAGATCTATAGGATGTTGTAAATTTCGAATCCAACCCGTGAAATTTTTCTCTTTTAACAATTGCAGCAAAATATCACGTATAAATGGAAATTGATGAATATGTTGATGTCCATCAATAAAGTCAGGTTGTTTTCCCATTACCGAAACAAATAAGTCCCATTGCTCTTCAATACATTGAGTGATTGATTCACGATTGAGGCTAGAGGACCAAGCTCGTAAAATGAGCATAGGTAAAGAAAAAACAGTGTTACCTGAAGCGAAAGCATGGGTAAGATTTAAATGTAAACCGATATCAACTTGATCACTAAAAGGTTTTAATTTGGCAGCAGCGATTTCCCATAAATCAGATTGGGTCATACATGAGGTTGCTTGAAGTGCACCTTGTTCAATTAATTGAATAATTGCATCAGATATTTCTGCATTCATTGCAAAGTCATCTGCGCAATAACACACCTTTGCCATATCCAAATTCCGTCATAGGGCAGGATTACAGAATACTCTGCGTAGCTGCTGAAAAACTATACTAATTACTATGGAGAAATTTTCTTAATTTCAACTTAAAGTTTTATTAATGTTTCATGATAATTGATACAAATTAATACTTTGAATTTATTTGTTTTTTTTGAAATTTTCGGTCAATTTTTAAAAAAACAAGCCTTAACTATAAGATTTTATAGTAAATAAAAATATAACTTATCCACATTAATGAACTCTTAAATTTATTTGGAAGTTTTTAAACGTGAATATGCAATAATTAAAAAAATAATTCCAATTGTCGCAAGAAAAATTAATTTTGGAACTACTGTCGTTAATGGAACGCCCATTTGATTCAATTGTACAAACATTTGAATGCCATGTGTAGAGGGTAAACACCAAGCAAACCATTGTAACCATTCAGGCATGGCTTGATGTGGCCATGCGGCACCAGTTAATAAGAAAAGGGGAACTGAACTAAATACAATAATATGTCCGGCGCGTTCTGGCATGTCTAAAAGCGAGCCAATCAACATACCTAATCCAATGACACAACTAATAAAAATCGGAACTGCGACAAGTAAACCAATAAAGTTTCCACCATGTGGATAGTCATTAAACCACAAGGTAAAACCATAAAGATAAAAACTTCCTAAACAACCAATGGTAAAGAGGCTCGCAAAAATTCCTACAAAACGAATAGGGGTAATCTTTTCGTGTTGTTCGCGGTAGCTTGCAATCAGCATGGCTAAACCAAGCACAATAGTTTGGTGAATAATAAGTGAGGCAACCGCCGGAAAAATATAGCTGCCATAGCCTGAAAGTGGGTTAAATAAAGGGACCTGATGAATAGAAAGCGCAGGTTGGAAATGTGTGCGTTGTCCAAATTTTTCAATATACTCCTTTAATGTTGCCTCAATAGATGTAGCTAGGCCCAACCCAATTTCTTTGGTTTTTAAAAAGTTAGTTGTACTTAAATATAAGCCAATTCCACCAGTTTCTCCGCGGCGTAGGCTTTGCGTTAGGTTGTGCGGTAAAAGCAAAATGCCATCGGCTTTTTGCTCGCGTACCATTTGTTCAGCTTCGAGAAAATTAGCAGTGACATCAACAATTTTTACATGTGGGCTATTAGTGGTTTGACCAATTAGTTGTGAAGTTAACAAACTTTGTTCTTCATCGACGATCACAATAGGAATAGATTCAGCCCGTTCTGCTTTATAGGCAGTTGGATAAAAAAAACTATAAAGAATGACCGATAAAATAAGGGTCGTAAAAACTGAGCTATTACGGACAATATCTTTAAATGTTTGTGCATAAGCCTTTAAAAATTCTTTCATTGTGTTGCCCCTTGAACTAATTTTTTAAGCAACACACAACTTAAAAAGAAATAAATAAGGCAGTAGCCAATCAGAATTAAAAAGGGAGTTATTGAAATAAAAAGTGGACTTCCAATGACCCATTGTTCGGTCTGGAGCTTTGCATAAGGTGTATATGGAATAATCAGTGACCAAAATTTAGTGAAAATCGGTGCATTATTTAAAGGTAGGGTAACACCAGCAAAACTTAAAGAAGAACCACCGTAAACTGCAATAAAACCAAAAGTTTTACTTAAATTTTTGGTGGCAAGAATGACGGTGCTACTAATGAGTGCATAAGAAAAATAAAGCAAAAACTGAGCAACTAATAATAAGCTGAGAGAACCCGCTATAAACCAACCTCTGATCTCAACGAGCCAGAACATCCATACCCATGTCCATACACAAAAAATAAAGCTATAAAGTAAATTTTTAGCAAGTAAGCCACTAATAAAACTCTCTCGGTTGACCCACTGCGTTAATGTACCGCGTTTAAGTTCTTGTCCAATTGCAAAAGCCACACAACAACACAGTAACAAATGCAAAACGGCTGGAACCATGAAGGGTTCTAAATAAAACTCATAGCTCATGCTGGGGTTATAGAGTGTTGAAATTTTGACGTGAGCTGTAGGAATATCTAAATAGGGGATATTATTTGCAAGATAACTCTGGCCTGTATAGTCTGCTAAAGCATTGAGCGTACTGACCAGCATGGCCGAGGAAATCGTATTTCCTACGCTAAAAAAAGATTGGTTAAACGCGATGCTAATTTGGGCATCCTGAGCTTTTACAAAACGGTTTTCAGCGCCGTCAGGAATGAAAACATAACCCCAAATTTTGGTTTCATTGAGGAGTTTCTCAGCTTCGGTTGGGCTTGCCGTAATTGTTTTAACATCTATCGTATGATTTAAAGAAAGATACTTTTCAATATTGCGACTTAGCTCACTTTGGTCCTGATCAATAATAGCGATAGGTAAATGTTCAGCTTTACCTGCATAAAACATGCTGCTAAACAAAAAAATGATTAAAGCGGGGATGAGTGTCACCATACACAAATCCCATTTGTTGCTTCTTAAATAGTTTAGTTCACGTAATATACTGGCAAACATGCTTTATTTTTCTTCTTTAATTTTAAATAGAACACTCATGCCAACTTTTAAATCTTTAACAGGGCGTTCAGGAACCAGATGTAATTTAAAGCTTCGAATATCATAACCGCCAGTCTGACGAGTAGTTTTAATCGTGGCAAAGTCACCTTCTGCATCAATATTCTTGACTTTAAACACTACGCTTTGATTGAGTGCAGGAATGAATCCTTCTAGTGTTTTGTTTTTATAAACAGAAGCATATTGGTTTTCACCGACATTTAAACTCACCCATAAATCATCATCTTCTAAAATACTGACAACAGGCACACCCATGGCAACCAGTTCAGAAGGTTTGCCATAAGTTTTTGAAACTGTACCTGAAATAGGAGCGAATAAGCGGGTTTCTGCTTCAAGTGCTTGAGCTTCATTGACTGCTGCTTTGGCAATATCAACTTGTGCATCTGCTGTAGATTTCTGCTGGCTGGTACTTCCTCGTTTTGCTCGCGCATATTGTTGATAAGAGGCTTCACTTAACTCTTGGGCAGAGGTTTGTGCTGCTAACATTTCATCTCGTCTTTGACGTGAAATGACACCTTGTCTATATAAATTTTCCCCGCGTTGATAAGTGGTTTTTGCAAGGTTTGCTTGAGCTTTGGTACTTTGCCAGTTGGCATAGAGAGTATCGATATTTTCCTGTTGAGAACCACGGTCTACAGTCGATTGAAATGCTAAAGCCGATTGTAAAGTTGCCAAGGCTTGTTGCTTTTTGGCTTCTATTTCTGGGCTGACTAAACGAACTAGAGGTTGTCCTTTAGAAACTTTTTGGCCTTCTTGTACATAAATTTCTTCAATACGACTGGGAACTTTTGTACTGATATGAATCGTTTCTGCCTCAACTCGGCCTTGTAATTCAATAGGCTTGGGTTGATAGCTTTTCCACAAACCGAAAATGATTAAACCTAATAGGGCAATAATAACTACACCAATAATCAGTTTAATTTTCGAATTTTTAGGTGATTGAGTATCACTTTTATTCGATTTTACTTCTTGAGTATTGTCCGTTTGAATATTCTGTTGATCTTGACCTGTATGCTCTGTATCCGTAACAGGTGAATCTTGCTGAGAAGGAGATGATTCTTGATTCATTTTATGCCCCTATTAGCGGATATAGTCAGTGTGTGGTTGAATCACATAAGCTTTAAACTGGTCCATAGAACCATGGCTTTGCAGTAAAGTTGCGAGTGACATGACATATTTATATGCATTTAAAGCCATTTCAGTTTTTAGAGTACTTAATGCATTTTGCGCATCGATCACTTGTGTCGCTGTTCCCATACCTTCTCGGAAAGAAAGCTCTTGAATACGTAGGTTTTCTTGTGCTGCATTGACATTTTTTTGCAATAAGCTATGGCTTTGCTGCGCTGAATTAAGCTCGTTATAAGACTTATTCAATAATGCTTCAATCTCTTGTTTAGTTCGTTCAGTCATGAGCTCAGAGGCATAACGTTTTAGCTCGGCAGCATGAATATTCTTATTTTTATCTACACCCGAAAACAGGTTGTACTTTGCCATGACACCTACAATCCAGTTTTCCTTTTCATCTAGTGAATATTCACCAAAAGCAAAAAGACTTGGTTTCTTTGCTGCTTGTTGAGCTTGAATATTTGCATTAGCCAATTGAGTATCTAACTGCATTTTTTGTACAAGGCTCGATTTTTGAGCGTAACTATTTAGCAGTGCTTCTAAAGATTGGCTACGAACTGTATTTACAAAAAGAGGCGTACTTAAATCAGGATTGCTTTGCTGATGCAGAAGATTGTTTAAATTAAATTGACTCGCATTCAGATTGGCTTGTGCGTTTTGTAAAGCCCGCTCTGCATTGTTACGGGCAACTTCAAATTGCATACGTTGCCCTTTACTAATAAAACCTTGCTGTTCGAGCTTTAGTGCATTGCTGTAATGTTTCTGCATTGCATTAAAGTTAAATAAGCTACTCGCGACCAGTTGTTGCTGTAATTGCACATTAAAATAATTCTGTACGACTTCAAACCGCTGGATATCTTGTTGTTGTTGGCTTGAAAGCTCGGAGCGCTGGGCCTGAATGTTGGCTATCTTTTTTGCACTACTGGTTAGACCACCAGTATAGAGTGGCATAACCACTGAAATAGAAGGGCGTACCACTTGGTCTTCTATAGTTAAATTAGTGTAATTGGGAAAACGATTTATACCGTCATGTATGATTTGGTTAGAACCTTCTTGAACTTGACCTAAAACATCAGATGGAATGACATTGTTCCACTGGGAAAGTTTATCATTTAGTCCTTGGCTTAAATCATTTTCAAGCTTTTGTTTAAAGCCGCCAAGAGGTACATCTGTTTCGCTATGAAAAGCATAAGCTCTAACGTTTAAATCAACTCTAGGTAACCCTAAGCCCTTTACTGCTTCGGCTTCTAATTGAGAGGCTTGCTGTAATGCTTGATTGGCTTGAGTACTATATGAACTTTTTAAAGCTTGTTGTTCTGCTTCGGCATAACTTAAACTTTGTGCATAAATAGGCGTTGTAACAAGTACTCCCAATACCAACGCGAGATAACTGGGTTTGAATAAGAAAGGGCGTTTAGACTGTCGATATTGATGTGTTGGCATTTTATATAACAATTTTGATCATCCCTTATAGTTTAAATTTCTTGTTATTAAATTCAACTATCATATTGTTTATTATACAATTGTATAAAATAAAAAAATGATTTTGAGTTTATTTTGCTTGATGGAAAATCATACAGTAAATTTTTATATATTCATCACAATATGGGAAACTTCATTCACAAGTCAAGTTGAACTTTATTTAATAAAACTTATAAAAAAATAAGTGAAAGCAAAGAAATAAATAAAATAGTTATTGAAAAAATAAACCTAAATACACCCTAGCATTGAAATATTTACTAGAGAAGCTGCTGCAAGCTTAAGCAATCTGTGGTTAAATGCCTTTTTTTATTGTGTTTCACTTTTACAAGGGAAAAATCATGCGCGCGTACAATTTTTGTGCTGGTCCTGCTGCATTACCTACTGCCGTTTTAGAAAAAGCTCAACAAGAATTGTTGGATTGGCAAGGTAAAGGTCTATCCATCATGGAAATGAGTCACCGTAGTGCTGACTATGTTGCTGTGGCTGAAAAAGCTGAAGCAGATTTACGTAAGCTTATGAATATTCCTGAAAATTATAAAGTGCTATTTTTACAAGGTGGCGCGTCATTACAATTTTCGGCGATTCCTTTAAACCTTTTAGGTAAGAACAATAAAGCTGACTATATTCATACTGGCATCTGGTCTGAAAAAGCGTTAAAAGAAGCCAAACGTTATGGCGACATTAATGCTGTAGAAGCAGGCATTAAAGTAGATGGTAAGTTCGCAATTTCTGAGCAAAGCGAGTGGAACTTATCTGACGATGCAGCTTATGTTCATTATGCCGATAATGAAACGATTGGTGGTTTACAGTTCGCAGGCATTCCAGATGTAAAAGCACCACTTGTTTGCGATTATTCATCAAGTATTTTATCCGCGCCATTAGATGTAACCAAGTTTGGTTTGATCTATGCGGGTGCGCAAAAGAATATTGGTCCTGCTGGTTTAACAATTGTTATTGTTCGTGATGACTTACTTGACCAAGCTAAACCAGAAATTCCAAGCATCTTAAAATATGGTGATCAAGCAAAAAATGGTTCTATGGTTAATACACCATCGACTTATGCTTGGTACTTATCTGGTTTAGTATTTGAATGGTTACTAGAGCAGGGTGGGGTAGAAGCTATCCATAAAGTTAACCTTGAAAAAGCTCAGTTACTCTATGGTTATATCGATTCAAGCGATTTCTATAATAACCCGATTGCTATTCCAAATCGTTCAATTATGAATGTACCGTTCACTTTGGCAGATGAAGCTTTAGAAAAGCAATTCCTAAAAGAAGCGGAAGCGAATCATTTATTGAACTTGGCAGGTCACCGCTCAGTTGGTGGTATGCGTGCAAGTATTTATAACGCAGTACCATTAGAAGGTGTGCAGGCACTTATTAGCTTTATGGATGATTTTTCTAAACGTAATGGTTAAGTAAATCAAATAAATAAAGCCCTCAAATGAGGGCTTTATTTTTATGTAATTTATTAATTAAAAGGCACAAAACCAAATTGATGTAGCATCATCGCGGCTAAGAACATACCTAAAACAAAAAAACAAAACGCACCAGTATCGACCCTTATACGTGGGTTACTAGTTTGAATAAGACTGGTCGTTTGCTCAGGTATAATCTTCATTCAATAGCCTAATTTTTAAAATATTAGTGAAATTCAATTAGTTTCACTATTTTTAGCATAAATATTCGCCTGAATCCAGATATTACCGCGAATATATTCACCAATATTAAAGTTTTTGTACAAATCATTTTTTGTTGCAATGCGCACTAATATGGCAGGAAGATCATCTTCTAAAACTAAAGTGACGTCATAAAGGGTATATTCTGCATCCATAAATGACATAGAGGTTTTACCGACAATATTTCCTTGGAACCATGCTTCATCTTCCTGACCAAGATTTTCTCCATATAAATATGCAACCATTTTAGAAAAATCAACCGTTACAGGCTCTTGATCCTCCTCAGTTTTTGGTTGCCATTCATTAATGAGTTCTTGTAGGTTTTCAGGTGCAATACCATTATGTTCAGTTAAAATTGCATTTAGCGCACGGTGATGCTTAATTGAGGCCGGATCATCTACGACAATTGTTTCACCAGCAGGCACTGGTTCTAATTCATAAGCCCATGCATTAAATTGAACTTGGTAAGTTTGGGTTTTGTCATATTGACAACGATTAACGCTAAATAAATTATCAAATGCATAAACAGTTGTATTTTTATTTAATCTTAAACTTAATACTGCCTGAGTTGCTGAGTCACAAGTAATGATGCGCTCAATTTGCGCATTATATTGATATGGGCTTTCAAAACTAGGAAATGCTGTTTTTAACGCACGAGGTTTTTGATTTTCAACCGCAATAATTTGGTTAATGGTAACATTTTGTCCTTGGGGGCCTTGAATGAGCCAAAAAGATTGATCCATTTCATCTTCATGCTGGCATAAACCCATTGGCATTACAGGTGCATCAAGCGCCAGTCCAAGCCATTTTGGTACATCTGTTTCTGGATGGGAGGTCAGTAGATTCCAATGTTCTCCATGACTACCAAAATTTTGGTCGTTTACCGTAATAACTTCTGGACTGTTTTGATTTTTCATAAGTACGATTGATGTTGGGTTTATATCACTTGTTATATTAAATCGAGGGTATTCGCTATATTTCAAGTCAACATATGTAAATTCTCTTGTAAAAGCACATATTTAGTTATTAAAAGACCTTCTAGTGTGTAAAAAGCTTACTTTTGACAGGAAATATTGGTGGCCATTAAGGTATGGTTAAAATTAAATTGAGAAAATAAGTTTTATATTTATCGCTATTCTCTAGTGAAATGCATCTGTTAGACTTATATTTTTAGTGGAAATAGAGAATAACGTGCTGCCATTCAAGCTGTGGGTAGACGCAGATGCATTACCTAAAATTTTGCGTGAAGTCATTTTACGAGCTTCAGATCGTTATCAGTTAGAAGTGATTTTTGTAGCCAATCAAAATGTCGGAATTACCCCTTCGGTACGTATTAAATCAATACAAGTTTTAAGTGGAGCCGATCAGGCTGATCAGGAGATTGTAGACCGCATGTCTGAAAATGACATTGTCATTACACAAGATATTCCACTTGCTGCTCAAGTCATTGAAAAGGGAGGTATTGCGATTCATCCACGTGGTGAGGTTTACACAACTGCAAATGTTAAGGCCCGTTTACACTTACGTGACTTTATGGACACGCTCCGCGGTGCAGGAGTACAGACGGGTGGCCCACCTCCAATTTCTGAACGTGATAAGCGTGAATTTTCGAGTGCACTTGATCAAACAATTTTAAAGCAAAAACGTAAAACAGCTTAGTGAGCCTCTTATGCCATCCCAAACCAACTTGGCTTCAACTTATGTCTTGCTTGTATTTATTTGGGCAACGACACCTTTAGCCATTGTATGGAGCGTGTCTGACTTACATGTTATGTGGGCTTTGCTTTTACGTTTTTATATTGCATTACCTCTTTCGGTTATTGTTTTACTGGTTTTAAAAACATCTTTTCCTGTTCATAAACAAGCAGTACATAGCTATTTTGCTGGGTCTTTTAGTTTAATTGGCTCTCAAATTTTTACCTATGCTGCGACTCAATATTTAAGTTCAGGCATGATTGCATTGATGTTTGGTTTGGCTCCAATTATGGCTGGTTTAATTGGTCGTTTTGGATTTGGTCAACATCTTTATAAATTGCAATGGCTGGGGATGGCGATTGCTGTTTTGGGTCTAGCAATTATTTGTTTAAATGGATCGGGTCAACACGTACACCCATTGGGTATTATGCTCATGTTGATCAGTGTTTTTGTTTATTCATTTTCTATTTTTTGGGTAAAAAAAGTAAATGCCCAAATTCAACCCATGGCTCAGGCAACGGGTTCAATTTTGGTTTCTTCAATTTTGGCGAGTTGTCTTATTCCATTTATCTGGCAATATGCACCGACACACTTACCGCAAGCTAAATCTCTATTTGCTTTAATTTACACAGTGCTTATGGCATCACTTGTTGCCATGTTCTGTTATTTCAAACTGGTACAAAATATAAAAGCCACCACTTTATCGCTTACCACTGTGATTACACCTATGCTAGCAATGGTAAATGGTGCTGTCCTAAACCATGAACATCTTTCAGTGATGGTTTTTGTCGGGGCATTTATTATTTTGTTTGGTCTATTCCTCTATTTCTATAAAGACATTCAGGCGAACCGTAATTTTGTTCAACACATTAAATCTAAGTAGGAGAAGATGAGGGTAATTTGTTGAGCTTATTCATTAAATTGTTCTAATTCGTAGCTAAATGCATGATCAAATTGATCTCATATCTCAACTAGTAGAAAATAGCGCAGCAATATAATATTAGGATTGTTAAGGATAGGTCAGAACTTACTGATTTTTAAACCTTAATACAGCATCTAACGATATGGCGAAAAAGAAGTGTATATCACACTTCTAATTTCCCATCAATGACCTTGGATTTAGAAGGTATGTTTAAACCAATCTCACTGTATATAGGGTTGAGATATACTCGCGCACGACGTAGTAATCATTTTATTTCTTTTATTGCATTGGTTTCGATGATCGGTTTGACACTTGGTGTCGCTGTACTAATTACAGTCCTGTCTGTAATGAATGGTTTCGACCGCGAGTTAAAAAATCGTGTTTTGGGAATGGTGCCACAAGCGACAGTTTCATCTACGCAAATCCTTACGGATTGGCCTGAGCTGGTTAAACGAGTTGAACATCATCCCCATGTGACTGGAGTTGCACCTTTTACCCAATTGCAAGGTATGTTAACTGCTCAAGGGCAAGTGGCTGGCATTATGGTGACGGGTATTGACCCTAAATATGAAAAGAATGTGTCTATTATTCAAAACCATATTGTTGCTGGTAGCCTCGACGCACTTAAAAAGGGTGAATTCGGTATTGTTCTTGGTAAAGATATGGCCGATTCACTGGGCTTACGTCTAAATGACAGCGTGACATTGGTTTTACCTGAAGCAACTCCATCTCCAGCGGGTGTTGTACCCCGTTTCAAACGTTTTAAAGTTGTGGGTATTTTCAGTGTGGGCGCTGAAGTGGACTCAATGGTCGGGTACATTGCTTTATATGATGCATCGACTTTATTGCGTTTACCCGATGGTGCTCAAGGCGTCCGTTTAAAAATGGATGATATCTTTGCTGCACCCCAAGTTGCCGATGATATTGTGAAAAACTTGCCAAGCAATTTCTATGCAACCAACTGGACCTATACGCATGGTAATTTATTTAATGCCATTCAAATGGAAAAAACATTAGTTGGTTTATTACTTGTACTGATTATTGTGGTTGCAGCATTTAACATTGTCTCGTCTTTAGTGATGGTTGTTACTGACAAAAAATCTGACATTGCAATTTTACGTACCTTAGGTGCGTCACCATCCATGATTACTAAAATTTTTATGGTGCAAGGTACAGTGATTGGTGTGATTGGGACAGTTGCGGGTACTGTTTTAGGTGTAATTTTGGCACTTACGATCAGTGATATTATTTCTTGGTTTAATAATATTCTTGGACTCAATTTGTTCGATGCTTATTTTGTCCATTACTTACCTTCGTACTTAAGATGGCAAGACGTGACAATTATCGTGATTGTTTCTTTACTCTTAAGTTTCTTGGCAACTATTTATCCGGCGCTTCGTGCAGCCAAAGTTCAACCTGCCGAGGCATTGCGTTATGAGTAAGGTCGTTTTAGAAGCAAAAGAGATTTATAAGCATTTTGATGATGGTAAATCTAAAGTTGAAGTCATCAAAGGTCTTTCTTTACAAGTGGAAGCAGGGCAGTTTGTATCTATTGTTGGTGCGAGTGGTTCAGGTAAAAGTACTTTGCTTCATGCCTTAGGCGGTCTAGAGCAGCCATCGCAAGGGCAAGTATTTTTAAATGGTCAGCGTTTTGATAACTTGGGTGAAGCCGAACGTGGTTTTCAACGAAATAAATACCTTGGTTTTGTGTATCAATTTCATCACTTATTACCTGAGTTTTCTGCGCTTGAAAATGTAGCAATGCCTCTTATGCTTCGACCAGACAGCCAATTTAAGTCTGTGAAGGCACAAGCTGAATATTTGTTAGATCGAGTTGGGCTATCTCACCGTATGGATCATAAACCAGGAGAGCTTTCAGGTGGCGAACGCCAACGTGTCGCTCTTGCTCGTGCGTTAGTGACCAAACCTGCTGTGGTTTTAGCAGATGAGCCAACGGGTAATTTGGACCGTAAAACTGCTGTTGGTATTTTTGAGTTACTTACCGATCTTAAGAAAGAACTGAATATGGCTATGCTCATTGTGACTCATGATGAGCAGCTGGCTCAGGCAGCAGATTCAATCTTGCATATGGAAGATGGACTGTGGGTAAGTGGTTCTTAAAAAATTGTCATTAAATCACATTGTTAAAGCCCACTCAGTTGGGCTTTAATTTTGCCCCTAAAATGATAATGACAAGATTTTAAATGTTTAAAATTATTCTATTGGGGTGGGTGAGTGGTATTGCATTGATGGGAGTAAATATCCCTTTACTCATGCAATATGGAAAGATAGGCAAAGCATTGCTTTTAATTGCCTTTATGTTCTATCTTTTTAAACGACAAGTATTGGTTGGTCGGCCAGTCCTAAAGGCAATGTATTGTTTATTGTGCACAGCAAGTTTTTTTGTCGTTGGTTATCAATATGGTGAGAAAGCACTGATTGAGCGATTAGAACAAAGAGAAACGAATTCGAAAAATCTAGATATTATTGTTTATATAAACCAACTCAGTGAAGAAAGAGAAGATAAGGTACAACAAACAGCTCAGGTATTAAGCGTATTTAGAACTCCAGTAAATTGGCTTTTATATTTAAACAATAACAATCAGAGAGGGAGGACGAGTAATCAATACTTTGAATTAGGCCATTACTATCGAATATCGGGCAAAACAAAACCGGCCCATAGTTATGCGACCTCGGGAGCTTTTGATCAGGAAAAATGGTTTACTCAACGAAATATCATGTCTGGTTTTATTGTTCAGCATATTGAACCATTAAGCATTGATGAAATATATCAATTAGGTTATCAACCACATTTAAGAGAACAACAATCCTTTTTTAATAGATTTCATTTAAATATAGAAAAACTTCGCCAAACTTTTAGGCAAATGCTAAAAACCTCCTTTTTACAACAAAAGGGCTTAATTCTAGCTTTACTGACTGGTGATGAAAGTCTTTTATCAGAAGAAACTCAAACACAATTTAAAGAGTTAGGAATTGCCCATTTATTGGCGATCTCAGGTCCGCATGTGCTCATTTTTGCCCTTATGCTATCTTGGGTCTGTCACCAACTCATCTGTCGTTATTATCCCCAAATATATTTATGGAAACCTAAACAGGTTTTATTGGCTATACCATTTAGTTTCGGTGTTTTAATTTATACGGCTTTTGTTGGGTTTGAAATTCCTGCTCTACGTACACTCTTATCTGTCTTCATCATTATTTCTTTTCTATTATTAAAACAACCCCTTAAGCCATTTTCATTGCTCGTATATAGCGCAAGTCTACTGTTAGTCTTTGATCCTTTTAGTGTTTTATCAGCAGGTTTTTGGCTGTCTTACGGGGCCTGTTTTATTTTATTAAGAATTTATCAGACGATAGCGCAATTACCCCAGCAACTTTTTTTAAGCTTAGGTTTAAAAATGATTTTTATGGGTAAGGTCTTAATTGAGTCTCAAGGCAAAATATTCATTGCATTGAGTCCTTTAACCTTAATTTTCTTTCAACAAATTTCTTGGGTAGCACCCCTGACAAATATAATTGCTGTACCCATTTTGGGTGTGGTTATCGTTCCGTTAAATATCGTCGCTGGTTGTGCATGGTTTATATTTAAACCATTTGGAAATATGCTTTTTCAGTTTAATGATATTTTACTTAGTATATTGCTTAGTTTTTTGAATCTATTAGAAGAAATTTCATTACCAATACAAGGTGTAAGCCTGACACCTTTCGGTTTATTAGCAGTTAGTTTTGCTGTTGTGATCTTATTTTTACCTAATGGTGTTGTACCAAAAACTTGGGGGCTACTCTGTTGTTTACCTTTAATCATTGTGAATAAAACGACTCAACAAATTCAAGTTCATATTTTGGATGTTGGGCAGGGACAGGCTATCTTTTTGCAACATCCCATGCAAAATTGGTTGATTGATACAGGTGGGTCTTACGATGAAAAGATATTTAGTATTGGTCAAAATGTTGTTGTGCCATTTTTGCGCCAACAAGGTGTAAAACAATTAGATCATGTTGTGTTATCTCACCTTGATCAAGATCATAGCGGTGCTTTTCCTGCCATTCAGCAAGTGATTTCAGTCAAGCAAGTTATTTCAAATGAACAATCTTCAAATATTTTAAAGCAGCCATTTCAATATTGTCATCAAGGGCAACAATGGCAATATCCAGAGTTAGATATTCAAATTTTATGGCCTAAAGAAAAAGATTTAACTTTTGTTCCTTCTCAGCAGAATCAATATTCCTGTGTTGTATATCTTCATTTTAAAGGAGTCAGTGGTTACCAAAATTTTCTTATTATGGGAGATGCAGGTTGGGAGGCGGAATACCAGTTATTAAAAGACTATCCTAACTTGAAGGTAGATGTTTTGGTGCTAGGCCATCATGGAAGTAAACACAGTTCGGCCTACGACTTTTTGGCGACCTTAAAACCTAAACTGGCAATTGCATCGGCTGGTTTTGATAACCGTTATGGCCATCCTAGCAAAGAGGTTATAACACGCTTAAAAGCACTTCATATCCCACTTAAAAGTACCGTAGAGCAAGGTACTTTAAGCTTCACTCTGAAAAATCACAAAATGGTTCTACATAACCGACGTTTTGAGCGATTCTGGTTGCGTAGAGTTCTCTAAAGCTTCCGCTTTGAGTTTTTTCACAGTTTTAATCGCTTCTGTAGGATCAATATTATAAACATTATCTAAAGCTGGGTTTGCTTTAAAGCGTTTATAGCTCCAGTGATAGTGCTCTGGATATTTATGAATCAATTGCTCGATTGCTTGATGAATGACATGGGTGCCATCATCAGCAGTGCCTTCATAGATTTTCTCATCCATAGGCTCAATATGCATCGTAAAGCCTTCATTTTCATTACGAATTGCATAAAGGAATAAGGCTTTAGCTTTAGTTTTTTGGATGAGTTTTGCACTTAAATTACTTGATGCAAGTGGAACACCAAAGTAGTTCACCATATCCCCGCCAGCAGTAGGAGTGTGATCCGGTAAAATAACTGTAGTTTGACCTTGTTTTAATGCTTTGAAAATCTGTCTTACGCCACTTTCATCGGTTGGGACTAGATTCGCTTGTTCACGGCTGCGGGCTTCACGCACAAAACGGTCGGCATCAGCATTTTTCACTGGTTTATATAAAATTGTCATTGATGTGGACTGGGCACACCATGAGTTCATGACTTCCCATGTCCCAAAATGTGGAACAACAAGTACAACGCCTTTTTTTTCAGCTAATGCATCATGAAAATATTGTTCACCTTCTATACGATGAATGCGAGCGATGTTTTCTTGATTCGATGAACCCCAAATACTTAAAAACTCAAAATATGAGGTTAGTTCATTTCGTATCGCCTTTTCTGTAATTGCTATACGTTGTTGTGGTGTTAAATGGGGTAGAGCAATTCTTAAATTAAGTTCTATAGTTTTAGATGTTTTAGTAATTTTTAAAGTGTTGACGATTCCTGCCAATAGACGAGCAATGGAACGCCCAAATTGAATAGGTAAGCGGCTAAATGTTTTGAGTAGTTGATAGTTCATGCTTTTTGAATCTGGTCTAGGCATCTATAGCAGTAAGGGGGAAACAACAAGTAAAAAAGACAAAAATATTATAAATGAAATCATATTATTTAGACAGTTTTTATCAAATCAACGTATATAATGACATCATTTCGATTGATTTGGATTGGAATTTTATGTCCGATTGGCCACCAAAACCACAAAATGAACCTATAACCTCTAAACAGAATGGACCAGAATGGCAGATCCTTGAGAAGGCTGTACTTGCTTCTGTAGAAGAACAACGCCGTAGTCGTCGCTGGGGGATATTCTTTAAAACACTTACTTTTATTTATCTATTATTCATTCTTGTATTAATGGGTAAAGGTTGTTCAACCAGTAAAGATGATTCTAAAGCGAGTAGCAGCAGTGCTCATCTTGCAGTAGTTGATATTGTTGGAACTATTGATGCTTCAAGTAATCAGGCTGTAAATAGTGAAGATACCAATAAAGCGCTTAAACGTGCTTTTGAGGCCTCAAATAGTAAAGCAATTGCACTTAATATTAACTCACCAGGTGGTTCTCCTGTTCAATCTGATGAAATTTGGCAAGAAATTCGCTATTTGAAAAAAGAACATCCTGATAAGAAAGTCTATGCAGTAATTGGAGATATGGGAGCTTCTGGCGCTTATTATATTGCTTCTGCTGCCGATGAAATTATTGTGAACCCATCAAGTTTGGTTGGTTCAATTGGTGTCATTATGCCGAATTATGGCATCACTGGTTTAGCTCAGAAACTCGGAATTGAAGACCGTACTTTAACAGCGGGAACCAATAAAGACATTTTAAGTATGACAAAACCAGTTAATCCTGTACAAAGAGAGCATGTTCAATCTGTACTCGATAACGTCCATACTCACTTTATCAATGCCGTGAAAGAAGGGCGTGGTAAACGCTTGAAATCTAATGATCCTGCTATTTTCTCTGGTCTGTTCTGGACAGGCGAACAAGCAATCCAGTTAGGTGTTGCTGACCGTTCAGGTAACATTACGAGCTTGATGCGTGAACTGAAGCTTGATAATAAAGTTGACTACACAGTTGGCCGTAATCCATTACAGTCCATTCTAGGTCGAATGGGAGCAGAAATGGGTAAAGGTTTAAGTGAGTCAGTTGCTCAACGTTTAGAGATGAGTCAGGATGCTAAGCTACAATAATTTAGATTAGGATAACGGTATGTCAGTAAAACCACTTATACACTTTGCGCATGCCAATGGCGTGCCTTCTATGGTGTATCAAAAGTTGTTTGATCAATTAAAAGATGAGTATGAAGTCATTTATGTTCCACTCATTGGACCTGACAAACGTTATCCGATTACCAATCATTGGCCCTTTTTGGTTGATCAGGTAATTGATAGCATTGTACAAAAAGCGAAAGGTCGTAAGGTGATTGGGCTTGGCCATTCATTGGGTTCAGTTTTAACCTTAATGGCATCCTTTAAACGTCCCGAGCTTTTCTCACAAGTGATTATGTTAGATCCGCCCCTTATTTTGGGTAGATATTCATTTGCTTTTCATATGGCAAAAGTGTTTAAACCTAAAATAGTTGATGATATGACACCGGCAGGTTTATCTGCACGTCGTCGTGAGCATTGGGAGTCACGTGAGCAAGCTGCTTCTTTGTTACGTCCAAAAGGTTTTTATAAAGACTTTGATGAGGACTGTTTTCAAGCCTACATTGATTATGCTTTGAAAGAAGACTCAGTTCGTGGTGGTGTGACTTTAACTATTTCTCGTGAAGATGAAGTTGCTATTTTCCGTAAAAATCCTTCTTGGTGGTGGCTACCCATGCCAAAACCAAAAATGCCTGTACATCTCGTTGTGGGGAAAGAGAGTGCCTTTTTAAAAAGAGGGTTTCCGCAAATGGCAAAGCGTAAAATGGGAATTCCATTTAGCGTGGTTGAAGGAGGGCATATGTTCCCTCTAGAGCATCCAATTGAAACAGTGAATTATATTAAGAAGCTCATTCATACCAATTCGCACTAATAAGTTTTTAATAAAAAAGGACATGCATGCATGTCCTTTTTCAATTTACGTTGAGCAAACTCTTACCAAGCAGCGAAACGAATAGGGTGTTCAAGAATTTGATTACGGAAATAGGCCTGTCCATTTTTCCATGTAAGCTGGCCATTGCATAACCATTCTGCAACTTGTGGGTAAATAAAATGCTCAAGTTTATGTACACGTTCAGCCAATGTGGCAACGTTATCATGTTCTTTAACTTGAATTGCTGATTGAGCAATTGCTTGTCCAGCATCAAGTTCAGAAGTCACAAAGTGAACTGTACAACCATGTAATTGATCACCCGTATTTAATACACGCTGGTGTGTATTAACACCTTTATAAGCAGGTAATAACGACGGATGGATATTAAGCATTTTACCTTGCCATTTATCGACAAAGTTTGCAGTTAAAATACGCATAAAGCCAGCTAAAATAACAATATCAGCTTGCCAAAACATAAGTTGCTGATGCATAGCTTCATCAAAATCTTCACGACTAGGAAAGTCTTTATGAGAGATTACTGCTGTAGCAATATTGGCATTTTGAGCACGCTCTAAAGCATAAGCATCAGCTTTATTGGACAATACACCTACAATTTGCCCTGATAGACGTGCATCTATCAAGGCCTGTAAGTTACTGCCGTTCCCAGAGACTAGAACAGCAATTTTCATCATTCAAAGATCACACGAATTTTTTCGTCTGCACCTTCCACTGATTCAGCATTTTCTTGAATATGTCCGATTTTCCAAGCTTTTTCACCTTGAGCATTAAGCACTTCAATTGCTTTTTCTGCATCATTTGCATCAACAGCAATGACCATACCAACACCACAGTTAAAGGTACGGTACATTTCAAAACGTTCTACATTGCCTTCACGTTGTAGAAGTTTGAATAATTCTGGCCATTCCCAAGAAGCTTCATTAATCACACCTTGAGCGCCATTTGGTAATACGCGTGGTAAGTTACCCGGTAAACCACCACCAGTGATGTGTGCCATAGCGTGTACATCAACTTGTTTGCAAAGCTCAAGAACTGGTTTTACATAAATACGTGTCGGTTCCATTGCAACATCTGCAAGAGGGCGGCCGTCAATCACTTGAGTTAAGTCTACATTTTTAACATCTAAGATTTTACGTAATAATGAATAACCATTTGAGTGAGCACCACTTGATGCAACACCAATAAGTACGTCACCCGATTTTACTTTAGAGCCATCAATAATTTTGCTTTGCTCAACAACACCTACTGCAAAACCAGCAAGATCGTAATCTTCGCCTTCATACATACCAGGCATTTCAGCTGTTTCACCACCTACAAGTGCACAACCTGCAAGTTCACAACCTTTACCGATACCACTAACTACATTGGCAGCTACTTCTACATTTAAGTGACCAGTAGCATAATAATCGAGGAAGAATAATGGTTCTGCACCACAAACTAAAAGATCGTTTACACACATAGCGACAAGATCTTGGCCGATTGTGTCATGACGATTAAGGTTAAGTGCCAAACGTAATTTAGTACCTACGCCGTCAGTTCCAGAAACCAAAACAGGTTCTTCGTAACCTTTAGGAATTTTGCATAGTGCACCAAAGCCACCAAGTCCGCCCATGACTTCTGGACGAGTTGTACGTTTAGCGACTGACTTGATGCGATCGACCAGTGCGTCGCCCGCTTCAATGTCAACACCCGCATCTTTGTAGCTTAAACCGGTATTTGGGGTAGAAGTTGAGTTGCTCATAAATGAAGTCTCCGCATTGGCGGCAGATTATAACCTGAATATACGAAACTCTTATGGTATTTATGCTCGAAAATGCTATCTTTAATAAAAATATTTTTCCATTTATAACGATTAAACCAAAAAAGGCTAGATTTTATGCAAGATCGTATACTGCGCCGTATTTTCTTACTCGCAGGTATTGTATTGCTGGTATGGGTATTATATTTGCTCAAGCCTGTGGTCATTCCATTTGTTGGTGCTTTTTTTCTGGCTTATTTATTTAGTCCACTTGTCGAAGTTCTGGTAAAAATGAAATTACCTCGCTGGTTGGCCATTGGCATTGTTTTTATCGGTATAGGTGTAACTTTAACCGTTGCATTATGGTATTTGGTTCCACTTATCTGGAAACAGCTTGTTTATGCTCGAGATAGTATTCCGGCTGGAATTCATTGGATTAATGCAGAGCTATTGCCATGGATTTCTTCGACATTCCATGTTCAACAAATGGAAATTGATACCGATCAAATGTCTAAAGCAGTCATGGACTATGTCCAGACAAATTACAGTGCCGATAGTATTCAAGCTGTTTTATTAAAGCTCGCACAATCAGGTCTAAACTTTATTCAGATTGGTGGGACAATAGTTTTAATTCCAATTATTGCTTTTTATTTTTTATTAGACTGGGACCGTATGTTACAGAACTTACGTCGTCTCATTCCACGGCCATATGAAGTTACTACCTTGCAAATCGTTCGTGAATGCCATAGCGTTTTAGGAGCATTTGTTAAAGGTCAGTTCCTCGTGATGCTCTTACTCGGTGTGGTCTATGCTGTAGGTCTACAGTTAATTGGGTTAGAGGTCGGATTGATTATTGGTATGGTGGCTGGTCTTGCCAGTATTATTCCTTATTTAGGATTTGCGGTCGGAATTATTGCAGCGGTTATTGCAAGTTTGTTCCAGTTTGGACTGGACTGGACGCACTTATTACTCGTTGGTGTGGTATTTATGATTGGCCAAGCGATAGAGGGCTATATTCTACAGCCATTTCTACTCGGTGATAAAATTGGTCTTTCGCCTGTTGCAGTTGTATTTGCCGTGTTGGCTGGTGCACAACTGGCTGGTTTCCTAGGAATGCTCATCGCATTACCAGTGGCAGCAGTGATTGTAGTGCTCTTAAAACATTTAAGAGAAAACTACGAAAAGAGTTCATTATATGCACCATCTTCTACATTAGTGATCCAAGAGGGCAATATCGAGCAAATTCATATAGAAACTGAAGATACTAAACTTGATCTTGAAGTTAAAAAACAGCAAGATACAGATATCCCGAATCGTTCAGATCAGAAATAATTTCAAGGTCAATTCATTATATGCGTCAACTCCAATTGGATATAGAACCTCAACTTGATGCTCGAATCAGTGATTTTTCGGGACCAGGTTGGGGGCATGTCGTTGATGCAGTGCGCCAACTACATGCCGGTCTAGTAAATAGATTTTATATCTATGGTGGAGCAGGAACAGGAAAGAGCCATTTACTTTCAGCGATTTGTGATTCTTATTTGGAAGTTGGTAAGTCTGCTATTAAAGTTTCGTTGCTTGAACTTCTTGATGCACCTATTGAGGCAATTACTTGCTTAGAGCATTATGATCTTGTTGCTTTAGATGATATTGAGTCTATTAGTGGTGTACCTCATTGGCAAAAAGCCGTTTTTCATTTAATGAATAACCATGAAGGGCAACTTGTATTTTCTTCACGCGTTGCTCCGATTGAGTTAAAACTGGAATTACCAGATTTACAATCACGTCTCACGCAAGCGGTGAGTGTAAAAGTGCCCAGTGGAAGTTTATATGCCGACCGATATGCTTTAGTGACTTCTGTAATGAGTAGACGTGGTATCCATTTCGATCAGCAAATTGTAGATTATTTACTTTTGCATGGACCTCATCAAGCTTCTGTATTATTACAGACTGTGGCTCGATTAGAGAAACTTCTTAAAGGTGAGAAGACCAAGCTTTCAAACGCAACTTTAAGACAAATCTATGCTTTAATTGATGAATATCAACAATAAAAAAAATTAATCTTTAGCTTAATCCAGCGCTTTACTATAAAAAATATTCATCTATTAACTATTTATAATTTAAATTCTAAAGTGCACTACTAAATTTTTAGATAAGTAAAAATTGCATATATTAATAGATGTTTAATTGAGCAATGATTTATAAAGCTGCTTATCTAAAATGACGCTATAGACCGATCAAAACATCTTGAGAAATTCCGTTTCCTGTGACAAAGTACGCACAAAGGATGCGTTTGCAAAAGTAAAAACTTTGCAATATTGACAAAGAAAAATGAAAAAAATAGGTAAGGAGAAGGGTATGCTCAAACGGAGCATTGCTTTTGCATTATTGGCTGTTGCTGGGCACGCTTATTCTGCTGATATTCAGGTTACAACTACAACTGATGAAAACGTCGATAATACCGTCTGCTCATTACGTGAGGCTGTAGAACTTATAAATAGACGTAACTCAAGTGATTCTACCGTTGTTGCTTCTGTAAAAGATGGTTATCACGGCTGTGTGAGTAGTGACTCAAACAATATTATTTTGCAGCGTGATAAAGAATATACATTAAATAGCAAAATAACGATCACTGCTCCTCTTACTATTAGTACCGCAAAAAATGATTCTACTATAGTTGATACTGATCAGCCTGGTTCTCATAACGCGACAATAAAAATGGTGGGCACAGATCAGCTATTTAAAATTGATGATGGTAGTGTAGAAAAAGCATCATTTGCTGTGACATTGAGTGACCTTAACCTACAAGGTGCAGGTTCAAACTCTAATGTTTTAACAGGTGGCCTAATTTTAAACCATGAAAAACTCACTATTCAGAACTCGCGATTGATCGGTGGTTATGCAAATCAGGGTGGGGCAATTTACAACCAGGGGTTCTTATCTAAAACTGGGCAAACTGCTGGCTTTGTAAATATTATAAATAGCTTGATTCAAAACAATAAAGCTACCCAAGGTGGTGTTATTTATAGTGAGCAACCTTTATATCTCGTGACACAATCTGTAATACGCGATAATGAAGTTTCCTCGGCAGATGGTGCGCTATTTTATGGTGCAACAAAATTTGATGATGAAAGTACTGGCGGCTACTTAAGTATACGTGCCATAGGTTTTAGTAACAGTACATTCTTCCATAACAAGGTAGGTTTTATTGCAAACATTAAAGATGGGATGTTTGTTAATAATATTACAATGATCAAAAATGCGGCAGGCTTGTTCCTTGATGCTCCACAGGGAAATGCTTCTGTTTCTAACAGTATTTTGGTTGGTAACACTGCTAACTGTACTGCAAATACAAATGATCAAACCATTGTGCAAAGTAATTTAGTTACCTCTGACTGTAATCGGAATGCTTCTGTAAAACTTCCTAACATCCTCCTTCCTGCGAGTGAAAAGTTAATTGCTGGTGATAGCGATGAGGGTGTATGTGATGTAACTGCAAAAGATGGCTTGTTATGTCCATTTAATACACCAAAAGATAGCTTCTTAGGTTTCTTTAAGCCACGGTTACTCGAGAGCTACAATACTTTAGCGGATTCTTTAATTATTAATAAAGGCCGCCTATATAGTGATGGTTCTTCAATTGGTTTGGCAAGTTGTGAGAAACTTGACCAGCGCGGAAAAAACCGTAGTGGTTATGATGAGCTGTGTGACTTAGGGGCAATTGAATATATTTTAAATAATGAAATTGCGACTGTTGGGCAGGATATTAAATATGGGCAAGTAGCAAAATTTAATATTTTAAACTCTTTAAGTGAAGCAGATTTGGTCACACCAGCCACATGTAAGCGTTTATTTGGTGATCGTCCAGATGGAACTGAATGGCAACCTGGTTGTTTGAAAATAAAACAAAGTACAGATACGCCAATTTCTAAAGGTAGTGTAACGATAGACCAAAATGGAAATGTTGTTTACACACCAAATGGAAACTGGCATGGCGCGGATATATTTAGTATTCAAGTTGTTACGAGTGTATCTAGATTCAATGATGGTACCGATTTCCAATATGTATCTATTCCAGCAACTGTAGTCCAAGAGCCTTTATCTGGTATTGAAAATAAGTCTGTGAGCACAGGTGGTGGAAGTGTAGGTGGTGGTTTAATTTTAGGGCTATTAGGATTAATTGCCTTACGCCGTTTCAAGTCATAATCAGGGATGAGGACTATGAAAAACTATAAAAAAGCAGTATTAGCACTCACTGTGCTAGCGGCTATGCCTCTTTTTGCAGATACAGCTAATCAAAGAATTGAAGTTACAACTTTTGCAGATGAAGATGGCGAGAACCCTAATGCTTGTTCATTAAGAGAAGCGATCAAAGTTGCTGAAACACGAAGATCTGATTATGGATGTACAGTTTATAACACGTCTAAAAGTCAGGTCATTCAGCTAAAAGCAGGAACTTATACATTAAATAAAGAATTAGTTCCAAATGCGGATATAGCGATCTATGGATTTGGTGAAAAGGATCAAGATAAAAACTGGTCAGAGAAAAGTGTTTTAACAAATGACTATCCCGCATTACAACCGTTACAGACCATAATTAATGCTGTTGGTAAATCTCGCATATTCAATACAGCAGTGAATAAACAACCTCTATTTCTTCAAAATGTTATTTTAGAGAATGGTTCAGCACCAGATTTTGGTGGTGCTATTTATGCTGGAGGTAACGTTACATTACTTAATACCCAAATATTAAATTCACAAGCCCAGAAAGGGGGAGCTATTTTTCTGGGTGGTGACAATGTTAATTTGTCGGTAACTCACTCTTTGATTAAAGGTAATAGTGCAACAACCGGAAGTGTCGTATCAATGAGTTGTTGGAATGGTACAGCCTATGCAAAACGGGAAGTCGCATTTACCTCTTCTAGTATTGTTAACAATGGCTCAGATAGTTCTAATAATACTTTTGATTTTTGTGGTGAACCCAAAGCAACCTTTACAATTAATACCATTGCCCGAAATATTGCAAATACAGTAAATGGTAGTATTTTGAAATTTACCGGTGATGCTACTCCAAATGGTACTCCTAATCCTTCAACCATACTTAGCGCTAACAGTAGTTTATCTTTAAAAAATAATACGATTGTTGAAAATAATGCTTATAGCACCTTCTTATATGACACTATGGGAAGTAAAGAGTTAAGGTTTAATGTAATTGGTTATAATTTAGGAACTTATGCATGTCATTATTTTATAGGGCCAGCGACTGATTTAAAAAATGCTGGTTTTACACTATCATTTAATGCTCTGAATCTGACGAATGATTCTGCGAAATGTGACTTACCAACAGAAGCACTTACGCCTATACATCGAACAGTTGATATAGCAGGACAGTCTTTTAGCTCATTGCTAGAACCCTTACATGCTGCTGGACCAGAGACTGGTTTTTTACCAATTTACTATCCTAAAAATAATATAGGTAGCACGAGCTTGGTTGATGTAGATCCAGAAGGTAAAGATACCTGTACTTCTATCGACCAAAGAGGTTTATCGCGACTTGCTGATAGTAAACTCTATTATCAGCCAAATAGCCGTAATAGTTGTGATATTGGTTCAATTGAGTTAATGAAGCTCACTGCTGGTGATCTAAAGGGTTTAGGGAATACGTCTCTTACAGATCTGCTTGCGAAATACCAATCTCAATATGATACTGTTCAGAAGAATATATTAAATCCAGATTATGCATATTTATTAAATGTACTAAAAATTGATTCTGCGAATTATAAAAATCTTCTTGATCAAACTAAAGCAAATGCAAAATATCGAGCGATTTATATTGACTTAAAAGCAAGTGGTTTACCTCTACCTAATGAAGATAGTAATCACATTTTAAAGTTCTTTAATACGACTGACTATAATATTAATCTTGAAACTGTTGGGACAGGATTGATCGATGACAAAGTTACGAGTACCCAAAAGGATGATGGTCTCTTTTGTGAATGGAATGATGCTTTACAGCAAATTGTAATCTATCGTTCAGATGACATCATTACTCAGGCTGGTGATTACAACTACTGTAAATATACAATTAGTAGTAAAGATGGAACTACGCAATCATCTGGGCTGTTAGAGGCACGATTTGATAACATTCCACCGGTAGCAGGTGATGCAACTGTAACGTTTAAATATTTAGCAAATGAAGTCATTCCTTTAAATTTATTACAGTATGCGAATGATGATGGGGATGGTCCAACAAGCACACTTAAGACAAAACCAAATAAACCTAAATTTTGGGTAAATGATCAGGGTGTGGAGTTACCAATTTATATACCAAGTAAAACCTCAAAAGATGGTATTTTCAAGGTGGTGAAAGCAGATCGCGAAGGTCCATGTCCTAAAGATGATAGTGGTAATATCTGCTATGGTGGCAACATTTATATTCAAGCAAGTAATGTATTCAATACATTCAATGATACTTTGACTTATTACGTTTATGATGCTGATGGAACAATTTCAGCTAAGGCTGGAACGATTAATTTAGTCAGCACAGCAACTACAACGGATGATTCACGAAGTGGTGGTGGAAGTATTGGGATATTTTCTATTGTTTCACTGCTAGGTTTAATGGCTTATAGACGTTATCGCAAATAAGCAGACATAAAAAAGCCTCCGATAGGGGGCTTTTTTATTCATTATAAGTCTTTTTAAACACACATATTTTTCATTAAAAAATGAATTAGTGCTCTAAATATTTATTGATATATTCTTCACGTATAGCAGTTCTTTCATCTGCACTTGCTTTTAGCATGCGTTGACGTAAATCATTACGTTCTTGTGTACTCATTTTTTGCCAAGCTTCACGCATTTTTTGCTTTTCTGCATCTGGAAGTTGGTTGAACCAATCCATACGTTGTTGCAAGTTAGCACTTTGGTTGGCAGGTAGCTCTTTTAAGCTTTGATAGCGTTTAATTACAGCTCGTTGCTCTTCTTCAGACATAGCATTCCAAGTATCATCTACTTGGGTATTGGCATCTTTAGAAAAAATCCAGAAACGTTCAAAACCTGCAAAACTTGTTTGCAAGAAACTTAATGAACAAAGGATAAGTGCTAACTTTTTAGCTACCATGTTGAACTTTATCCTCACCCAGCACCATTAGCATTTCTAAATCTTCAACCATTTGTGGTGATAATTTAGGATTTACAATGACTTGGTTTTGTGGCTTCTCAATCATCTCTGCTGAGTTGGGTAAAATAACAAATCCTGTAATCGCCGCAGCAAGTGCAAAACCAGTCATTTTCCAGACACTATAATAAGAGGCTGGTTTTTGTTGGATATGGTCAAGCACATGATTCATTACCACTGTTTTATTTTTATGGTGATGAGCCAAACTATCGAGTTTAGACGTCACCTTTTTAGTGAAATCATCATGATTCATTAGAACCTCCCATGGGATTTAAATGTGCTAAGTACTCTCTAAGTCCCTGAATTGCTCGATGATAATGGGTTTTTACGCTACCTTCAGTGCAGTTCATAATTTGTGCCGTAGTATGGGTATCAAAACCTTCCCAAGCACGTAACATGAAAGCTTGTTGTTGGCGAACAGGTAGTTTTGCAATCGCTTCCTGAATCTCTTCTATCGTTACTGCTTGATCTAGAAAATCTGCTGGATTGATTGCTTTTTCATCGACAATATCAATGATTTCTTCATCATCATTGTCTAGACTAACTTTTTTGAAGAATGAAAATGGATTTGCCCGACGAGCTTCTTTGCGGCGCCAATCTTGAAGTTTGTTATTTAGAATCGTATAAAATAACGGATACCATTCTTCAGTACTTCGATCGGCGTAAGACTTGTGTAAAGAAATAAATGCTTCTTGAACCAAGTCCATGGCAATGCCTTGTTGACCTTGGGTAGCACTTTCCATCATCACTAAAGCACGACCAGTCACATCTTGCATGAAAACCTTTAGGCGTTGTTCAGCCGTGCTGGCATGAGCACTAGATGCTTCCGATCGAGACTTTTTCGGTGCTAAATCCATGGAGATGGAAAATCCTGTCATTGGACGTACCCACCTTATCTTCAATATATCTCTTATATAACGTTGAAAAGAGGTGGGAGGTTGACAACAATCGGCTATTTTTTAGTAGTGTAAATGATTTTTTTCACAAATATGAGCGATGTAAAATAAATTAACGTTTTATTGGCGTTGGCGAACCATTTCAAAAAAGCAAACAGATCCAGCAATTGCTACATTTAATGACTCTTGACCACCTGGTTGAGGAATTGTCACTGACTGTGCATGTGCTAAAGCATAATCACTTGCGCCTTGTCCTTCGTTACCTAAAACCCAGACACATGGCTTTGAAAGATCTTTTGAATAAAGACTGGTTGAACGATGAGAGCTGGTCACAAAAACAGGAATATCAAATTTAGGAAGGATATCGGTCAATTGGAAATTTTCAAAACAAGATAGGCTAAAATGAGCACCCATGCCAGCTCTTAAAACTCGTGGAGACCAGAGTGAAGCAGAACCTAGCGTACAAATAATTTGCTTAATATTTGCTGCTGCCGCTGAACGCAATAGAGTTCCTACGTTACCCGGATCTTGTACATTTTCTAAAATTAAAGTATCTAAGCTATAGTCAATTGTGGCGGCGGTTTTAGGCAAATCAATAATTGCCAAGCAAGGTAGGGTGTTACCTAAGGTACTTAAGTCTTTGTATAGAACTTCACTAATAATAAAAACATGGCCCTGATGGAGTTCGATTATTTTTTTTAAATCGTCATGTTCTAAAGCTTGTTCGGTTGTAAACAAAGAAAAGAGTTTTTTCTGCTGTTGTAACCATGCTAAACAAAGGTGGGTGCCTTCAAGAACTGTTTGTTGATGCTTTTTTCGGGCGCTATTGAGTTCAATTAAACCACGCAAATGTTTAATTTTTGCATTGTCTTTTGATTCTAAAAAAATAACCGCCATAAGGATAATGTCCAAAAGGGCATCATCATACTATGATGCCCTATGTAATTTAAATTATTAATGATAGTTCGTTACGCGTTCAACTTCATTCTTAGAACCGATAATTACAGGAACACGTTGATGAAGTTCTGTAGGTTCAATCTCTAGAATGCGTACACGGCCAGTAGTTGATGCACCGCCAGCTTGTTCAATGAGCATACTCATTGGGTTAGCTTCATACATTAAACGTAAACGACCAGCTTTTTTCGGGTCTTTTAAGTCATAAGGGTAAAGGAAAATACCGCCACGGCATAAAATACGATGAATATCGCCCACCATGCACGCTACCCAACGCATATTGAAATCTTTTTCACGTACAGATGTTTTACCTGCAAGTAACTCTTCAATATATTGTTTTACTGGTTGTTCCCAATGACGTTGGTTAGATGCGTTAATTGCAAACTCTTGAGTGTCTGTTGATACTTGAACATTCTCTGTAGTAAGTAAGAATGTTTGAGTTTCTGGGTCTAGTGTAAAGAAAGCTACACCGTTTCCAACTGTTAAAGCCATCATAGTTGATGGGCCGTATAACACATAACCAGCAGCGACCTGTTGAGTTCCTGCTTGCATGAAATCTTGTGATTGCGTCACTGCATTTTTTGCAGGAAGAATCGAGAAGATTGTTCCTACGCACATGTTGATATCAATATTACTTGAACCATCTAATGGGTCGAATAGAACCAAGTATTCGCCGTTTTCTTGCGCTGGTGTAAATTCATCAAGCTCTTCAGATGCGAGGCCGCCCACATGAGGGTGAACTTTTAGAGCGTCGATTAAATAATCATTAGAAATCACATCAAGTTTTTTCTGTGTTTCACCTTGAACATTTTCGTTGCCTGCGCTACCTAAAATTCCAGCCAATGCACCTTTTTGTAGGGCTTGATCAATGGTTTTACAAGTCGTGGCAATCGTGTCAATGACTTGGGCCAACTCAGGTGTAAGGTTCCCTTTTTCTTGTTGTAAAAATTGGGACAATGTGAGGTTGGACATAAAACAAAGCTCCTGTGCGCAAGCATCAAAATGAGTCAAATAAATACGTGGCATATTCTAGATGAGAATGCCGGAAAATAAAAATTATCTTACTTTATTTGTGTTGCATTTCTGCTTACAAGCCTCATTTTACATGGTATGTTGTTTGCATAGCAAAGGAATGTATATTTAGGAGAATCGAAATGACAACTAAGAAGTTTGACGCGACCCCCACGGCAGGTGAACCAATCAATTTAGAAAAAATTTCGAAAGAGAATATTCAGGAAGCTTGGAAAGATTATGAGGCAAAGCCTGAATATAAAGCTTTTAATAAGCATGATTTGATTGAGTCAATGCAACATTCAGAAGAAGATGAAAAAAAATCTTCTTAAATGAAGAGTATTTAAAATAAACGCCCATATATGGGCGTTTATTTATTTAGGGATGTTTTACTTTAATAGAGGAGGAACCGCTTCATAGTTAATTTCAACGCGGCGGTTTTCTTTCCAAGCCGATTCGTCATGACCCGGGTTAACTGGAGATTCTTTACCGTAGCTTACAGCTTCAAGTTGCTGTGGATTTACACCATTTGTAATGAGATAGCTTTGAACCGCTTTCGCACGACGTTCACCTAAGGCCATGTTGTATTCACGTGTACCACGCTCATCTGTATGACCAGTTAATGCAACTTTTGAATTTGCATTTGCCATAAGGAACTGAGCATGAGCTTGAAGCGTTTGATAGTCTTCAGTAGATAAATCACTACTGTCGTAATCGAAGTGAACAACACGTTTAGCTAAAGCAGCTTTATTTGCTTCAGTTACACCTTTTGATGAAGCACCTGCCAAATTTTGGGCATTTAATGCAGCATCTTCACTTAAACCTGTCGTGTTTACGGTGCTTGGATTTGTAGTACCAGCATTTACAGTTGTTGCTGGTTTACGGCTCGCACAACCTGTCATGACAAGCGCTACACTAAGTAGGGGAAAAGCCAAATATTTGATTGATTTCATCATCATCTCCATCAATGGAAGAAAAAGTTATTTAGGTGCCCAGGCTGGTTCACGTACTTCACCTTGTTCACTCGGTAAATTCATGCGGAAACGACCATCAGTGGACATGACAGACAGTAAACCACGGTTCCCTTCACGAGTTGCATAAACCACCATTTGCCCATTTGGTGAGAAACTTGGTGATTCATCTAAACTCGTTGGGGTAAGGATATTGACAATCCCTGTATTAATATCTTGGATAGCAACCTTATAGTTACTACCACTTGGTCGATGCACCAGTGCAATTTTTTTACCATCTGCACTTAGAGTGCCACGTGCATTAAATGAACCTTTAAATGTTAAGCGTTTTACTGAGCCATCTCCAAAATCATAGCGATAAATTTGAGGAGAGCCCCCACGGTCAGATGTAAAAATAAAAGCTTTTCCATCTGGTGTGTAACGAGCTTCTGTATCAATTCCCGAGTCATTCGTCATACGCTTGATTTGGCGAGTTGATAAATCCATTTGATAAATTTCAGGATTACCATTCATTGATCCGGTAAATAGCATTGATTTACCATCTGGTGAAAAGCTTGGTGCACCATTTAAGCCTTTAAAGCTGGTAAGTACTTCACGTGTTCCAGTAGAAAGATCTTGTAAGTAAATTGCTGGACGTTTTGTTTCAAAAGAAACATAAGCAATTTTTTTGGCATCAGGAGTCCATGCCGGAGAAAGAATCGGGTCGCGTGAAGAGAGAACAGTTTTTGGTTGTTCGCCATCTGTATCCGCAATTTGTAAAGTGTAACGTTCTGCCGGGGTTGCCGCATTACGTAATACATAAGCAATACGACCACTAAAGTCGCCTGGAATCCCTGTGAGAGCCTGATAAATAGCATCACTAACCATATGTCCTGCTTGACGTATGCGTGAAGCAGGAACATTTAATAACTCATTAAGAAGATATTGCTGTTTTTGTACATCATAAAGTTGGTAATGGATTTCAAACCCATCAGCTGTTTGCTTAATTTGCCCAGTCACTACATAAGGAATACCTGCAGCTTGCCAATCAGATGCTTGAATCTGATTAATAGCAGCATTTGCAGGTAAGTTTTTCGATGAACTTGTGAAACGTCCTGAACGGTTTAAGTCCGTTTCAACAATTGGATAAAGTCCATTGTCATTATTAAACGGAACAATAGCGATTTTGGGTGCCTGATCAGGTGCTTTTGCAATTTCTAAATGTAGTTGAGCAAAGGCAGCTGTTGGAGCAAGAGGACTTAATGCTGTAAGCAGCGTTAAGGCGAGAAGGTGTTTGCGGCTTGTTTTCATAGATTTAAAGTCATTGAAGGCATTTTGTGACTGTGGATTTTGTAACATAGTTACATGCCTTAAACTATTTAAAGCATGTAACAATATACTTATTTTGCAGTAAATGTTGAACTGAATGATCTAGCCTCACGACGTGCATCTGGATCGGACGGCATTGGGTAAGGTGCAGCAGAGCGAATAGCTGCCTCAACACTAGCTTTGACATCTGGGTTGCTAGAGCTAACAATAACTGATAATACAGCTCCACTATCACTGAGTGTGACGCGGGCAGTTGCTTTTTGACCCGATGTTCCAGATGGAATATCCCAAGCATTTTTAATTTTCTGCTCAAAATCACGCTTCGCTGAAGATGCAATTTTTTTGGCTTCACCTTTTTTCTGAGCGGCTTCTTCCTGTGCTTTTTTAGCAGATGCAGCTTTTGCTTCGGCCTCAGCTTCAGCCGCTTTTTGCTGTTTCGCTTTTGCGTCAGCATCAGCCTTATGCTTAGCATCCTCAGCGGCTTTCTGCTTTTGAGCCTTTGCATCGGCTTCAGCTTTGCGCTTGGCATCTTCGGCAGCTTTTTGGTGTTTAGCTTTTGCGTCAGCATCAGCTTTACGCTTGGCATCCTCAGCCACTTTTTGCTTTTGAGCCTTTGCATCGGCTTCAGCTTTACGCTTGGCATCTTCAGCTGCTTTTTGGTGTTTAGCTTTTGCATCCGCCTCAGTTTTACGCTTAGCATCCTCAGCCGCTTTCTGCTTTTGGGCTTTTGCATCAGCCTCAGCTTTACGCTTAGCATCCTCAGCTACTTTCTGCTGTTTAACTTTCGCATCTTCAGCCGCTTTGCGTTTAGCATCTTCGGTTGCTTTACGAGCTTCATGTTTAGCTTTTGCCTCAGCTTCAGCTTTACGTTTTGCTTCTTGCTGTGCCTGAAGTTTTGCATTTTCTGCTTCACGTTTCAGTTTTGCTTCGGTCTCAGCTTTACGCTTAGCAGCTTCTTCAGCTTTGCGAGCTTCACTTTGTTCATGTTTGGTTTTTGCCTCAGCTTCAGCTTTACGCTTTTGTTCAGCTTCGACTTTTGCAGTCTTCGCCTCAGCTTGACGCTTAGCTTCAGCTTCCTGTTTTTGAACTTCCTCTAAACGTTGCTGCTCCGCAGCTTGCTTCGCTTTAGCAGCTTCTTGAGCTTTACGTTTTTCCTCAGCTAATTTTGCTTGCTGTGCCTGCTCAGCTTTTTGCTTTTGGGCAACCAGATGTTGCGCTGTTGGAAGAGGAGGAGGTATTGCAGGAAGATTTTGTGGAAGAGTTTCATCTACAATTGGACTTAAAACTTCTTCTGCCTGATTTTCTGCTGTAGTTTGTTGCTCAACTTCTTTTGCTAAAGGTGGTGGTAAATCTTCTGGCTTAACTAAGATAGTAGTCAGCTTTTTTGGCTGTTCAGGTGGTTTACTCAAGCCTAAAAAAAGCAAGCCAACAATGGCAATTGCATGAACTCCAAGTGTGAAGCCTAATGCAATTGCATTTTGTTTAAAGGGAGGCTTTTGATTTTTGTTCATAGCTTATTTTAAAGGCTCTGTCAGAAGGCCAACTTGAGTTAAACCTGCTTCTTGTAAACTTGCCATCAATGACACGACTTCACCGTAAGGACGAGACTTATCACCGTTCACTAAAACTGTAAGTTGTTTCTTTTCCTGCTCAGCTTGCTTTTGCGCTTCACTTAATACAGATTCAAGCTTTTCACGAGAAAGTGGCTCGTTATCTTTATAGTCTTGGTATTGAAGATAAATATTGCCATCTTTACCAATCGTTACCATGGCTGGCATATCTTTGGATTCAATTGGACGATTATTTGCCTGAGGTAAGTCGACTTTAATACCGCTAGTAATCATGGGAGCAGTCACCATGAAAATAACTAAAAGTACGAGCATTACATCGATATAAGGCACGACGTTCATGTCACTTTTTAATGGTTTTTTTATGCGCTCAAAGCGCCCTGAACGTTGAATGGCCATTATGCATCTTCCTGTGATGAACCCACAGATTGGCGTTGCAATAAAGCAATCATTTCTTCGGCAAATAATGCGCGGTCAGAGTAGACGCTTTCACCTTTAGCCGTAAAGTGGTTAAAAGCCAGTACAGCAGGAATGGCAGCAAACAAGCCAATTGCAGTTGCAATGAGTGCCTCGGCAATACCTGGTGCCACCGTAGCTAAAGTCACTTGGTCAACGGCAGCCAAACCAATAAAAGCATTCATGATTCCCCAAACTGTACCGAATAAACCGATATATGGAGCAACAGAACCGATACTTGCTAAAGTACCAAGGCCATATTCAAGAGTACTTTGATCACGACTTAAACCAACACGTAAAATACGTTCGGTACCTTCGATCGTTTGAGAGGTAGAAGCGTGGCGCTTTTTAAGTTTGAAAAACTCACTCAGTCCTTGATAAAAAATATCCTCAAGACCTGAACGTTTTGAGTTGAGTTGTGCGTTGTTATAGAGCGTGTTGAGTTCAGCACCAGACCAGAACATTTTTTGAAAATGTTCATCACCTTGACGTGCCTTTTTATAACCCATATGTAACTTGGCAATCAAATACCAACTAAAGATTGATGCTAACAATAAAATTAGCATGACCAATTGGACGACTGGACTTGCTTGTAAGATAAGGTCAGAAATATGCAGGGTTGATTCAATGTTTGTTGCCATAGTTACATATGCCGGTTGCTTTTTTTAGTCTTGTTCCAATTCTTTACGAATAAGATCACGTATTTCTTCTGGAAGACGACGAGCTACAAGTTCTTTACTTAAACATGCCAATTCAACCTCGCCAGAAGCAAGCAAGATTTCACCACGATAAATATTTTGTTGCAACACAAATGACGCAGCTTTACATGAAACTACACGTGCTGTAACAGTAATTAGGTCATCCATTAGGATAGGACGCATATATTTTACGTCAATTTTGTGAACAACAAAGTTGTAGTCTTTTTGATGCCAGTAATGATCAACACCAGAAGCACGAAGCCATTCTGTACGGGTACGTTCCATGTAGCGAATGTGGTTGGCGTGGTAAACGATACCGCCTGCGTCCGTATCTTCGATATAAACACGAATATTGAATTCAAAATGATTCGCCATGAGAGTATTCCGTTTTAGTTCACTATAGAGCTTTATATTTAAAATATGACTGCTGAATAAAACATAAGTTCTAATCAAGGTCATACATCTGCTTTTAAATACGGGGCAGTTTAGCAGATTGCATACTAAGTCCTATGGCACAACCTTTCAATTGCGATTGCTGTATTTCTAATCTAAAAATGCTACATCTTATGGCTAGTAAGCTTTTAAGTGAAGAGGGCTTCCATGAAGTTTGAACTTGTTTTGATATATTCGGATAATCTAATACGAATCTGACGTGCAGCTCTGTTCCAGTTTTTAAGGCTTTGTTATCTACAATAAAATAGGGGCTATGATTTGGTGCAGCTTGAATTAAGTCCTGATTTTCTGGTGTTGCACCTAAGAAAGCAAAGAATGATGGCATTAATTTGCCATAATAAGCAAAGTCTTCACTTGCGCTTGCATTATGATCCAAAAACATGAAGTTTTGAGTCCCCAACAACTTTGATTCAAGTTGGTTGAATAAACTGAGTCAGTGTTTTGTCATTCGTGGTGACTGGCGCATAAGGTATTATTTTATGTATGTCTTTATCCTAAAAATATTATTGTTCATAAGATTTAATATCTAGATTTCTTATAATTCAGTTTTTAAAAAATTAATAAGGTAAAAAGAAATGCTTCAATGGTATAGAGGAGCTAATCTATTGATAAGAAAATTATTATTTTATTTTAAATAGAATGGTTTAATTAAAAAGGAAGAGAAAACTCTCTTCCTTGGGTTAGTTTTTAGGCTCAGGTGGCGTCATTCCAAACTGTAAATAAGACTGATTGGTTGCTATACGGCCTCGTGCGGTACGCATGACATAGCCTTGTTGAATTAAATAAGGCTCAATCACATCTTCAAGTGTACCACTGTCTTCAGCCATAGCTGCTGCAAGCGCTTCAACTCCAGCAGGCCCACCATCAAAACGCTCGAGTAACATGCTCAAATAACGTCGGTCTAGGGTATCTAAGCCAGCTTTATCGACATTGAGCATATCAAGTGCACGTTGTGCCATTTCATGAGTGACTTCGCCTGTGCCTTTCACTTGTGCGTAGTCACGAACACGTCGTAATAACCGATTGGCGATACGCGGTGTGCCGCGTGAGCGACGAGCCACTTCCTCTGCACCTTCAACTGTAATCGGTACATCCATGAGGTTTGCAGAGCGTGACACAATATGAGTTAAGTCTTCTACAGAGTAGAACTCAAGACGCTGCACAATACCAAAACGGTCACGTAGAGGTGAGGTGAGTAAGCCCGCACGTGTGGTCGCAGCTACAAGTGTAAAAGGTGGCAAATCGAGTTTAATTGAACGAGCAGCAGGGCCTTCACCAATCATGATATCTAGCTGGTAATCCTCCATAGCTGGATATAGAATTTCTTCAATCACTGGTGAAAGACGATGAATTTCATCAATAAATAAAACATCGCCTTCTTCAAGGTTGGTGAGCATTGCTGCCAGATCACCAGCACGCTCTAAAACAGGCCCTGAAGTCGATTTGAGATTGCCACCCATTTCACGTGCAATAATATTAGCAAGTGTGGTTTTACCTAACCCTGGTGGACCAAAAATCAGTGTGTGGTCGAGTGCTTCACCGCGACCACGAGCAGCGCCAATGAAGATTTCCATTTGCTCGCGTACGACTGGCTGCCCAATATAATCGGCAAGTGAAGTTGGTCGAATAGCCCGATCAAAATGATCTTCAGGTTTTTCTGTTCCACTGATTAGACGGTCTTGCATAGGTGTGTTTACTTCATCATTGATTTAAGTGCAGCACGAATAATATCGGCTGATTCAGTATAGTCGGCTTTAACCGCAGCAACGGCTTTTTGCGCTTCAAGTGGCTTATAACCTAAAGACTGTAATGCTGCTTCTGCTTCCGCAACAGGAGAGTTTGCAGCAAATTGAATTTGAGGTATGGTCGCCGCAGTTGAAGTACCTTGAGCCAAGGTTTTAAAACGGTCACGGAGTTCAATCATTAAACGTTCAGCTGTTTTTTTACCAACGCCTGGAACTTTGACCAAAGTGTTTACATCGTCGTGTTCAATTGTGTGTACTAGCAATTCAACACTTAAAGTGGAAAGAATACCCAATGCCATTTTGGGGCCAACACCATTTACTTTTAACAAGGTGCGGAAAATTATTTTCTCTTGAGCATCGCTAAAACCGTAGAGCTGTTGTGCATCTTCACGCACAACTAAATGCGTCCATAGCGTAACTTTCTGGCCTTTTTGTAATTGGCAAAATGTTGAAAGTGGTGTGTCAATTTCATAGCCAACACCATTTACATTCAGTAAGACAGTTGGGGCTTCTAAGGCAAACACTTCGCCAATTAAACATCCGATCATTGAATCTTTCACTTATTTGTTAATGGTTGAATAGTAGTTGCCATTTGTTCTAAACGCAAAATAGCTTTTAAAATTTCTTTTCGATTTCGTGTGGATTTTATCCATGCAGGTAGACGTGAAAAATAACTGCTATTACCAGTCTGTTTAGTTCTTTCTCTTAAATTAGCTTCAACGAAAATTTTTAATTCTTTTAAGTGTGTAGGGTTATAAACGTATATGTCTCCATGCCTACTTGAAGTTTTTAGATAAAGTTCAAGATCATAGTTTGTAAAACCAAATTTTTGGTCTAAAACAAAAGCTATATTATATTTTTCAAATTTTGAAAAATTTTGGCATAGATGACATTTAGGTTGAATATATGGAGGATATGCTCCTGAATTATTCAGCTTTTGATTTGCTTTGAGCCATGACCCACCACAACTTTGGCAACGCTGGTAAGCTATGGCGTAAAAATGACCATTATAACGACTCGATATTGAACTATCTTCAGCTTTAATTTGATAACAACAATTTAGACAACTAAAAGAAAAAGTTCCTTGATAAGGCGCATTTACTGGTAACAAAGGACTGTCATATTTCAAGATACTCAGATGAGAACATTTAGGACATTTTACCCACTGATCTGAATACATAAAAGATGATGGATAAAGCCCTCTATCAATATGTCGACTTATCATTAAAACAGACCTATTTTATTACCTTGTAGCTCTTGCGCCAAGCTATAAGCTTGATGATCTGAAAACTTACTAATAATATCGAGTACCTGCATGATATTGCTGTAGTGGTTATTGCTAAAGCGAGCGCCATACAAATGAAGGATCGACATTAAACGTTGTTCTTTAAAGCTTAAAGATTTATGTGGCATGGTTAATGGTACAAATGCATCTAGTATTGTTTGCAAACTCTGGTGAGCAATAATTTCTAAACCAGACTTCTGTGGGTGTTCAAAGATTTTTTCACGTGCCAGATTTTTGGCTGTTTCAATACCTTTAGCAATATCAGGTGAACAGTATTGTAAAAGGCTGCCTTGGAGCTGACCTGTAATAATTTCATACTGATGCTTGGCAAAAGCTGTAGTAACTTCATCGACTAAACGTTTCATGACGCGGCCACGTAATGCCGAAATTTTTTGTTGCCATGTACTGCTCGTTAGTGACAATTCCTCAGGTTGACCATAATCTGCAATTAAATTGAGAAAAATTGGTTCAACTTCTTGGTAATTCAGCATATTTAAAATAATGCCGTCTTCTAAATCAATCAAGGCATAACAAATGTCATCAGCAGCTTCTAAAAGATAGGTGAGCGGGTGGCGACAATAGTGATATTCACCGAGTTGGATAAGACCGAGCTGTTCAGCTATTTGCTTTAAAATTTCTTTTTCAGATTGATAACAACCAAATTTGGCTCGTTGATGTGATGGACGATCACCTTGAGATGCTATTGTTTTTGAAAGCCAAGGATATTTTAAATATGCGCCTAAGGTCGCGTAAGTTAAACGCATACCTCCATCATCTGGATGATAGTCAATACGGGTTAATAAACGTAAACCTTGAGCATTACCTTCAAACTGGCGAACATCGGCTTCTTCTTCGGGAGTTAATTTTTTTAGAAAATCATTATGTGAGGCATCGTCAAACCATTCACGAATTGCATATTCACCTGCGTGACCGAAGGGTGGGTTACCAATATCGTGAGCAAGACAGGCTGCTTGAATAATTGCACCGACATCGGCAGGAGAAATCCAGACAGGCAATTCATCTTTAATTTTTTCGGCCGCAAGCATACCCATTGAACGGCCAATACAGGAAACCTCAAGGGAGTGTGTTAAGCGGGTATGGATACCATCATGTTGTGCCAGAGGATGAACTTGGGTTTTACGATTTAATTGGCGAAAACTTTGCGAAAATATAATGCGATCATAATCTTTATGAAATGGGCTACGAGCTAGCTCTGTACTGCTTTTTTTACTACCTAAACGAACTGCGGAAAGCAGTTCCAACCAACGCATTTGTTCCATTTATCATTATTCAAAACTATAAAGCCTGATCATGCCAAAAAAAACTTAAAAGCACTAGCGTGGTGCGACATAGTTTGTCTTGGTTCAGGTTTTATTATGTTATTGAATAAACATGAAACAATTTATTTTTACCTATAATGCTTAAAAAAATGATTTTGAACAAAAAACACAGTACTTCTTGCAGAATTAGGTTACAGAATACTGATTCTACATCTAGCTGATTTTAGCAAGACACAGTAGAATATGCGCTCTCTCTAAAGTCACATTGCGGTAAGGTTCACAAGACCTGCCCGTGGAGCCAAAATCAACATGTTTATCGTGGCCGGTGCAGCAGCACATTCTTCTTTTAAGAAAGCTCAACTATTAACACGTTTATCGTCAATTAGTTCTGTTCAATCTTTTGACAGCCAATGGGTCTATTTGTTTGATCAAGCGCTCAACGAGCAGCAACATCAATCTGCTTTGCAATTATTAAATGACGGTGAGTCTTTTGAACTTCGTCAACCTGCAAGTGATGAGATTCAGATTTTAGTGACGCCACGTGTGGGTACTATTTCACCTTGGTCTTCTAAAGCAACTGATATTTTCAAGAACTGTAATACACCAGTTCACCGTTTAGAACGTGGTCTTTTATTTACGTTAAAAGGTGTTTCTGAAATTTCTAATGAAGTAAAACAAGTACTTCATGACCGCATGACTGAAAATGTTTTTGCTCAAATTGATGATGCAAAAGCACTCTTTTCAGAAACAGCACCAAAACCATTAAATTCAATTGATATCTTGGGTCAAGGTAAAGAAGCGTTAGTAAAAGCTAACAATGAGTTTGGTTTTGCGTTATCTGAACAAGAAATTGATTATTTAACCGAAGCATTCACTCGACTTGGTCGTAACCCAAATGACATCGAGTTAATGATGTTTGCACAAGCAAACTCTGAACATTGTCGTCATAAAATCTTTGGTTCTGAATGGACAATTGATGGTGAAAAACAGCCATTATCGTTGTTCCAAATGATTAAAAATACTTATAAAGAATCACCAACTGATGTGTTATCAGCATATAAAGATAACGCGTCTGTAATCGTTGGTTATGACACGATGCGTTTTTATCCGAAAGCGGATGAAAATGGTCACTTTGTTTATAAATATAAGAGCCAAGCTGCTCATATTTTAATGAAGGTTGAAACTCATAACCACCCAACAGCAATTTCTCCATTTGCTGGTGCTGCAACTGGTTCAGGCGGTGAAATTCGTGATGAAGGTGCAACAGGTCGTGGTGGTAAACCAAAAGCTGGTTTAACAGGCTTTACAGTTTCTAACTTAAACATTCCTGGTTTTGAACAACCTTGGGAAGAAAACTACGGTAAACCTTCACGTATGGCATCGCCATTACAAATTATGATTGAAGGTCCATTAGGTGGCGCGGCATTTAACAATGAATTTGGTCGCCCTGCATTAAATGGTTATTTCCGTACTTTCGAACAGAATGTAAATGGTGAAGTGAAAGGCTTCCATAAACCAATCATGATTGCTGGTGGTTACGGTAATATCCGTCCTGACCATGTAGAAAAAGATGCGATTCAACCAGGTGATTTACTCATTGTATTGGGTGGCCCTGCAATGTTAATCGGTCTTGGTGGTGGTGCAGCGTCTTCTGTAGACAGCGGTACAATGGGTGAAAGCCTTGACTTCGCTTCTGTACAACGTGAAAACCCAGAAATGGAACGCCGTTGTCAAGAAGTAATCGATACCTGCTGGCGCTTAGAAGACTTCAACCCAATCGTTTCTGTACATGACGTTGGTGCGGGTGGTCTATCAAATGCTATGCCTGAACTTGTGAATGATCATGAGTTAGGCGCAGTTCTTAACCTTCGTAAGATTCCTTCATTAGAGCCGGGCATGAGCCCAATGGAAATCTGGTCAAATGAAGCCCAAGAGCGTTATGTTCTTGCAATTCGTCCAGAATCTTTAGAACAGTTCGAATCAATCTGTGCACGTGAACGTTGTCCATTTGCCGTGTTGGGTGAAGCAACTGAAGCACGTCATTTAACTGTTGAAGATCCATTGTTCCAAAATGATGCAGTTGATATGCCAATGCAGGTGATGCTTGGTGGTACACCGCGTATGCAACGTTCTTATGAAACAATTGAGCGTAAAGGTAACGACTTTGACGCTTCAAAAGTTGATTTGAAAGATGCGATTTTCCGTGTATTGAAAAACCCTACAGTTGCGTCTAAGTCATTCTTGATCACCATTGGTGACCGTTCTATTACAGGTATGGTTGCACGTGACCAAATGGTTGGCCGTTGGCAGGTTCCTGTTGCAGATGCAGCAGTAACGACAACAAGCTTACAAGGTTTCACTGGTGAAGCAATGGCGATGGGCGAACGTCCACCAGTTGCATTGTTAAATCCGGCAGCATCTGCTCGTTTGGCAGTTGCTGAAGCAATTACCAATATTGCATGTGCAAACATTGAACAAATTAGCGATATCAAACTTTCTGCAAACTGGATGGCTGCTGCTGGTCAAAAAGGTGAAGACCAAGCGTTGTTTGAAGGTGTGAAAGCGATTGGTATGGAAATGTGTCCTGCTTTAGGAATTGCGATTCCTGTAGGTAAAGACTCACTTTCAATGCGTACGACTTGGAACGATAACGGCGAAGATAAAGCTGTAACTTCTCCGATGACGGGTGTAATTACTGCATTTGCTCCAGTAACTGATGTTCGTAAAACTTTGACACCTGAACTTAAAACTTTAGAAGATTCAGTACTTGTACGTATTGATTTATCTAAAGGTCAATTCCGCTTAGGTGGTTCGATTCTTGCTCAAGTATATAAAGCAATTGGTTCAATCACTCCAGATGTCGATAGTTTTGATGATTTCAAAACGTTCTTTGCTTTAATTCAAGACTGGAATAACCGTGGCTTGATCCAAGCTTACCATGACATCGGTGATGGTGGTTTACTCGCAACTGTAGCTGAAATGATGTTTGCTTCACGTTTAGGTGTGGCAGTAGAAAACCAAACTACTGCGGGCTTATTTGCAGAAGAAATTGGTGCAGTACTTCAAATTAAAGCAACTGATTGGGAAGCTTTACAAGCAGAAGTTATTGCGTCTAGCTTGAAAGATGCAATTGCTGTAGTTGGTCGTGTAAATAATACAGATCAATTATCTGTAAACGGCTTAACTTTAGACCGTGCAGAGTTACAACAAGCTTGGTCTGAAGTATCTCATCAGATCCAACGTTTACGTGATAACGTTGAAACTGCTGACCAAGAATTTGCTTTAATTACTGATAAATCACATCAAGGTTTAATTGCAAAACCTACATTTGATTTAAATGAACCTATTGAAGCGCCGTTTATCAATAGCCGTCGCCCTAATATGGCAATCTTGCGTGAGCAAGGTGTAAATGGTCATATTGAAATGGCAGCAGCTTTCGACAAAGTTGGCTTTAATACGATTGACGTACACATGAGCGACTTACTCGCTGGTCGTGTGAGCCTAAGTGATTTTGAAGGTTTAGTGACTTGTGGTGGTTTCTCTTACGGTGACGTAATGGGTGCTGGTGGTGGTTGGGCAAAATCAGTTTTATTCAATGCTAAATTACGTGATCAGTTTGAACAATTCTTCCATCGTGAAGGTACATTTAGCTTAGGTATCTGTAATGGTTGCCAAATGTTGTCACAATTAGCACCGCTTATTCCGGGTGCTGAACACTGGCCACGTTTCCACCGCAATATGTCAGAAGTTTTTGAAGCACGTAGCGTAAACGTTCGTGTTGAAAAATCTGTTTCTGTATTACTTGATGGTATGGAAGGTTCGATTTTACCGATTGCTGTAGCTCATGGTGAAGGTCGTGCGGTTGCAAGTGAAGCCAACATTGCAAGCTTGAATGCAGCTAACCAAATTGCATTGCGTTATGTTGATAGCCACGGTAACCCGACTCAACATTACCCATTGAACCCGAACGGTTCGCCGGAAGCGATTACTGGTGTAACGTCTAAAGATGGTCGTGCAACGATTATGATGCCGCATCCAGAGCGTACTTTCCGTGCAATTCAACACTCTTGGAGTCCAGAAGAGTGGACTGAAGATGGTGCATGGTTACGTATGTTCCGTAACGCACGTAAGTTTATTGGTTAATATAAAAATTGAAATAAGCCACCGTAAGGTGGCTTATTTGTATGTAGTACAATATAAATAGAATAAATAGTAGAGAAGAAAAATGAAATCAAAAATCCATTTCCGTGAGTTTGCACTTCTGATGGCATTACTCATGTCTATTGTTTCTTTTTCAATAGATGCAGTTTTACCTGCTTTAGGTGAGATTGGACGAGTTTTTGACTTAAAAAATAATAACCAGTCGCAGTGGGTCATCATTGGTATCTTTTCTGGCATGACCATTGGACAGCTCATTGCGGGGCCTCTATCCGATGCGATTGGGCGTAAACGCATTTTATTTGCTGGGATCATCATTTACTTTTTGGGAAGTCTATTGTGTTTTTCCACACAAAGTTTTGAGGGGTTTTTAGTTGGGCGCTTTATTCAAGGTATTGGCGTTTCAGGGCCTTACGTTGCTTCTATTTCAATTGTTAGAGATAAATACAGCGGTGCCCAAATGGCCCGTATCATGTCTTTAATTATGATGGTATTTATGGTGGCTCCAGCAGTTGCACCGAGTTTAGGGCAGCTCATTATTCATTTCTTTGGTTGGCGTGAAATTTTTGTTTTATATATGGTTTATGCCACAGTGGTCGGAGCTTGGGTCGCTTTACGTCTAGAAGAGACACTACTTCCTGAAAATCGTTTACCTATGCGTTTAAAAGCATTTCAAGAGGGCTTTAAAGAAGTAGTGAGTAATAAAACCACCATGAGCTATCTCTTATGTGCTGGTTTTTGCTTTGGTGGATTTATTGGTTATCTGGGAACTTCCCAGCAAATTTTTATGCAGCAGTTTGGTAAAACTGGGCAAGAGTTTAGTGCTTACTTTGCTGTGCTTGCAGGGGTGATGGGAATCGCTTCATTTACCAACTCTAAAATTGTGATGAAGTTTGGTATGCGTCCAATTTGTATTTATGGTTTTCTAGGTTTATGCCTGCATTCTGTTCTTATTATTTGGAACTCTATTTGGTAATTTAAACGCGATTGCGATGGAACCGATGGGGCATGTTGCTGGAATGGCATCGGCCATTATTGGTGCAGCTTCCTCTGTATTGTCACTTATTCTAGCCTCTATTATTGGGCAGTTATATAACGGTACATTAATTCCCATGACCTGTGGTTTTGCCATTTTATGTGGTTTGGCTTTTGCTATGACGATATATGAGAATAGATATTTAAAGAAATCGGGTGCTTAAAATTATAAAAAAAATTAGATAGTCTACTGAATTTTCAAATTTTATTTAGACTAAGAGTTACATGTAGCTTGTTTAAGCTCTTAAAGCATTTCTAAAAAATGCATAAGAGTATAGACAACTTACTATTTAACCCCTTATGCTCTATTTGAGGTTGGTTCAATTTTTGCTTTCTCTGTAACAACGATAAAAATCGGAGATCAAAATGATGGAAAACAAAAATCACATAAGAACGATGTATACAAAAGATAAGGGCTGGCGCTTATTTGGCTTGGCGCTTGCGATTCAAATACTCTTTATTGGAGCAAATTATTTAGCAATGATGAGCTGACTTTGATTCGGAGTCTTCTTAAAGAGTATGCTTTAAGGAAAGTTCAATAGTTTTGAGTCATTCTAGTCATGTTAAAGCTGATTTATTACGTACCTGAGTCACATCTTGAGTCGACTAAACAAGCCATTTTCTCTGCTGGGGCAGGTGGTATCGGTAATTATGAACACTGCGCATGGCAAGTCAAAGGAATAGGGCAGTTTAAGCCAGTCAAAGGAGCTGATCCTTATATTGGTGAGTTAGGTGAACTCGAAAAAGTTGAAGAGTGGCGTGTGGAAACTATTGTGATTCAAGAAAAGGCAAATGCGGTTGCGAAAGCATTAAAGGCAAGCCATCCTTACGAAGAGCCTGCCTTTGAGTTTCTCCAAATTTTGGATATTAGTTAAATTGTGAAAAATCTGGCTTACGTTTTTGCATAAATGCCTGTACAGCTTCTAGCATTTCTGGTGATTGAACGCGTTGCATAAAGATTTCTGCTTCATGATCAATACATGCAATGATCTTATCTAGATCATGTTTCATCAATGCTTTTGTTTGTTTTAACGAAGCAAGTGGTAAAGCTGTTAAATGCTGAGCTGTTACTTGAGCTGTTGCATAAGAATCTTCAACAACTTCATTCACTAGGCCTGCTTGTAGAGCTGTTTCTGCATTGAATTTTTTTGCAGTAAACAGTAGTTCAGCTGCTTTGTGATAGCCAGCTTGTTTAACCAATAGTTGGCTTGCACCACCTTCAGGAGACAGACCAAGGCTTACAAATGGAATTTGAAAAAGGGTAGTGTTGTCAGCAAAAACCAAGTCTGCATGTAATAAAATCGTAACACCAATACCAATGGCTACACCTTTTACTGCAATAATAAGCGGCTTTGATAATTTGGCAGTAGATTTAAGAAGTACGAATGGAGGAACTTGACCTGCTGAGCCCGCATTAGGATTTTGTACAAACCCCATAAAATCTTTCATGTCATTACCAGCAGTAAAATCTTGCTCTACACCGCGTAGAACAACTACTCGTACATCTCTATTTTGGTCGGCTTCATCAAGCGCTTTGGCAATCCATAAGTAAAGTTCGCCGTATAATGCATTTTTTGCTTCAGGGCGATTTATGGCTAAGGTGAGTACGCCACCTGCTAAATTTGCATTTAAATGTTGATGAGGTTGTTGAATACAGCTAAGTGTCATCGTACTATCCTTGCTTTAAACCACGTTGTTGATTTTTAGGTTCTCATTATGGCGCATATTTTTTGTAATGCGGGTAACTGGTGAGTTCATAAAAAGTGAAAATCTAATTATGTATAAATTTGACTATCTCGTTTTTATAGGGCGTTTTCAACCATTTCATTTGGCTCATATGCAGACAATTGAAATTGCTTTACAACAAAGCCACTATATTGTTTTGGCGCTAGGCTCTGCTCAAATGGAACGTAATATCAAGAATCCGTTCTTAGCAGTAGAGCGCGAGCAAATGATTTTGTCAAATTTTTCACTAGAAGAGCAAAAACGTATTCGATTTGTGCATGTGGTCGATGTTTATAATGATGAAAAATGGGTAAAACAAGTCAAATCATTAGTAAATGGCGTAATAGAACCAAACTCAAAAGTTGGTTTGATTGGACATTTTAAAGACGAGTCCTCTTATTACTTGCGTTTATTCCCAGAATGGATCATGGTTGAACTGGATAGTTTGAAAAACTCTATCTCGGCAACGCCAATGCGTGAGGCTTATTATCGGGGGGAAATCCAAACGGAATTTTTCCCTGTAGGAACTATTCAATTTTTAGATGAATTTAAAAAAACACGTACTTATCAACAGTTGCAACAACATTTCGAAGAAGAAGATAGTGCTAATCTCGATGAGTTTGAGTAAGTGAATATAAATTAAGCATCTGCCCAAAAGATAATTCGGTTAGAAAAAGGATCGGTGATAATGAGTTCAAGTGTTTCCCAGTCTGTTTTTTCAACCTGGGGTTTAGAAAATTTATAATCTTTTTTGCTTAGCTCACTATGCAACTCATAAATATGTTCCCAATAAATACGGATTGCACTATGTGGGCTCGCATCTCCAAAATGCTCAGATAAATGTATGATGCAATCCTCTTTGGAAATCTGTAAATATAAAGGAAAGTTATCTTCAAATTGGTGTTGCCAATCGAGTTGAAAACCTAAGAAATCAAGATAAAATGACTGAGCTAACTCGACATCAAAAATTCTTAAAATAGGGGTAATCGAACCAGATTGCATCGTTTTTCCTTTTAGCATGTGCCAAATTGTTGTGTCCAATAGCTCTTTTGTTTAGCAGACTGGTCAGAAGCACAAGCGATTGCATAAGTTGTAAACTTAGGATTCATTAGGTTACTACAATGTAGAGGACTTGATAGCCATTTGGTCATTACTTCATTTAAAGTCTTCTGCCCACTCGCGACATTTTCCCCATTGGCTTTACCTAAAGTATTGTAAAGCTTAAAACGTGATTTTAAATCTAGGCCATTCGAGCCAACATGTCCAAGAAAGTTATGTGTCGCCATATCTTTACTGTGAGAAAGCGCACCTTTATATAAGTTATTACTCCAACTTAGCGGTTTAGTCGCAGAGAAATACTGCTGACCACACTGGCGTGATTGCTGGCGAATTTGATTAATAGTATTAAGAATAACTTGTTGGTTGACAGGGTTTTGTAAATCTTGGCAATTTATTTCTATAGATGATTTCTGAACTTGTAAGGTAGACGCGTTAAGGGTAGGAGGCATACTCGATGCGTTCAGAGAACATGCAGCTAAAATAAGGCTAAAAGGCAATAAAGTAGAAAATTTGAGTAGATTCATAGCCTGTCTTCATTCGAATTATTTTAATATTTTCATCATACGTTAAATTAAAATGACTGAGCAATTTTGTATGTCTAGAAAAGCGAGTATTAAACTCGCTTTTCGTGATTTAAGTTTATTAAGCTGATTGTAATGCTTTTAAGTCTTCTAGAACTTGTTCAGCATGCCCAGCAGCTTTTACTTTGCGGTAACTTTTAACTAAAGTTTTGTTGTGGAAAATAAAAGTAGAGCGTTCAATACCCATTACTTTTTTACCATACATATTCTTTTCTTTAATCACATCAAAGTGCTTACAAAGTACTTCTTCTTTGTCGCTAATTAAATCAATCGTTAGTGCTTGTTTTTCAGTAAAGTTCTGATGAGCTTTTACTGAGTCACGTGATATACCCAAAATACGCGCACCTAAAGCTTCAAACTGATCTTTTAAACAAGAAAAACCAACGGCTTGTGTTGTACATCCTGGGGTTGAATCTTTCGGGTAGAAGTACATAATGAGCCATTCATTATTGACTTCAGCCAAATTAACTTCGCCGTGTGTAGTAGGAAATACTTGATTTGGCAGTTGAATATTTTCAGACATTTCTTATCCTTTAAAAGTTAAATTTGATCTAATTCAAGTGGTAGAAAAGCATATTCTTCATGATAAACAATATCGAGCTTTCTTACAGGAATAGCTTTGTTAAAAATTGGTCCATCAATCACAGTAGTATGAAATTCACCGCCTTCACCACATGGATCAATGCCACGGTTTTCAAGCTCTTGGATATATTCTAGCGATAGAACTTGGCCTAAATCTTCTACCTTCATTCCTAGCTTAAGGTTTACGGTCACAATAACACTTTGGAACCCAAGTTGAATAAACTCTTCAACCACTTCGCGATGTGGACGTAACCAAAGTGGCATTCCTAGTTTGAGCCCAATCATTTGAGTGACTCTGTCATGCCAACAGCCATGTTCAGGCATATCTAAATCACCCGTAACTAGCACTTCTGCACCTTGTTGTTTAGCTTCATTGAGTAAATTAATGAATTTATTCTCATAGTCATTCCAGCTAGATGCAGCCATAAATACGGGTAAACCAATTGCTTGTGCTTGCGCTCGAATAATATCAAGTGGCATAGCATGTGAACGGGAGCGCTGACCATGTTCTTCTAGCATAACGACTAAACCAATAACCTTACCAGTTTGCAGTGCATGGTAGAGTGCTAACGAGCTGTCTTTGCCTCCACTAAATGAGACAATAGATTGTTTATTCGTTGCGTTAGTTTTCCATTGTTCTAGCATGGTTCATTTCAAATAGAGGGGGAGGTTAGTGCTATTTTATCAGAGCTATAAAAAAGCCTGCATAAATGCAGGCTTAATTTGGGTCAACAAAGGCTTATTTTTTAGGAGCTTGTTGTTGAGCTGCTTTCATCGCTTCTTCAGTTAGTTTTTCAAGCTTAGTTGTTAACTGAGGACCAAAACATGCTTTAAGATCACGGTTTTGTTGTTGTACAAAAGCTAAAGAGCTTGGGCTTTTCTTGGCATTGATTGCGCTTTGGATTTCCCATTTTTGTGCTTCAGTCACTTTACCTTGAGCATCAACTTGGCAGCTACAGAATTTGCTAACTTCAGCTGCGCTTAATTTACCGCCTTTTGCAGTTTGGTCTTTACAAACATTGATTAATGCACCTTTAACGTTAGTGCTTTTATATGCTGCTTGAACTGGGTTCTCAGCTGCATGAACTGAACCAGCCATAAGGGCAGCTGCTGAGAATAAAGATGAAAGAATAAGTTTTGATTTTAACAAGTTCATAAATTTTACCTACTTATTGCGGTATATAGCGTGTTGGATCGGTAACACCAGCATCGATAAAGCCTTCTTTACGCAAACGGCAACTGTCACACTTGCCACACGCACGTCCTTGAGCATCTGCTTGATAGCAAGATACTGTTTGACTATAGTCTACGCCATGTTCAATCCCTAAACGTATAATATTCGCTTTGGATAAATGTAACAGGGGTGTTTCAAATTTAAGTGGTTTTCCTTCAACGCCAGCTTTAGTTGCTAAACGTGCCATATTGGCAAAAGCATCAATAAATTCAGGACGACAATCAGGATATCCTGAATAATCAACAGCATTAATACCAATAACAATCGCTTCAGCATTGAATACTTCGGCTGCAGCTAAGGCATATGAAAGGAAAATTGTGTTACGTGCTGGTACATAAGTTACAGGAATTCCTTCTTGTAATTGTTCTGGTACAGCAATGTTATGGTCTGTAAGTGCAGATCCACCTAAATTAGCTAAATCGATATTAATTACACGGTGTTCAACTCCTGCACGCTGAGCTAATGCTTTTGCAGCATCAAGTTCAGTTGTAGAACGTTGGCCGTACATAAAACTAATAGCGATACATTCATAGCACGCTTGTGCCCAAGCTAGGCAAGTGGTTGAGTCTAAGCCGCCTGAAAGTAAAACAATGGCACGAGGGCGCATATTTTTCTCCATATTCGGAATGATTTATTTTATTGAATGATTAACGGCCTGATTCATCGTTCCAAAGCAGTTTATGTAACTGTAATTGGAAACGAACAGGCATTTTGTCATCCAGTATCCACTGTGCCAGATCACGTGCTAAACGTGGTAGGCCAACAGCACCTTTTTCAACTGCAAAAGCAGGGGAGAACCAAACAGTACTAACTTTGGTTTGCAGTTGATATTGTTCAACTTGTTGCTTTGACCATTCATAGTCTTCACGGTTACAAATCACAAATTTGATTTGATCATGTGGAGTTAGGTAGTCAAGATTGCTGATGAGATTACGATGTTCTTCACCAGAAGTTGGAGTCTTTAAATCGAGGACTTTAGAAACACGTGGGTCCACTTTTGATACATCTAGAGCACCACTGGTTTCTAAAGAGACATCAAAACCTGCTTCACATAAACGTTGTAATAAAATCAAGCAGTTTGGTTGTGCAAGAGGTTCACCACCCGTCACACAAATATAAGGCGTTTGATATTTTTCAGCCGTTTCAATAATGTGCTCAAGTGATAAACGCTCGCCACCTTCAAAAGAATAAGTGGTATCGCAATAACTACAACGTAAAGGGCAGCCTGTTAGACGAATAAATACAGTCGGCAGACCAGAGGCATTTGCTTCACCCTGCAACGAGTAAAAGATCTCGGTAATGCGTAAACCGGACGCAGGGTCAGAGACAGGAATTGCAGAGGAACGTAAGGAAGCCATTCTAGAAATACCACACTATATAAAAAATAAAATCTCTACAATCAGTTTGATCGTAGAGATGAGGAGCGATTAAAGCTCCGCAAAAGAGTTATAACAAATTAGTCAGCGCGTAACAAATCGTTCAAACTTGTTTTTGCACGTGTTTGTGCATCAACTTTTTTCACAATAATTGCAGCGTATAAACTATAAGTACCACATTTAGATGGCAAGCTGCCTGAAACTACGACTGAACCTGCTGGTACACGGCCATAATGGATTTCTCCAGTTTCGCGGTCATAAATCTTAGTTGATTGACCAATGAAAACGCCCATTGAAATGACTGAACCTTCTTCAACAATAACGCCTTCAACGATTTCAGAACGCGCACCGATAAAACAGTTGTCTTCAATAATAGTTGGGTTTGCTTGTAATGGTTCTAAAACACCGCCAATACCAACACCACCAGACAAGTGAACGTTTTTACCGATTTGAGCACATGAACCTACAGTTGCCCATGTATCAACCATTGTGCCTTCATCTACATATGCGCCAATGTTGACATAAGATGGCATTAACACCACATTTTTAGCTTGGAAGCTACCACGACGAGCAACAGCGGGAGGAACAACACGAACACCAGCAGCTTTAAATTGCTCTTCAGTCCAACCAGAGAATTTAGTTTCAACTTTGTCGTAGAAACGAAGATCACATGACTCGATTGGTTTATTGTCATTTAGTTTAAATGATAATAAAACAGCTTTTTTTAACCATTGATGAACAACCCATTCACCATTGATTTTCTCTGCAACACGAAGTGTACCGTTATCTAATCCAGCAATGGCTTCTTCAACAGCTTGGCGAATTTCGCTTGAGCAATCTGCTGCAGTAAAGTTTGCGCGGTCTTCAAATGCTTGCTCAATGATCGTAGAAAGCTGAGACATGATCTTCCTTCCATAAAAAATTTTAAAGATTTTACACTAATTTGTGACAAGAATCTTTGAAAAAACGTGTTACGTTTTAAGCGAGAGTTAAAGTAGAAAAGGTTATTAGATAATCAAGTGTTTTTTACACAAAAATGATTTGAAAATAAAAATTTAACTCAATTTGTATCAAAAAATAACAGAAATCTAGCAGTTTTTGTATAAAAAAGACTCTATGCTCTTGAATATAATTTTTGTCACAAGCTGAAAAATTAAAAACAGAGCCTTTT
>JAITLL010000022.1 GCA_031277915.1 Acinetobacter sp.
CTGTGTTGTAGTTTACTTTCAGCTAAGCTTAAATTTCCCTGTGTTCGTGCCATGACGCCTTCAGCGAATTCAGTCAAAGCCTGATCATAATTTGGAAATTTTTTATATTTTTCTAAATAACGTAAAGCGACTTGCCATTGTTTTTGCATCACCGCCAAATAAAGCGCATAAGCAACTTCTGCGGGTTCATCCTTCACCATGTATTCCTGACCTTGTATGATCAGATTCGGTAATGCTTGGTCTTTTTTGGGATCATCTGATTTGAGTAGTTTCTTATCATTTTGATATTGCTGCTGACTAATTTCCTGATTTAACCTGATACTGGTGTCATCCGCTGCATAGACAGATTCTCCACACAGTACCACAACGCCAAGCAATACTATTTTTTTCATTGATCACCCTATAAAATAAAAAAAAGAAAGACTTACCGAAGCAAGCCTTTCTCATTCAAATCATTATTTCTTACCACCAAAAGCAACGTCATGTACATTATTATTAAATGTTGCAATGCCTGCTAAACTGCTTTGGCTATTATAAAATTGACCCGAAACTGTGCCTGAGCCAGCTGATGGATTAGTCGTCCAAGATGCATTTGAACCACTAATCGTAGCATCATTATTAATCGTCGCAGTACCTAAATTAAAGGTACGTGAACTGTCGCTCAATGAACCCGTTAACTGTTTGGTTGCAAAGTTTGCGGTAAACGTACCTGACAACAAATTAGAGCCATTATAATTATTAACACCTTGAACGCTATAATTTGCAGTGCCTGTAGACGGAACGCTAGTATCCGCATCTTTACCATTGTAATAAACAGTATGTGTTGCTGGATCAACTGTACCTAGACGGTTTCCACTGGCATCTTTGGCTTCGGCATTCCACTCACCAAACCAAACATCTTGTGTAGGTACTTGTTTATAGTTGGCATAACCAATCCCAGCATGAGAAGCTGGAAGCCCTGGTAAGTACGGGCTTAGACGTACGACACCATTACCATCTGCATAGCCGTTAAAACCTGAGAATGCAACAATTGCGCCGTTATAAAGAGTGTTAACACCAAAACCAACACCTGAGTTTGGATGAGTTGGTCCAAGTGAACCTGTTGAACCAACTACAATGTTACCAATATCACTTGATTCACCTACAATAGCTGCTTGTGCAACACCGACTAAACCAACAGATAGTAAAACAGCCAATGAGATAGATTGAAGTTTCATTTTAAGTTCCTCGATATGAGTTTTAAAGTTTTATCATTAAGAATAAAAATAAAAGTCTTAATGATTATCATTAAAAATAAAACATGTGCTGCACTGATTTTAATTTTTCAATTAAAGTGTAAAATCAAGGAGTACCTGTCTTATTTTCCACACATTTATTGCACACCACGTGCAATAAATTCGGTTAATTACCTCTAAGTTCATTAAAACTTATGAGTAATGCTTAGTTTAAATGTTCGACCGGGTGCTGCAATTGCCGAACGGGTTAAAGGATCAATATAGAATTCGTCAGTGAGATTAGTCCCCACCAGTTCAAATAAGGTGTCTTGTTTCAGTCGATAATTGATATAAGCATCCAAAATGGTCATTGAGTTCCAAGCCAAAGGGGTATTGGCGTAATAACTCATCTCTATATCGTTATAGTTTTTCGTTTCAGGATTTTCATACTTATGGTGATAACTCGCACGAGTTCCGACTTCGAGTTTTTGATCAAAGAATCGTCCACCCAGTGTTAAATTAACTGAATATTTGGGAGTTGCCATACTGACTAAATATCCCCCTACAAATCCGTCATCAACACAACGATTTAATAAAAACTGGTGGCTCGCCCCTAAAAGCATTGCTGAGTTTTCATCACAAACTTTATTCTTAAAACGGTAATTGGCACTCAAATCTGTAAAGAAACGCCCATTGTCGAAGCGACTTTGCAGTTCCAGTCCTTCTGTAGTGAGACTATCGACATTGCTAAATGCCAAAGTTGGACTACGTTCAATCGCATTCTTGGTTTTGTTATAGTAATAAGCCAATTTAATATCTGCATAACTGCTGTTTTTAAATAAATCAGATAGATTATGAACATAGGCAAGTTCATAATTTGATGCATGCTCAGGTTCTAACTTATAACCACTTAAGGTTCCAGAAAACCCAATCGTGCTTTCAAACATACTTGGCATTCTATAAGCTTCGCTATAACGCAAATACATTCGACTATTTGGGCTAAAATTAACCGTTGCTGAAGCTGTCGGTGTCCAACCATGATCTTTGCTTTTTTGTACACCTGTTTTGGTTAAATCAATATCTTCATAAGCGCTAGGAGTGCCACTACCAGAATAATATCCATAATCTCGACCTTGCACTAAAGTCCCGTTTAAAAAGGGATTATTGGCGATAGTTAATTTACCACGGCTATCCTTTTTATAATCAATTGTGTTAGCTTTTTGATAAATTCGACTTAAAATTCGAGCTTGCTTGCGTTCCTCAGTCCAACCTTCTGCTAAAGCAAGAGCCTCAATACTTTCTCGTGTTTGCTGTTCAAGTTCTGGTGTCATATTTGGGCGTTTAGTAAAATAAGTCATGCTTAATGCTGTGGATTTTTTAACCAAATTAAACTGGGGATCACCCGCATTGACTCGCTCATTAAGAAAATCATCAAAAGCCCAATAGTTTTGATATCTTGCACCTGCGTTTAGCGTCAGCCATGACACAGGCTGATAGTCAAAGTTAAAATTAAACTCTTTTTCTTCTCGACGCCCTGCTCTCGGTAACATTCGATAACCCGAATTTGTTCCGTTAATATTCGGGTCTTTATAAATATCATCCGAACTGAGTTTTTCTTTTTGAAAACTCCCACCAACGGTTAAACCAAGATTAGACAGCAATTTAAACTTATTACTTAAGGTTATTCCTTGGCGTGTATTGTCTGAGTTTGCGATAGCACTGTTCACAAAAATGCCTAAATTTGCATTTGTATCATTGGGAAATCCACCAGAACTATAAGTATGGCTCTTGGTATCAGTCCGCCAAATATTGCTGTAAAAATCGACTAAATTATTGTTTTGAGGCTGATATTTGTATTCCATATTATAGGCTTTGGAGTCAATATGACTTAGAGGCCATTGTGGTACACCTACTTTATTTTTGACGACTTCACCCCAAGCAATTCGTGAAGGTAAAATTTCTCCATTGATGATTGAACTGTCCCGATAACCAAACTCTAAACGCTGTTCATCTGTCGGCTTCCATGCCGCTTTCAACAAATAAGATTCTGTTTCAAGGGATGTATTGGGAACTTCTGTACCCCCTGGGTAAACTTTGGCAAGGTATGGAACATAATTAAATCGTCCTGTGGCAGGTTTGTCATAAAAATCACTGCCATTTTTTCCGGCAAAATGATTGCCTTTATTCCGATAAGCATAAGCAGCCAAAACTTCAAAATTATCAGTACGTCCCGCCAAAGCAATACGTGTTGCAACATCATCGCCTGAATAAATATTATTTTCTTTATTCTGGCGTGCTACCTTAAATAAAGACGGATCATAATAAGGTTCGAATATTGGATTGCCTTGCCAGTCAGTTCCTGTAGCTGGATAATTTGGATTATCATAAATACTTTGACCTGTGAGTAATTGCGGTTCTCTAGGTTTCACTGCATTACTGCTGGTTTCTACTTTTATTTCTCCACCAAAATTTTTACCTTCTTTTAAAACATCATC
>JAITLL010000037.1 GCA_031277915.1 Acinetobacter sp.
TCATTTTTTGGCTTGTATTTTTTTTAAGAAACTGTAGAATTCATTCCACGTCGCCGACATAGCTCAGTTGGTAGAGCAACTGACTTGTAATCAGTAGGTCCACAGTTCGAATCCGTGTGTCGGCACCATCATTAAACCTCATGAATATTTAATTTATGGGGTTTTTTGTTGTCTGTAGGTTTTGAATGGCAAAATTTTATCTAAAAATAAAAACTACTATAGCGATATTATCTTTATAACAGTTCGAAAATGGATAAGAACTTAAGTTTAAAAACGATTAAGTATTTAACTTAATTTTTTATTTTACATACTGCCAAACATTTGGGTCCTGATATGACTCATCAATATGGAAACCTTCTTTTTTAGCTTTAATTTCAGCTTTGCTTCTTTCCTTTTGATCTACTAATACCATTTCATCGAAAGCTCTTTTTAACTCAGCCCCTGTTAATTTATATCCATTTTCAATTGAATTTTTTGTTACGTATCTAATTGTTTGTACAGAAAATCTTAATACGTACTGTTTTTTATCTTCTTTAGATTTTGTTCTAGACATACTTAATTCTGATAATATCCCATTTGTATAGAATCTAATTACCGCCATAGATTTACTATCAAAATATTCTTTCCATTGTTTTAACGTTAAGAAACTATAAGGATCAATAATAACTCTATCTTCTTGCATAACTTTAAGATTATCTTTTTTATCAAAACGAGTATCTGAAGGATAGAAATATTGTTTCCATCCTGCTTTTTGTAATTGACTAAATAACTCCTTATAAGCGCTATAAGCCTGCTCTTCACTAACAAACTCTTCCTTATTTAACCCTGCTGTCACATCAATAATTTGGATACCTTCATTTTGCTGTGCATAGTCAATCCGCGTACCCATCGCTGAAAATGCATTCTTAATAACAAAACTATTTTCACCTAAGTCTATTTTTATATTTGCTAAATGTGGAGGTTCCCAAGTGAGGTCAAAAAAAGACATCCCCGCTGGTTGTTGGTCTACACCTGTTTGCATATAAGATTTAAACTCTTTTTCACCTTCTATACCAAAATTCAATGAGTAAAGTTCAGGTTGAGAAAATGCTTTTTTATTATTTCTCTCAGCATTACATCCTTGTAAATTTAAAAGAATAAAAAACAAAAAGAAATAACTAATTATTTTTTTCATCAACTAGAAAATCCAGAGTTTAGTTTTATAGATCTAAATTCAGCAATCTGATTATTTTACATACTGCCAAACATTTGGGTCCTGATATGACTCATCAATATGGAAACCTTCTTTTTTAGCTTGGTTTTCAACTTTAGCTCTTTGCTTTTCAGTGTATTTCATTCTTTCATCAAAGGCAGTTTTAAGTTCCTGACCTGATAGTTTATAACCTTCCTTAATCAAATTTTTTGTACTATAACGAATCGTCTGAATAGAATATCTAAGCATATATTGTTTTTTATCATTTTCTGATTTTGTTTTATCTATACTAATTTCTAAAGATATACCATGAGTATATAAGCGCACTGCTACTGTTGGCTTTTTATTAAAAAAATCACTCCACTCTGTAAGTGTTAAAAGATTATAAGGGTCTATAATAAGACCATCTTCATTCATAGACTTAATATTATCTTGTTTTGCAATTCGAGCAGTACTTGGATAAAAATACTGTTCCCACCCTGCTTTTTGTAGCTGACCAAATAGCTCTTTATAGGCCATATAAGCCTGCTCTTCACTAACAAACTCTTCTTTATTCAACCCTGCTGTCACATCAATAATCTGGATACCTTCATTTTGCTGTGCATAGTCAATCCGCGTACCCATCGCTGAAAATGCATTCTTAATAACAAAACTATTTTCACCTAAGTCTATTTTTATATTTGCTAAATGCGGAGGTTCCCAAGTGAGGTCAAAAAAAGACATTCCCGCTGGTTGTTGGTCTACACCTGTTTGCATATAAGATTTAAACTTTTTTTCACCTTCTATACCAAAATTCAATATATAAAGTTCAGGTTGAGAAGACATTTTTTGTTCCTTTTGTTGTGCATGACACGCTTGTAAATTTAAAAAAATAAAGATCAAAAATATATAACTAACCACCTTTTCCATCATTTGAATCTTTTCCTATTTTAATAAATAACTTATCGAATCGACTTAGACCGTCATCCCATTTACTGGTATTCCAACCCGCAATAGTATGCAATTCTTTTTCTAAATAAGGCCGCCCAACTTCACTCAACATTAAGCGATGATACTTTTGAGCTGCCAAATTAATCCAGCGCATACGGCTATCTTGGTTCTCAACTTTAGTACCACTTGGTGGTGTACTAATCGGAGATTCAGGTAACGACTTAACTTTTTTTCCAAATTCGGTTTCATACGAATAAACATTGCCGCGAACAGCATGTATTTTTTTTATTGTTCCATCATATTCACTGGAGAGAATCAGTTCAGCCTTTGGAATTCCAGCCTTGCGTTGAACATCTGCACCGTTTCGTACAATAGGATCATTCCATACAATTTTTTGTAAAATATTGATCTGTTCTTGATTTGCGATTTGTAATAAATGGTATAACAAGTCTTTAGCCGCAAGGCTAAACTTGTCTTGTCTTAAAGCATTTGCTGCAAAAATTTTCTCTATTGTTGGTAAAGTCTGTTCAAATGCATTATGAATTTCATCTGTCGCTTTAAGATTATTAATTGTTGTTAAACAACTAGACCATGGAAAATTATATAAAGAGCTTTTAACTTTTTTATAAGTTGTCGTATCTCTGTTATTTACACAAATTTTAAAATCTTCAGAAGACTTGGCCCAAACAAAATGCCAGACACTAATATCCATATAAAGCCATAGATTACCTTTTGCAAAGGTATGAATACCTGACACCCCAAAACTATCTAAATTATAATGATCAGAACTCATTGATTTAATTAAAGCATCTGCATTTGATCCAGTTTTAGAAACAATATGATCAAATACAGCAGCAACCGTTTTTGATGCAAAAGCACCTAAGCCCATCCAATAGAAACGCCCACTATAAGTTGCAGCAGTAACAGATTGATTCGACGTAAAAGGAAACATTTCTAAATAAATACGAGCATAGATCGATGCAATTCGTCTAGCACGTGCTTCATAACCTGGTTCTATACGATAATTTTGATTATCTTTTTTATTAGACAATAGAGTCATTGCCATCTGTTGGTAATATTCCCATACAGTAGTGCAATCGCAGTTTACTGATTTACAACTATTTTCAATATTATTTGTTGTCCCAGACCAATCAAGAGAACCAGCCATTTTAAAATTTATCCTTTTAAATGATGAATAAGAAATCGTTATTTCACAGGGTCATTTTCATCAGGTTCGAAATTCAACCAATTCAAATCAACATCAAGTTTCTCAGCTTCTTTAGTATTAACTCTTTTAGTTTTCCCTTTTACATCGGTATCTGCCATAAAGCTTTGATTATTAGAATGAATGTTATAGCTCACATTAGTTAAAGGCTTACCAGAAGGTAGAAATAAATTAAACTTTTCATCGTATTTTTCATAGGCCGGTAAACCTTGCAGATTTACACCAACTTCTGCACCACTTTTAAACACATGCTGTCCAGCCTTTACCTCAAAATTTGCGGGAGTAATAATCGTAATACCATTCTTATTAATAATGATTTGCGAGCCACCAGCCATGATTTTTACCTATTATTTTATTAAAAAAATTTTTAAATAACCTATAATCAGATTAATATTTTAGATGTTTTGATCTATTTACACATGACCTTTATTGTTGCTATTCAATTAAACGATAGCATTATTGTTGCCTCAGATAATAAAAAAGTTAGCCAACAAAAAAACGGAATAGCTCGGTTCTCTAATGAAAAAATTTTGAAAATGCATCTATGGCAAAATGGAGTCATTACAGGTACTGGCGAATATAAAGTCATCAGACAAGCAGCTAATCTTTTTAAAAACCTTCCAATTCCTACATTAGAAGATCTCCCACATTGCTTATTTATTTCCAAACTTATGAGAGAGTCAGAAATTGGAGCTGGTTTTTATCAAGTAGAAAATAGCAAATTATTATGTTCAAGCTATACTAAAAATAGAGCGCAGCTTTACAAGATCGAAAAATTTTCACCTGATCAAGAATATTTAATTACTCCCTTAGAGCCTAACGAAATTGTCATTTGGCTGTTTCAACCTGACATTGAAATGATCACAAATAAATTAAAATCGTTATATGCTGGACTTAAAGATTATTCATTTTTTTCAAATAAAACTGACTGGGTAAATTACTACATTAGCCAGCTTTCAGCAATTTTTAGAAAACAAAGTCAACATGACAAGTTCATGAGTGAGAGTTTTGATATTTTTTTTCAGAACAAAGATGACTATATATTTGGCCATATATCCAACGCTCAAACTACTCACTTAGATTTTTAAATATATTAATTTCAGTTAAACAGGAATATTAGATATTAATAATTTATTGAATGAAAAAAGCCCAACATCCTGTTGGGCTTTCTTCGTATTTCGTTGCTAGGTACACTTCCTGTAATACCTCACGTCCTGATGCTTAAACTTATTATTGTTGTTTTACGTTTTGGAACTTCCTGTTCCTGATGAGTTCATTTTAGGTAATTCATGAAGTCATAGAAAGACGTCAATTTCCTGAATGGATGTAGGAAAAAGCGTACAGGCTTGTCAGAGTACCTCTATCCTTCTTTTTTCTTCTCTATCATTTTTTCAAAGTGTCTAAGGTTAGGGTTCAGTGTATCCCAAGCATAGGCTTGGCTCACAAACACCTCTGCTCTAGGTTGATAAAGACTTGGGTCATCAAGCGTACCTGCACGTATTGAAATCATTTCAGGCGCAATTTCAGGTAAGCCAAAAAGCTGAGAACCACATGTCGGGCAAAAGGCTCTTTTAATAGACCGACCAGAAGAACCTACCGTCTCAAAATATTTAAGCTCGCCATTTACTTTCAATTCAGACTGATGAAAGAAAGCGATTGGCGCATATGCTGAACCTGTTACCTTTTGGCAATCTCGACAATGGCAATTAAAGCTATAACGTGGCTCTGCATCGCTTTGGTAGCTCACCGCTCCACACAAACACGATCCTTGATATTTGGCTGACATGGCTCATCCTTATTTTTTTATTGCTGTTATTTGAATATAACGTACATATCCATTTTGATAGAGTTGTTGGCATAACTTTGCAGTCATTTGAATTTTTAAATTTGCCAACCCTCGGCTTTGATTTTGTCCTTGCTGATTTTGAATATACTCTGAAAAACCTAATAATACTTGTTCAGATAAATCTTCAATTTGAATATCTGTAAAACCTTGCTGTTGCAAAGTTGTTCTTAATATTTTTTCAGTTGGTACAGCATCCCAAGTCACATCGGCTGCTTTGAGTAAATAACGATGCTTTTGTTCTTGCAGTATAGTCATGTTCTGACATGAGTCAGCTCGCATTAAGTAATGAAAACCTAATCGACCTTTTGAATTTAAAACTGAAGTGACCGAATCTAGAAATGAATTTAAAGAATTGTGGTAAACCGCATCAATACATAGCACCACATCGAAAGGTTGTTTGAATTCAAATTGTTTTAAATTTAAAAATGACCCACAAAAAATCTGGCTGATTTCAGGTATAAGTTTTTGAATTTTATTCACACATTCTGTTTGTAGTTCAACAGCACTAAGGCTTTTGGGCTGATAGTCCTGTAACCAGTGCAACAAACTTGCGCCCTGTCCACAACCTAAATCGAGTAAATGATCTTTTGAATTTAAATTGACAGCTTGTGCCAAATGATCGGCCAATTGGCGACAAGCTTCACGGTAGTTTTGGGTATTTTTCCAAAAACCCAAATTTGTCCAAGCAAGCTCTTCGTCATCCCCCAAACTTGATGCATCAATGGCATATTTATGGGGAATGAGTCGAGAAAGCGCTGCTCGAACTTTTGTTTTCACAATTTTAGTAGCCGAGTTCAGGAGCAACTTCAACCTGAGGTTTTAAACCTACAAATGGTAAAGGTGCACCTAAAATTTCAGCGATGTGCATTGCAGAAGTCACTGCTGACTCTAAAATTGGTAAGCCATCACATGACCATGAACCACAATAAAATACTTTACGGTTTGGTTCTAAATGACGTTGCTGTAACTCTTTATTTAAAGCAATCGTTTGCGAGTCTACAACTGCACGCGTTAAGGTCACTTTTGAAATGATTTTTTTAGGATCAATATCAGTTACTGGACGCCAAGTTTGGAATACAGGATTTTTGCCCACAAGTGATGGTTCAACAGCGTTCATCCAAACCGTAAACTGCTGACGAGTAAACTTACGGTCCATCATATAGCTCAGCACTGACCAGTCTTTACGGCGTGGCGGCATGACTGTCGCATCTGTATGAATAACCAAGTCACCTTGTTCAAAACGGAACTGTTTAAGCAGATTCATATCTTCTGCAAACTGTTCAGGGTTTAAGAACTCTTCAAGTTTAGATGTTGGTGTCGCCACAATAACGCGGTCATATGTGCCTGTATCACCTTGCGCATTTTCAACCAGTACTTTTTCGCCTTGTTGCTCAACTTTTTTAATTGCCGAACCGCTATGGATATCGATGCCTTTAATTAAGCTGTCTACAAATGCAGGTGTACCGCCTTTCATACGTAAAAGCATGTCACCATCAGTTAAATGACGCAAAAACTCAAGAAGGTTTTTTGCAGGCCAGTCACCAATTGTTTTTGGGTTGCACGTACAAATGGTATAGAGCACTGGCATCACTACGCCATGCCAAAATACTTCTTCTATATCGTTCTGATTAATAAATTCGGCGAGAGTAATATCTTGATTTTTAGATTTGAAAAACTGGTGAATCGCAGTTTTTAATTGCAACATTCCTTTGACAAGACGCCAGCCATACTGCTGGATGCCTTTGCGGTTATTAATAATTGGAAAATTACCAATACGACTGCGAGAGGTGGTTAACCATGTTTCAGTGCGATCTTCAAATAACCAGCTACAAGACATATAGGTACGAACTGGGAAAGTTTTAATACCTAAGTGTGCAGCAAGGCTAAGTGTATTTTTCCATAGATGCGGGTTCATAACACGCAATGGTGCATCAATAATCCCACCATCGAATTCAATGCTATGGCTATCCATTCCCCGGCCAGGAAGTGCTTCAAATATCGTGATTGTATGTCCTGCATCTTTCAGAATTCTTGCTGCTGCAAGTCCTGCCATTCCACTGCCAATAATTGCGATATCCAAAATGATGTCCCATTTTTCGAGAATTTTTTTGATTATCACTCATACCTAAAAAAAACACCGTATTAAAAACTACCAGATTTTTATTTTTTGCATCAATTTATATAGAAAAAATTGAGCTGATTAATCCTGATGTATTCATAAAATTTTACAAAAGAGGATAAGTGTATAAAAACCCATATTTTTTTAAAAATTTAAAAAAAATCTTTTAAATAAAATAAGATAATTTAACTATATTTATATCACCCATTTTACAAAAAGCTCTTTTTACGGTATCATGAGGCCACAATAACGAGAACAAAATCACATAAAACAATGCCGGAACAATAATGATATCCATCATAAAAACAGAAACTTTACAGCGAAAAAGCCCGCTATTCACACTTGATAGCGGGCTTTTTATTACTTTGTTTTAATAGCTAATTAAGCTCAATTAAACAATTTATGCTTCTTGCATCAGAGAACCAAATTTTCCACGATTAAAATCATCAATCGCTTCCATAATCTCAGCTTTGGTATTCATCACAAATGGACCATAACCTTCAATTGGTTCATTAAGCGGTTGACCAGTCAGTACCAAGAATTTAGTGTCTTCTTCAGCATTTAAACTCAACTCAATACCTTCACGAGATAAAATCGCAACGGTTTTACCTTCAAGACGGTTTGAGTCATTGACTACAACAGCACCATCTAGAACTACAACAAGCGTGGTATGCCCTTCAGGTACATAGAGGGTATGTTTTTGGCCTTTTACCAATTTACCATCCCATACATTTAATGGACTAAATGTACTTGCTGCACCTTTTGTATCTGCATATTCACCTGCGATCACACGCAAATGGCTACCGTGCTCGTCTAATGCAATGTCTGGAATATCTTGAGCTTCTATTGCTTGGTATTTTCCAGGCGTCATTTTTGAATGAGCAGGTAAATTTACCCACAATTGCACCATTTCAAACAGACCGCCATGCTCTGCAAATTCAGGAGAATGGAACTCTTCATGTAACACGCCTGCACCCGCAGTCATCCATTGTACGTCACCCGTTTTAATGGTTCCACCGCCACCACTTGAGTCTTTGTGTGTTACTTCACCTTGGTAGGCAATCGTCACGGTTTCAAAGCCACGGTGAGGATGCGACCCGACACCTTGTTGTTCGGTGGTTGGTGAGAAGTTATAAGGCGCTGCATAATCGAGTAACAAAAATGGGCTTAGGGTTTGTCCTAAACGGTCATAAGAGAACAGGTTATATACAGGGAAGCCATCACCCACCCAATGCATGTGGTTATTTTGATATGCACCAAGAAATTTCTTCATCTGATCTCTCCTATATATGTAGGATTTTCTTGAACTGAGATTGATTTTACGCCTCACGAGCTGCAGTTTATAGATCAGGATTAGCAACACATTATTTCATCTATGAGACAATCATTAAGTTTTAAGTGCTCTTTTTAAGATCGTCCTATTTTTAAAATTCTTAATCCTATTTTTTAGACTTAATCACGACAACAAACTCATCTAGCATAATTTTAGGCACTGATGACCTACTTAATAATTTTTGATTATTTATTTTGATAACACGAGGACATAACAAATGGCTCAAGATTACGTACGTTTAGACAAGGATAATGCCGCGGTTCTTTTAGTTGACCACCAAGCAGGTTTACTTTCTTTAGTTCGAGATATCGATCCGGATAAATTTAAAAATAACGTATTAGCACTTGCAGATGCTGCGAAATATTTCAATTTACCGACTATTCTTACCACGAGTTTTGAAAATGGTCCAAATGGTCCTTTAGTTCCAGAGTTAAAAGAGCTTTTCCCAGATGCACCATTTATTCCACGTCCTGGTCAAATCAACGCATGGGACAATGAGGACTTCGTAAAAGCTGTCAAAGCAACGGGCAAAAAACAACTGATTATTGCAGGTGTGGTAACTGAGGTTTGTGTGGCATTCCCAGCTTTGTCTGCCCTAGCAGAAGGCTTTGAAGTGTTTGTGATTACCGATGCTTCTGGTACTTTTAATGAATTAACACGCGATGCTGCTTGGGACCGCATGTCAAAAGCAGGTGCTCAGCTTATGACATGGTTCGGTATGGCTTGTGAGTTACACCGTGACTGGCGTAATGATGTAGAAGGCTTAGGTGCACTCTTCTCAAATCATATTCCTGATTACCGCAACCTAATGACAAGCTATAGCTTTAATACATCGCAAAAATAAATTCTATTGTTAAGATTAGAGCACTTAAGCGCTCTAATCTTAAATTTAAATGGAGTGATCTGATATTGATAAGCTCTTTTGATGATTTTTATTATTTCTATTTGGTCGTAAAACACGGCGGCTTTAGTGCGGCCAGTGAAGCTGAAAATATTAGTAAATCTAAGCTCAGTCGACGCATTATTGACCTTGAAAATAAGTTTAATGTCAGCCTGATTCAAAGAACAACCCGACACTTTAAAGTGACCGACTTGGGTCAAGAGTTTTATGAAGAATGCTGCAAAGTTATTGCTCAAGTTGAATGCGCAGAAAACGTTTTGTTAAAGCAAAAAAGTGAACCTCAAGGGTTAGTAAAAGTAAGCTGCCCACCGCTTATGATGCATTTTCAAATTAGAAAAATTTTAAATCAGTTTTTAAAAACCTATCCAAAAGTTGAGATTGCACTTGAGCTTACCAGCCGTCGAGTTGATATTTTGCATGATGACATCGACCTCGCGATTCGGACCAATTTCGAACCGAATGAAGACTCAAATTTAATTGTTCGTGATGTGATTAAAACCGACCACTGCCTAGTAGCTTCGCCCGAATTACTTCAAGGCCGTACTATTGAGCATTATTCTGAATTACAAGAATTTCCAAGTATTAGCTTAGGCACTCAAAAGCAAAATTATATTTGGCATTTATGCAATATTCGCAACGGTGAATCGGTTGATGTGCCTTATCAACCGCGAATCAAAAGTAATGACTTGGCAGGTGTCTACTATGCCGTGATGGACGGATTAGGCATTGCCGACCTTCCCTTTTTAACTGTTGAATCTGAAATTCGTAAAGGCACACTTGTTCATATTCTTCCTGACTGGAAGTCGAATATTGGCATGCTACAACTGGTTTATGTGTCCAGAAAAGGTCAACGTCTGGTGGTCGAAAAACTCATTGAAACGCTGATTGATGAGCTCAGACGTTTACCCGAAAGCCATGAAGGGTATTTGGCAACTTAAATAAAAAAACCGGTCATGAATGGGCATGACCGGTTTTTATGAAACATCACATACAGCATAACTGCATGTTTTCGTTCAGAACAAAACGAACTCGCTTTGTTCCTTACTCAGATAAGTCTACGCAGAGGTATTTCATTTCAACATATTCTTCAATGCCGAATTTTGAACCTTCACGACCTAGACCTGATTGTTTTACACCACCAAACGGAGCAACTTCATTTGAAATTGCACCTGTGTTAATACCGACCATACCGTACTCAAGTGCTTCACCCACTCGCCATTGACGCGCTGTGCTTTGAGTAAACAAATAAGCAGCTAAACCAAACTCGGTATCGTTCGCCATTGCCACTGCTTCGTCTTCAGTTTTAAAGCGGAATAGCGGTGCAAGTGGGCCAAAAGTTTCTTCTTTAGACACTTTCATGTGTTGCGTTACACCAGTTAAAACTGTTGGTTCAAAGAATGTACCGCCAAGTGCCGAACGCTGACCACCAATACGAACGGTTGCGCCTTTCTCTGTTGCATCTGCAATGTGAGACTGAACTTTTGCAATAGCATCTTCATCGATTAACGGTCCTTGAGTTGAACCTTCTTGACGTCCGTCACCAACTTTCAATTTAGACACGGCTTCAACCAAACGGTCTGCCAACGCATCGTAAATACCGTCTTGAACATAAATACGGTTAGCGCAAACACAAGTCTGACCACTGTTGCGATATTTACTTGCCATGATGCCCTGAACTGCTTGTTCAAGATTGGCATCGTCAAATACCACAACTGGCGCGTTACCACCGAGTTCAAGTGAAAGCTTTTTAATGGTTGGCGCACATTGTTGCATCAAGATACGACCCACTTGGGTTGAACCTGTGAAGCTTAACTTACGAACAATATCGCTTTCGCATAGGGTTTTACCGACTTCAACTGCATCACCACTAATGTTAATTAAAACATCGGCTGGTAAGCCTGCCTGTAACGCCAATACTTCAAGGGCATATGCTGTTAACGGCGTTTGCTCTGCTGGTTTAACCAACATTGAACAACCCGCAGCAATTGCCGGACCTGCTTTACGCGTAATCATGGCAGCTGGGAAGTTCCACGGCGTAATTGCAGCTGTAACACCAATTGCTTGTTTAATCACGAGCAAGCGTTGGTTTGGCAAGGTTGGAGTTAAGACTTCACCATCAATACGGCGCGCTTGCTCAGCAAACCAGCGAATAAATGATGCTGCATAACCAATTTCACCACGCGCTTCTGCCAATGGCTTACCTTGCTCAGCCGTTAAAATTTGAGCCAGATTTTCTTTGTGCTCAAGCATGAGGTTGTACCATGCCAATAGCACATCAGCACGAGCCAAGGCAGTTTGCTTTTTCCAAGCAGCCTGCGCTTTTGCCGAACGGTTAATTGCAGCTTCAACCCCTGCGCGGTCATAGGTTTTTACCCATGCCAAAGTTTCGCCCGTAGCAGCATCATTGACTTCGATATAGTCATTCGATGCAGGTACTTCTAACGCAATATCAGGATGTTTTAATAAATACTGCAAAGTATTTTGAATCATGCAGATTGCTCCGTTGCTTTTGCACTACCTGCTTTGAATGTTGCAAAACCTTGTTTCAAGATATCAAGGCCTTGACGGAATTGTTCAGCAGGAATGGTTAATGGATATAAGAAACGAATTACATTACCGTATTTACCACAAGTAAGAAGTAACAGCCCATTTTCCATTGCATAGTTTTGTACAACTTTTGCTTGTTCAGCCGTTTCAAGCTCTACTGCAACCATTGAACCTAATGCACGAATATCAGTCACGACATCGCCCGTTGCTTGCTGAATATCTTTAAGGGTAGCAACCAACTCAGCACCTAACTCATTTGCACGGTCGCATAGGTTTTCTTCTTCAATCGCATCAATCACCGCGTGCGCAGCAGCAACCGCAATCGGACTACCTGCGTAAGTACCACCTAGTCCACCCGGGTTTGGTGCATCCATCACTTCCGCACGACCCACAACACCCGAAATTGGGAAACCACCACCCAAGCTTTTCGCCATGGTGATGAGGTCTGCTTTAGTCTCGTAATAGTTCATTGCAAACAATTTACCAGTACGGGCAAAACCAGATTGCACTTCGTCAGCAACCAATAAAATCCCGTGCTTATCACAAATTGCGCGTAAACGTTTTAAGAACTCAGCTGGTACCACATTGAAACCGCCTTCGCCTTGTACTGGCTCAAGCACAATTGCTGCAACGTCATGCGGTGCAATATCTTCACTGAAAATATCTTCAACGCTTTCAATTGCCGCGTCTACTGAAATACCTTTAGCAGGCACTGGGTAACGTGCATGGAACACACCAGCCGGCATTACACCAAAGTCACGTTTGTAAGGTGCTGTTTTACCTGTCATTGCCATAGTCATAAATGAACGACCGTGGAAACCGTTACCAAACGTGATAATGCCGTGACGACCTGTATAAGAACGAGCAACCTTCACCGCATTTTCAACTGCTTCTGCACCTGTTGTGAAAAAGGCAGACTTTGCAGGGCCAGCAATTGGCGCACGCTCATTAATACGTTCAGCTAAAGCCACATAGCTTTCATAAGGGGTTACTTGATAGGCAGTATGCGTAAATTTAGTGAGTTGTTCAGTTACTGCTGCAATCACTTTAGGGTGGCGATGACCTGTATTTAAAACCGCGATACCACCAGCAAAATCGATAAATTGGTTGCCTTCCTTGTCCCAAAGCGTGGCATTTTCAGCTTTTTCCGCATACCACTGGCACATCACGCCTACACCGCGTGGAGTTGCTTGCTGTTTACGTGCGTTAAGTGCAGAATGTTGATTATCCATTTGATTCCCTCATATTTTCATCATCAGTTGCAGCTTTGGTTTTTTGCATCCTGTGCTTAATTTTCAGGGTGCTTTACAACGACTGCCTATGTATGTAATTTCGCTCGTCTGACGGCAACTGACGAGAGCCACTTTTTAACTGTAGGAGAGAGCCAATTGCGTAGTTTACTTGGAGATCATTTGCTGCAACGACTCCAACAGGACACTGAAGGGAAACTACATCAACGCCTTTTCCGTTGCCTGCGTAGTGCCATTATTGATGGAGTTATCCAGCCCAAGACTCGTCTACCCGCATCACGCGACTTAGCCAGTGAAATTCACGTTTCAAGAAATACAGTGCTCACTGCCTACGAACAGCTACAAGCTGAAGGTTATTTAGAAGCCCGTACGGGACATGGCACATGGGTTGCCGAAAAACTACCAGAGAGTTTTTTAAATACACAAAATAAGAAAAAAGTAGTTTCTAGCCCGAATGTTCAAAACTCTTATTCGTTATCACAACGTGGTTCCAACTTATTGGGCTATGCCGCGGCCTCACCCCACCAATGGGGTGCATTTGTACCGGGAGCACCTGATGTTACTGAGTTTCCACATCATATTTTTAGTCGTATTCAAGCACGCTTAAGCCGTGAACCGGACATTAACCGTCTTATTTATAGTAATGCGGGCGGATGTATTGAACTTCGAAGTGCACTGGCAGATTACTTACGTGTTGCACGTTCAGTCCAGTGTGATGCTGACCAGATTATTATTACTGAAGGTATTCACCAAGCCATCGATTTGGTTTCACGTGCGCTCAGTGATATTGGTGATCGCATCTGGATTGAAGACCCAGCTTATTGGGGAATGCGCAACACTTTACGTATTAACGGTCTCGATATTCAACCCATGCCTGTCGATGTAGAAGGTATTATTCCCGAAGAAAATCCAGTAAAACCACCTAAACTCATTTTTGTTACGCCATCGCACCAATATCCGCTTGGTTCACATTTAAGCCTAGATCGTCGACGTAAATTGATTGAAATTGCACGTCAGCACAATAGCTGGATTGTCGAAGATGACTATGACAGTGAATTCCGTTTCTCAGGTCAACCGTATCCGTCATTACAAGGCTTAGAAAATGATGCGCCTGTTTTATATATGGGCACGTTTAGTAAAACCATTTATCCATCTTTAAGAATTGGTTATTTGGTCGTACCTAAGCCGCTATTTTCGCCACTGCGCATTGTTGCTGCCGAGCTTTATCGGGGTGGGCACTTACTTGAGCAAAAAGCCTTGGCTGAATTTATTCGTGAAGGGCATTATGAAGCGCATATCCGCCGTATGCGTCTACTCTATGGCAAACGCCGCGACTACTTGGTGAGCTTAATTCAACGTTATCTTGGCCCCGAATTTATTCATGAATATGATGAAGCCGCAGGGTTACATCTGGTTTTAAAACTACCAAACTCTTGCGATGATGTTGCAATTGCAGCAACTGCGCTTGAACGTGGCGTTAAAGTTCGACCACTTTCACAATACTACATGCAGTCGCATGCCTATGCCGAGCGAGGCTTGCTCATGGGCTTTGCCTGTGTAAATGAAAAAGATATGGTGATGGCTTTCGGTGTGCTCTTGCAGTGCTTACGTGAAGCCAGCGTACCTACGTTGAATTAACGATTCTCCCGTATTAAGACAAATAAAAAGAGCCTCATTGTGAGGCTCTTTTTATTTTAAAAATTTAAACTAACTTTTCTTCATGCGTATGAGTTAAATGGGTTGCTCTACGCTCTTTACCCCAACCCAATTTTTCAGACAAAAATCCGAAGAACACAATAATGCCGAACAATGCTGTGGTGTAAATCACCTCTTTAAAATAGGTGCCTTCAATCAACATGGTCAAAATTGCGCCAATAATTGCAAAGATCACCACATAAGTTAGATAAGGGAACATCCACATTTTAAAGTCAATTTCTACACCTTCAGCTTCTAATTTTTTACGCATACGAAGCTGAGAATAAGCAATGGTTAAGTACACATACAGTGTTGCTGCACCTGTTGTTAGCATGAAAAAGTCATAAACATCCATACTCTTGGTTGCAGTTAAGATCACAGCAATTACAGAGAAGAGACATGATACAATCACACCCATCCACGGACTGCTTTTGCTGTTTACAGAGCCAAAGCTTTTCGGTGCATCACCACGTTTAGACAATGAGAATAACATACGTGAGCACGTATAAAGTGCTGAGTTAAAGCAACTACATACCGACGTGAGAACCACAAAATTCACAATATGACGCGCACCCGGAATACCAAGAGCAGACAGAGTCACACTATAAGTTCCCCAAGTTGAATCTTTCAGAAGCTCATTGTTGTGAGGAATTAAACATACCGCCACAAACATTGAACCTACATAGAATAAAATAATTCGCCAAACCACCGAGTTTGATGCTTTACGAATTTCCTTAGATGGATTTGCAGACTCTGCTGCCGCTACAGTGACAATTTCAGCACCAATATAGGCAAACATGACCCCAAGTAAGGCGGTAATAACGGATGAACCGCCATTTGGCATAAAGCCTTGAGAGGTTAGATTACTGATACCAGATGCAGCTGGATTACCCCAAGGCCACAAATGCATGATGGCTAAACTACCAATCACCAAGAAAATCACAATCGCAATAACTTTGATGAGCGCAAACCAGAACTCGAATTCACCATAGTTTTTCACGTTTTGTAAATTGACTGCGACCAATGCACCAATCACCACAACCATATAGGCCCAGATCGGTATAAACGGGAACCAGTTATTTAAAATTTTACCTGCTACATAGGCTTCCCAACCCATAAGCATTGCCAGAGTACACCAGTACAGCCAGCCAATTGAGAAACCAGCCCAACGACCAATCGCACGGTCAGCATATGTTGAAAAAGAGCCACTATCAGGGTTTAAAACGGCCATCTCGCCTAACATACGCATGATGAACCAAACGAGTAAACCACCTAACGCGTAAGTTAGAAAAACTACAGGTCCCGTATTGTAAATAATACTGCCCGAGCCTACGAATAAAGAGCCACCAATTACCCCTGCGATCGAGATCATCGTTAAGTGGCGTGATTTGAGTCCATGTTTTAAACTTTGGGAGTGATTGGCTTCAGAACCATTTTGATGAGCTGCCATATCATTTTCCTTAATATATGGAGGATATCGGCTAGTCTCGGAAAACCTCCGAAGCCAAAAAATATCCCCTAAAAATTTAGCCGTTCTGCCCAACTCCTAAAACAGAAAATTCACTGAGCTTGTCCGGCGCTTCCGTATGCATACTTCCAATGGCTTTAATTTGTCGTTTCGGCACTCAAGAAACGAGAGCCATTTTTGTAATAAAAGAGAGAGCCAATTGCAAAATTTATACGCAAAATTGGCCCTTTTTATATTGGATGAGGGTAAGTAATTTTTAGTTTTTATTTTAATAATCTTGAAATTCTTTAGTTTTGTTCAGAAATTAATAACGCTTTCGTACTTGTGTCTAAGGCTCTAAATATATGTTTCTGGTCGGCAGGATAACAAATATAGTCTCCAACACTGAGCTCGACAGCGTCATCAATTAAGCCAACCAAAGCTTTACCTTCGACCACAATAATATGTTCTACAGAACCCACAGGATGTGGCTCTGAAAGACGGTCTTCACCCGGTTCAACAATCAGTAAATACACATCACGGCGTGCATGTGGTGGACAAGTCGCCAGCAAAATTGCCTTGTAATTAGCAATCTCCGAACTAACAGTTGGCCCATCGCCACAGCGAATGACTTGTACCTGATTGCTCGGTTCTTCCATCAAACGTGCAAATGGAATATTCAGTGCCACACAAAGTGCCCATAGCGTTTCAATGCTTGGGTTACCTTGCCCTGCCTCTAATTGTGAAAGTGTAGACTTTGCAACGCCTGCACGACGGGCAACCTCTGCCAAAGAAAGCCCTGCTCTTTGACGTTCACGATTTAAACCTTTGGCAATAATTTCAATTGGCTGAGACATTCACCACATCCGTTCTATAAAAAAAACGATCGTTCGTTTTGACAAAACAATCAGACTTATTCATTATAATGGAAAATCGTTCGTTATATCATGCCATGACTACATACTCTCTCATTAAGAAACTTAGTAAAGACACCACCCGCTCGATTTTCTTTGTTTGTCTGGCAACCAGTGTTGTTGGTATGTCTTTAGGTTCACTCGCCGCAAGCTATGGCTTAGCGCTCTGGATCCCACTTTGCCTATCCATATTTGTGCTCGCAGGAACTGCTGAATTTATTTTTATTGGATTCTTGGCGGTAGGTGGTAGTCCAATTGCTGCTGCAATTGCAGGACTACTCGTCAATTTAAGACATCTGCCTTTTGGTATTGCGGTCAATGAACTAATCAGAGGTAAATTCTCTCGATATTTCGGGGCTCATATCATGAATGATGAAAGTGTTTTGTTTGGCATGGCACAGCCCGATTTCGAAACAAAAAAGGCTGCTTACTGGTTATGTGGTATATGCATCATGCTCAGTTGGCCACTTGGTGTTACTGCGGGTTATTTTATTGGAAGCGCTATTCCAGACCCCAAAACGTTCGGTCTAGATGCCATTTTCCCTGCCATTTTAATTGCACTTACTTTTAATGCTTTAAAGAATAAATCTACTCGAAAAGCTGCTTTTGCCGGCTCAACTTTGGCACTGATTACCACACCCTTTTTGGCCTCAGGACTTCCAATTTTAATTTCACTTTTTGGTTTAATATTTGGTAGAAAAAAATGAATCAACAATTACTCATTATTTTGGGCATAGGCTTGCTAGCACTTGGAACATATGGGATTCGTTTTGCTGGTTTTCACTTAGGTGCCAAATTTACTTTTTCTGAAAAATACCAAGTTTTATTGTCAAACGGCGCAACCGTTTTGCTCTGTGCGATTGCGGTCACAACTACATTTTTTGAAGGCCAACATTTCGCAGGTTTCGCGCGTATATTTGGAGTGGCACTAGCGCTTTTCTTGGTCTGGAAAAAAGTACCGCTTTTATTGGTGATTTG
>JAITLL010000053.1 GCA_031277915.1 Acinetobacter sp.
CTTTTAATTGAGTTTTAATGTTTTGATCTAACATCTGTTTTTACTCCAATGCATCCAAATTCTTTCAATAGATGCATAGTACGTTAAAACACAAAATAGGTGAAACAGTATGTTTTTATGGATTTGATCGGTTTTTTGAATGTTTATTGGTACTTATAAACAATATCAATAATTTAAAGCGCAGTTTGTCTTTTAGCACTCTTTATTACTCTTTTTTATATTTTAAAGTGAAAGTAATTAAAAATTTATATATGTTATATGGCTGTAAAGATTTTATGTCATAACATTAAAAGGTGCTTTCATGTCATTGCAACGCGGTATTTATCAGCATTATAAAGGTAATCTCTATCAAGTTTTTTCTGTAGCAAAACACAGCGAGACTGAAGAAGAGTTAGTTGTTTATCAATGTCTTTATGGTGATTACTCAACATGGGTACGTCCGCTTGATATGTTTACTGAAACGGTTCAAATGGCTGACGGAAGTATCCTACCGCGGTTTAAGTTAATTCAAAGCACTTAATTAAAACGACTGTCATATAAAATAACGATTTAAAAGGGTGGAAATATGCCAAATACTTTTTTCTTACAAAGAGTTGCAGATTTATATGACACCTTTAAACGGCATGATGCACAGCAGACAGATCGCTTGCTACGCTATCGAAATATTGAGACTGAGTCTGCAAAACTGCTATCGCAATTGATTCGAATGCAGCAAGCCAAATCAATTTTAGAAATTGGTACTTCAACGGGTTATTCTACTTTATGGCTTGCTGAGGCTGCACAATCGACTCATGGAAAAGTAACGACACTTGAAATTGATGCTAATCGTAGTAATGAGGCGAAGCGCCATGTTACTGAACTGGCATTAAATGAAGTCGTTGATTTTTGGATAGGGGATGCAGCCGATTATTTAAAAGAAGCTCAGGAAACGTTTGATTTTATTTTGTTAGATGCCGAGCGTAATGCTTACGAAAATTATTGGCCAGATTTAAAGCGTCTGATGAAGCCCAAAGGTGGTGTTCTTATTATTGATAAGGTTATTTCCCATGCGGCTGAAGTAAGTTCATTTTTATCTTTAATTAAAAAGAATGCAGATTTCATGAGTAGTATTTTGCCTATAGGCGCTGGTTTATGTATGGTGGTTCTGAAGTAGATTCACTTTTTTAAGATATTTTGCCGATAAGCTTGTGGACTACAGCCGTGTATTTTATTAAATGCACGGGTGAAATTGGCAGGGTTGGAATAGCCTAGTTCATAGGCAGTATGGGTAATGGTAAAAGTAGAATTCTCTAACAAATCAATGGCACGTTCAGTGCTGATCTGCTGCTTTAAATTTTGAAATTCAACGCCTTGCTGCTGTAAATAGCGTTGCATGGTTTTGGTCGAAATGTTTAATACTTTGGCACATTCCATTAGGGTTGGGACTTGATTGGCTTGTCGCAACATCATGCTGAGCCATTCAATAATTTCGCCTTGATGATAGATCTTCTGGATTTATTCATGGTGTTATTCCGACATTAGATAAACTGATTGGGGAAGACAAGGAAAATCCGCCATTAGACGCAATCGCGGATTTAGAAGCAGATCCGTATTACGCCCGAATTGTTAAACTTTTTATTCCTTTGCAATATGCGACCAATATCTATGGAGCATATTTAGCTAGTCGTAAAAATACACCTCTTGCTGATCAGGTTTTACTGGGAACTTTGGTGGGAATGGTCAATGGGATTGCCATTAATACGGCACATGAACTTAGCCACAAGAATGGGCAGCTTGAACATTTATTCCATCTTGGTGGTCAAAAATTATGGATGATCGCGTTGTTGAGCACTATAAGGGTGACCTTAGTAAGATCAATATGCATATAGATGTGAAGGAAAAAATGCTAGAGAAATATATTGAGCAAAATGATGCGGCTTAATAGCCAAAAGATATAAAACAGATCAGCCCCAGCGGGCTGATTTTTTATGATTAAGCAGAAATACGGAGTCTGTTAAAATGCAGATCAAACTCAAGATATTTGTGAACAAATGCAGTTTTATCATTGGTACGTAACAAATTATTGTAGATAAACTCTGGAACCGGATGGTAGAGCTCACCTGAGCCATTGCTATAGAAAATTTTTAAATAGCGTGAAGAAACATCGTATTTCCAAGAGGTTACAACAACAGATTTTTCCATATAACTACTCCTACTTTTGTTTAATCTTTTAATACATATATAAAACTCTTTTGTTTCATAATTCGACAGTACTCTAAGTTAAGCAGGCTGACAATTCATAAATGAATATTGCTATAAATTTATAAGTATAAGAATTGTAAAAAATTAGCTATAAAATTTGGGTATGGAATAAGGCTTAGATTTATAAAAATAACCAATAAAAAAACCACCCTAAAAAGGGTGGTCTCAGACGTATTGGTCTAATCTAAAAAATTAGATTTTACCAACTAGGTCGATAGATGGAGCAAGAGTAGCTTCGCCTTCTTTCCATTTAGCTGGGCAAACTTCACCTGGGTGAGAGTGTACATATTGAGCAGCTTTTACTTTACGAAGAAGTTCAGACGCGTCACGGCCGATACCACCAGCGTTAAGTTCAACGATTTGGATTTTACCTTCTGGATCGATAACGAAAGTACCACGGTCAGCTAAACCTTCAGATTCAATAAGAACGTCGAAGTTTTTAGAAAGAGTCCAAGTTGGGTCACCAACTAATGGATATTGGATTTTTTTGATTTCTTCAGAAGTGTCGTGCCAAGCTTTGTGCGTGAAGTGTGTATCAGTAGATACAGCATAAATTTCAACACCAAGTTTTTGGAATTCAGCGTAGTTGTCAGCTAAGTCACCAAGTTCAGTTGGGCAAACGAAAGTGAAGTCAGCTGGATAGAAGAATACAACAGACCACTTACCTTTAAGGTTAGTTTCGTTAACTTCAACAAATTGGCCGTTGTGGTAAGCAGTTGCTTGGAATGGTTTAACTTCAGTATTAATCAAGCTCATCATTGTCTCCATGATTGAGGTTTATATTTAAACTTGTTTACGAGATGTAGAATAAATAAAAATTCTTTATTGGGGAAATAGTATTTTTACATGACTAAAATCGGAAAATTGAATAAGTAATAAATTTACGATTTTTAAGTCCCCAAACACTGTATTCGATTTGACCGCAAAAACATGTAAATCAAATGACAGTTATAGTAAAAGAAACTTGCATAACAACATGAAGTCTACTTAGTCAAAATTCAAGGGTAAAATTTTAAAAAATTAAAAATATATAAAAAACCAAGTGTTTTACCTGAAGGACATTAGAGCGTAAAATAGAGGATTGTTGTATTTTCAGGAAAATTTGTCTGTGCAGAATGATTTAAATATTGATCAGTGGGTAATGGCAAGAGATCGTTACCGTTTAAATCGTTTGCGTAAAGATAAAAAAGCCAATACAGCAGAGATTGAAAAATTATTTGAGCAATCTAATGCCAAAGTAAGGCAGCGATTTGAACGTCTCCCTAAAATTAAACTGAATCAGGAACTCCCCGTTTCTCAATATGCTGACCGTTTAATTGATGCGATTCAAAAGCATCAGGTCATTATTGTGGCGGGTGAAACAGGTTCAGGTAAAACTACTCAGCTTCCTCAAATTGCAATGCTAGCAGGTCGTGGCTTAACCGGTATGATTGGTCATACACAGCCACGCCGTTTAGCTGCGCGTAGTGTTTCTCAGCGTATTGCAGAAGAGGTCGGCGAAAAGCTCGGCGAATCGATTGGTTTTAAAATCCGTTTTAATGAACAAGGTTCACAAGATTCAATTGTACGGTTAATGACTGATGGTATTTTGCTTGCTGAGTTAGGCAATGACCGTTTTTTATCTAAATATGACACGATCATTATTGATGAAGCGCATGAACGCTCACTCAATATCGATTTTATTATGGGTTATTTAAAGCAATTACTGCCAAAACGCCCAGACTTAAAAGTTATCGTGACTTCGGCAACTTTAGATGTAAATCGTTTTAGTAATTACTTTAATGATGCGCCTATTTTTGAAGTGGAAGGGCGTAGTTATCCAGTCGAAGTGCTTTATCGCCCAATTTCAGAGATGAATATTGGCGGAAGTGATGACGATGAGTTTGATGATTTTGAAGAAAATCTACCTCGAGCAGTTGTTCAGGCAGTTGAAGAATGCTTTGCTGATGCAGAAGCAAAAGGTCATCCTGAACATGCCGATATTTTAATTTTCTCAAGTACAGAGCAAGAAATTCGTGAGTTGCAGGAAACCTTGCAAAAGTACGGGCCAAGACATACCGAAATTTTACCTTTGTATGCGCGCTTAGCTGTTTCTGAACAACAAAAGATTTTTAGTCCAGGTGGTAAAGGCCGTCGTATTATTATTGCGACGAACGTGGCCGAAACTGCACTTACAGTTCCAAATATTCGTTATGTGATTGATAGCGGTTTTGCCCGTATTTCTCGTTATAACTATCGTTCACGTGTGCAACGTTTACCAATTGAGGCAATTTCTCAGGCTGCTGCCAATCAGCGTAAAGGACGTTGTGGTCGTATTGCTGCGGGTGTGTGTATTCGTTTATATAGCGAAGAAGATTTCGTAAGCCGCCCCGAATTTACTGAGCCTGAAATTAAACGTACTAACTTAGCGTCTGTTATTTTACAAATGCACAGTTTAGGTTTGGGTGAGCTAGAAAACTTTGATTTTATTGAGCCACCAGATTTCCGACTTGTAAATGATGGTCGTAAGCTACTCATTGAGTTAGGTGCACTTAACGAGAAGAAAAATGAGCTGACTAAAGTCGGGCAAATGATGGCACGTATGCCGATTGACCCACGACTTGCTCGTATGATTGTGGGCGGTGCTCATTTTGGCGTGCTCAAAGAAATTTTGATTGTGGTAAGTGCTCTGGCGGTTCAAGACCCGCGTGAGCGTCCGGCAGACAAACAAATGCAGGCTGACCAAAAGCATGCTTTGTTTAAGGAAGCAGATTCAGATTTTCTGTTTTATTTGAAACTTTGGGATACTTTAAATCCTAAAGGTGAAGCCGGCATGTCTGAAAATAAACGACGTCAGTTTGCCAAGCAGAATTTTTTAAGTTGGTTACGCTTACGTGAGTGGAAGCAGACACACCAGCAATTAGTTGAGTTAGCAGAAGGTTTAAAACTCAGCTTTAATGAAAAAGCTGCGAACTATGAAAACTTGCACCGTGCGTTGCTGACAGGTTTGTTGTCTTTTATTGCCAATAAAACAGATGAACGAAATACCTTTATGGCAGTGCGTCAGCAAAAGGCTAAAGTTTTTCCTGCAAGTACTTTGCACAAAACCAATACCTCTTGGGTGATGGCTTTTGAGATGGTCGAAACCTCTCAAGTGTACTTACGTACTTTAGCCAAAATTGATCCTGAATGGATTTTGCTTGCTGCACGTGATTTATTGAAATATCACTATTTCGAGCCGCATTGGTCTAAGAAAGCTGGGATCGTAAATGCTTATGCTCAAATTTCGTTGTTTGGTTTAATTATTGAACCAAAACGCTTAATTAATTTTGAGAAAGTTGACCAGCCTGCTGCTCATGAGATTTTCTTACGTGATGCATTAACCACAGGTAATTTGGGTACGATCCCACCATTTTTAAAACACAACTTACTTAAACTTGAAGAAGTTGAACGAGTTGAAGATAAATTGCGTCGCCGTGATTTAGTTGTCGATGAAGAAACGATTTATCAGTTTTATGCTTCTAAGATTCCCGAAGAAATCGCAAGCCGTCGTAGTTTTGAAGACTGGCGCGCGACAGTAGAAGCAAATCATCCGCGTTATTTATTTATTGAAGATGATTCACTCTGGCTAAATGATAGACCAACAACGCAGCAATTCCCAGATCATCTACACAATGGGCAGCTACGTTTAGCAACGACATATCATTTTGACCCGAGTCATGACGAAGATGGTGCAACTGTTCAAATTCCTGTACAGGCATTGCCTCAAGTTGATGAAAATATCTGGTCATGGGGAATTCCGGGTTGGCGCCAAGATTTAATTGAGGCTTTACTTAAAGCTTTACCTAAAGATAAACGACGTAATGTAGTGCCTATTCCCGATACTGCTCGCAAGCTCATGCAAGGCATTGATGCTGTACATTTACGTGAACATATCTTTAGTTATTTAGCTTTTGCCTTACGTGGTGAGCAAATTACTGACAAAGATTTCTCGTTTGAACGCATTGATCCATATTTGGTACCTTTCATTAAGGTTATCGATGAAAAAGGTAAGTTGATTGCAAAAGGCCGTGATTTACCTGAATTAAAAGCGCGTTGCCGGGTAGAAACGCATCGCCCAGTGAAACAGCAAAAAGGTGAGTTTAAAAACTTCCCTGAGAATTTTACTTTTGAGGCTTCACATAAAGTTACGGGTGTTGTTGTGAAACAATATCAGGCTTTGGTACCTACAAAAGCTTTTGCTGAAATTGAAGCTAAAGATGACTCAGGTGTTGTTATACAGACTTTTAATGATCAGGCCGAAGCCATTAAGCAGCATCGTGAAGGGATTATCCGTTTGGTCCATATGCAGCTTGGTGACTTGGTTCGCCAGTTGAAAAAGCAGATTTCAAAACCGCTTGCTTTGGCATATTCACCTTTGGGTGATAAAGCAAAGCTTGAGCAGATGTTGGTCTATGCAACGTTGCAAATGGCAATTACAACTTTGCCAATTAATGCCGATGAATTTAATAAACTGCTCGAGCAAGTTAAAAAGCAATTTTTGAGTCATGGTCAGCAAGCACTTGAGCAATTAAGTGATATCTATATTCAATGGCAGCAAATTCGCCGTCAGTTATTAGTACTCGACCGAGATATATTTGGTCGTAGCGTTGATGATATTGAAGATCAGCTAGATTTAATGTCACTTGGTAATTTTGTTTACTGCCAACCAGTCGATCTTTGGCAGGAATATCCGCGATATTTAAAAGCGCTGCTATTGCGTTTAGATCGATTGCCAAATAATCTACAGCGAGATCATGCCGCTATTGATGATGTCGATCCATGGATGGACAAGGTATTTAAATTCAAAAACAATCCCAAAATCAAAGAATTGTATTTGATGTTGGAAGAATTCCGCATTTCTTTATTTTCTCAGCCGATGAAAACCAAGATGCCTATTTCGCCAACTCGACTGCAAAAGTTATGGGATCGTTTGGGAATCAGTTAAGATAGATCGGGGTCTGTTTATGTTGTTGTTTAGTTTACAACGCAATTTATAAATGAAAGATTAACAGACCCTATTCATTTTTTTAGGAGTTTTACATGGGCATTCGTATTACAGGTACTGGGCTATTTCACCCAACAGAAACCATTTCTAATGAGGAACTGGCCGTCAGTTTAAATGCTTATGTGGAACAATATAACCAAGACAATGCAGAGAAAATTGCAGCGGGTGAACTAGAAGAATTACGTGGTTCAAGCGCTGAATTTATTGAAAAAGCTTCTGGTATTAAAAGTCGTTATGTAATCGAAAAATCGGGTATTCTTGATCCAAATCGTTTGCGTCCTCGTTTGTCTGAACGTTCAAATGATGAACTTTCACTTCAAGCAGAGTGGGGTGTTATTGCTGCGAAACAGGCAATGGAAAATGCGGGCGTAACTGCTGAAGATATCGATGTTGTAATTTTGGCATGTTCAAACATGCAGCGCGCTTATCCAGCAGTTGCAATTGAAATCCAGTCAGCACTTGGCATTCAAGGTTATGCCTACGACATGAACGTTGCATGTTCAGCTGCCACTTTTGGTTTGAAACAAGCAGCAGATGCAATTCGTTCAGGCGCTCGCCGTGTTCTATTGGTAAATGTCGAGATTACTTCTGGTCACTTAGACTACCGTAACCGTGATTGCCACTTCATTTTTGGTGATGTTGCAACGGCTTCTATTATTGAAGAAACCACTACTAAGACTGGTTTTGAAATCTTAGATATTCATTTATTTACTCAATTTTCAAACAACATTCGCAATAACTTTGGTTTCTTAAACCGTAGCGAAGATGCAGTGGTTGATGACAAGTTATTCCGTCAAGATGGCCGCAAAGTATTTAAAGATGTTTGTCCGCTCGTAGCAAAAATCATTAATGCACAGTTGGAAAAAATGCAGTTAACTGCAAACGATATTAAGCGCTTCTGGTTACACCAAGCAAATGCCAATATGAATGAACTAATCTTGAAATATGTGGCTGGTAAAGAGGCAGATTTAAGCCGTGCCCCAATTATTCTCGATGAGTTTGCTAATACCTCTTCAGCAGGCGTGATTATTGCTTTACACCGTACAGGCCACGAAGTAGATCATGGCGAATATGGCGTGATTTCATCTTTCGGCGCTGGTTATTCAGTAGGTTCGATTGTTGTACAAAAGCATGTTGCTTAAGCTACAAGATTAATAAAAAACGCTCGTAAGAGCGTTTTTTATTAGCGAAATAATATAAAAAAGCGGGCCAAAATTGGCCCGCTTAGATTGAATCAAAAGTTATTAAAACTTTTTAGTGTAGTTTACAAACAAGCGGTCTTCACCAAAGTCATTGCCATGTTTAACGTTGTAATCAATCCGAATATATTGCAGGGCAACGCCTTTTAAGAACGGCTGCTGAAACGCATAATTTAAAATCACATTCGACTCAGTCTCGTGGTTTTTCTCGCCATTTGCTGCTTTAAAGTCATGGCCGTAAACATATTTCACCATCGCATTTAGGCCCGGTACATAATCTTTAAAGTCATAGCCATACATCACATGATAAGACTTTTCATCTTTTTTAAAGAAGCCAGTGGCGTTCCAGTTAATGAAGTAGGTCTCTGGCAAAAAGCCATCTGGTAGAGGGTAAGCTGACTCACCCATAATTTGTTGATAGCCCAAGCCAAAAGTATGGTTTTTTACTTTGAGTGTTTCTAGTACTCCAATGTTTTGTGCATCAATATCAAAAGTATTGCCGTCATCTTTTGCATTGAAATATTTAAACTTAGACGTAAGAGCAAAGTTAGGTTGTTTCCAATTATGCTCAAGCCCTACATAGTGTTTGTTGTAGAGGTCTTCCAAGTTACCAAAGTAGTATTCGCCCTTGAGTGACGGCGTAAATTGATAGCGCAGATCTATGTAATTCAAGCCATTAGATTCTTTAGTGATTCCATTTGATGTGAAAGAAAACTTTTTAAAGTCTTCTTCATTTCGTGGTGACACTTTTTCAACCCGACCAATTTCAGCATAAAGTTGATCTGAAAGTTGCGACTTAAGATTGGTTCCCCAATAAGAGGCAAGCAATTGTCGGCTGGCATCAACAGCCGTTACGGGTAAATCGAGCCAGAGTTCACCGACACTTAAAAGTGTTTTGTCATAGCCTAATTTTAAAGTGGCACCGTATTTTAAGAAGTCGGATGCTTGTGACTGAGTTTCCTTATTAAAAGGCAAAACCGTATCTGCAACATGTTTGTCTGAACTTAAGCGCACGGCGTATTGAACAGAAGCATCAGCCCCAATCATGATTGGCTTGTCTGCAATTTGCAGTGGGGTGTCATGCATTTTCGATTTATAAAATAAAGATGCTGCCTGAGACCAACTGCCCGTATCTTTGAGTGCATCATTATCAAAATTACGATTGATATAGGCGTTTTTTAAAGTGAATTTCCATTCATCTTCGCCTTGTTGAGCCGTATCTGCTGCCCATAAATTTGAGCTAGTCAATAAGCCTAATAATGTTGCGATTGCTAAATTACATGGTTTAAAGCGGTGTAATAATTCCATAATCCATTTCCAAAAAGATGCGCCAGTCCTCGGCGCATGTATGTTTACTGCTGAGTAAGCGTGTTTTGAGAGTTAAAAGTTGATGGAGTCTGTGCAGCAACAGAGGCTTTTAGATTGACCATAAATATTGCAAGTGCAGCAATCACACCCGGAATTGCAATCGCTAAGAAATTCATTTGGTGAGGAAGCTCAAGTGTGAGTAGTGCTCCTGTTAAAACTGGTCCAATAATCGCACCAATACGACCAATTCCAGATGCCCAGCCCATGCCAGTTGAACGAAGTGCTGTTGGATAGAACTGTGCAACGAAAGTGTAGAGTAAGATTTGTGAACCAATTGTGGCAGCGCCAGCAATCGCAATCAGGCTATATAAAATAAATTGCGGACTATTAATGCCGAGCAGAATTAAAGCTGCTGATCCCACAATAAACATGATTGTAATAACAGGTTTTAAATGGAATCTATCTGCTAAAGCACCACCACCAATTGCACCGACCATGCCACCAATATTGAGTGCGAACAGGAACAACATGCTCGCACCTAACGAATAGCCTGCTTGCAGCATGAGTTTAGGTAACCAGCTTCCTAAGGCATACACCATGAGTAAACACATAAAGAAAGCAATCCAGAACATAAATGTGCTAAAGGTACGACCTTGTTGGAAAAGTGCACGGACAGGAGCATCTGTTGTTGTGCTTTCGTTTAATACTAGTTGAGTATTCGCATTTAACTGAGTTTGAGGTGCAATTTTACTGACAATACTTTTTGCCTGTTCGCTATGGTTCGATTTCACTAAAAAGGTCAGAGATTCAGGCAAAAATTTCCAGATCAGCGGGAGTAATAATAGGGGAACACCCGCGATTAAAAACATGATTTGCCAGCCCATATCTTTAACCAGCCATGCACCAAGTAGAGCAGATGTCATGCCGCCAATTGCATAGCCACTAAACATGATTGCGACTAATGTGCTGCGGATTTTTTTTGGTGCATATTCAGTCATAAGCGCCACAACGTTTGGCATGCCCCCGCCAATACCAAGGCCTGCCAGAAAGCGCAAAATAGCAAACTCGGTTGGCCCTTTGGCAAAGGCACCAATAAACGTAAACCCGCTAAATAAGGTGACACAAATCAGAATCGTTTTTTTACGCCCTAATTTGTCTGAAAGTGTGCCAAAAATCATGGCACCAAACATCATGCCGAATAGAGCAGCACTGGCAAGTAAACCAGCTTCTACCGCAGTTAATGACCATTGTTGCATTAAGAGAGGAAGAGCAACCCCATAAATAACTAAATCGTATCCATCAAAAATAATAATAAGTAAACACCAGATTAAAACTTTCCAATGGAAAGGTGTAAAACGTGCCTTATCAATTAGCTCATTAATATTAACCTTGCTCATATCCATTTTCTTCACCTCCAATTTGTGAAGCATCGTGTTATTTTTTAATAAACTATTTTGTTATTGAGTTGGAGTCAAAAACCTAATTGATATATCTTTATGTCTTTAAGGTATTGTGTTTTTATTGGTTTAATTGTTTGAAAAATATGTATTTATTTTTATTGTTTAAGCTGGCTGTGTTGTGTCTTTAAAATAGGGTTGAATATTGTATAGTGAGAATTTTAAGGGTTTTATAGATGTTTTTTTATTAATTTTATTGATGAGAATCGCGGTTGAAAATGTAGGTGAATTTATATTATGAATTGAAATGAAAATATAAAAACAAAATACGAAAGGCTATTATTTAATTATTTTTGAAATTGATTTTAAAAATAAAATTTAATTTATATTAAATAAAAATCACCAAATCAGGGTTAGCAAATTATTTGCAGTCTGATTTGGTGATTGAGGCTTTATTTTAGTGGTGGGCACTTAGATAAAAAATTAATTTGTGGCTGGAGTTGAACGTGGTGTGAGAATGAAATGGGCGATTACACCAATACAAATACCCCAAAAAACGGAGCTTAATCCAAGAAAATGCATGCCTGATGCTGTTGCTAAAAAGGTAATAAGCGCAGCATCACGTTGATTGTCATTTTTCATGGCAACAGAAATATTGGTGGCAATCGCTCCAAGTAAGGCTAAACCGGCCAGTGCTGCGACCAGTTCTTTAGGAAGTAAGCTAAATAGCATGACAATACTGCCAGCAAATAAGCCTCCTAAAATATAAAAAATTCCATTGGCGATTCCTGCGATATAGCGTTTTTCTTTCAGTTCATGCGCATCTTTGCCCATACATAAAGCAGCGGTAATGGAGGCAAGCACAATTGTAATACCGCCGACACAGGCAACAGCTAAAGAGGCAATACTGGTGACAGTAATAATGGGTTTGGCTGGTGTGTCGTAACCGCTGAGTTTCATAATCGCCATACCTGGTAAAAACTGACCAGTTAGACTGACTAAAATGAGAGGAACAGCGAGGTTGAGTGTTGAGTTCCATGTCCATTCTGGGCTAATCCACTGTGGGATCGCTAAACTAAAACTTACATCAACTGGATTCATTTTTCCTAAAATGAGACTTAATAAAACTCCAGCAGCTAACACCCAAATCATGGTGTAGCGCGGCATTAAACGTTTGGCAATTAAAAAGACAATAAGCATGCTAAAGACAATAAAAGGCATGCTATCAGACGCGGTAAATAGACCAATACCAAATTGAAAAAGAATACCCGCCATCATGCCCGCAGCGACGTCTTGCGGAATCCACTTAAGTAACTTGTCGAAGTAACCGGTAACGCCAATTAAAAAAATAACGATGGCAGAAGTAATATATGCAGCTACCGCTTCATTTAATGAGACATTTGGAAATAGGGTAACTAATAGGGCAGTGCCCGGTGCTGACCATGCGGTTATGACAGGAGTTTTATATTTAATCGAAAGATAAATACCTGAAACGGCGGCACCAATTGAAATTCCCCAAATCCATGACACCATCATATCGGTGGATACATGGGCACGCTGAGCAGCTTGGAAAAAAATAATCAGTGGGCCTGAGTAGGAAATTAAAACCGCAAGAAAGCCAGCAACTGTTGCTGATATAGACCAGTCATTTTTTAATGTCTTTAACAGGGTTGCCATGTGTGATTGCCTCCATGCAAATCATGTTATTTACCCAATCATGTAAAAAGATCAGGGTTAACCCTGATCTCCACCTCCGACCGAAATAACCGATCCGGTCATATAGGATGCTTCGTCTGATGCAAGAAATAAAATTGCATTCACTTGTTCTTGAATTGTGCCATAACGGCCCATAAATGTTCGATCTATGGTTTGATCAACTACTTGCTGCATCCAGTCTTTTTCATTTTGACTTAACGGATTAGCGTTACGTGGCACTTTACGAGGGGGGGCTTCGGTTCCGCCAGTCGCAACGGCATTGACTCGAATTCCGTCTTTAGCATGTTCAAAAGCAAGCGATGCTGTTAGAGCATTTACACCGCCCTTAGATGCAGAGTAGGGAATACGATTAATACCACGGGTTGCAATTGAAGATACATTTACAATAACCCCCGATTGTTGCTTAATCATGGCGGGTAACACAGCGCGGCAGCACCATAAAGTTGGAAACAATGAGCGATTTACTTCCTTAATGATCTCTTCTTCGGAAAACTCTTCAAAAGGTTTCATCCAGATCGCGCCACCTACATTATTAATCAGGATATCTACCCGACCATAGTGTTCAATGGCTTTTGCAACAACCGCTTGCGCACCTGCATAGGTTTCAAGGTCAGCATTAATCGTGACAGCATCACCGCCTGCACCCTGAATTTCTTTGAGAACTTCTTCAACATATTCAGAGCGGTCAGCCATGACGACTTGGCCGCCTTCAGTTGCAACTTGCAGTGCTACGCCACGGCCAATACCTTGGGCACAACCTGTGACAATCACGACTTTATCGGCAAATCTTTGACGGTTTGACATAGATAACTTCTCCACCTTGAGTTAGTTTGCAGAGAATTTTTCAAACAAGAAACTAGCAGGTTTGATATTTTCAGTTTCTAACCAGCCACGTACAGCCTCTACCATTGGAACGGGCCCACATAGATAAACATCGACGTCGCCACCGTTTAACCATTCATTTTCAATATGACTAGTGACATAGCCTTTGCGTTCATGGTTGCTCTCAGGGCTTGCAACTACAGTTCGATATTCAAACCACGGGAATTTCACCTGCAATTCATTGAGTTTTTCTAAAGCAACCAAATCAAAGTCATTGGTTACGCCAAAGACTAAACGAACAGGCTGTTCTGAACCTTTTTCTTCAAGCACTTGTAACATCGACATAAATGGGGCAATACCAGTACCGCCTGCGAGCATCAGCACTGGACGCGCTACATTACGTAAATAGAAGCTACCGAATGGACCCGTAAATGTCATTTTGTCGCCAGCTTGGGCATTTTTGCTCAAGAATTCACTCATTTTGCCGTTCGGTACGTTACGGACCACAAAGCCTGTTAAGCGGTTGCCTGGTTTTGAACTAAATGAATATGAACGTGTTTCGCCAGTTTCAGGAATTGCAACATTGACGTACTGGCCTGCAAGGAAATGAATATCTGGTTGACCTTCATCAAGTTGAATATCAAATGTGATGGTTGAGTCTGATAAGTTTTCAACGCGGGCTAATGTACCTTGGAAACTATGAATTGCTGTTTTGCAAACATCTGACGAGGCTTGAATTTGAAATACGGCGTCTGAAGTTGGACGACATTGGCAAGCAAGAATATAGCCTTGCTCAGCTTCTTCTGGAGTTAATGCATCTTCAATATAGGTTTCTTCTGGCATGTCATAACGACCGGACTCGCAAAAAGCGCGGCAAGTTCCACATGCACCATCACGGCAATCCAAAGGAATATTAATTTTTTGGCGATAGGCTGCGTCAGATAGGGTTTCGCCTTGAGCTACGTTAATGAAACGTGTAACACCATCTTCAAATTGAAGTGCAACATTGTGGTTTGACATGGCATGTATCCTACAAAATATTTGAAACTTTTACCCTCAGCCAACAGTCCGTTTAACTGAGGGGGTATGTCTTAAAGGTGGTATATATCAATGACTTGATTGATGTAGTCATTTTTCAAAACGACATACTTGCTCAAGATTTTTGGTTGATCACCTGAAAAATCGATCACATAACGTGACATACCGAAATAGCTGTAATTTGTCTTGTAACGGAAACTCAAGGTATTCCAGTTAAAGCGAACAGTAACTTTGTCGCCATCGCGATCGAGAACTTCAACGTTGGCAATATTGTGGGTTGTGCGTGTGTCCGGCATGGTTGCAGATGAGCGCTCAGTTTTAATACGGAACACACGATCTTCTAAACCTTGACGGTCTGGATAATAAATAAGTGAAATTTCAGATTGTGGATCTTCAGTTAATCTATCGTCGTCGTCCCAAGCTGGCATCCAGAAAGAAGCTTCTGGTGCATAGCATTCAATCCAGTCATCCCATTGTTCATCATCTAAAAAACGAGCTTCACGATAGAGAAACTGAGCAATATTTTCTAAAGTTGCTTTGTCTTGAATGCTCATGCTGTTTCTCCCTGATCAGCAATTTCTTTCTCTGATGCAATCGCATGTTTCATGGTTTGTAACCAATATTGATGTTGAGCAAGATAAAGACCTTCATCTTCAGTTTTGATACCACTTAACATTGGTTTTAAACCGATCTCGTTCGCTGCATCATCTGGTCCATAAATCCAGTGTTTTGAACCGCGGCACATGTCATTCCATTCAAGTGCAATACCTGCGTAACCTGCCTGACAAGCACGGAATTCTTCTAAATCGTCCGGTGTTGCCATACCTGAGGCATTAAAGAAATCTTCATATTGACGAATACGACGTGTGCGAGCTTCAGGTGCTTCGCCTTTAGGAGCGATACAGTAAATGGTAACTTCGGTTCTATTGACCGAAAGTGGGCGAAGTACACGAATTTGCGAACCAAACTGATCCATCAAATAAACGTTTGGATAGAGACACAAGTTACGTGAACGCTCAATCATCCATTTTGACATCGCTTCACCGTATTTTTCGGTGTATTCGTCTGCTTTCGGGAAGTTTGGACGGTCTTCTGGGTTTGCCCATTGTGTCCAAAGCAACATGTGACCATTTTCAAAGCCATATGAACCACCGCCTTGCTTACCCCAAGAACCTGCACTCATCGCACGGATGTTATCGGCAGCTTGAGTTTCTTTACGGTGTTGAGTTGTTGCTGCGTAGTTCCAGTGAACAGCAGAAACGTGATAACCATCGGCACCATTTTCAGCAGTGAGTTTCCAGTTGCCTTCATAGGTATAGGTAGACGAACCACGTAGAACTTCTAAACCATGTTCAGACTGGTCAACAATCATGTCTATGATTTTGCTGGTTTCACCTAAGAATTCTTCAAGTGAAGGTACATCTGGATTTAAGCTACCAAACAAGAAGCCTTTGTAATTCTCGAAGCGAGCTACTTTTTTAAGGTCGTGTGAGCCTTCTTGGTTAAAGCAGTCAGAGTATCCAGCTTCGCTTGGATCTTTAACTTTTAGAAGTTTACCTGAGTTGTTAAACGTCCAGCCGTGGAAAGGGCAAGTATATGTCGCTTTGTTGCCACGCTTGTGACGGCAAAGTTGTGCTCCGCGGTGTGAACACGCATTAATCATGGCATTCAATTCACCGTTACGGTTACGGGCAATAATGACTGGCTGACGACCAATGTGAGTGGTGTAGTAGTCATTATTATTTGGAATTTGGCTTTCGTGTGCTAAGTAAACCCAATTACCTTCGAAGATGTATTTCATTTCGAGGTCAAATAGGGCTTCGTCAGTAAACACTGAGCGATGAAGTTTAAATTCACCTGTATCGATATTATCTACAAGTAATTCATCAATACGGTCAAGATGGCTAGTATTGATTACAGGAATACGTGGCATGTCCGTTCTCCGACTTTCCAAAAGTGTGGAAGTCACCAAGGCCTTAGCTACGATCTACAAGGTCTTGATATCCTAATATTGTCAATGAAGCGCATGAGTGCGCTAGGTGTTTAACCGTGAATTGATGAAGATGAATCACTGGAAGATTGGCAAGAAGGCTTTTTCACAAAGCAATTCATCACTTCATCGGTTTGTTGCTTGTATATACCTTAAAAGAATGGTTAAACTGTGTCTAAGACTGAATTTGCATTTTTTTATATCTTAAAGGTATGGAAGCCTTATGGAACTAAGACATTTACGGTATTTTGTGGCTGTTGTTGAAGAGCAGAGCTTTACAAAAGCCGCGGAAAAACTATTTATTGCTCAACCACCTTTGAGTCGACAGATTCAAAATCTGGAAAGTGAGCTTGGAATTCAACTGTTTGAGCGTGGCAGCCGTCCTTTACAGACAACCCCAGCTGGACATTTCTTTTATCAGCATGCCCTTAAACTTTTGTCGAATGCTGAAGAAATAAAAAGTATGACCAAACGTATTGGTCTGATTGAACGTAGTGTGACGATTGGTTTTGTCGGGTCTTTACTTTATGGTTTACTGCCTCGAATCATTTATTTATTTCGGCAACAGCAGCCGCATTTGAATATTCAATTGATGGAGTTAAGTACCACTGAACAACTACAGGCATTAAAAGAAGGGCGTATTGATGTTGGATTTGGACGTCTAAGAATTAGTGATCCTGCGGTAAGACGTATTTTGCTACGTAAAGAACGCTTGGTGGTTGCTGCGCATACGAGTCATCCGATTGCTCAGCGTACTGAAGGGGTATATCTGGCCGATCTCATTGATGAAAAGATGTTTATGTATCCCACTTCGCCGAAACCTAATTTTTCGACCCAGCTTTTAAATATTTTTGCCGAGCATAGTTTGGTTCCAAAAAATATGCATGAAATACGGGAAATTCAGCTGGCTTTGGGCTTGGTGGCTGCGGGTGAAGGTTTGTGTATTATTCCTGCCAGTGCCGATACCATTCGCTTTCCTCATTTAAACTACATTCCGATTTTAGATAACGGCGCAGTCAGTCCGATTTTTATTACTGCTCGTGCAATGGACCGAAGTGAAGACTTACAGCTTTTATTTGATTGTATTTATCAGGTTTATGATCTTGAAGGTATTCCATATAAACGTACCGTTTTCACGCTCGATCAAAACCCAATAGATGATTCAGACGGTATCGACTTTTAAATAAAGCAGGGCATAGCCTCAAAGGTTGAAGCTATGCGTTAAATGGTTCTAGAAAGCCCAAATCAGTTTTAGCCAGCTGGTGTGACCTTCGGGACGATATTCGACTTCGGTTTCTTTTAGAAATTTGGCTTCGATAGACCAGTTCTTATCGGCATATTGAATGCCTGGCCCAATTGCAAAAGCCTGTCCTTTAAACCCAATATCATTTCCGTTTACTTTGTCATCTGTAGTTTGTTTAAAAGCATAGCCTTCGACTGCAACTTTGAGTTTGGGGTTAATGCGATAACCAAAGCTATAGTCACCCGCAATGTATTGTCCAGACTTATAGTCGGTTGCGTCGTTACGCGTATTCCAGCTATAAGACAGTTTTGTTGAAAGATCTAAGCCTGCCGCGTTGGCATAACTATAGGCAAGAATAGGTCGAATGGTGTGATAGTTTTTCCCGAGATTAGCTTCAACTGGATGTGTCGTACTTGGAGTGTCGTATTCACCTGTCCCGAGCACGGTTTCTAGAGCTGCAATCCAGTGATGATTTCCTTGATGCCAGCCGAGCATGCCACCCAAAATCAAGTCTCCGAGCCCTTGGTTTGAGTCAGCCATTCCATTTACTTTAAGCCGTAGATCGACCAAGGGCTGGGCTGCATAAAACCCGAGTTGTCCATCCATAATTTTTTGATCGGTCATCCAGACCAACCGCGGAACTATGGCGTTGACATCAACATGGAACTGGTCGGGACCATTTTGAAAATCTGATGCGTGGTAATTTTGATAATAACTGAGTAGATAGACCCCAGCAGGCGGTAAAGCACCCGCCATCATCCCTTCGGCACCTAATGCAAAAGAGTCTGAGCCATTTTCTGTTGCAAATGCAGAGGGAAGGTAAAGGGCGCTGATGACACCACATATGATTGCAGCAATTTTGTTATTCATAGAATGTCCTATTCTGTGTTGTTTCGCTTGTCACTAAAAAAACGTTATTCCTTAACGGTCTTTAAAAGTTTGAGTCTGTTTAAGCTAAAAAATTGGGATGCAGAACTCCTGTGAGCTTTGTATTGGCTTTCTAAACTGCGAATACAAAGCTCATTTGAAAAAGTGGATTGCTTAAAGGTTTATCTTTAAATATGTTTGAATAAAGCTGAACGCGATTGTCCAGCAGCGCCATCGGCCGCACTTAAGAAACGTTCAGTGTGAATGTCTCGTTCGAATAAACGGCTTTGCATGAGCGTTGAAATTGCCGAGTCGATCATGATTGGTGGGCCGCACAAATACGCTTTGTGTCCACCACATCGATTTTCAAAATAATCAGCAACAGCCTCGTGCACAAATCCGGTAAATCCAGTCCATTGGTCTTCTGCTTTGGGTGCATTCAAGGCAGGGATATAACGGAAGTTCGGATAGTCTTTCACAAGTTGTGCAAACAATTCTTGGTTATATAGCTCTGCCAAGTCTCGTGCTCCTTGGAAGAGGTAAATCGTGCGACCATCTCCAGACTCAAGCAAATCTAAAATCATCGATTGTGGACTTGAAAGACCTGAACCACCTGCAATGAAAATGGCATTTTGATCATCTGACTTGCGCACAAAAAATTGACCATAAGGGCCTGAAATATCAAGCTGATCGCCCGTGGCAAGTTGTTCATGTACATAAGTCGTCGCTGCACCACCTTCAACTTTACGAATATGCAGCTCAACAACGCCCACTTCACTTGGTGAATTAGCAATTGAAAATGCACGAGTTCCTTCAATGTCTGGAAATTGGACATTGATATATTGGCCAGCTTGAAACTCGATTGAGCGATCAAGTTGTAGACGAACACCTTTAATGGTCGGCGACAGGTCTTTTATTTCAATGATGGTCGCTTGATAGTCTTGAACCAAATGACCTAAGAAATCTGGGTCTTCATCGACATCGGTTTCAATGACCATGTCGGATTGTGGTTTGCAGCAGCAGGCAAGCACCTTATTTTCATCACGTTCAATATCCATGAGTGCAAATGGCGAGGCTTCACCGACATCATAAAAACCGTCAGTGACTTGAACCTTACATGTCCCGCAAGTGCCATGACCACAGGCAAAGGGTAACCAAACGCCTTGGCGTAAAGCGGCATCTAAGATGGTTTGATCTTCTTCTACTTCAATCGTTGTTCCGATCGGTTCAATGGTGACTTGATAACTCATGACACACCTCCGAATTAAACGTAGCTGTCGTTATAGCCATTTAATTCTGGCGTAACGAAACGAAGTAATGACTTATGACCAAAACCAAGCTCTGCCAAGCTTTGTATGCTCTCTGGATTGATTGTTTGACCATCTAAGATATATTGCACTTTTGACCAATCAATTTTGGCAAAATCTGGATGCTGGGCAAAACCACCTGTAATTTGTTGCTCAATCAACTGTCCAAAAGTTTGTTGAGGCGAGGCAAGCATGGCATGTGCCGAGCAAAAAAGTGTGTGATGATCCCAACCCACGTAAAGTAAGAATTGATCGCCATAATTTTTTTGCAGATCAAGCGGTTCAAATTGATAGTTGTTGTGTATCGCGCGAACAGTCATGTTCAATCTCCTTATTTCTTAACAGGCAGCTTGATGGCTGCCTGAACAATTCCTTGTGCTTAAGCTGCGTTACCTTTCCATTTTTTCCAGCGCTGTTGGTCTGGTGAGCCTTCAATATCCAGATTGTCGGCGCCGACATTCATGCGGTAATAATCACGGAGCATGGTTTCGAGGTCACCGCCACCACAGTTGCCTTGCAAAATTTGATTTACAGGTAGCCATGCTTGTATATATTTCTCAGGCTCGCGCTCGAAAATGTCATGACAGCCATCTGAACAGGTGTGGTAGCGTTCGCCTTGGTAAATGCTATGGCGATAACTAAACTGAGTCGGGTCATCACCCATTTCAGTAAAGGTCATTGGAATCTGACAAACCTGACAAAGCTGTGGTAAACCTGCGCTGTAGAAGCGTTTACCTTCAGCTTCCATTTTGCGAGCTAACTCCCATTTTGGACGGTAGTATTTGTCGAAAGTGTCTGGATATTTAGCAGATAACCAATCCATTTCTTCGTCGGTTGGAATCCATGTATGGAAACCAGCAGCATGACCAAAGTTGTAGAAAATCCACCATGCTTGATGTGAGACATGCTCTTTTTCTTTCACAATGACATCGCTATATTTCGGCATACGAATGCCATAACGGCTCAAATCTTTAAATAGCGCACCGCCTGCTTGTTCAAAGTAAACTTCCCAAGCTTCTTTCCAAGACATCACTTTGTTTGGCAGCATGTAATCCATCATCATGCCTACAATTGAAAGCAAACGTGTCCCACGCCAGAACCATTTATCAATCCATTCCTGCACAATAGGTACGTTGTCTTCATGTTGTTCGAGCAAGAATTTTACGATTTCAAGACCAAGCGTCATATGGCGTGCTTCATCTGACTGTGCACTAAAACCAAAAGTTACGGTTGCCATATCGCCGTTATAAGCTGCACCCGACATAAACGGCACAAACAGCAAGTTGGTAAGTACATATTCAAAAGCAAAACTAATCGATAATAAAAACTCGAAAGGTCCAGCAGAACGGGCATCTTCAAAAAATGATTTAGGCACAGACAAATACCAAACGCGGTCATGCATGTGCGCCCAGTCCTGAAAGCCATCAAAGAACTTGTTGTAATGGCTCATGGCATGAATTTGAGTCTGTACATGACGCAGCTCATCAATCGACTGCATCTGAGAAGCAATACGTGCTCCAATACCACTAAACTGGCGACCTACATGGGCATAGCCTTGATAAGCCTGATATTCAAGTGGGGTCACCGCTGTTAAAAAGAGTTTGATCGCATTTAAGTAACGTTCATTGCTCACATTCATCTGACCATTGTTTTGAGCAAAAGCATCAAAAATGGCATAAAGTTTTTTCTCTTTTTCTGCCTGATATTTCCAGTAAGTATCCATGGTTAAACGGAAGGGATCTTCCCATTTAGACCAATCCGTAATTTTGATACCTTCAAACTCTTCATAAGGGAAGGCATCTTTACGGTCAGCATAGGAAAAGTCCCAGTCCAGATCACGGGTTAATGCGCGGTAACGATCTTTAGCATTTAATTTTTTGCTGGTTTCTTTCGTTTGAGTTGTCATGATTGATCATCCTTAAATCTTTGTTAAACAACGTCTATGTTGTGATTAATTCCAATGAAGACGGAAAGTATCATCATCTTCTTCGGCGTTGCCGCCCAGCGTAATCATGTTGAGTTGTAATGATTGGATGTCCCAATCTTGGCCTAGTTTCTCAGAGACGGTTTCAGCTTTAATCACCAAATCAGTTTCACTTTCAATTCGAATCATGGCGGGCAAATACTGAATTGAAGCTTCAGGGTTATCTTCTTCAATCGCTTCGATGATGTAGCGTGAAGTATCGTTGTCTTGTAACGCAAGATAGACTTTAGACATGTTGCTTCTCCTTAAGCATTTGCCAGTTCTGGTTGTAGGCCGAGTTTTTTTGCACGTTCAATAACGGCTTGTTCTGCTTGATCAACTGCATCTGCTGTTAAGGCTGCTGTTGCCCACGGTGTAAAAACTGCTTTTACTTGAGCTAAAGATTGGGTGAACCATTCATTTAATAGCTGTTTGTTGTGATCGGACTCTGCTGCGGCAGTTTTAATGACGGTGTCTGACCACTTACGTAAATCACCTAAAGTATCTTTCATAAATTCAGTCAGCATGGCTAAGTCACGAGCATTTTGAGTGACTAACCACTGATCAAATTGTTGATAGACAAGCTCTGTCACAAAACTGTCAATCACAAGATTTTGTAATAAGAAAAGTTTGAAGTAGTCTTGCTCGGTGAGGCTTTCTTCACACAAACGTCGTAAGCCTTGCCATGCAGGGTGTTGCATCCAAGCCTGTTTTGCCTGTTGTAATGAATCGCCGCTATTACCATCTAAAGCTAAGCCAATCCGTGAGATGTACTGCGCTATACCTAAATGATCCATTGCGGCATAAATACAAGCTTGGGTAAGCACGGTGCCATATCCATAGGCACTGCCAGACATCATGTGTAAGTTTGCAGTTTGTTCAACGTGGCGAAATGGTAATAGGCATTCAATGACCTTGGCTTTGACTTCATCAGACAAATGTTCTGCAAGCTGACGTTTTTCAAAAAAAGCAAAATTACTTTCTGCAGTGTCTTGTAAACGTGCACGGTGCTGAACATAAGTTCCATAATAGAATTGACGTGGATCTTTAAATGCATACCAATCTTGCATTTGCAGGGCAGTATGGGTTTTATCATTTAAGGTCTTTTCAGGTTTCCACAAAGGACGATAGTGAAAGTTAGTCTCTGCCTGTACATCGAAACTCACTTCTTGATATCGAGTTGCTGGCTTACTACCAAATCGTCTTTCGATATAGGCATAGTTCTGGCGGATAGGTTCGACATTTGACGTTTTGATTTCTAAAGTCATGGCTTTATCTCCTTATATTTTTACATCTGATCATCGTGATCATTGTTATTACGTTGCGTGCCTACTAAGGTTGCTTCAGTGCCATAGCGCCATTTTTCTTCCTGAGCATCATTAAAAGCTTGCTGCTCTTGGGTCATTTCAACCACTTGATTGGTCTTACAAAAATCATTAAATGCATGTTTAGGCAAAACCAGTTCCACAAATAGACTTGGGTCATGAATGGCAAAATCGAATTCGATAAACTCTGCGTTTAAGTCGCCAGTGACCCGAATATATTTGGTTAATACTTCGACTTGAGGTTGCGTCATGCTGTACTCCATCAAGACATGGTCTTGAAATTGATGAATGCTCCTTGCTTTCGATATAAGCTTTACAAAAGCTATGCCAACTTTATTTTTATTATTAAAAACAATTAATTAAGGCTTTTATGAAAAGTGAGGCGTTTTCAAAATTCACCATTTCATGAATTTTTTTGAATGATGAAATAGAGATATTCATGATTTGATGAAGAGGGTCGTAAAAATTTCTTTTTAGAATGTTTGAGGCTTTAAAAGGAGAGATCTAGAAATACTTTTTTAGTATGAAGTTATGTCTTTAAGGTACTAGGACATTTATCTGGTTCTTCGTTAAGATGAGATAAAACCCAAATGTGTTTAATGGATTAAAACAGATCACTCATGGCTCGAGTAAAATACGATACAACGGGACGATACGCAGATCATCCGCAAGAAATTCACGATTTGCTGTCTAAACTGCACTTTGATACTGCCCACGGCCAAATCTGGTTTGATGAATATCGGATGCTGCTTTTACACACCAGCATTATGGGATATTTGCGTAAAGACTTAGCACACATGATTGGGCTTGAGCGGACTAAGCGTTTCTTTATTCGTTTAGGGTATCAAGCAGGGTTAAAAGATGCAGAAGTTACAACAAAAATGCGTCCCGATTTAAATGAGCACGATGCTTTTATGGCGGGTCCACAAATGCATGCGATTCGTGGAATGGTGCAAGTACAGGCCAACCAGCTCCATTTAAGCCACGATAAAAAACAGTTTTATGCCGATTTAAATTGGCTCAACTCTTTTGAAGCCGATGTGCATTTAGAGCATTTTGGCCCAAGTGATGAACCTGCGTGCTGGATGCTTCTTGGCTACGCGTGCGGATACAGTAGTTTTGCAACGGGCATGACCATTATTTATCAAGAAATAGAGTGTAAAGCTTGCGGCCACGAGCATTGCCGTATTATCGGTAAGCCTTTAGAAGAGTGGGAAAATGCAGATGAGCTGATTCAGTTCATGTCTCCCGAACCTATGGAAAAAGAATTGATTGCGTTGCAGGCTGAACTGTTTGAATTAAAAAAATCAATTTATAGCGACAGTGAAGCCGATTACCAATTATTTAGTTCTGTGGGTAAGTCAGCATCTTATAAACAGGTCTGTGCATTATTAACAAAAGCAGCAGGTTCGAAAGTTTCCATTTTGCTACAAGGCGAAACAGGCGTTGGTAAAGAAGCTTTTGCACGAGGGGTTCATGAAAATAGTCAAAGAAAAGACCAGCCTTTTATTGCGGTAAACTGTGCTGCGATTCCACCAGAGTTAATTGAGTCTGAATTATTCGGGGTAGAAAAAGGTGCTTATACGGGGGCGCATCAATCTCGCTTGGGCAAGTTTGAACGAGCCAATGGCGGTACTATTTTTTTAGATGAAGTGATTGAGCTTTCACCTCGTGCACAAGCAGCACTATTACGTATTTTGCAAGAAGGTGAATTTGAGCGAGTCGGAGATTCACAGACACGTATTTTAGATGTCCGTGTAATTACAGCAACCAATGAACACCTTGAGCAGGCTGTGAAAACAGGGCGCTTTCGGGCAGATTTGTATTATCGGTTAAATATTTTTCCAGTGCAGATTCCGCCTTTGCGAGAGCGCCGTGAAGATATTCCTTTATTGGTTGAACATTTTCTTCATCGTTTTGAAAAAATGTACGGTAAAACCATTCAGGGTGTAAGTGAAAAGACCAACGTTTTTATGCAGCAATATGAATGGCCAGGCAATATTCGCGAGTTAGAAAACTTATTAGAAAGAGCCGTTTTATTAACGGACGATCAGCAGTTGATTAAGTTAAATGCCATTTTCCCACAGATTAAGCATGACCCTGAGCAGGCTGTAGCTGTTGAAACTGACTTTGAGCAATTATTGCGGGAAGATTTTAATTTAGAAGAACACGAGAAGCAGTTAATTTTAACGGCTTTAAAAAAGGCAAATCATAATGTATCTGAAGCGGCACGTTTATTGGGGCTAACTCGGGCAGCACTGGATTATCGAATTAAAAAATTTCAGCTTTGAATCAATATTAAGAATCTTAAAAATAAAGGTCTAACTTCACTTTAAAGTTAGACCTTATTCATTATTGCACTTGAGCAGGGAAGCCATCTTCTTCAAGCGCTTCAGTAATTTTATCGACGCTTTCACTGCTTTCAACAGTCACGATTTTGGTCGCTAAATCTACATCTACTTTTGCATTTGGGTCGATATCTTGAATCGTCGCAGTCACGCCACGAGCGCAGCCACCACAAGTCATATTTTCAATAAGTAGTTTCATGTTCATACTCCATCAAGAATGAGATGTTTGTTTGGATAACACTGAGTCTAAACCTTGTCATGATTGTAAGGTCAATACTAATTTTTTAAAAAAATATGCTTGACCTTCCCATGATGGGAATCTGTATGCTCAATACAGAATATTAAATTTTGCAGATTTGCAGAGGTGTTTGATGGACTCAAAAAACACAAAATTGCCAACATATAGTGAAACACTTCCAATCGAAGGCATGACTTGTGCCTCGTGTGTAGGTCGTGTCGAAAAAGCACTTAAAAAAGTTGAAAATGTAGAGATTGCCAACGTTAATTTGGCAACAGAAAAAGCCGTTGTTTATTCAAATCAACCGATCCAGCGCGAAGCACTGGTTAAAGCAGTTGAACGAGCAGGGTATGATGTTCCAAAAGCTGCACCAGTAGAGTTGTCTATTGAGGGCATGACTTGTGCATCTTGTGTGGCACGTGTTGAAAAAGCCCTTAAAAAAGTAGACGGTGTTCAAGAGGCTACCGTCAACTTAGCAACAGAGCAGGCTTGGGTGCAGGCAGATACATCAGTTAGTGTTGAAGACTTAATCCGCGCTGTTAAAAAAGCAGGTTACGACGCGAAAGCATCTGAAAAAAATCAAGATGAGCAACTCGATAAAAAAGCCTCAGAGTTAGATCAGCTTAAAAAAGATTTGATCATTTCGATTGTATTGGCCTTACCTGTGTTTATTTTGGAAATGGGTTCACATCTCATTCCAGCTTTTCACATGTGGGTCATGCACACCATAGGTCAATACAATAGCTGGCTTTTACAGTTTGTTTTGACCACATTAGTTCTCGTTTTCCCTGGTCGCCGTTTTTATCAAAAAGGTATTCCGGCCTTATGGCGTTTAGCGCCAGATATGAACTCTCTGGTTGCTGTTGGAACCTTGGCTGCCTACAGTTTTTCGGTCGTGGCAACCTTTATGCCACACGTATTACCCCAAGGCACGGTCAATGTTTACTTTGAAGCGGCTGCCGTTATTGTCAGTTTAATTTTGCTTGGGCGATATTTTGAAGCCAAAGCCAAAGGACGAACCTCGCAAGCCATTCAACATTTAGTGGGAATGCAACCTAAAACTGCTCGTATTCAGCGTGATGGACAAGTAGTGGAAGTTGCAGTTGCCGAAGTAGTGAGTGGAACTATTGTAGAAATTCGTCCGGGTGAGCGTGTGCCAGTCGATGGTGAAGTCGTCGAAGGACACAGCTACATTGATGAATCTATGATTACGGGTGAACCCGTCCCAGTTGAAAAAATAGTAGGGCATCAGGTGGTCGGTGGTACGGTCAATCAAAACGGAACACTGAACATTCGGGCGACCGCAGTGGGTAGCTCGTCTGTACTTTCACAAATTATTCGCATGGTTGAACAAGCCCAAGGTTCTAAGCTTCCGATTCAGGGTTTGGTCGATAAAGTCACCATGTGGTTTGTACCTGTAGTGATGTTAATTGCTGCAATTACTTTCTTGGTTTGGTTTATTTTTGGGCCAGAGCCTGCGCTGACTTTTGGTTTAGTGAATGCTGTTGCGGTACTAATTATTGCTTGTCCTTGTGCGATGGGGCTTGCAACGCCAACTTCTATTATGGTCGGTACTGGACGCGGTGCTGAGTTAGGTGTTCTGTTCCGTAAAGGTGAAGCTTTGCAGCTTTTACAAGAAGCGAAGGTCGTTGCAGTTGATAAAACGGGCACACTTACCGAGGGTAAACCGACATTGACAGACTTTAATGTGCAATCAGGTTTTGAACGTGAGCAAGTGCTGACTTTAGTTGCCTCTGTCGAAGCCAAGTCTGAACATCCAATTGCACTCGCTATTGTTCAAGCAGCACAGACGGAAGGTCTAACTTTATTACCCGTAACAGCATTTAACTCGATTACAGGATCAGGTATTGAGGCTGAAGTATCAGGTCAAAAAGTACAAATTGGCGCAGACCGTTATATGCACCAACTTGGTTTAGATACCAACTCATTCCAAGCGATTGCTACTCAATTAGGTGAAGAAGGCAAAACACCGTTGTATGTCGCCATCGATCAAAAGCTTGCTGCAATTATTGCCGTGGCAGATCCAATTAAAGAAACAACCTATGCTGCGATTGAGGCCTTACATCAATTAGGTCTCAAGGTTGCCATGATTACAGGTGATAACCGTCATACGGCGCAAGCGATTGCTAAAAAGCTGAATATTGATGAAGTTGTGGCAGAGGTTTTACCCGAAGGCAAAGTGGACACAGTTCGACAACTGCAAAAACTATATGGTCGTTTGGCCTTTGTTGGTGATGGCATTAACGATGCACCAGCCTTAGCACAAGCAGATGTTGGCTTAGCCATTGGTACAGGAACAGATGTTGCCATTGAAGCAGCTGATGTTGTGTTGATGTCAGGTAGTTTAAAAGGTGTACCGAATGCAATTGCGTTAAGTAAAGCGACCATGCGAAACATACGTCAAAACCTGTTCTGGGCATTTGTATATAACGTTGCACTTATTCCAATTGCAGCAGGTGCGCTATATCCAGCATTCGGTGTATTACTTTCACCTATGTTTGCAGCAGGAGCGATGGCGCTTTCTTCGGTTTTTGTTTTAGGCAATGCATTACGCTTAAAACGTTTTCATGCGCCAGTACAGTAAGCGTGCTGAAAATCAACTTTTGGTTTAAGATCATGACAGCAGGTCTTAAACCAAATTTAATATTTGAGGTGTGAGATGAATATCGGTCAGGCATCCAAACATTCAGGCATTTCGGCGAAAATGATTCGCTACTATGAAGAAATCGGGTTACTTGAAGCAGCTCAACGTTCTGCTTCAGGCTATCGTATGTATTCAGAAACGGACCTGAAGACGTTAAACTTTTTAAAACATGCCAGAGAGTTAGGTTTTTCATCTGAACAGATGAAAGAGCTGATTTCACTTTGGAAAAATACAGATCGGCAGAGTGCAGAGGTGAAAGCCTTAACCGTAAAACATATTGCCGAACTCAACCAAAAAATCACCCATCTACAAGAAATGGTCAATATTTTGCAGGCTTCGGCTGATGATTGTTGTGGTAACCAACAAGCTTCTTGTGCCATCTTAGACCACATTGAAAAAGGTGTGGGTGTAAGCTAAGTTTCATTAAAATAAAAAAGGAAAAATCATGGCTTATACAGCTTCTTGTCTTTGTAATGGTATTCAACTGCGCATTAATAGCGAATTACAACCCATCATGGTTTGTCATTGCACGCAATGCCAAAAAGCCCAAGGTGCTGCTTTCGCTGCTATCACGCAAGTACAAAAAAGTGATTTAAATATTGTGCAGGGTGAAAGTCTTTTACAGGCTTATTTTGCATCTCCTAATAAAAAGAGAGTGTTCTGTAAAACTTGTGGTTCACCTATCTGGAGTGAACGTTTAGATAAGCCTGAAGTAGTGCGTTTAAGGGTAGGACTCATTAATGAAGAAATATCGACATCTGTAATTTCCCATGCTTTTGTCACTTCAAAAGTGAAGTGGTATCCAATTTGTGATGAGGCCCATCAATATCCAAATGGGGTAGAAAATCCTTAAATATTAAGGTTGGATCGTCTTTTATTCATTTGTAAAAAAACGTGAACAAGACTAGCCATGAATAAATAATGTGCTATAACTGTATTCAAGGTAATCGTAATATCTCCTCGATCCACAGGGAAACTTGGGACAGGGCAAAAGATACGATAAGACCTTACATATAGCTAGCAAAGAGCATGTAAGAGATGGATAGACACAAATCTTAG
>JAITLL010000056.1 GCA_031277915.1 Acinetobacter sp.
AACACACCCAATTCAACTGCAATTTGCTTAATTGATTTTTGGTCTGGGTTACGAAGTACTGGCACAGTTAAACCATCAGGTGTTGCTACCGCAATTCCCATATGGATTTCATTGCGCAAGAGCACTGATTTACCATCATCAGATAGATGGCCTGCAAACTCACGCTCTTCTTTCAATAAATGCGCAACAGCTTTGATAATGAATGCCATAATCGTCAGGCTGATACCTTCTTTTTTGAAGTTGCCTTTCAGTTCATTACGCCAATCTTCTAACTCAGTGATATCAGCCAAATCAAACTGAGTAACTTGCGGAATAAAGTTATTCAACGACAATTGCGGAATTGATACTTGCTGCAAACGCGTTAGTACTTTTTCTTCCACGCCACCAAACGCAGTGAAGTCAGGAAGCTTTGGCAAACCCGAAACTGCTGGTGCAGCCGCAGCAACTGGGGCAGCTTGTGGCGCAGTTAAACGAGTCTTCACATAAGCAAAGATATCTTCTTTAACAACGCGGCCATGCTCACCAGAAGTTTTAACTTGAGATAAAACTACACCAAGTTCACGAGCAAGCTTACGTACAGCAGGACCTGCATATACTTTAGCGTTTTCGGCTTCTTGCTCTTTGGTCAACTTGTCACTTCCAGACGCTGGAGCAGATACAACCTGAGTCGGAGCAGGAGCTGCCGCTTTAGGTGCTGCTGCCTGTGGAGCTGGAGCTACTTCTGCTTTTGCCGCTGGTGCCGCAGCAGGAGCTTGACCTTCAGTTTCAATTGTTGCAAGCAATATACCTTGTGAAACCTGTTGGCCTGCTTGCAAATGAATCGCTTTCACAACACCTGCAACAGTACTTGGAACTTCAACAGTCGCTTTATCTGATTCAACTACAACAAGGCTTTGGTCTACATCAACTTTGTCGCCAACTTGTACCAAAATTTCAGCAACAACTGCTTTGTCTACGCCCAGATCAGGAACGTTAATATCAACTGGTCCAGATTGAGTAGCAGCCGCAGCTACAGTTTCTTGTTGAACTGGTGCAGGTGCTGCCGCTGTAGCTGCAGGAGCTTCAACTGGCGTACTTGATGCAGATGTTGTCTTCACTGTAATGAGCACAACACCTTCTTTAACTGTATCACCTTCTTTAACTTGAATGCTTTCTACAGTACCGGCAACACTGCTTGGTACTTCTACAGTTGCTTTGTCAGATTCAACCACAACGATGCTTTGCTCAACATCGATTTGCTCACCAACTTTTACTAAAATTTCACCAACTAGTGCTTTTTCAACACCAATATCAGGAACTTGAACTTCGACTACTTGGCTAGTGGTTGCCGCTGTTGGTTGTGCAGCAGTTGAAGCCTGTTGTACCGCTACCGGCGCTGCTGATTGTTCAGCTGCTGGTGCAGGTTTTGCAACTTCTTCTGCTTGAGCTACAGGTGCAGCACCCTCAGCTTCAAGTTCAAACAATACCGTACCTTCAGTTACGCTATCGCCTTCTTTGATTAAGATGCTTTTCACGACACCTGCTGAAGTGCTAGGCACTTCAACAGAGGCTTTATCTGACTCAAGCAAAACAAGGCTGTCATTTTCAGCAATGCTGTCACCAACTTTTACCAAAATTTCAGCAACAACTGCTTTATCTACGCCAATATCAGGGGTCTTAATTTGCATACTTAGTTCCCCTCACCTGTTTGCGTTTCATTGTATTCAGCCACTGCCTGAATTTCTGGATGTGCTTGTGGAGCCCATGCAACCGGACGGTCAGTATCTAACTCAAAGTTAGAAATTGCATCTTTCACCAAACGTGCATCCACCTCACCTTCGTCAGCTAGTTTTTTCAACGTAGCAACAACGATATGCGCAGCATCAACACCAAAGAAACTACGTAAGTTAGCACGTGTATCTGAACGGCCATAACCATCTGTACCTAATGCAACAAATGGGCGGCCATCTGGAAGATAAGCACGGATTTGTTCGCTATACGCACGCATATGGTCTGTAGCAGAAACTACGATACCTTCTGTACCACGTAACTGTTTAGATACCCAAGATTCTTTCACTTCTTCAGTAAGTGGGTGTAAGCGGTTGTATTCTTCACATGCCATACCATCACGTGACAACTCATTGAAGCTAGTTACACTCCAAACGTTTGAATGGATTTGGTATTCATCACGTAAGATTTTCGCAGCTTTAATCACTTCACGAAGAATTACACCTGAACCAAGTAATTGGACAGTTGCTTTTTCATCTTTTTCGAACAAGTACATACCACGTTTAATGCCCTCCTCAGCGCCTTCAGGCATTGCAGGATGCTCGTAGTTTTCGTTCATTACAGTTAGGTAATAGAACACACGCTCTTGGTTCACATACATACGTTGCAAACCGTCATGCACGATTACAGCCAACTCATAACCAAAACATGGATCATAAGATACGCAGTTTGGAATCGTGTTCGCCAAGATATGTGAATGACCATCTTGATGCTGTAAACCTTCACCGTTCAATGTAGTACGACCAGCTGTCGCACCTAACAAGAAACCTTGAGCTTGTGCATCACCAGCTGCCCATGCAATGTCACCAATACGTTGGAAACCAAACATTGAGTAGTACATGTACATTGGAATCATTGGCAAATTATTGGTTGAATAACTTGTTGCCAACGCAGCCCATGCGCTCATTGCACCAGCTTCGTTAATCCCCTCTTGAAGCATGTGACCGTCACTTGCTTCACGGTAATGCATTAACTGTTCTTGGTCTTCTGGAGTATATTTTTGACCGTGAGCGGCATAAATACCAAGCTGACGGAACATACCTTCTAGACCAAAAGTACGTGCTTCATCTGGAACGATTGGCACTACGCGGTCTTTAATTGCTTTTTCTTTAAGTAAAGCAGCAATTAAACGAACCATCACCATCGTAGTAGATTGTTCTTTACCACCAGAACCGTTTAATACTGCATCAAATACAGATAATTCAGGAATCGCTAAAATTTCACTCTCTTTACGACGTGCAGGTAGGTAACCACCTAATGCTTCACGACGCGCCTTCATGTACTTCATTTCTGGAGAGTTTTCACTTGGGCGGTAGAATGGAAGCTCTTCTAATTTATCATCTGTAAATGGCAGATTAAAACGGTCACGTACATATTTTAAAGAATCGATCTGCATTTTTTTGATTTGGTGAGTTTTGTTCACCGCCTCAATTTCTTCAGACAAACCGTAACCTTTAACAGTTTTCGCAAGAATAACTGTCGGTTGACCTTTAGCTGTCATTGCTTCTGCATAGGCAGCAAAAACTTTGTACGGATCATGACCACCACGGTTAAGATTATCGATGTCTTCATCGCTTAAATCTTTTACAAGTTCCGCAGCTTCTGGGTACTTGCCAAAGAATTTCTCACGTGTATATGCACCACCTTTCACTTGATAGCGTTGGTATTCACCATCAACAGTTTCTTCCATTACCGCTTTTAAAGCGCCTGTGTTGTCTTTTGCAAGCAGCGGATCCCAATGACGACCCCATACCACTTTAATGACACGCCAGCCCGCACCACGGAATAAAGATTCTAATTCTTGAATGATTTTACCGTTACCACGTACAGGACCATCTAGACGCTGTAAGTTACAGTTAACAACCCAGATCAAGTTATCAAGTTTTTCACGACCAGCAAGTGAAATTGCACCAGTACTTTCTGGCTCATCCATTTCACCATCACCAAGATATGCCCAGACTTTACGATTTTCTTCTTTGATCAAGCCACGGTTCATCAAATATTTTTGAATGTGCGCTTGATAAATCGACATGATTGGACCAAGACCCATTGATACAGTTGGGAATTGCCAATAGTCCGGCATTAAATATGGATGTGGATAGCTTGGTAAACCGTTACCGCCAACTTCACGGCGGAAATTACTTAACTGTTCTTCAGTCAAACGCCCTTCAAGGAATGAACGAGCATAAATACCAGGAGCACAGTGCCCTTGGTAATAAATCATATCTCCGCCAAAGTTATCGCTGTTTGCGCGGAAGAAATGGTTAAAACCTACGTCATATAATGTTGCACTTGATGCGAAACTCGCTAAGTGACCACCTAAATCATCACCTGTTTTATTCGCGCGAAGTACCATTGCTAAGGCATTCCAACGAATCAATGCACGAATACGGCGTTCCATATCTTGGTCGCCTGGCATTGCAGGTTGCTCTTCAACAGAAATTGTATTTAAGTAAGGTGTATTGAGACGTTGAATTGGAACATGCTTAGCAATTGCTTGTTGGTAAAGTTTTTCCAACAAGAATGCTGCTCGCTCAGTTCCCATATGTTGTAAAACTGAATCGAATGCATCTTGCCATTCTTGGGTTTCTTGTGCGTCGGAGTCACCGTAAAACGCCATAATTCACCTGTTCCTTGTTCTCTAATCTACTTTGTATTTTTACCACGTTTTGCCCCTCTCAAGTTATTGCCACGGGTGAATGTGAGGGGGCTCTATTATTTTCTGAATGAATAGTCATTGACCGAACATGACTCAAAATAACAAAAAAACGCCAATATAGGCGTTTTTTTATACGATTATTACGTTAAGAAAGGTTTATGTTCATTTTCAGATTCAAAAATTTAATAACCTTGATCTTATAAGAAATGTAATTAAGGCAACATTGCTAAGTAAGTTGATGGATTCTTACGTTGACCATCTTTAACTACTTCGTAATGTAAATGTGGCCCAGTACAGCGACCTGTACAACCCACATTCGCAATATGGTCACCAGCAGAAACCTGATCACCCACACGAACCATTAGACGTGAAGCATGTGCATAGCGTGTTAAATAACCATTACCATGGTTAATTTCAACATATTGGCCATAACCTGTACCCCAGCCCGATTTAGTTACAATACCAGGACCTGTCGCATAGATTGGTGTGCCACTTGGCGCCGACATATCTAAACCACCATGGTGTTCTGCACGACCACTCATAGTGCGACCACCAAAGTTAGAAGAAACACGTACAGTATCAGGAAGAGGATGAGAAACTAACCAAGAATAAGCATTTGAAGAAGAGGCATTAAAAGAGTTTTTAGCGGTCGTATGACCATATTTTTTTGCCAGTGAGTCGTTGTTGAGCTCAACTGTTTTTGGGCGTAAAGTGACTGAAACTTTTGCACTCGCCGGAAGATCTAAATCATCAGGATGCGTATATGAACCTTGAGATAATGTTTTTGATAACTGTTCCAATCGATCTGAGTCAGTAGATTGGTTAATATTTTGATAATCTGCAAAAGCAACTGATGCTGCCGAAGCGGCAAGTGAAAACGCTAATAAAATACGACGCGTGTGCATAAAAACCTCTTGAAACTGTTCTTACTCAAGTTCCTTATGATCTCTTCCTTGATATCAGTTGAAATGAGCGCTTAAGATTAAGACAAGAATCTATCCGAGAATGACCCATGTCCAAACCCGATAACGTTTTTCAACAAACCGGAAAACACATAAAAACAGGAAACCTTACGTTTCTAACAACGCAAGTCGCGCAATGGCAAAGACTTACGAAAATAATCCAACCCTTATTGCCCCAACCGGAACAATGGCAGGTCGTGTGTTATCAAAATGGCTCTTTAATTATTACCGGTGAAAATCAGGCAATGATTAGTCAACTCAGCTATTTACAGAGCCAATATGTATCTAAATTATCTCAACTTGAAGGATTAAAAGATCTACAAAGAATTCAAGTTCGCTTAAGAAATAAAACTGCTTCTATAACGACCCCATCTGAGCCTTCTAAATCCATCCCCCCGGAAACACAAGAAATGTTACGTAGTGCCGCCGACTTCGTGAGCGACCCTAAGCTTAGCCAAGCTTTACTACGTTTGGCAAGCAATAAAAAATGATGAGTTTTCTATTTCTTAATTAGAATCGTTCTTATTATGTGATAAAAATCACATTTTTTCATGTTACACTATAACATAGCCAAACAAAGACAATGACTTATGTCACACTCACGTATGGAATTGGACAGTCCATCTCGTCATCAAATGTTACAATTTCATAATTACTCGGATCACTTTGAACATTGCGTAATAGCTGATTATTCAAAGCATGTCCCGATTTATACCCATCAAACTTGGCAATAATTTGATGACCAAGTAGATACAAATCACCCACTGCATCTAAAATTTTATGTCGGACAAATTCATCAGCAAACCGTAAACCTTCTTCGTTCACAACCCCTGTATCATCTACACCAATTGCATTATCTAGACTCGCTCCTAAAGCCAAATTATTGGCTTTGAGATAGTCTAAATCTTTCATAAATCCAAAAGTTCGCGCCTCACTGACTTCATATACAAACGTTTCGGTAGAAAAATCAATGGTTGCAGACTGATACTCTTTTGCAAAGGCAGGATGATCAAAATCAATCGTAAAGTTGAGCTGAAAACCATTATGCGGACTGAAAATAGCTTTTTTATCATCAATTAAAGCTGCAACTGGTTTCAATATTCTTATAAATTTTTTCGGAGCATCTTGTTCACGCAAACCGCCTTGCATCAACAAATAAATAAATGGGCCGGCACTACCATCCATAATAGGAACTTCGGATGCAGAGACTTCCACAATTAAATTATCAATTCCTAAACCCGCAATTGCACTCATCACATGTTCAATTGTGCCTACCTTAATATCACCAGTGACAAGATTTGAGCACATAAATGCTTCTTGAATCAGCAATGCATCAGCTGAGATATCGACAGGTGGATTCAAATCGATACGGCGAAATACAATACCTCCATCCACGGTATGTGGAATGAAATTGATCATCACTTTTTGACCGCTATGAAGACCTATTCCACTCGCTTTTACCACACGACTGAGAGTACGTTGTTTCACCATGCTTTGTAACTTCTTTTTTAAAACCGCTATACGTTAGCATATTTAGTCATTGATCAAAAATAAAAAAGGCAGTGTTTACACACTGCCTTTTAATGGATTGAATGCTAAATTACTTACGTTGCTGATTTTTCAAGTAATCTTGAATGCTCATTGGCGATGAACGTGGCGATGAACTTGGTGCATTATTCACATCAGTTTCAGCATTTTGGCGCTTGTTAATTGCAGGAACATCATCTTCATCTACAGATTGTGCAGATTGAGTCGATGTATGGCTTACTGTATTACGCTTTCTTGGCTCTGCATCTGCTGCATTACGTGTTAAACCAGTTGCAATCACAGTTACACGTAATTCATCACGTGCATCTGGATCAAATACTGTACCGTAGAAGATTTCACCTTCATCAAGGTCAACAATCTGGTTAACCACATCAGTAATGATTTCTGTTTCACGTAACGTGATGTCATCACCACCCGTAATGTTAATTAACACGCCTTTAGCATTAATAATATTCACATTATCAAGTAATGGGCTACGGATTGCCTGTTCAGCAGCTTGACGTGCACGGTCTTCACCACGGCCTAAACCAGCACCCATCATTGCATAACCACGAGTACTCATTGCAGTTTTCAAATCGGCGAAGTCAAGGTTAATATGACCACGGTTAACCACTAGGTCAAAAATACTGCGTACAGCATTTAACAATACATCATCTGCCTTTTTATAGGCATCTTTCATTGAAATATCACCATAAACACTTAACAAGCGCTGGTTAGGAATAATAATCAATGAATCAACATGTGCTTCAAGTGCTTCAATACCACGCTCAGCAGACTTTTGACGACGACGACCTTCAAAGTTAAATGGAGTCGTTACAACACCAACAGTCAAAATTCCCATTTCTTTGGCAACTTCAGCAACAACCGGAGCTGCGCCAGTACCTGTACCGCCACCCATACCAGCGGTTACAAATACCATGTCAGTGCCTTCAAGGTGCTGACGAATAATTTCACGACTTTCTTCTGCTGCAACTTGACCCACTTCAGGGTTAGCACCAGCACCTAGACCACGTGTACTTTGCTCACCTAACTGAATTTTGAAAGGTGCATTCATGCAATCAAGTGCTTGTTTATCTGTATTAGCACAAACGAATTTAACACCCTGAATATCAGACTGTACCATGTGCTGAACAGCATTACCGCCACCACCACCTACACCAAATACAGTGAAACGGGCTTGACCGTTGCCATCGTTTAGTTCATCTTCTATAAATTCAAATGAGGCCATGACCTTTAGGGTTCCTAATACATTATGGCAGTCACTTCAGCCCGTATACTGCCTTGATTTTCAAAAATAACTAATTTTAAGAATGCTGTGCAATACAAACCTTGTCAAGTACAGTGGTTTTCTCTTACAACTTCCTAACAATTCTACCAATAAATCCATACATCCTAAAAAATGGCTTTAAGTTTGCTATTAAACGCATTCCAGCCATTCACCATTCGTTCCCATACCGAACGGTCACTTCCCTCTTCAGGTTCCTCAACAGCATCTTGTAACTCGCTTTGGCTAAACATAAGCAAACCAGCTGCTGTCGCATACATTGATCGACGCAATGCAGCTTGATGCTGATCATCAGCATACACCTGTAACGGTGGATTACCTAAATGAGCAGACACGCCTAACATACGACGCGCTAAACTTACCATACCTTCGATTTGGCAAGCATCGCCCGTTAATACAACACCATGATATAAACCATGAATTGCACCGCTTTGTTCGAGTTCATCGCGAATATGACTAAAGATCTCTTCATAACGGGCAATAATAATTTCTGACAACTCAATTCGACTAATGGTTTGAGGGCCATCGATGCCTTCTACCTGAATCATGTGATCAGGTTTAACAGCACTTAAATCAACACAACCATGCAGAATTTTAATGCGTTCAGCTTCTTCAGTGGTTGTTTGCAACACGGCAGCAATATCACGGGTAACATGCTCACCGCCTCGCTGTAATGTACGTGCTAACGCTAAACGGCCATCTAAATAAACTGCCAGATTGGTAATGCCTGCGCCAATATCAACCAGACAAACACCATATTCTTTTTCATCTTTAAGCAAACTTGCTTCAGCAGTTGCCAAGCAAGAAACCACCATTTTCTCAACCCCAATGTTCGCACCTTTCATTGCACGATCAAGGTTTTGCATGGTAGCAATCGGCATCATCATCAACTGATAATGACCAGTCATGCTATGAGCGGTCATATTGATTGGGTTTTGAACCCATTCAGCAGAGTCACCTAACTCAAAACCTAGCGGTACTGCACTCGCTAAATAATAGTCAGAAGTCACATGGCTTGCTTTTGCTAATTCTAATGCACGCACAACTTCGTTAGTTGTAATCACATGCGCTGGATTAGCAACTGGTGTACGACCAGAGGCATAAAAGCTTTGTAACTCGGTACTCGGAATAGACACCCATGCGCTATGAATGCGACACTCGGCCATATTCTCCGCTTCAGCAACGGCGTTTTTAATCGCAGCAATGACTTTATCGAGACTTACAATTTTTCCTTTGTTCATGCCTCGATTGCGAGCAGTCGCCATACCGATAACCTGAATGTTATCCGGTGCATGAATTTTTCCAATCAAAACTGAAACTTTATGCGTCCCAATGTCAATCGCAACAACTGAGGGAACAGCTTCACTCATCACTCATACCATTTCTTTGTTGTCTAATACCAGGCAAATTGCCTATTTTAAAGCCACGTATTATGGCTTTGCTTTTGTACCACCTGCAATGCTTGTGTCATCACTCGTTACAACAAACTGACCATTCACAATTTTAGGTGGGGTTGCATTCTTCCATTGAATAGATAATCCATTACGATATCGTAAATCAATGGCTGAGATTTTCGTCCACACAGGTTTTAGGTCAGATTGTGCCAAGTGACTTAAACGTTGCAATTTATTCATTGTTTGATCTTGGTCAACAATAATTCGTAAACCAGAGTCAAACTGCATAAACCAAGTCATTCGCTCTGTTAGATATAACTCTTTTAAATGCAAATTAACAGGATGGAATAACTGATTAATTTCATTATAGCGTCGCATCATCATTTTAGACTGGCTTACCGGGCCATGTAACAGTGGAAGCTCAGGATGAAGTCTTGGTTCTGCCTCACTAAATACATCGCCACCATCGCTTAATAAGCGACCTGTTCCCCAACGGGCGATAGCATGTCGAGGCATAACACGAACGCGAATACCATTTGGCCAAGCACGAGATACAACGACTCGGTCTACCCATGAAATTTCTAATGCTTTATCACGAATCTGCTCTAAGTCAGATGTAAAGTAATTATCTTTTACTATGGGTTGCACATATCGCATCACTTGTTGGGTTTCAACTGGAGTTGTTGAACCTACAACTTCAAGTTTTGCGATAGTTGCATCAGTAATAACTTTATATAGCCCGTAAATTCCGACCGCCAAGACCAAAAAGGCAATAACCAGCAACACCCATCCGCCGACATTGGCAAGCTTCTGCTTACGCGTAGGCGGTTTTTCATGAATGGAGGTAATTGCCGCACGTTTACGGCGCATGGAAGCCGGAAGTTGTGCCATATTTAAGCCGTACCTTCCAATGTTTGCTCAAGAATTGCGACACATAGTTTGTCAAAGCTATAACCTACTGCTTTTGCAGCCTTAGGTACAAGCGAATGACTAGTCATACCTGGCACAGTATTTACTTCTAAAAGCCAGAAATTGCCTTGCTCATCCTGCATGGCATCAATACGGCCCCAACCTTCTGCACCCACTGATTGAAAAGCACGTAAACTTAAAGCTTGTAATTTTTTCTCTTCTGCGTCACTTAGACCACAAGGAATACCGTACTCGACATCATTACGCTCATATTTTGCTTCATAGTCATAAAAAGCAACATCTGCTGGTGGTTGCAAACGAATAACAGGTAAAGGCTGACCATTTAAGAATGAAATCGTAAATTCACGACCTGTAATCCATTTTTCTGCCATAACTACAGCATCGTGCTGAGTTGCTTTTTCAATTGCTGCCGCAAAATCTTCAGCTTTCTCAACTTTACTCATGCCTACGCTTGAACCTTCATGCACAGGCTTGATAATCATAGGCAAACCTAATTCGGCAATGACCGAATCCAGATCAGTCTCTTTAGTAATAATACGATATGGTGCAGTTGGTAAATCACTACCTTGCCAGATTTGTTTGGTTTTGACCTTATCCATACCAATCGCAGAACCTTGTACACCTGTTCCTGTATAAGGAATATTTAACCACTCAAGCACACCTTGGATCTGGCCATCTTCACCACCACGGCCATGCAATACAATAAATGCACGATCATAGTTTACAAGTTCAGTGACACTACGGTCTTGCGGATCAAATGCCTCAGCCTGAACACCTGAATTTAACAAAGCGTCCAAAACTGCTTGACCACTATCTAAAGACACAGCACGCTCAGCCGATTTTCCACCAAGTAACACAGCAACTTTGCCGAATTTTGTAGCATTTGACACGTTTAAATCCTTAACCCGATAATTCAATACTTTTTTGTTTATTTCACATACAAATGGTGCTGTGCAAGTTCTACTGAAATTGCTCCCACGTTACCTGCACCTTGTGTTAATAACAAGTCATTTGGTTGTAACACATTTTGCATGATGTTTTGCAAATTACCTTCAACAGGATCAACCAAAATCGGTTCAACCTGACCACGCAAGCGAATACTACGTGCCAAAGTGCGACTATCTGCACCAACAATTGGCTTTTCGCCAGCCGGATAAACTTCCAATAATAATAATTGATCAACTTGTGACAGTACTTCAATAAAGTCGTCAAAACAATCACGCGTACGTGAATAACGGTGAGGTTGGAAAAGCATCACTAAACGGCGATCTGGATGGCTCTGACGAGCAGCTTTAATCGTTGCTTCCACTTCTTTCGGATGGTGTCCATAGTCATCGACTAATTTCACATTACCTTCACCAAGCTCAAATTCGCCTTGTACCTGAAAGCGACGTCCAACACCGCTAAAGCCTTTTAATGCTCGGCTAATTGCATCATCTGAAACGCCTTCATCGGTTGCAACCCCAATCGCAGCCAATGCATTTAAAATATTATGCAGACCAGGCTGATTGATCGTTAGGCGTAACGGCTCACGTCCTTTACGTAACACTGTAAAGTGTGAGCGCATACCGTCTTGCTCTACATCAATCGCACGAATGTCATTATCTTCGTTAAAACCATAGGTAATCACTGGACGGCCTACACGCGGTAAAATTTCACGAATATTGGCATCATCACCACAAACTACAGCTAAGCCATAAAACGGTAAGTTATGTAAGAACTGTACGAAGGTATCTTTTAACTTATCAAAGCTACCTTCATAGGTGTCCATATGATCAGCATCGATATTGGTTACAATCGCTGCCATTGGCTGTAAATAAAGGAAAGATGCGTCCGATTCGTCAGCTTCAGCAACAATAAAACGGCTCTCGCCAAGTGCTGCATTTACACCAGTACTGTTAAGCAAACCACCGATCACATAAGTTGGATCAAGGTTTTCTTCAGCTAACATCGTGGTTAACAAACTCGTTGTTGTGGTCTTACCATGAGTACCTGCCACAGCAATGCCATGACGGTAACGCATAAGCTCACCAAGCATTTCTGCACGACGTACAATCGGAGTACGTTGTTCAATCGCTGCTTTAATTTCCGGATTTTCTGGATCAATAGCAGTTGAAACCACAAGCACATTAGCATTTTTAATATTTTCTGCTTCGTGTCCGATATAGACCTTAATGCCATTATCTTCTAATTGTTGTGTGGTTTTTGAGGCCTTAATATCTGAACCGGAAATTTTATATCCTTGGTTAGCTAACACCTCAGCAATACCACACATACCAGCACCACCAATTCCCACAAAATGAATGTGTTTGATACGGCGCATTTCAGGCACTTTAATCAATTTTTTTGCTTGGTTTGCAGCTGTTATTGGAGACATAGTAAATCCGATTACATTTTTTGAATAAGATCAACCACATGCTGAGTTGCATCTGGTTGGGCATGTTGACGCGCTTTCACTGCCATTTCTGTAAGTAACTGGCGGTTGGTCAGCGTAGTAAACAATTGATTTAAAACATCTGGCGTCATGGTCGATTGCTGGCAAATTTTTGCTGCACCGACATCGGCCAGAAATTTGGCATTTGCAGTTTGGTGGTCATCTACCGCAATAGGAAGCGGTACAAAAACTGCCGCCACGCCTGCAGTTGCAACTTCAGTCACAGTTAAAGCACCAGCACGGCAAATAATCAGATCTGCTTCGCTATATGCCTTCGCCATGTCTTCAATAAATGGCAAAACCTGTACTGTTAAATTTGCTGGCGCATCTGCGTACAACGCTTGAGTTGCCTCAACTTGTTGCTGACCACACTGATGAAAAATATTAAGGGGAACTTGAAGTTGTTTTAATGCTGGAGGTAAACGTTCATTGAGTGCTTTGGCACCTAGAGACCCACCAACAATGAGAATATTTAACGGCTGGCCCGCTTGCGCACGCTCATCATAGCGCCACTTTGGGCTTAAGATATCTGTAATTTCACGGCGTACTGGATTTCCAGTGGTCACGACTTTTCCACCAGCAGGGAAAGTATGCGGAAATGCTTCGCACACCACTTTAGCCACACGTGATAACTGTGCATTGGTAAAACCTGCAACCGCATTTTGCTCATGAATGAGAACAGGAATACCTAATAAACGCGCTGCTAGGCCACCCGGCCCTGCAACGTAGCCACCAAAGCCAGCAACCGCATCAACTTTAAGCTGTTTCATATAGCGCATTGCGCTCAAAGTTGCTTTTAAAATTTTAAAAGGCGCAGCAAGCTTACGGATGACTCCGTTTCCACGCACACCTTGAATATCAATTTGATAAATTGGAATATTTTGATCTTTTAATAAACGATTTTCCATACCTGTTGGCGTGGCTAACCATGAAACTTGACAACCTTGTTGTTGAAGTTGTTTGGCTACGGCGAGGGCTGGAAAAACATGTCCACCAGTACCGGCAGCCATCATCATGACATGTTTAGGTTTGCTTTGCTGTGAATCGGTCACGGTCTAATTCTTCAACTCAAAAAACAATGGAAATTGTCATCTATTTTTGTAGCCGTTTATTTTAATCCTAAAGCTTCATTAACGAAAAGCGAATTTCACTCGTTTATAACAGAAAGATGTGCTTTTTTGAAAATATGCCTACAAAGCCTAGCGTATTTCATATTGTGATTTTATTAATTGATATATTTTTAGGTGATTTCCCATTATTAACAGAGGAAATCACCCAAAGTAGATTATTAAGCAGGACGACCCGCTTCTAATACGTCAAATAGATCATCGGCAATCGATGTACCAAACTGAGCATCAATTTCACGAATACAGGTTGGGCTGGTCACATTAATTTCAGTAACATAATTACCGATTACATCTAAACCAACAAAAATCAAACTTTTTTCGCGCAAGAAAGGTCCAATTTTAGCCGCAATGAGCTTATCGTTTTCAGTCAGTGGACGAGCTTGGCCTAAACCACCAGCCGCCAAGTTACCACGGACTTCACCATTTTGTGGAATACGTGCCAGACAGTAAGGAATAGGTTCGCCATTTACCATTAAAATGCGTTTATCCCCTTCTACAATTTCAGGAATATAACGCTGCGCCATAATTGGGCGAGTACCTAACTCTGTCAGCATTTCTAAGGTAGAACCAATATTTACACCATCTTGGTATAAACGGAAAATACCCATCCCACCCATACCATCAAGCGGCTTAACGATCACATCGCCATGCTCTTTAATAAATTCACGAATTAAACTTTGCTGTGATGTCACAAGTGTAGGCACTTGTAGCTCTGGAAATTGCGTTGCAAAAAGTTTTTCGTTGCAATCACGCAATGATTGAGGTTTATTAATAATCCATGAACCCTCGCGCTCAGCTTGCTCAAGTACGTAAGTCGTATAAATAAAATTCATGTCAAATGGCGGATCTTTACGCATGAGCACAACGTCATAAGCCGCAATCGATTCTTTTTTCTTTTCGCCAAGCTCATAGTAATGACTGTAATCTTCAAATACTTCTAAAGGAGAGATTAAACCGTAAGCTTTACCTTGATCGATATATAAATCTTGCTGTAATGCATAACCCAATTCATGTCCACGACGGCTCGCCGCCCACAACATTGCCATGGTTGAATCCTTTTTCAGGTTTACGGTTTCAATCGGATCCATGACGACAAGTACACGCATGCTCAAGCTCTTCTTAAAATTTAAATTAACATGAGTATAACTGAGATTTTTCATTGGTTTTTCTTAATTTCAGTAAAACCTTATCTGTTATTTTTATCGACCTTTTCAGGGTAATCTCGCAACGATATTATGCTTTATAAGTAGATAGCAAAATACTGGTTTCAGTATAAGAAATTCCATCAATCTGCCGAATTCGGCCCAGCGCCCGATCAAATTGTTCTAAGCTTTCTGCCTTTAATTCAACCAACAAATCCCATTTTCCATTTGTGGTATGCAAGGTATTCACTACCGGTTCTCCACGCAATACTTTAATAATATTTTGCATTCGATTCCCTTCGACCACGATACTCATCCATGCTCGAATCATATTTTGTTCAAAGCCTGGCTTAATACGAACCGTATAACCCGTGATAATTCCACTGGCTTCAAGTGCTTCAATTCTCTTTTGAATTGTGGCACGGGAAACTCGCACTTTTTGTGCAAGCTCAGTGACAGACATGCGGGCATTTTCTCTGAGCAAACTTAATATTTGTCGATCTGTATCGTTCATTTTGCTTATATTGCCTTATCAAAAAGATAATTTTTATAGCATTCTGATCATTTTATCAACTTTCTCAGATCATATTGATTTTTCATACTAGTGTCATACAAAACGCACAGGGAAAGAGAATGACTCAGTTCATTGATATAAATGACATGCAAAAGTTGGTGAGCCACTTAGGTGTAGCTGGATTTATTCGTGAGTTACTCAGCTACATTGAGCATGATTTTAAACGTTGGGAAAAGTTTGATAAAACTCCACGTGTCGCCAATCATTCAGAGGTTGGTGTGATTGAACTCATGCCAACATCAGACGAGACCCTTTATGGTTTTAAGTATGTCAATGGACATCCTGGTAACGCACTTCACAATCAACTGACTGTCATGTCTTTTGGTGCCCTTGCAGAGACGGCAACAGGTTATCCACTGCTCTTAAGCGAATTTACATTAGCCACAGCACTACGCACTGCAGCAACTTCAGTGTTAGCCGCAAAATATTTAGCCCGCCAAGATTCAAAAAGTATGGCAATTATTGGTAATGGTGCTCAATGTGAATTTCAGATTATTGGTTTTAATGAAATTTTAAATATTACCGATTTTTATTTGTACGACATTGATACCCAAGCAACCGAAAAAGTGCTGCGAAACTTAGATCATTATCCACATCTCAATTTACATGTCTGCCCATCTGTTGATGATGCGTTAAAACATGCCGACATTATTACAACCGTCACTGCTGACAAGGCTTACGCTACGATTTTAACGGCTGCACAGATTCAAGCAGGTGTACATATCAATGCCGTTGGTGGTGACTGTCCAGGCAAAACTGAACTTGATGCCAACATTCTAAGCGCAGAACTTGCAGAAGTTTTTGTGGAATACACTCCTCAAACTCGTATTGAAGGTGAAATTCAGCAATTATCTGCCGATTTTCAGGTTACCGAGCTTTGGCAAGTCATGAATGGTCAAGCGAGCGGACGTAAAGACCAAAATACGATTACCATTTTTGATTCAGTCGGATTTGCTATTGAGGACTTCTCCACTTTACGCCTCATTTATGACCTTGCCCAAAAGCACAAAATTGGTTCTGACATCGCATTGGTGCCAACACCAGACAACCCACGTGATTTGTATCGCCTTTTAGTTCAGCCGGAGTAACTGGTCATGCAAACGACAAATAGCGTACTCATGGTTCGACCAACAGCGTTTCATGCCAACCCTGAAACCATGCGCAGTAATTACTTTCAAAAAACGCTCAACGGCGTAATGGATATCTCACAGCAAGCTCAGTCTGCTTTTGATGCCTATGTAAATGCATTGCAACAAGTGGGGATCGATGTCACGGTTATTTATGATATTGCAAGTCATGAAACACCAGACTCATTATTTCCTAATAACTGGATTGCTATGTTGGAAAATGAAACTATTTTTACTTTTCCTATGGAAGCATTGAACCGACGACGTGAAAGACGTGAAGATATTATTGCCAAAATCCGCAATGAGTTTGTTGTCAGCAAACGGATTGACCTTTCTCCGTATGAGTCAAAAGGGCTTTTCTTTGAAGGAACAGGCTCTTTAATCCTAGACCATGACCACAAACATGCCTATGTATGCCGTTCAAGTCGAAGTTCAAATGTTGTCGGGCAAGAGTTTGAGCATTTGTCTGGATACGATATTTTCTGGTTTGATGCCAAAGACCGTCAAGGCAATGCGATTTATCACACTAATGTCATGATGAGTATTGGTAATCACTTTGCCATTGTGTGTCTAGAATCTATCGCTTGTAAGAATGAACGTGAACAACTGAGCATATTACTAGAAACCAGTGGCAAAACTATTATCGATGTCACTTTTGAGCAAATGGAACAATTTACCTGCAATGTTTTAGAGCTCAAGAATCGGACGGGGCACCCTGTATATGCCATGTCAACTCGTGCTTGGCATGCATTCACAGCTACACAACAAAAAATGATTGCCGATTATGCCTACTTAGCACTCGCACCGATCAACATTATTGAAGATTTAGGCGGTGGTGGCGCACGCTGCATGCTCGCCGAGATTTTTCTTGAGAAACAATATTTAAGCAAACAAACATCTTCACTCTCTTTTGGTTAATAAAAGCATTTACTTCAACAATCTCCTCAACTTACATTTTGAAACTTTATGACTTTACCCCAGCCTGACTGGGGTGATCTTTCATCGTAAAGGAGCGGTTTATGGAAATAGATAAAGCCTCACATATGGAACAGAGCACGCAATACGATAATCAAGGGCTTCAAAAGAACCTTGAAAACCGACATATTCAATTAATCGCCATTGGTGGTGCCATTGGTACTGGCTTATTTATGGGAGCGGGCAAAACACTGAGTCTCTCTGGGACTTCCATCATTTTCACCTACATGATTACAGGATTCTTTCTTTTTTTCATGATGCGGGCCTTAGGAGAATTACTCTTATCCAATACTCGCTATCATTCTTTTGCAGACTTTGCTGGGGAGTATTTAGGACCTTGGACGGGCTTTTTTATTGGTTGGTCATACTGGTTAAGTTGGGTGGTTGCCTGTATTGGAGACGTTGTTGTGATTGGCGGGTATATGCAATTTTGGTACCCCGATCTACCTCTTTGGATTCCGGCATTTGCAGCTCTCTCCATTTTACTATTTTTAAATATTTTGTCGGTCAAACTGTTTGGAGAGCTCGAATTTTGGTTTGCCATTATTAAAATTATTGCCATTATTGCGTTAATTGTGGTCGGCTTCTGGATGGCGACCACAGGTTATACATCTCCAGATGGGGTAAAAGCTTCTTTTAGCCACCTCACCGATAAAAATGCACTCTTTCCACATGGTGCAGCAGGGTTCCTTGCTGGATTCCAGATTGCGTTATTTTCTTTTATAGGTATTGAACTCGTAGGAGTGACTGCCGCTGAGGCCAAAAACCCAGAAAGAACGCTTCCTAAAGCTATTAACTCAATTCCAATTCGCATTATTTTCTTTTATGTACTTTCACTCATTTGTATTGTCGCTGTTACTTCTTGGTATAAAGTGTCAGCAGATAAAAGCCCTTTTGTCGAACTATTTACACTTGCTGGATTACCTGCCGCAGCAGCAGTCATTAACTTTGTCGTTTTAACCTCTGCACTGTCTTCAGCAAACAGTGGTGTATTTTCAACAAGTCGTATGCTTTTTGGGCTCGCTTGTGAAGATGCAGCCCCGCGCCCATTACAAAAATTATCCGCATCTAATATCCCACTGAGAGGTCTGATTCTTTCTGGCTTTTGTATGTTCTGCGGCGCTATTCTTTTATTTATCATGCCTAGTGTGATGGCAATCTTCACCTTACTCTCCACTCTCTCTGCCATTTTACTTATTTTTATTTGGGGTGTGATTGTTCTTTCATATCTGGCATACCGTAAAAAAAGACCAGACCTACATCAAAGATCTATTTATAAAATGCCAGCGGGAATCCTTATGTCTTATGGTTGTCTAGGTTTCTTCTTCTTTGTACTTTGCGTGTTATCTTTGCAAGCAGATACCCGAGTAGGATTATTGATTGCCCCTATCTGGTTCATCTGGCTTGCAATAGCATATAAAAAAAAGGATGCAATCAATCTAGCCTTCGTATTTAAAAAATAATTTAAAAGCAGCTGTTTGGTTAAAACTAAACAGCTTTCCTTCACATATTACGGTAAAGTTTTACATGGATTCTCTAATCGTTGGATTATTATGAAATTTTATCGCTATTTAACAGGTCCTGATGACTCTGCTTTTTGTGTGCGAGTAACTAAAGCGCTGAATCACGGTTGGGAGCTATATGAAGCACCCACTATGACCTTTAATGGTACTCAAGTGATTGTGGGGCAAGCAATTTGTAAAACGATTGATGAAAACTATGATCCAGAAATGGATATTTTAGATGTACTTAAAAACAATGCTTAACTCTAAGGGTGTTTTTTAATAACGAAGCACCCTCTCCATAACCCTATTCATAAATAAAACTAATTATTCACTTCAAGACCATCCTTTGGTACATAAAGTATATTGTTAAAAATCAATAATTAAATGTTAATCACAATAATTTCATAGGCAATAGTTCTTTTATTTTAAATGATTAAATGATTATAATTATCATTTATACTTTTATTTTTGTTAACAGACTTTATTTTTATGTTAAAAATTTCTATACCATCTCCCCAAATTAAAGACTTATTCCCGCTTAGTTTACTCAGCTTAATAATCTTCAATATTCAAGGTGTCTACGCAGAGGAATTGGCCGAATCATCATCAAAAGTTGCAGCAGTCATGCCGACTATAAAAATTGAAGCGATGAGTGAGCTCGACCCGATTAAAAGCTATATCGACTATGACAAAGCCAATGTCACCCGTAATGGTTTAGACAAAAAAGATATTCCTCAAACTATTGATACCATTGATGTTCAGAAATATAAAATTTATGGCTCAAACGATTTAAGCGTCATGCTGCAAGGTACCCCAGGGGTATCAACCAATTACGATATGCGTGGTGATGGAATTACCATTCGTGGTTTTGGTGCTGACACAGGCGATATTTATCGTGATGGCATACGTGAAAGCGGACAAGTACGTCGCAGTACAGCCAATATCGAACGTATTGAGATTTTGAAAGGCCCCGCCTCTGTTTTATATGGCCGTAGCGCTGGTGGTGGGGTTGTGAATATGGTGAGTAAATTCGCCAATTTTGACTCTAAAAGTTCAGTTGGTACATACGCAGGTTCTTATGATAACTATGGAACCACTGCCGACATCAACCAAGTACTTAACGACAATTTAGCAGTTCGTTTGACTGGAGAATATGGTGAGTCAGGTAGCTTCCGCTCGGATATTAAAAATAAAATTGAGATGCTCTCTCCAAGTTTTACCTATAAAAATGACGACGGAACACTCACTTGGACCACACAATATACCTATGACAAATTAGGTCGAGTTCCTGACCGTGGGCCAACGCGTGACAATCTACCTGCAGGCACATCTATCAAAACAGGTTTTGCCCAAGATGGCGATTATGTTGATGATATTTTGCAAGTGGTCCGCACCGATGTGAATTATGAATATGCGCCTGATTGGAACTTTCATTGGGCAGCAAGTTACCGCCAAGCAGAGCAGAACTTTGACCACTTTTACTTTGGAACTTATTGTGGGTTAGATGGCAAAGATTTAAAAGGTAAAGCATGCACCACTAAAAAAGGCTATATCAATCAAATTTACTACTGGCAACAAACTAGCAATAAGACCACAACCAATACATTTGATATTAAGGGCAAGTTCAAGACAGGCTCGCTTGAGCACCAAATTATGGTCGGGACAGACTGGACCTATGAGCAACGAGAACCACGTCTAGCCAATAAGACTCAAAACGGTTCAGCCATTTATGGTTATGTTAATCCGCTCACTGGTGAACGTGAATATAGCCGAGGTAATGGCCCTCTTTTAATTAGCCAACATAACTACAATGAAGGCACAACTTATGGTGTATTTGTTCAGGATTTAATTGGGCTAAATGACCAGCTTAAACTCATGCTGGGTCTCCGCTATGATTACTTCGATTTTTCAACGACCAATAAACTCAATAATGACCATCGTAATGTAAAAGACAGCAGTTTTAGTCCAAATGTGGGTTTGGTATGGCAACCATTTCCTGAACATAGTTTTTATACGTCTTATTCTAAAAGCTTTGCACCGTTCGGTGGGCAAATGGGTGTTAACCAAGTCACTGGAAGCACCGATGTCACAAAAATGGATAAAGAGCCTCAATATAATGAGCAGTATGAAGTAGGTGTAAAAAGCGAATGGCTAGATAATCGTTTAAATACTCAATTTTCGGTCTTCGATATTCGTAAAAATAATATTCGCTATAAACCAAACCCAGACAGTGAGCCAGATGAATGGGCAACTGCGGGTCAGCATCAATCTCGTGGTCTCGAATTTAGCTTTATTGGCCGTGTACTTGATAATGTGTTTGTTCGCGGTGGTTATGGTTATACCGATGCAAAAGTAAAAGAAGACAAGCAAAATCCTGAGCGTGAAGGCAACTATTTAGCCAACACATCTAAAAACACGGGTAATTTATTTGTTCGTTATTTACCAACTGAACAGTGGTATACCGAAGTGGGCGTGACCTATGTCGGGTCTTATTATCCAAATATTAATAATCAAGTAAAAATGGAAGGCTTTAACCGTGTCGATGCAGCGATTGGCTATAGTGCAGACCCATGGAATGTTACGCTTGCTGTGAATAATCTAACCAATAAAGAGTACTGGCGCTCAGACAGCATGCCAGACACGCCACGTAATGTGTTATTGCGTTTGAATTATCAGTTTTAAGTAAATATTAAAAAGGCATACCCCTATTTAGAAGTATGCCTTTTTATTTTTAGATATCATATTTCTCACGATACGCTTGCATATTTGCTAGCGCTTCTTTTTCGCCTTTGGTAATAACCGAATAATGGTGTAATGAAAAGTTAGGTTTGATCTTAGAGTGTAAGAGGTGTGGTGAGAAGTAATTCGTAAATACCCATTATGTTAAATGGAGATATTATTATTAAATCTTTTCCATTTTCTAATTTGCGTTCTAAAATTAGTAAAAGGGGCAACTGTATTTATGTGAATCCATTTGTATACAGGCCATTTAGCAGGTGTTGTTGCCCATTTTCTTTGGTTTAATAAAAATAATTCATCATCTGTTAGACTTTGCACCCAATCTATAACTTCATTTACTTTATCTGATAATAAAATTGTATTTTGATCAAGAAAATTCTGGCCATATTCTTGGTAAAACTCTTGATATAGAGCACCTAGATTGTTCCATTTAAATCCTTCTTTTGGCGTTGTGACTCCTAGTCCTGCCTTTTCATCTCTTTCCCATTTTAATAGTAAATTGACCCATCCTAATTGATAGGAAATATTTTGTGAAGGTGTCTTATCGACACCGATAATTATTTTATTTTTATCATCTTCTGAAACATTGCTAAATTCTACTAAATATTTATTGAATGAGTTTCTAATCGTATCTATTAATTCTTCTTTAGATTCATAAATTCTCATTTTTAACTTTTCCTAAAATTAACATAATACGCTTACACGAAATTCTTAAAATTTCCATTTCACATCAACACATTAGGTCAATATTCTCTAAAGTTCAGCACACCTGAACGGCTTTTTTATGATTTTTCACACCCCTCCCGACTACCATTTAACCAATGCCGTGAGATTAATTCAATAACTTGATTAAATTATAAAAAAAAGGAAGCCACAGCTTCCTTTCTATATATCTGACTTTTAGATACCGTATTTTGTATCATCTCAAGGCTGACGAAGTCCATAGAGATCGATTTTCCAAAGTACATTCTGCGTTGTAGCAACGAAGAGTACTGATTCAACAACTGCCAGACCAGCAGAATAATTACAGTGATGAATATATACCCAAGCAGTACTTTCACCGATATAGTCAGAATTTGAACGTAATAAGCGATTATCTGTAGTAGAAGCAAAGAGAATATCACCATAAGCACTCATTGCATTCACAGTTGCATCTTGCACAAATGCTGTCATCGCTACCCATGATGGCGTCGTTCTCGTTGCTGGAGCTCTCCACAGCGCCCCTACACTATCGACTGCATAAAGCATTCCACCCGTAGCAGCTAAAGCCTTAGTTCCACCGGTAGGTCCCGTACCCATTGAGGTCCAAGACTGTCCTACTTCTGAAGCAGGATACCACCAAAGTTGATTATCGGTTGTAATACAATAAAGTGTATCCCCAAGAGCGGCCATTGCAATAACATTATTCGCCTGACTAATATCACGCCAGGCCACGTCTGCACCAATAGGGTAACGCTGTAAAAGCCTATTTAGGGTCGTAGCCATAAAAATTTTGCCATTTAATGCAGTAAGTGCAGAACAACCATTTGCACTCCCAATATTCTCCCAGTCCCAAGCTATACGTTGTTTAAGACGAGAAAATACATTACGTGTAATAGTAGTTACAACAGAATCACTCCCCAGAACAGACAACCAATCCGTTGTTCCACCATTAAAAACTGTGCCATTGTGAGAAAATATACTCATCGTCGCGCGTCCCGGCTTGCCAGTCCAAGAGCGCAGGTCCGCCGAAGCCAGTACCGTCGTAGTTAGTGGTGTATTTTGATCACCTGTAACACGTGGATAACCCTCTACTTCATCTACATAAGCTGCTGCATCGACTTCATAAGTCATAAATGCTGAAGTTGTAGTTGCCGGAGAAACCCCATTAAACACCCAATGTCCTGGGAAACGGAGTGTATATGCTGTTGCTACTGTTCCACCATAAGCTCCATCAGCAAAACCAACACCAAGAAAATAATTCTGTGGTCGGTTTAATGGTGGTTCTGCCCATGCTACAGTCGTATCATAAGCATTTAAGTTGGGGTCATTACCAGCATATTTGTAAAAAACAACCATGCGATTCGCTTGTTCTAACCTTACGGCTCGATAACACGTATTCCCAGAGAGTACGATCATATTACCGCCATTGGCAATAAACTGTTCTGTTTGATCTCTCATTGCTCGCGTCCAGTACTCATCATGTCCTGCAATAATCAAACAATCATAATTAGTGAGCAAATTTGAGATACTATGGAGATCGACACTCGAACAATATTCGATCGGTATCCCTTCTGTTTCAAGCCAGCGAATAAGTATAGATTCAGGTCCGTTACTCGCAGGAGTACCGCCTGATCGGTTAAAGGAAACTTTGCTCGCACGAGTTCCCGCCCCACCACTGTTATAGTCATATAAACTTTTACCACCCGCTGCATTATAAGCAGTTGGTGTTAAAAACGAGATTTGCAAAAGAACCTTTGAAACCGCAGCTTGAGTAACTGGTCTAATCACGAAAGTAAGTACATCTTGACCCGCATAAGCTAGCCGATATAGTCCAGGGGGCCAAGACGAAGGAATATTAAACGTTACTGAAACTGGCCAACCAAATCCTTCCCATGGGTTTGTCGTAGGAAGTGATCGAGTAAAAAGAGTTGTAGAGATTGTTGATGATACTGTAGTTATGCCTATACGCTCTACGGTTAAACTGGTTACCCCAGGTGAATCAGTGCTGAGGTAAAAACTTATTGAACTTCCAGGTAAAGCGGAAGTTGCTGATGAATATCCTAAAACTGCCATATCTCCACCTCTTATCCTTTTGAAATGAAAAACTGGAAAATTTTTTACATCTTTTAAAGCTTTTATATATAAATGAGCCGTTTTTTATCATTCGTCAAGATCAATAACTTACACATCTTTTAAAAAGAATTTTTATTATTCATCAATAATTTAAAATATTTTACCAAAAAGAAAAAAACATATCTTTCAGTCAACTTTTTAAGTCTTAAATATAATCACAAACTTCATATGAAAATTACAATAAAAATAGACCAAAAAATAAAAAAAAAAAAATTATTTAATAATAAAAATCAGGTTATTAGTTAATAATTTATACTCTTTAACAGACAAAAAAATATTCCGTATGTTTTTTACTGCATTATTCGTATTTCATTTAAGGAAAATTAATAATGAAAAAGGAAGCTTTATGCTTCCTCTTTAAATTATTAAAATCAAATTCCATATTTTTCGCGGTAGGCTTGCATATTGGCTAAAGCTTCTTTTTCGCCTTTTCCATCTAAATAATCCATTAAATCTTTCATGGTAATCAGTGCGTGCACGGGAATTTCTAATTCTTTTTGAACTTCTTGAATTGCAGAAAGCTCACTTTGACCGCGTTCTTGACGATCTAATGCCACCAAAACACCCGCAATAGTTGCACCAGCGTTTTTCAAAATCGTTACCACTTCACGAATCGCTGTACCCGCAGTAATTACGTCATCAATAATCCAGACTTTTTTACCTTCAACCGCAGCACCAACTAAAACACCGCCTTCACCATGATCTTTCGCTTCTTTACGGTTAAAGCCCCATGGCACGCTCTTATTATGTGTTTGAGACAAAGCAACAGCAGTCGCAGCTACAAATGGGATACCCTTATAAGCTGGTCCAAAAATCACATCTACATTTTCACATTGTGTTAATTTATCTGCATAGCCTTGTGCTAAAAGAGATAAAGCTTCACCATCGTTGAGTAGGCCTGCATTAAAAAAATAAGGACTCACGCGTCCAGATTTTAAAGTAAACTCACCAAATTTAAGCACACCGCGTGATAATGCGAGTTCGATAAATGCTTGCGGGTTAAATGACACAGGCGTTGTCATGAGGTGCTCCAAATTCACAATTGAGGTTAAATTTTCGCATGATACCAAAGGATCAGTATCCAAGTGATGTAAAAATTCTTCGAGTCGTTTCCATTAACGTAAATGGCTTACGTTCTTCAGTAACGAAAGGCTTACTTGAATGGTTAGAACAATCCGATGCCGATGTCGTATGCATGCAGGAAAGCCGCATCACCCATGAACAATGGACTGAAAAGTTTAGACCCGAAGGATGGCATACCCATCTTTTTCCAGCAGAGCGTGCAGGTTACGCAGGTACCGCAATTTATAGCCGCTTACCCTTCGTTTCTATTAAAGATGGTTTAGGGTTTGAATTGGCCGACAGTCAAGGCCGCTTCATTTCTGCTGAATTCGATTTAGGTTTGTCACATCCGGTACATATTGCGTCATTATACTTACCTTCAGGCTCAAGTGGTGAAGAAGCTCAAGCACGTAAAGATTTATTTTTAGGTGAGTACGCAAAAATCTTGAAACAATGGCGTGATGAAAATAAGTCAGTCATCATTTGTGGCGACTACAACATTGTTCATAAACGCATTGATATTAAAAACTGGTCGGGTAATCAAAAATCATCTGGCTGCTTACCGCATGAGCGTGCATGGCTTGATCATATTTATGATGAACTTGGCTATGTCGATACCTTCCGTGTAGTTCGCGCAGAAGCAGAACTTTATTCATGGTGGTCAAATCGCGGTCAAGCTCGTGCAAAAAATGTAGGTTGGCGTATTGACTATCAAGCCTGCTCACCAGACTGGAAAACACGTACAGCAAATGCATGGGTCTATAAAGATCAATGGTTTAGCGACCATGCCCCAGTGATTATTGACTATAAAATTCAAGAATAAGTGAACACATGTTCACTTACATTGTCGCTTTTGCTTACAGCACATGTCGTTTTTGAGTATTTTTCTTACACACGTTTAACGGCATTATAGCCCCACGGCACAGGGAAGCAGTCAGGATGACGCAAAAGGATAGGACGCCGTAGGAAGATAAAATAAACTTAGATTAAGTTTATTTGCAAGGATGTGACAATGGACGTTGAAATGAGACCCGCATGATCAGGATGATTAAATGCGGGTTTTCTCTTTTCTATCTCTTATTTTTTGCGCTAAGTTCTTTTAGTTTTTTCATTTCTTCTTATTGAAACCATTATTACCTTGTCTTATGACAGTAACATGACATTTCTTATTGTTTTAATCATTATTTTTCATTTGTTTTAAAAGTATCTGTATAAAGTAGTGCTCAAATGCGTTTTGGGTTAGGCTGTGTGTTCTTTCTTTTTGACATGGTCCGATAAAATGTTAAAAATTTATGGTATTAAAAACTGCAACTCAATGAAAAAAGCTTTTGATGCCTTACAAGCAGAAGGTCTAAGCTACGAATTTCATGATTATAAAAAACAAGGGATCGATGCAGATACCCTAAAAACTTGGCTACAAGAAATTGGGCAAGATACAGTTCTCAACAAGAAAGGTACCACGTGGAGAAAATTGTCTGAAGAAGAACAAACACGTGCCTTAAGCAGTCAAGATCATCTGATTGAAGCACTGATTGCTCAGCCAAGCTTAATTAAACGTCCAGTTCTACAAACATCTAAAGGTTTTCTGGTCGGCTTTGATGAAACAGCCTATCAAAACTTAAGCGTATAAAAAAACGAGCCAAATGGCTCGTTTTTTATTTATGGTCTTAGTTAGCGCGAATCCACGTTTGGTTACGGCCCAGAGCAGAAACACCAATATAACCACGTAATTTAAGCTTTTTACCACCGTCAGCTAACTCACCTTTTAATTTGTAAGTTTTGCCAGATTTCGGATCTAAAATTGTACCGTTTTCATAACTGCTGCCACCTACATTTTTTAAATTATGTACAATGGTCACACCTTTAAGCGGTTTGTTTTTATACGGCCCTTCACATTTTGTACACGAATTTTCTTCACCTGGTGTCAAAATATTTTGAATGGTTGCAGTTAAGGTTCCATCCTTCTGTTCCGTAAACTTTACTACGGCTTTGGGCTTATTGGTTTGGTCATCAATCGTTTTCCATACCGTTCCGTTTAGTGGGTCAGCCGCATTGGCAAATGCAGCCATACCAACAAGTCCTAAAGCTAAAGCAATCTTTTTCATTTTTGTAATATCCTTGGGTCTTTCAAGACTTCAGTATTCAAAACTCGCGGCGATATTGCAATTTTTGAATGTGACTGTTTCGTGTAACCTTGTAACCTTGAAAAATAAAATTTATAGGGAAACAAGTTATTAACATAAGCGGATACTATATGAATATACCAAACGTTTTAAAATATTATTTAACAGAAACATTCCTTAAAACAGCTATTCGCACACCAAGTCAGTTGAATTTACCCCCAACTGCTCTACGTCCCATGCTTGACCAACTTTGCAGGGCATTTCCAAAACAAAAAAATGTAACCGTTCGTCCAATTCGACTCGCTGGTGTCAAAGGTGAAGAGATTAAACCGCAAGATTCTGCGACCCAGCTTATTTTTCATATTCACGGCGGGGCTTTTTTTCTGGGAAGTTTAAAAACCCATCATGCTTTCATGACAGATTTGGCAGCTCGTACTCAAATGCAAATTATTCATGTGGACTATCCGCTTGCACCGGAACATCCATATCCTGAGGCGACCGAAGCGCTGTATGACATCTATCACTCTTTATTGGTTCAGGGTATTCAACCCAAAGATATTATTTTATCGGGCGACTCATGTGGGGCCAATTTAGCTTTGGCACTATGTCTACGCTTAAAAGAGCAACCTGAACTTATGCCAAGCGGCTTAATTTTATTGTCACCTTTTTTAGATTTAACGCTGACCAGTGAGTCTTTAAGGTTTAACCAAAAACATGATGCCCTACTTTCTTTTGAAGCCCTCCAAATAGGCATTCAACACTATCTTGGCAATCATATTGCAGCAGATGACCCACGGGTTTCACCTATTTTTGATAACTTAGCAGGTTTGCCGCCGACTTTAGTACAGATAGGTTCTAAAGAAATTTTATTAGACGACGCGAAACGCTTTAGAGAAAAAGCTGAAGAAGCAGGTGTCAAAGTTCATTTTAAACTTTATACAGGTATGTGGCATAACTTCCAAATGTTTAATGCTTGGTTCGATGAAGCAAAACAAGCGATGGCGGATATTGCCGAGTTTGCCCATGAACTTGATAAAACTTAATTGAAATAAATGAAGTGATGAGTCTTAACTACTTGTCACTTTACCTTATTTATAAAAACCTTAATCTTAAGGTTTAATGAGTGAATCATGATATGTTTAGGTTATGAATCACTCAAACTCTCCCACTTTAGGATGGTCTGACTAAGAGACATCTCTATTTTGGAGTTCCTTTATTATTATGAAAATCCGATTAATCACTCATCCTATAAATAAAATAAAACAGGTGATTCTCGAATTCATCCATAACAATCACATTATTAACTGGACGCCATTACAAAAAAGTGCCTTGATGCTTGTACTCGCTTGTGCCATGAGTTTCAGTTGGCTTTTATGGAAAGGCTATATTTTAATGATGCCTAGTCTCTGGCAATGGGCAAATTTACCTTTAGTCAAATCACAAATCTGGCTCAATTTAATTACCTTACTTTTGTTAGCTTTACTCATTATTCCGTGTTACCGCTACAAAGACCAAGAGTGGGCACAAAAAATTGTCCCTCTCATTAGCGTACAATTCTTTATGCTCATGCTGTGCCATGATGGCTATTTAATTGGCAGCATCAGTCCCGCCACAATGGTCGGTTATGTCGGCACTATTGGGGTAGGTCTAGTTTTATTTGAAAGAAAAATTGTTTATAGCGCTTTTATACCAGCAACGATTATTTTAGCAGTATGCACCTATTTAAGTATGAATGGGGTTATCCCCTACGCTCCACTTTTTAACTTCACGGCATTTCGACATGCTCAAACCAATCCATTTTGGTTAGCAAGTATGCTGTTTTTTATTATGCCAATTTTAGGCGTTTGTTTTGTTTTATTTGAAATATTATTGACTCAATGGCGCCAAAGAGAAACTTATATTCAACGCTTAAGCCAACTTGACCCGTTAACCAATGTATTAAACAGACGCAGTTTAAACACACATTTAGAATTAATGCACCAACAGCAATTTGACTATGCGATAGTACTTCTTGATATCGATCATTTTAAAAAAATTAATGATATATATGGACATCATCAAGGTGATCAGGTCTTAATTGAAATCGCTCAATGCCTTTCTAAGAACTTGCGCAATGAAGATATTATTGGTCGATTTGGTGGAGAAGAATTTATTTTATTACTTCCCCACACTGATATTATTCAAGCAGAAAGAATTGCTGAGCGTTGTCGTCATGCTTTGCAAGAATTGCCTGTTTTTAGCACTCAAAACAATCCCATTCATATTAGTGCAAGTTTTGGAATTAGCAGTTCCACCTTTGCAAACGATCCATACCTTGTCATTCGACAGGCAGATCAGGCACTTTATGCAGTAAAGGCTTCAGGGCGCAATCAAGTGCGCACTTTTCAGCAAATAACCCATATAGAATCAATTTGAATTATGAGCTTTCGATAAGCTTGCAAGCTGCTGCAAAAGCTCTTGCTGACTAAATGCACCTGTTAAACGTAAAGAGCGAATTTCTTGTCGCTGCTCGTTTAAGAAGAGATACGTCGGCGGCCCAAGAATATTCCATTGCTTGAGCAGGGCTTCGTGTGACTGGTCATAATGACTCAAATCAAGCTTAATTAAGTAGTAAGGTGCAAGAGCTGACTGAACCTCGGCTGCTTTTAAAATACGATGTTCAATAGGCTGACAAGCCACGCACCAGTCTGCGTAGATATCTATCACAATCGCTTGATCAGCAGGTGCTGCTGCTAAAATTTTCTGAAAGTCTGCTGCCGTAGTCGCGACATGCCACGTAGCCATATGCTCAGAACTTTGCAAACTTCGATTTTGAAAATGTTGATACTGGTTGTAAGCAACAAATGGAGTAACCAGTAAAAGTAGTAGTGCGTAGAGCCACTGTAACTGCCCTTTTTTCCAAAAGAACTGATAAAGTGCATAGGCAATAAAAGCCAGCCCTAGCAACAAACTAAGCACTTGCATGCCCCAATCTGGCAATAAAGGGCGAATAAAATAAAGGCTTAGACCCAACATCAAAAAAGCAAAAATCACTTTAATCTGATGCATCCAGTCACCTGCTTTAGGTAAAAATTTTGCACCTAAAACACTAGCGATGAGCAAAGGAATTCCCATTCCAAAACCTAAGCAAAATAAAAGCAAAGCGCCTTGCCATTGGTTTTGAGTTTGAGAAATAAATAATAAGGTTCCAGCCAGAGGTGCGGTCATGCATGGGCCAACCAAGAGCGCAGAAACCACGCCCATGATGCCTGCACCAAGCAAAGTGCCACCCTGTTGCATAGACTGAATACGATCAAGTCGATTTAACCATGTTTGCGGTAAACGAATCTCAAACAACCCAAACAGGTTTAGTGCAAAAACAACAAATAGCAAACTAAACGTGATCAGTGTGGCCGGTTGTTGTAGCCAGCGCTGGAAATTGAGCCCTGCAGAAGAAGCAATTAAGCCTAGACCTGCATAAACTAATGCCATGCTACATACAAAAGTAAGTGCAATTGTCCAAGCTTTTAAACCTTTATGTTCACGAATAATCAATGAAGTTAAAATCGGCAGCATTGGTAAGGAACATGGTGTAAATGCGAGCAGCATGCCCAAACCTAGAAATAGTAAAACACCATACCAGAGTGAGTGTTCAATGAGCTTAGCCGACCAAATCTGGTCTTGTGCAATTTGTGGAGCAATTGCATCTACATTAGCTTCTGAGCTTGTCTGGTTATCTAAAGATTCATTAGAAGTTGCTGCTTGTGTATTTGCCAAATCTAACAAGCGTTTTGGTGCTACACCGGCCTGATTTTGCACACCAACCAAACCATCTGCGTCAGTTTGAAACTCCATGGTTTGAGGCGGATAACAAATCCGGTCTTTAGCACAACCTTGCCATGTTACCTTGTAATGTTCTGAAGCTTTGGTCTTAATTTGGAAATTGATTTGATGATAATAAACCTGACTTTTCCCATAGTTTTCATCATATTGAGAAATGGCTTTAGGCAAATTTAAAGTTAAAGGCTGATTGCCCTGTTGTACGGTAAATTTATGCTGATACAAATAATAATTCGGCTGAATCTGCCACGATAATTTCGCTGTATGCGATTGTGGCGACTCAACCGAAAATGAAAAAGCCTGTTCTGGCGACAATAGCTTATCTTCTGCAAAAACAAACTGGCTCAATATAAAAGTAGCGGCTGCTAGAAAATAAATAATTCCCTGAGAAATAAGCTTTTTCATTAACATCAATTCAAGTTGGTTTTATCAGAATAAGAATGCCATACCTAAGCCACCTCGGTAGCCCTTATCTTGACCGTCTAAATCGACACCTACACTTGCATCAAGTTGAGTACGTTTATTGACTGCATAAACTAAACCTGTGCCTAAACTATATTGGTAGTCTTGGCTTTCAGCTTTACGATAAACAAATTCAGAATAGCCTGAAAGTTTACCAGCAATTTTATAGTTGATTGTTGGAATGGCAGTGACAGCCCAGTTGCTGTTTTGCACTTCGTAACGCATCGTAATGGCAGTATTGATCAAATCATTATATTGATAAGCTACCGCTGAGCTTAAACTATAAATATCGTCATGCGCAGTAAATTTATCATTACCCGTTGCAATCAGCGCTTGAGCTAACACAGCCATTGTTAAATTTTCATCATTTAAATCAATAGCTCTTTTTAAGCCGATGCTTACATCACCTAAACCAGAGGTATCCGTCGTTTTACCGGCACGTTTGGTTTGAGTCCAACCCGGACCTTGCCAACCTAATTGTAATTCTAAGTCTTTAGCCAAACCTGTACGGAATAACATATCTCCATTTACGGTTACGGTTTTTTCTTTCACGCCATCAACAGTTGATTCTGTATAAGTTGCACTTGGTAAACCTTGTTCCCAAGCTAACTGCCCCACTGGCGTGATGCCTGTCCCGAAGCCTGAACCTGGACGGTCAAACGAGAACTCTGCTGCAAAACAGCTTCCTGCAGCAACAGTGGTCAGAGCAAAAGTTAAAATTTGAAATGTTCTCATTCTATATTCCAATCAAGTAGTTAGTTCTTTTGACATTTTTGCTCCATGATGGCGCAATAACTCTAGTGTTTCACGCTCTTCTTGAAGCGCCTCTGACCAATCTATTTCATCAAAATCACAATCAAAGAACAACTGACTGATTGAAGATAAAATGGTGAGTCCTTCTTCATCACGTGTGTTTGGATCAACTTTTTCATCAAGTAAACGTTGAACCGCCGGTGCACATGCTGAACTTGCTGCATCCCATAGAGGACCATAAAATTCTTCTGCATCCCAAAGATGAACATTTGCCTTTGCCTGAATTAAGGCATCAAGGATCTCGAGATAAACTTGTAATGCGTCTTGCTTTTCTTGTTTTGATAAAGGAGTCCCCGCTTCATAAGCTTCTGAAACGTCTTCCCACCATTTAAAAATTCCATCACAGATAATTGACACGGGTGGTCCTTGTTCCAGATCAATGAAATTCGGATCAAGCCCCTCAGCAAGTAATTTTTGTACTTGCGTAAGTTCTAATTCTTCTATGGCTTTAATTAAAGCCTGCTGCTGGGTGGTTAACATGACCATCTCTCAAAAATATATTAGGGCTATTATGCCTAATCTCTCATAAAGATTTTAGAGGTCAATGCTATTGCATTGCAAACCAAAAGTTGTGAAGAGTTTTTATTCTTCTTTTTTAATGTTTCATAAAAAAAGCCCCGAAGGGCTTTTTAGCTACTTTTAAGCTTCATCATCAATGAATTCAGGTTGACCACCTCTCAGGTGTTCCTTTTTCTCAAAAGTATGTTCAAGGCTGCGTTTTAGTTTTTCAATCGCGCCATGAATTGAAGCATCAATATTTCCTGCTTTATGGTGCACTGCAACTGGTTTCAAACCAGCAGGACGTGCTTCGATCATACATTGGATGTCTTTGTCGCCACCTTTGTCCCCATTTTCATCGCTGAAATGAACCGAAAAATGCGTAATACGCTCGCTATGACGCTGGAATTCTTGGGCAAGTTCTGCACGTACATAAGTAATTAAACGTTCGCTATTTTGGATGTTTTTATCTGTGCGGATTTCTATATTCATAAATACCATCCTCTCTTTCTTACTGTGGATCTTTTCTATGCAAAACTTTTTTATGTTGGCATGTTTTAAGCATGCATGAACCGACTTCAATTGTACATTTTGATGGTGTAATGGTTTGTTATCTCCTCACTTAAACGTACTGGTTTTAATTTATTTTGAAGATCTTCATATCTTCAATATCAGTCCATCTATAAAAATATGCAAGCTGATTTTTTAAATTTTTATGAAAAATTGAACAAAAGGAGAACAATTGTGAACGAATCTTATCTATCTGGAGCCGAGCTTATTACACAGATTCAAAAGTCTCCTTATTCACGTGATTTAATCGGTTATCACGGTCAACCACCACAGGTGAAATGGCCCAATAATGCTAAAATTGCCGTGCAATTTGTCTTGAATTATGAAGAAGGTGGCGAAAAACATATTGAACATGGTGATGAGGGCTCGGAGCAGTTTTTATCAGAGATTATTGGTGCTGCAAGCTATCCCGCTAAACATATGTCGATGGACTCTATGTACGAATATGGTTCGCGAACAGGCTTCTGGCGCATTCATACTGAATTTCAAAAACGTAAGCTTCCAATGACCATTTTTGGCGTTGCAATGGCACTCGTTCGTAATGCTTATATTGTCGAAGCGATTAAGCAAGCTGATTATGATGTAGTTTCTCATGGCTACCGCTGGCTTCACTATCAAGATACCGACATTGAAGTCGAAAAACAGCATATGAAACAAGCTTTGTCGGTTCTAGAAAACTTGTTTGGAAATAAAACCATAGGTTGGTACACCGGACGCGATAGTCCTCATACCCGTGAGCTACTTGCAGAGTTTTCACAAATTCAATATGACTCTGATTATTATGGTGATGACCTGCCTTTTTGGACAACGCTCACCAATGCTACGGGTACAACTCGCCCTCATCTCATTATTCCTTACACCCTAGAATGCAACGATATGAAGTTCTGCTCACCGAGTGGATTTAATAATTCAGAACAGTTTTTTCAATATTTAAAAGATAGTTTTGATGTGCTGTATGCAGAAGGTGAAACTGCACCAAAAATGATGTCGATTGGAATGCATTGTCGTATTTTAGGGCGTCCGGGTCGTTTTAAAGCCTTACAAAAATTTCTGGACTATATTGAAATGCACGATCGTGTCTGGATCTGTCGCCGTCAGGATATTGCAGAGCATTGGTATAAAAATCACATAACTCAATAATTGATTTTTAATTTTCTAAATTTATCGGCGAATCACAAACTACTCTTGGCACTGTTATTGCTAAAACTCTATATGACAACCATGAGTTTAGGAATGACAGTGTTTTTAGCCGAGTTTAATCAAGCCCCACCCGACCAACTCAAGACGCTGTTAAAAAGCTGCGCCCATATTCCAGCTTGGACCGAAAAAATTATTTCAGAACGCCCCTACTCATCAACATCAGTTCTATTAGGGCATGCAGAACAATTAAGCCATACGTGGTCATGGCAAGAAATACAAGCAGCCTTAGCCACCCATCCAAAAATTGGTGAACGCCAGGCAAAAAAGCAACTCAATGCAAAAGAACAAGACTTTTCAGCTCAAGAACAAGCCAGCATTTCGTTAGATGAACAAACACAACAAGCTTTACTACAAGGCAATCTAGATTATGAACAAAAGTTTGGTTTTATTTTTTTAATTAAAGCAGCGGGCCTTAGTAGCGAAGAGATTTTAAAAAACCTTCATAAGCGTCTTCAAAACAACTTAGCTATAGAAAAACTAATTGTACATGAGCAACTCGCAGCTATTGCTCTATTACGTCTGTCTCAGGAAATACAAGCATGATCAGCACTCATATTTTAGATACAAATTTAGGTAAACCAGCCGCATACGTAGAAGTGAAGTTATTTCATGTCGTAACTCATGAACTGATTGCCACAGCAACTACTAATCAAGATGGGCGTGTGAGTAATTTTGGGATAAAGGGCTTGATAGCAGGACCATATCAGCTTGAATTTGAAATTGCGCCTTATTTTTTCTCACAGCACATCAAAACTTTTTTCCCGCGTGTTTGTATTCAATTTTTTATAGAAGACATCAACCAGCATTACCACATTCCATTACTGATTAGTCCATTTGCTTACTCCACATATCGCGGTAGCTAACAAAATATAAATAGGAGAAAAATATGAACCCTCGACAAAAAAATGCGATTTCTCCAGAGCATGAATATTTAGGAATCTCCAAAAGTTTTGCTTACGGTTTGCAGCATGTACTCACCATGTATGGCGGCATTGTGGCTCCACCCCTCATTATCGGAACAGCAGCTGGATTAAGCTCGGCACAGGTCGGAATGCTCATTGCAGCAGCCCTATTTGTCGGGGGATTGGCAACACTGATACAAACCATTGGAACCAAATATCTAGGCGCAAAATTACCTTTGGTACAGGGAGTCTCTTTTGCGGGTGTGGCAACTATGGTGGCAATTATCACCACGGGTGGTGGCTTACCTGCGGTTTATGGGGCAGTCATTGTAGCTTCTCTGATTGGACTATGCCTTGCACCTTACTTTTCAAAAATTATTCGATTTTTCCCACCTGTTGTGACTGGATGCGTCATCACGATTATAGGGCTATCTTTGTTACCCGTTGCAATTCACTGGATGATGGGAGGCAACGACAAAGCCCCCAACTGGGGAAGCGTGGGAAATATCTCTATAGCCCTCATGACCTTAGGCATAGTCATTATTTTAAATATGCTGCCGCAAGCAGGCATTCGTCGTTTATCAATTTTGTTGGCTATTGTTGCTGGTACCACCCTCGCCTACTTTATGGGCTTTGGTGACTTTAGTCAGGTGAGCTCCGGTGCATGGTTACAATTCCCACATTTATTTGCATTTGGCTTACCAACTTTCGAACTCAGTGCAATCTTATCGATGCTCATCGTGACCTTAGTGATTATGACTGAAACCACAGCCGATATTATTGCTGTCGGAGATATTGTAGGAACTGAAGTCGACTCGAAACGTATCGCCAATGGTGTTCGTGCGGATATGTTCTCAAGTGCGTTTGCGCCTATCTTTGGTTCGTTCATGCAAAGCGCTTTTGCCCAAAACGTAGGACTGGTTGCGATTACAGGCATTAAAAGCCGATTTGTCGTGGCAACAGGTGGTGTGATTCTGATTATTTTGGGGCTATTGCCTGTTATGGGTCGCCTCATTACCGCAATTCCTATGCCCGTACTTGGTGGGGCAGGTCTGGTCTTATTTGGGTCGGTTGCAGCAAGCGGAATTCGCACTTTGGCAAAAATTAATTATAACGATCAGAAAAATTTAATTATTGTCGCGACCGCATTATCGGCAGGAATGATCCCCATTATTAACCATGAGTTTTATGCACACTTCCCAATTTGGGTACAAACTTTATTTCATTCAGGTATTAGCTCAACTTGCATATTCTCTATCTTATTGAATTTATTATTTAATCATTTTCCTTCTTTTCGTAGCTCACCAACTCCTCATTTAAGCCAAACCGTAAACACGCGAAATACACATTCATAAATTCGTTTTTAGAGCCACCCTCAGTGGGCTTTTTTTTTAACCGTTGATCAAATTTGGCTTCATTTTTGCTTAAGACTCTGTATCCTTAGCGTGCTTTATTTGGGGGGAGATCATTTAAATGCGATTAAAGCAACTGGCGGCGACTTGTGCCTTGTTATCTGCAACTGCCATGGTTCAGGCAAAACCAATCTGGCAAGATTTTAGCGTAACGGGTCTTTATGGTGAAAACTATGAAGTTGTAGACGCAAAAGAAACCACCATTACTTTGGAATATGCAGCGAAAGTTAAATATGCTGATGTGTTCTTTTTCATGGACCGCATGCGTGGTGCAAACGATCACAAAAGCACATATTTTGAGTTATCACCACGTTTAAGCTTAGGTGAAATCTCTGGCAAAAAATTGGCGTATGGGCCAATTAAAGATGTGTTAATTAGTACCACTTGGGAAAGTAACAGCGAAAACGGCAATAACTTCGATAACTTCTTATATGGTTTTGCTGTCGATTTAGACATTCCATATTTTAAATATGCGAATTTAAACTTCTACCGCGCGAGCAATGAGAAAACCGACGATGATTATCAAATGACATTCGTCTATGGAATTCCATTTAATATTGCATCTGAAGAGTTCTTAGTAGATGGTTTCTTGGATTGGTCAACTGCTGAAGGTGACCATGCCAGTGAAATGAATTGGACAACTCAGTGGAAATGGAATGTGGGTAAACACATTTCTCCTGACACACGTTTATACCTCGGTATTGAACACTCCATATGGAATAATAAATTCGGTCTGCAAGGCCGAGACGAAAATAACGTGAGTGCCTTGATTAAATACCACTTCTAAAATTTTTTATTTAGAAGCATGAAACGGCAAGGAAAACCCCTTGCTGTTTTTGTTTTAATCGAGTGGATTACCCACAATATGACTAATAATACCTTGCATAATATGGCTGCCTTGTTCACGGCGTAATTCTGCATACCAAGCTTGGGTCACAGTTTCATCTTTCATATGGGTCACATCACAGCGTTTACGCGCACGAAGTACCAATTCATTTGCACGCTCATTGCGCTTGTTTTGATAGCGACGTAAAGCATCTTCGACACCTAAAGTGTTAATTTGCAGAGAACGCGCTAAATAAATCGCATCTTCCATCGCTTGGCAACCGCCTTGACCAATATCAGGTGTTGTGCTGTGTGCAGCATCACCCAAAATCACCACACGACCTTTATAAAATTGAGTGAACGGTTCAATATCATGGATTTCTACCCGATTCGTCTTTTGCGGGTCTAAGCGTTCAATGAGCTGCTGTACTGGTTGGCACCAATCAGCAAAATATTGTTTTAAAAGTTTTTTATATTCATCTCGATTATTGTCTAAACCTGCTGGCAAAGGCACATCTAAAAAGAAATAGAACTTGCCATCTGCAACTGGCATTAAAGAAGCTCGCTTGCCTTCTCCGACATAAGTTGTCCATTGCTCGGCCGGAGCTAAGTCTTCAGATATTTCAACCAAACCATTCCAGTTCACATAACCTGCATAACGGCGCTGTACTTGCTGGCCGAGCACATAAGTACGAGTCAGTGAATGAGTACCATCAGCCCCAATCAATAGATCAGCCTCTGTTGAACTGCCATCTGCAAAATGAATCTCAACATAATCAGCTTTGTCTTCAAGGCTGACCATTTTTTTGCCTAAATAAATCTGATCTCTGTCAAATTCATCCATGAGCATATTTTGTAAATCGGCACGTGCAACTGGATATGGTCGTTGGCCGACTTCTTCAATTAATGGTATTAAACTGAATTGTGTCATCACATCTCCAGTTAAACCATCCATATAAGCCAAATCATCCATTTGTCCGCCAAGTTTGGCGATTTTGTCTGTTAACCCCAGATAGTTTAGACATTTCACACCATTCGACCACAGCGAAATTGCAGCGCCAACTGGAAGAATCTTTTCAGTTTGCTCAAAAATGCGAACTTGGTGACCAAATTTCTTTAATGCAATGCCTGTGGTTAGACCTCCCATTCCCGCACCAATAATCACCACATTCATAACATGCTCCTATAGATATTCACCTATAGGGTGCTTATGCTAAAAACATGCCATTGTTCAAAATTTATTTAGCTTTTCCACAAAACTGGCATGCACCATGCTTATATATTTACGTGTAAAACTTGTCTTTGCACATTCCGTGTGATGGCAGTTTTAAATGAAAAATCATATTTTTAACAAGAAATACGGATACTCCACTATGGCAACACTACACGCCCCAGCTTTTGAACTTCCTGAAATTCTGAATACAAAAACCAATTTGGCAGATGCCAGAATTGGTGCAAAAATCATTGAGTGTTCAGACGATTTCTTTGCAGAAGCAAAGCGTATGCTGCAATTTGAAGCACCTGTTTTTGTTGAAGATAAATTTGATGACAACGGCAAATGGATGGATGGTTGGGAGACCCGTCGTAAGCGTCACGCAGGCTATGACTGGTGCATTGTAAAGCTTGGTGTAAGTGGAAAAATCACTGCACTTGATATTGATACCAGTTTTTTTACAGGAAATTATCCTGCTTCTGCATCATTAGAAGCGTGTTATGCACCAAATGGTGACCTGACAGGAGCAAAATGGGAGAGTGTTTTAGAAAATACTGAACTTGGCCCAAGCCAGCATCATATTTTTATGGTCAATAATGATGCACTATTCACCCATATACGTCTCAATATTTTCCCAGATGGTGGTATTGCCCGTTTACGTGTCTATGGAGATGTTCATATTCAGGTGACTGATCGTGAGCAAACGCTTGATTTATTAGCCCTTGAAAATGGTGGCCGCGTAGTTGCCTATAGCGATGCGCATTTTGGACACCCACGTAATTTGATTAACCCAGGTCGTGGTGTCAACATGGGTGATGGCTGGGAAACCAAGCGCCGCCGTGCACCGGGTTATGACTGGTGTATTCTGGCGTTGGGTAAAAGCGGAAAAATTGAAAAGCTTGAAATTGATACAGCGCACTTTAAAGGCAATTTCCCTGCCCAAGTATCTATACAAGCGGTTTACCTTGAAAATGCAACCGACGCACAACTAATTCCACAAAGTATGTTCTGGTCTTACTTGCTTGAAGCCCAATCGATGCAAATGGACTATCTTCATGAATATGTGAATGAGATTTTGCAGCATGAAAAAATCTCTCATATTCGGATTAACATGATTCCTGATGGTGGTATTAGCCGAATTCGTTTATGGGGAAAAATTGCCAAGTCATGATCATGAAAAATGTCCAAATTAAGCCTTTAACAATTGAGAACTTTCAGCCCTTCGGAGAAGTCATTTGTTGTGATGGGCATGACTTTTTTCATATTAATGATACCCACACCGAGCGCTACCATGCGCTCGTTGAAACTGAAATTGAAGGGGAAGCAAAAGCAGGAATTAGTATTTTCCGTAATATTAAGGCCAGTGTGTTACCTCTGGAAATTTGTATGCTAGAGCGCCATCCGAAAGGCTCTCAGGCATTTATTCAATTACAGCAACAAAAGTTTTTAATTATTGTCGCACCCGCTTTGGATGAAAATACTCCCGACATTTCAAAGCTATGTGCTTTTATCTCAGATGGGAAGCAAAGTATTAATTATCGGGCAGGCACATGGCATCATCCTTTGCTTACCTTTGAGGCACCAAGTGATTTTGTGGTAGTAGATCGAATTGGGGGTGGCACAAATTGCGATGTTTTTCAATTTCCTCACGCTATAAAAATTACGGCTTAAATTAAAAAATATAGATCTGTCTATTTTAATTTAATGGCCGAAAATACCAATAGCAGCAACTGTTGTTGTGATTTCCAACAATTTAGATTTACACCCAGAAAAGGCCGCTACTTCAGTCATGTTGAGTACAGTACTCTCCATTTTCACTGTCCCACTTACCCTTTATTAGATAACGAACTATCTGTAATTCATATAAAAAAATCCCCGCTCAATTGAGCGGGGATTTTTTATATTTTTTTAGACAGTGATATCGGCTAAGTTACCTTTTTGTTCAAGCCACTGCTTACGATCTGCCGAACGTTTTTTTGCAAGCAACTTGTCGAGTAATCCTGCTGTTAAATGTGCATCATCTAGATCAAGCTGCACCAAACGACGGGTGTTTGGGTCCATCGTTGTTTCACGAAGCTGAATCGCGTTCATCTCACCTAATCCCTTGAATCGGGTAATTTGTGGATTACGATTGCCCTTAATATTTTTCAAGATAACTTCAAGCTCATCATCATCTAGTGCGTAATGGACATCCTTACCAATGTCAATACGGAACAATGGCGGCATCGCTACAAATAGATGGCCTTCTTCGACTAATGCAGGAAAATGCTTAACGAATAAAGCACATAGCAAAGTCGCAATATGTAAACCGTCGGAGTCGGCATCGGCCAAAATACAGATTTTGCCATAGCGTAGTTCAGACAAATCATCACTACCCGGATCTACACCAATCGCAATTGCAATGTCGTGAACTTCTTGAGAAGCGAGTACTTCATCTGAAGAAACTTCCCACGTGTTTAAGATTTTTCCACGGATTGGCATGATAGCCTGAAAGTTTTTATTACGAGCCTGCTTAGCACTACCACCCGCAGAGTCACCCTCGACAATAAATAGCTCACTTTCTTCACGCGTTTGGCCAACACAGTCTGCCAACTTACCCGGTAAAGCTGGGCCAGAAACAATCTTTTTACGCTCAACTTTTTTCGCAGCTTTTAAACGACGACCCGCTTTAGAAATTGCCATTTCCGCAAGTTGCATAGCAATTTCAGCATGTTGGTTGAGCCAAAGCGAAAAGGCATCTTTAGCAATATTTAAAACAATATTGGCAGCTTCACGACTCGAAAGACGCTCTTTGGTTTGACCAGAAAATTGTGGTTCTTGGAACTTGAGCGATAAAATATAGTTCACGCCATCCCAAACATCTTCAGCCGAGAGTTTAAGATTACGCGGTAATAAGTTACGTAACTCACAGAACTCACGTAAGGCTTCTGTCACACCCGAACGTAAACCGTTCACATGCGTACCGCCTTGTGCAGTCGGAATCAAGTTGACGTAACTTTCTTGAACCTGCTCACCGCCTTCTACATTCCAACAAATTGCAAATTCACATGCCGCACGGTCTGCCTGACCATTACTCACAAAAGCGGGATTTGGCAAAATTTCACGGTCTTGCAATTCATCCATCAAATAATCGACAAGGCCATTTTCAAATTGCCATTCGATTTTTTCATCATTAATTTGATCAATATAAGTAATTTTTAGGCCAGCCGCTAAAACAGCTTTGGCTTTTAAATTATGTTTAAGTGCTTTTAAAGCAAATTTTGGACTATCAAAATATTTAGCTTCTGGCCAAAAGTGTACTGTTGTACCTGTCGCACGTTTTGGCGCTTTACCTTCCAACACAGCTAAAGGAGCAACGGGCTCACCTTGCTCAAATGCCATCTGGTATAAATTACCCTGACGCTGAACCTCTACCTCAACACGTGTAGATAAAGCGTTTACAACCGAAATCCCCACCCCATGTAAACCACCTGAGAACTGGTAATTATCGGTACTGAACTTACCACCAGCATGCAGCTTGGTTAAAATGATTTCGATACCACTTTGGCCATATTCAGGGTGAATATCGACCGGCATACCACGCCCATTATCTTCAACCGACAATGAACCATCTTTATAAACTGTGACACATATTTTGTCGGCATGACCAGCTAATGCTTCATCGACAGCATTATCAATAACTTCTTGGGCTAAATGGTTAGGTCGAGTCGTATCGGTATACATCCCTGGACGACGACGAACAGGGTCTAAACCGGAAAGGACTTCAAGCGATTGAGCCGTATATTGTGTCACGTTGTACGTTTTCCTTATTTGATGGTGTGCGCAAAGAATTCGATTACTAACGGTAATTTTTCTTCAAAATCTTCCATGGCATGATTGCCATGAGCATCCGTCAAAATCAATGAGGATGGTGTTGCAGCACTATAATAGCGTTGTGCTTGACGATAATCCAAAATTTCATCGCCTTGTTGCAATAAGACGAGTATTTTGTCAGCATTTTCAGGTTGTTTCAGTTCCAGTTGTTCTAACTGTCGTAACTGAATATGATCAATTGACCACTGATCATTCACCTTATAAGGCATGCTTTTAACTTGAAATAACTTATCAAACAACGTCCATGGTTGCATAGCAGGGTTAATCAGTACAGCCGGAATATTATATTTCGCGACAAAATATGTCGCAAAAAACCCGCCGAGACTACTACCGACTAAAGCCACATTGGGTAAGGATTCAATCAGCTCTGAAATTTGCTCTACCACTTGATCGGGAGATCTATTTAAATCTGGCAAATGCACATTTATGCCCAATTCGCTACAATACTGCTTAAGGCTCAGTCCTTTAATCGAAGAAGAGCTGCTATTAAAGCCATGGAGGTAGATAATATTCATATATTTCCCTCTTAAATTGAGAATGAACTCACATTTTTGTTCTCAGTTTGTATATAAAAACACTATTGTCAGACAAGAAAAACGACTCAACTTACCATTCATCAGTATTTTAAAAACATGTGTTATTTAAACTACTAAGATGGAAATGTTAGCTGCCGTTCATAAAAAGTACAGCTTAAAACGTCAGTGATAACGTAAATGGGGAAAAGATATGCCGAGCTTAACACCGTTACATGAAACTTATTGTAAATGGGATCGTACGCCACCGAGTCAGGCAGACGTACTAGAAGGTTTAGCTCAACTGTTTAGCACCAGCCTAAATGGTGTCCATGAATTAATACAAGTCATTAATATTGAAGTATTAAAAAATGCTTTTGGTATTAGTGCCCAAAATGCTAATAATTTTCAAAAACGCCCTTCTGTGCAAAAGGCATATCAGTTTTCTTATGGTGCCTTACAGAAATATGGTCGTTATTTTTTAGCGCCAAGTTTACGTCACATTATTGAAAAATATCCCACACTTCACGAAAAACCACTCAGCCCAAGCCAACATTTTTTGGTGGGGATTTTAAATGGTATTTTCGGAGACTATTTGCTTAAACAACATAGCCCTCTCGCTTTGCCCATGGTTCTATATGATCACTACGGTGCAATACAACAAGGGGAACTTGCAGGACGTATTGTGATTTTGGTTCATGGTTTATGTATGAATCATCTTAGTTGGTCAAACGCACATTATGGTGGTATTGGAGAACGTCTGTTAGCGCAGCGGGACCATAACACTATGCTGTATTTAAATTACAATACAGGTCGCCGCATTTCAGCCAATGGCCGCAGCTTTTCAAATGTATTAGAAGACTTGGTACAACGTAACCCAAGAATCACCAGTATTGATATCATTGGTCATAGTATGGGTGGACTGGTTTCCCGTAGTGCACTGTTTTACGGCAAACAAAATATGTACCAATGGATTCATATGGTCGAGAACCTTGTCTGTATTGGGTCTCCGCACCATGGTGCGGTACTTGAGCGCTTTGGTTTTGCACTACAAGATCGACTCGGTGCCTTCCCATTTGTCGGATTACTAGGCCAATTGGTTAATATACGTAGCAATGGAATTTTAGACCTACGCCACGGCAGCGTTCGAGATGATGACTGGGAATATATGGATGCCCGTATTGGCATGATGGATGATAACCGAGCCCCAGCTCCTCTACCTTCCCATATCAATACCTTTTTAGTGGCAGGTACGCTCGAGTTTGAAAAAGTGCGTAATAAAGCGCTTACCGTGATTGGCGACTACCTAGTGAGTGTGAAAAGCGCGCTGGGTGAACACCCGAATCCACGTTTTCAGCTCAAAGTTCCAGATTCGCACAAAGCCGTGTTCTATGGCTTAAATCACTTTGAAATTCAGTATCACTCGAGTGTTGCTGAACAGATTACTCGCTGGCTATATCCTAATGTTAATGATTATGTGCAAGAAGGTATTCAAACCCATATTATTGATATGCCGAACTATACGCTCGAAGATTTAGAAGGAATTGTAGAGACGTAAAAAAAGCCCAACTTAAGTTGGGCTTTTTAAATTAATTAGCTTTTGTAGCAGGAAGAACCCCTATTGTTTCACATCCTAAAGTAGATGAAATACACTTTAAACTACTATTAAAAATAGTTTTTATAGATTGAATTTTTCCTGTTTTATAAGATTTTATATTGGCTAAATAAATATATTGTCCTTTTTTTGAATCATATGTCAATTGATCCCCTTGTAAGACATCTGTAGACTTACTTTTATTCTCGCTATCTGAATTTAAAATAGGAACCTCAAGAAACCTATTATTTATAAAATTATAAAAATATGCATTTGCAGTAAAATTTTTATAAGGCTCTTTTACATAATCTATATTACTATTTTCGCGAACTCTAAAAGCCACAATATTTTTATCACTGTATAATAAAGTAAAATCAACATTTGACTTTAGAGGAACTTTACTTTCAAAAACATTATATATTTCTTTCTTATTTAAAATTTGAACTCCATACTTTTTTAAAGAATATTTAATCTCTTTTTTTGTTTTTTCAATATCACCAAAATCTGTTAATTTAATTTTTAAATTAGGATTTATAACCGTATATTTGTTATAAGTATCTATATACTCTATAGGTGAATTTGTTTGTGTAGAATCTTGCAAATAATCATTCCACTCACTATTTTCTTTTGCATAGCAAATATTGAAAGAAAGACTACAAGCTATCATCATTGCAAAAGAATTTAAAACTTTCATAAGTACCTCAAAATTAATATGGTAAATTTGCATTTATAAATGGTATTGGGTCAATTCTTCCATCTAATCCTACCCCTAATAAGGGAGCACTTCTAGATTCAAAATGAAGATGAGCACCTTTGGATATAGTGGTCATTTTATTCGCATTACCTGTTGCACCAGTTGTTCCAATTACTTCTCCAGTATCTACTGGATCACCTTTATCTACATCAATAACCGATAAATGAGCATAAAAGAAGTAGACATATTTATTTTTTGTAAGTCTAGTTTGAGCATATTTCTTTTGCTTTTCGGGTAAATCGTTTATATCAACTTTTAAGACAATGACTTTACCATATGCACCACCAGTTGCCCCAGCAAAAGCAATAATGCCACCACAGACTGCATATATTTTTGTACCTGGATTAGCTTGTAAATCAACACCCTGGTGATTTTTAGTACCATTATTTCTTACTTTACCAAATGTTGCACCTTTAGCATTAGCCAAACCTGCTGTTCTTAATTTGCAATCTGCTAAGGGATTATGCCACTTATTATCTCCTCCAACATTATTTGTTGAGGCTTGTGAAGTATTAATTCCAATTTTAGATTCAGATTTTTCAGTAGTACTGACTTTTGTTGTCTCTTGATTATTAGAAGTAGTTGATATTTTAGGAGCAGGAGTGGAAATTGTTTGTCCTTTCAATAACTTTATAGTTTCATCCGTACTTAAGTTTATTCCAGAAGTCTTACTCTTATCTACAACATATTGATAAATATTTATATGGCCATCAATATAATTTCTCAGCCATGCTCCATAAGCAGCTTTTGCATCACCTTTATATCGATTTAAAAAATCTGCAGCTTGCTTGGCACCATTCTTTCCAAATTGAGTAAAAAGTAATTTTTTTGCACGTTCCTGACTTAAAGTGTTTAGTACAAAATTTTTCCCTCCTGTAGCTCCTTCATGATGTAACAAATAAGCAAACTTAGCGATTGAACTTGGTTCTGTTAGTTTTTGATAAGGTAAACCAGATGATTTAAAGTTACTAATTGCATAGGCAGCAGCAGCATCAATCGCCATTTCAGCATTAAATCTTAAATTTAATCTCTGCTGTATCGTTAGTTTAGGATGATTCATTACATATTGACCAACTAATGAACTTTTATCCTTACACATAGCTAACCATGTTTCATCTAAGAATTGGGTCAATCCTGCTGCAGTACTCGAATTTGCTTTACTATTAGTATTCCATTCGCCTGTCTTTTTTATTTTTGCTGCTTCAGCTTCAATAACAGCCGCTAAAGAGTGAGGAGTAAAACCATGTCTTTTAGCTGCGCTCACAATATAAGCTCGATATTTATTATTAACAGGTTTTAATAAAAAATTATCTTCTGTAAATTGTGCAGCAATTATATGGGTACTACTACCATTATCGGTACGCTTTTGCTCTATTTTTTCTTCAGGTATTTTTGGTTGTGGTTGCTTATTCTTCAATTCATCTTTATTAGATGCAGTAGTAGATATACTTTCAACTATAGGTTTTCCAATCCTTTTTAAATTATTCATAATCTGATTAACTGTTTCATTTACTATTCCATCTTTTGCATAATGAGAACCTTCTACTTTCATTTTTCTCGATGTTAATTTTAGTACTTTTCGCCCTAATGGAAGCACTTTATGATCAGCAATCAAATCGAAAGTACCGTTTAAATTTTTAAAAAAAACTTTCAAACCTTTCGAATGATCTTGAATTTTTATATCTTCAAAAATACTATTTTTTGTATTTATAATAATTTTTTTTTCATCAAACTCTAATTGAATGGTAGCTTTTGATATAGGCTTAAAAGAAAGATCCATTAAAATAATCTTTAATTGGGTTTCAAAATTATTAGTATTATTTACATCATCTTGTAAATAAATCTTTTGCCCAATTTTTAGATTATGAATCATTCCACCTGATAATGAATTAATTCTAGCTAACTCTTTTACTGAAGTATGATGCTTTTTTGAAATTCCCCAAAGAGTATCACCTGATTTAACAATATAAATTTTTGACATAAATTATACCTATTCTTCTAAGTTATTTTCTTCAGCTTGCATACCATGCTCACCTACTTCAAATTCTTCTTCATGTTCTTCTTCATAATTATCTTCATCATCAAATATACTTGACCAATCATCAAAACCAATCAGAGCTTCATATCGTTTTGCCTCATTCTGGAGAGATAAATTACTTTTCCCCGTTAAATCTGTTTTACCCTCCCAAATAATTTCTTTTTTGTCTGGTTCATATAACTGTATTTTTGCATTTCCTATACCATTTCCAGCTAAACTAGCAAATAAAAAATCAACAGCATACGGCCCCATTTTTGGCAACTCAGGAACCTCATAAGAAACCTTGGCTCCACTCGTAAACAAATGCTGCCCAGCTTTACTTTCAAACTTACCGCCTGTTGTTGAAAATACTCCATCTGCATTAATTTTGAGCTGCGATCCACCTGCTGTTAATACAATTTCTTTTGGACTCGTAAGCTCGATTTTATCTTCAGTAGAAATCAGCTTAATGACCTTCTTCGCAATTGCTTCAATGGCATCATCTTGTGCTTGTAGTTCGAGCTTTCCTTTTGCTGCATAAGCCCGCAAACCCTTTTGTGCAGCAAACAAACTGATTTTGTCTTGTGCATGCCCAATAATATTTTTCTGCGCGCTTAAATTAATTGAACCGCTAGCACTTTGGGCAATATCTTGTGACGCTTGCAGAATAATATTTTCAGGTGTCGTCAAAGCAATACCATTTGGCGATGCTAATAACATTAGGGCTTGTCTAAAGATTTTGCCTTGTTCTTGCTGTTTAGTATCGGAACTACTTTCTAAACCTTGGGTATAACCTTCCATAAAGCCTTGTAAAGAACTCAATGCTTTAGAAGGTGATACTTCCAACTTACTGCCTTTACTAAAAGTTCCGCATACACTCATCATGTCAAAGTCTTTAGTCTCGACATTTGCTAAGACTTTTCCGACCTCTTGAATACTTTCAAATGGATTTTTATGAATGCGGTCTTTAATGCTAGCAAGTTTTCCTTTAACGATGTCGGCACCATGTTCTTCAACGTTTTCAATAAATGCTTTTAAGTTTTCTACCGCATCTTTAGCGTCGCTAAAGAAAGCATTAAATTCGTCTACAACGCCTTTTGTATTTCCACCTAGTGCACCAATGTCTTGAATAAAGCCACCACAGCTTTTTAGTGCGTGAATAGGATCGTTATTAATCCCTTCTTTAAATAGATTCACCGTACTATCTAATGCCTGTCCTGTGGTTTTTAACTCAAGTGACTGGATAAATTTAGGCAAGCGATTGATCACGTTCAAAGCATCAGTTTGTTGCTTGGCTGCAACGTCACTGAGCATTTTCATGCTTTCATAGCCTTGTGAAAGTAATGATTGTGCTTGTGCGGCCTCTAAATGGTCGGCAATCGCTTGCTCTTGTGCATAGGTACTAATGAGCATGCCTTTGCCCGCACGCACAGCTCCCCAAGCGTCTGTTCTCAGCTCAAAGCCTTCTCCACGGCCTTGACTCGTCTCTTGTTCTTTTGGATGGCTTAAATTACCCAAATTCAGCTGCGTTGCTGCATGACTACTTTGGAGTTGGGTACTAATTTGTCCAGTTGTGTCATCAAAGCGTAATTGGTTGAAGCCACTACCACTGATTTCCTGACTGCGAATCCCACTCAATTTTTTAGTCGCAGGAAGTTGCCCTTTTACATCGAACTTGGTTGGTGAGCGCTGCGCTTCATGGATGCGCCCAGTCACAAATGGACGGTCGATATTGCCATCAAAGAAGTCAATGACAACTACCTCACCAATACGTGGCAAGAAACGTGCGCCATAGCCTTCTCCTGCCCAAGGAGTCAGTACATCGACCCAAGCCGAGTCGGTATCATTGTCATTGCTACCTGCACCACCGTCATGGCCATGATCATCACTACGGGTAAATAGAAAACGTACTTTAATGCGCCCCCATTCATCGACATGAAGGGTCTCTCCTTGTGGCCCCACGACTTTTGCTCGTTGTGGGTAGGCAATTGGGCGATGCTGCTCTGGATTATACTCAGGCGCAGTCTTGATTTGACGGCGTATTAGGGTCAGCTCATTACCTTGACGCTCGATATCATCATAACCATGTTGATCCCAACGACTTTGGGTTAATAACTGGCTTACTTGCTGATGTAAGTCTTTAGGTAAGTTATTTTGGTTATAGAAGTTTTTAGCAATGATCAAGAACTCTTGATCTGCCCCTTCATGCTGATCAATTTCAGGATGCTCGCGTAAATTAAACCAATAGCCGACTTGGCTGTCACGAACACTACTATAGGCTTTAAAGTATTTCGCCCGACTCGCATGCATGTCGGTGAAGTGCTGATTTAATTTTTCTAATTGACCACTGCCTGAAGCCGTTGCCTGATCTTCCCCTTTTAAGTCTTGCATCCAAGCGGGGCTTACATGCCATGCCTGCTCAAGACTTAAAGTGGCTGAGTCAAAGCTGTCTGAATGTGTATGTGTCGTAACAACCGAACCATTACCCTCTTCTTGTGCTAATGCATCGGGTTGCCAGCGCTGCACATGCACCGCTGTTGGTTGCAAACTTCGTACTGCAACAAAACCAGTAATACTATCTTGATATTCGGTTGCGCTACTTCTGTGATAGCGGATACTACGACGTGCTAAAGCCTGATACTGGCTATTGTCATCAATTAATCTTAATTTTTGAGCTTGTATTGGCACAGTAAAATGAGGGACAAAAAGCTCTGATTCATCAATGAGCCAACTAATGCCTTCACTTCGCCATAAGCGCGTAAGGAAGTCATAGTCAGACTCATTGTGCTGCATGGTGAAAGGTCGAATGTCATAGTTTTGACTTAAACCACCCAAATCGAGACTTAAACTCGCAGCAAAAAGTGGACTTTTTTCTTGCCACTCTTTAAATAAAATTTCGGTAATTTCTACAATACTTTTATTCATAAAAACACGACTATTACGGCGTTTGTGCCATAAATTTGTCGCATCTTCTATAGTCAGCTTATAGAGCGTTAAAGCACCATCACTTTGTCCATAACTGGCTTCAGTCACAATACCTGTTGTTCGGAACAATTGCCCCGAATCTGTGACCTGATCAACGGCGACTTGCACACCAATAAATTGCTTCAGTGCAATTTGAGAATTGGTTGAAAGACAGATCAACTCCGCCATTAGGCCACCATTCAATTGATGTTGGCCTTCTATACGTTGTAAGAATACTTGGTTATTGAGTAGTTCATTAGAGAACTGTACGTGAATAGCACGTTTCTGAGCATTTAGCCCTATTTTTTCCAAGACACTAAATATATTAAAAAGCATTTTTTATAATCGTAAGGATATATAAACGGCTGCACTTTATAAAAAACAGAACTATCTGTCTACAAAATTATGCGTTATTTTTATCAATTTTTCTTATATTTTCACTTATTCGAATGTGATTAAAAAAAAGCCCAACCTAAGTTGAGCTTTTTTTTAATCACATTAAACTCACTTTTTAGCAGTCTTAAATACTGGATAAAAACGGAATAACTGCCATAAACAAACCAGTAATAGCAAAAAGAAATAAACCAATGACCAAACTGGTAAAGACTGACCTAAAAAGGTCCAACCAATTGCCGCACACTCACCTGAACCAGAAAGCACTTCTTGTAAAACTGCTTTCATAGGTAAAACATCAATTAAATAATTTAAACCCGGTCCACAACTTGGTACTTGATCTGGTGGTAAATGTTGTAGCCAAATGTGACGTCCTGCTACGCCCACTGACCATAAAATTGCGATGCCTGCTAAAAATGCGTAGAAGCGTTTAACTGCATTGGAAACTGGGTTATGCAAAAATGCAATGAGCGCCACAAAACCCATTGCCATTAAGCCAACACGTTGAAAAATACAGAGCGGACATGGCTCTAACCCTTTTACATGTTCCAAATACAACGCAAAAGACATGCCGACAATGCTTGCCAGTACAAGCAGGCCACTCACCAAACGGTAACTTAATCGCATGTAAAACCTCGTTTTTATCTATATTGTTCAAGATACTGATCAAAGCTGATCTGACTATCTTGCTCAAGTTGTTCTTGCTGCTGTAAAGATTGTGCAGCTAATTGTTCAAAATATTGTAAAGTCTCTGCACTGATTTCATGCTTTTCATAACTTTCAGCATGCATCTGTGCCATATGACTGCCAAAGCTCCAAGTTCCACCATGCTTTAATGTGTCATCAATCACATGTGCAGATAATGTTTCATCTACTTCATCAATGCGTTCTTGCATCACAGTTAAAGCCGAGCTGTACAGATTTGTCGCATAGGTCTGATCAAGTAAATGAGCACAATCTTGCATATTAGAAATGTGCTGACGTGCCCAGTCTTCAATATGGTAAGACCCGTTTAGATCAGTAATGGTTGCATTTGGCGCTCGACCACGGTTAACCACTTCTGTCTGGTTCTTCTCAATCAAATCTTGCTCAGGGCATAACAACTCAGGGCTATCGCTTAATAAGCAATAAAGCGCTAAGACCTCAAGGAAACCCGCCGTTGTTTCATTCAAACCAATTGCCGAATATGGATTGACATCCACTGCACGAAGTTCAACGTAACCTACTCCTCGATTTTGCAAGGCTTGAGATGGCGTTTCACCTGCGTGTGGCACCTGTTTTGGACGCACGAGACTGTAATATTCATTCTCGATTTGTAAAACATGGTCATTAATTTGCAACGGTTCACCAGAGGCATCATTTAACCCTAAACGGCTAAATGGCGGGTAAGGAGAATGTACAGCTTTTTGTAAACCAGCCAAATAACCAGATAAATTGTTGTAGTGAATACCTAAACTTTTTTGTGCCGAGTTTTGGTAGCCTAAACGTCCCATACGTAGCGCTGTAGCATACGGTAAATAGTATGACCCTTTGATTAAAGGCAACAAATGATGTTCATGGCCCGTCAAAAAACAACGACAAACCGAAGGGCTCGCCCCGACCAAGAACATAACCAGCGGCGTTAAACGAATAAAGTTACGGATCAGTCCAAAATAGCGATGACTACGATAATCTTGCAGACTCAGTGATTTTAATTTTTCGTCAGTTTCATGTTCCTGCAAAGCAGAAAAAAGAGTATCGGGAAAAGATAAATTATAGTGTACGCCTGAAATGGTTTGCATACGGCGTCCATAACGGATACCCAAACCACGGCGATAAAGCGTCTTAAAGCGACCAATATTAGACGTGCCATACTGGGCTAAACGAATGCGTTCATCATTGTCATCCAACATACATGGCATAGACAACGGCCAGAGTTTTTCACCATTTTCTAAATGACGGTGTACAACTGCATGAATATCGGTAAGCTCATGCAAGGCATCACCAATGGTTGGCTGTGGTGAAGTAATAAACTCCATCAATGCTTCAGAATAATCTGTGGTAATTTTTGGATGTGTTAAAGCTGAGCCTAATGCCTTTGGATGTAACTCTTGTGATAAGAACCCATTACTTTGCATACGTAAGCTTTCACGTTCTATTCCACGTAACATGCCTTGTAGTAGCGACGAATCCACCCAAGCAGGAATAACTGATTGAGATGGTGTAGTGGGTTGACTCATGCATTTGCTCGCTTATAAAAGATCACTATATACAAAATCGTGACATGATATAGATGTTGATATGATCACATCATTTCAGTTTGGCAATTTTTATCACAATCTTGTTATTTAAGACACGAAAGAATTGTGATTTTATTGAAGAATAATTGCTAAAGAGTTGTCAATATCATGAACGATCAAGACATTTTAAACTTCTGGTTTTCACCTGAACACCGTTCACTTTGGTTTGCAAAAAGTGATGAGTTTGACAAAAAAATCCGTGATCAATTTGCAGACATTCATCGGCAGGCAACTCAAGCAGAACTTTGGTCTTGGCGAAAAACGGTAGAAGGTCGTCTTGCAGAGATTATTGTGCTAGATCAGTTTTCTCGCAACATTTATCGTGATCAACCTGAATCTTTTGCTTATGACAGCCTCGCTTTAGCTTTGTCACAAGAAGCGATTAGTTTGCAACTCGATGTCCAGCTTAACCCAGAGCAGCGCTCGTTTTTGTACATGCCGTTTATGCATAGTGAATCAAAACAGATTCATGAGTTTGCCTTAAAATTATTTCAACGCCTCGGCAATGAAATTAATTTAAGCTTTGAGAAAAAACATAAAGTGATTATTGATCGCTTTGGACGTTATCCTCATCGCAATGCCATCCTTGGACGTGTCTCAACACCAGAGGAAACTGAATTTTTATTAGAACCAAACAGTAGTTTTTAAGACTGCTCTATTTTTTAATGCTGAGTTATCCATTCTTCCATGCTCAGCAGGGAGTTCATCATGAAATATCTCTCTCTTTGTTTAGCTTTAGGCACTGCCTTAACTTTAAGTGCTTGTTCAACCCTACCAAGTAAGCCAAAAACGTTTGATCAGCTTGGACAGTTTTCGGCCTATCCATTAAATGCTCAAACATTTCGGATCAGCTTCCAAGCTGACTCAAATATGAGCTATGGAACAGCTGAAGAAATTACTTTGGTGAAATCAGCACAAACGACTGTACAAAAAGGCTTCCGCTTTTTTAAAGTGCAAAATGACCCAAGTAATCAAAGCCAAAAACCACCGCGTCAGGCCGTGGTTTACCCATCTGCACCGAGTTTCTACCCATATGGTTATGGTCGTCGCTATCCAGGTTTCTGGCATGATCCGTTCTATGATTTCCCTCAAGTGGTCAATATCGACCCTGTTCAAGTGTCGTATACTATTGAATGTTATCGGGATCAAAAGCAGGCTCCTCAAGATGCTTTTGATGCAACGTTAATTCTCAGATCTATCGGACAAAAATATGGCTTAAGTCCGACAGGTGAGTTGTTGCCGCCACTTGAGCCACCAGTAAAACAAAAATGAATAGGATGACCGTATGAATATGGCAGAAGAAGTACACCATGCACCCAATCTAAAACGCAGCAAATACTTTGCGACAATGGCGCTTGTTATTGTGGTAGTGCTGTGGATTGGGTTATTGGTTGCCAATCGATTTTTGCCAGAGTACACAAACTTAATTCATATTTTAATGTTAGGTGCGGAAGCTGGCGTAGTGGGTGGACTAGCAGACTGGTATGCAATTACCGTTTTGTTTCGAAATCCCTTTGGTAAGCTTCCTATCCCTAAGTTTTTGCGGGATCATACCGAAATTATTCCGCGCAATAAGGCCCGTATTGCAGAGTCAATGGGCCGATTTGTGCAGGAAAACTTCCTGTCACCTCAAGTAGTCGAAAGAAGTTTAGAAAAAACCGATTTAAGCCTTGCTATTGGACAATGGCTAGCAAGCCCACAAAACAATACGCAAGTGGTACAGCTCATTCAGCAAACTGTACCGAAAATTTTTGAATTTGTGAGCCAAGAGCAAATTGCTAATTTCGTGCAAAACAATAGTGTGCAATGGGTGCGTAATACCCAAGTCAATAAACTCGCCAGCGAAATGCTACGTGCAGTCTTGGAAAATGACTTCCACCAAGACGTATTGCAACGTGGTCTTGATATCGCGCATGAGTGGGTCGTACAAAATCCAGATAAAACCCGTGATTTAACCCGAAAAATGTTTAAAGCACTGGGAGTCTGGTCACTTGCAAAGGGTGCAAGCTGGATTGGGATTGATGTTCAGCAGCGCACCATCGACTCACTGATTGAAAAAGTAGAATCAATGCTGGCTGACCCTGAACACCCATGGCGGCAAGAAATTGAAACTGTTGCTCACTCGCTTATGCTCGAATTAGCAAAACCAGATAGTGTTGCGAGCCAACGTCTAAATAGCGGTAAAGATGCACTGCTAGATAGTCCTCAAGTCCTGAACTTCATTAGCGGTGCTGTCACAATTTTATGTGATGCCATTAAAGAAGATTTAATGAAAGAAGACTCTGGCATTGCAATGAACCTACGCGCAGCGATTCAGCAACTTGGTGAAAACCTTGTCCAAAATGTAAAAGTACGTGATGTTCTCAACAAAGAAATGACAGGACTTGCACTGACCTTTACGGACCAATACAGCCATAAAATCATCCGCTATGTGAGTGAACGCATTCATGAATGGGACTCACGTGAAATGATTGGCAAAATTGAGAATGAAGTCGGTGGCGACTTACATATGATCCGTGTAAACGGCGTTGTAGTCGGTGCATTTATTGGTTTAACACTCGGTGTAATTCGGGCAGTGATTGAATCAATTTTATAACCCTAATAATTATCTTAAGAGAACAATATGCTACAGCTACAGTCAAAATTTCCCGCTCAAGGCGTGACTATTTTTAGTACCATGACAGCATTGGCACACCGTCTAGATGCACTTAACCTTTCACAAGGTTTCCCAGATTTCCCTGCCCCTCCTGCTCTGCTAGAAGCATTATCTCAGGCAACTTTGGCTGGACATAATCAGTACCCGCCTGGTGATGGTATTCTCGCACTACGTGAACAGCTTGCCTCACAATTTCAGCAACGTGACCAACTTCAACTTGACCCTGTCACCCAAATCACGATTACGCCGGGTGCAACCATTGCAATTTTCTGTGCCATACAAGCCTGCATCAATGCAGGTGATGAAGTCATTATTTTTGACCCAAGTTACGACAGCTATGGCCCTTCTGTTCAGCTAGCAGGTGGTAAAGCAGTTCATATTGCTCTGCCAGCACCTGACTTTAAGGTTGACTGGCAGCAAGTTAAAGATCTGGTCAACGACAAAACCCGTATGATTGTGGTCAACACTCCCCACAACCCAACTGGTACTATCTGGGAAAAACAAGACTGGTTAGAGCTTATTGAACTGATTCGCGATAAAAATATTGTGGTTTTATCCGATGAAGTCTATGAACACTTGGTTTTTGACGGTCAGCAACACTTTAGTGCTTTGCATTTTCCAGAGCTTAGAGAACGTAGTTTTGTGATTGGCTCTTTTGGAAAAACCTTTCATGTGACGGGTTGGAAAACAGGTTACTGTGTTGCTTCACCTGAATTAATGCGTCTATTCCGTCAGATTTACCAATATGCGAATTTCTGTGGCACGACACCTTGCCAAATTGCGCTAGCACAGTATATGCAGCAACATCCAGAACATATTCAGGAACTTTCACAGTTTTACCAGACTAAGCGAGATCGATTTAATCAGGCAATCCACAACAGCCGTTTCTTGCTAAGACCATCTCAAGGTACTTATTTCCAAAACCTTGATTACAGTCAAATTAGACCCGACTTAAACGATGTAGAAATGTGTCAGTTTCTTGCCGAGCAACATAAAATTGTGGCCATTCCTGTTTCGGTGTTTTACCAACACGCACCTAAGTCTTTACGCCTAATTCGTTTCTGCTTTGCTAAAAATGATGAAACATTGCAAAAAGCAGGAGAAATCTTGAATGAATGTTAATAAATTTAGAAACTTAGCATAGCAAAACACTACAAGAATCTTCCCCTAAGTATGCTAAGTTGAATATCCGCCCCGCTCATCAAAGGGATGGGCGATGGAGAATACATGCCACCAAGACAGTCTTTAATTCATCAGCAAAATCTATGGAAAACATTTTTTGTTTTCCTACTTCCCCTGATTGCAACCAATATTTTGCAAAACCTGTCAGGTACCATTAACACCATCTTTGTTGGACAAATGATGGGGGTCGATGCAATTGCCGCAGTCTCTGTTTTTTTCCCTATTTTATTCTTGCTGCTCGCTTTTATTATCGGAATTTCAACGGGTACGACTATTTTAGTAGGGCAAGCTTGGGGCGCGCAGAATATTGAAAAAGTTCAAAGTGTCGTAGGCTCTACTCTATTTATGACCATTATTGGCGGTATCATTACCGCAATTATTGGTGTGTTTTTTGCCCATGATGTTTTAGAACTTTTAGGCACCGACCCAAAGGTCATGCATCTCTCTTTGCCTTATGTGCAATGGATGTTGGCAGGTAGTCCACTCCTATTTGTCTATATTATCTATACCTCAATTTTACGGGGTGTAGGTGACAGTACGACACCTTTACTGGCGCTTGCTTTAACCAGTGTGATTGGTTTGGTCATTACCCCTATTTTGCTTAAGGGTTATTTTGGTTTACCTGCGCTAGGAATTATTGCTCCAGCAATTGCAACCATCACGGGCTATGTGGCTATCTTAATTTTTCTTGCGATTTACCTAAACAAGAAAAAGCACCCACTTCGACCGAATCGCCAGCTTTTGCAACATATCCGTCACAATCCAGAGCTGAGTAAAATCATTTTACGCTTAGGTGTGCCAACTGGTATTCAAATGATTACCACCTCTATGGCGGGACTCGTGATTGTAGGTTTGGTTAACCGCTTTGGTGCACATGCGACAGCGGCGTACGGTGCCGTAAACCAAGTACTCAACTATATTCAGTTCCCTGCTTTATCAATCTCAATTGCCGCTTCAATTTTTGCAGCACAAGCAATTGGTGCAGGTAAATCAGATCTACTCGCACGTGTTACCCGCACAGCTTTAGGTATGAACTTTTTATTTACGGGTGCCTTAATTACGCTTGGATATCTCTTTTCAAAATATTTAATGGCTTTATTTATTACCGATCCAACTGTGGTGGTGTTAGGGCAGCAGCTTTTATTCATTGTACTTTGGGCAATTTTATTCTTTGGTGCAGGTGCTATTTTTGCATCGATCATGCGTGCCAGTGGTACCGTGACAGCCCCAATGTTATTAAACATCTCGGCTATTTTGTTTATTGAAATTCCATGTGCTTACTGGTTCAGCTCAATGTGGGGACTTAAAGGAATCTGGTTTGCCTATGCCTTGGCATTTGTCAGCCTCTGTATTGTTCAAGGCTTGTATTACCAGTTTATTTGGAAGAAAAAGAAGATCAAAGTCCTAATTTAAAAGCAGCTTAAGCCTTATAAAAAAAGCCATCGATTGATGGCTTTTTTGAATTTTAATATTATTTCATCCATTTCGTCACAATAGTTGAAGCACGTTGGTACCCTGTCGGGAACAAACGCTGAAATGCATCCAGAATTTTTGCATCACTACCAATAAGTAAACGACGTTTATTTTTCAAAACTGCATCCAGAATTTGACGAGCTGCCTCTTCTGGTGGGGTACGCAGGAACTTATCAAAGTTTTCAATCGATTTATTTGGGTCCATACCTAAAGTACACAAGCTATCACTCATTTTTGCAGCTTTAGCAATATTGGTACGAATACCCCCTGGATGTACACATAACGAACTCACGCCACATTTTTCAATATCTAATTCTTGACGCAATGACTCGGTAAAACCACGTACCGCAAATTTAGTTGCATTATAACCAGATTGGGTCGGCTGAGCAGTTAAACCAAATAAGCTTGAAATATTAATGATATGGCCATCTTGGGTTTGCTTAATAAATGGTAAAAATTCTTTGGTACCGTAAACCACGCCCCAAAAGTTAATTCCCACGATCCACTCTAAATCTTCGTAGGTTGCACCTTCTACAGTTGAGCCTAGAGCAACCCCAGCATTGTTAAAAATTAGATTAACAGAGCCATGATCTTGCACAGTTTCTTGTGCCCACTGTTTTACTGCTTCACGGTTAGAAACGTCTAGTTTTTTAGTTGTTACACTAATGTTGCTGTAAGGTTTTAATAGCTCAACGGTTTTCTCTAAGCCTTTTTCATTAATATCACTTAACGAAAGATGGCAGCCTTGTTTCGCCAAAAGAATTGCTAATTGTTGCCCAATGCCAGAACCTGCGCCCGTGATTGCAGCGACTTTGTTTTTAAAATTTTTCATTGTCCATCCTTTGTTTTTCGATTTGCACAGTCGGTTCATTGCATGTGCATTTTAGACCCTTTCAATATAATTTTGACAATACATATTGTCAATATAGTACACTGTAATTTCAGATAGATTGGCACAATTCTACTGACGGCTTTATCATAGGCCCATATTTGCTGAAAAACCGATAAATCAGGAACCATTTAGTTATGGCGACAAACGACTCAACCAGTAAAAAGAAGACAAAAACTGTGAGTAAAGAACGTCAGTTCAAAGGGTTATCTCTTTCTGAACGCAAAGAGGCACGCCGCGAAAAACTCATTGAAGCGGGTATTGCGACTTATGGAACCATTGGCTTTTTTTCAGTGACGGTCAAAGATGTCTGCCAAGAAGCAAAACTCACCGAACGCTATTTTTACGAATCTTTTAAAAAGAGTGAGGATTTGTTCCAGACCATCTTTTTAAAAATGATTGAAGAGTTACAGCAGAACTTGATGCAAGCTGTCATTAAAGCAGCGCCAGATCCGGAAAAAATGGTCGATGCAGGTTTAAGAGCACTGCTAACAACATTAAAAGAAGACCCAAGATTAGCTCGTATCGTCTATGTCGATGCAGTTTTGGTTCAGGAATTACATAATCAGGCGACCATTCAAGAAACACTTGCCCAGTTTGATCGCATGATTCAGGCCTTTGTTATGCTGACCATGCCACAAATCCAGCACAAGGAAAATGAGCTCTCTTTAATTGCAACCGGTTTAAACGGATACGTCACACAAATTGCAATTCGATGGGTGATGGGTGGGTTTGAACAGTCCCTGGAACAAGTTTTGACAGCTTGCCGTATTGTTTTCTTATCTTTATTGGCACAAGTTTCAAAATAATATTAAAGTTTTTTGACACTTATTTTGATCAAACGGCTTCTCACAAAGTAAGTTTGTAACATATTGAATGGTTTTAAGAAACTTTTTATAGCTCTGTCATCATTTGGTCATGTGCTTGCCGTATTTTTGTCACAAATTATTGCTAAATTCGATTTTATAGACTTTTCTGCAATGAAATTGTCATAATTAATCTTTGTAATAAGCCTGTCATAACTACAAAACGGTTCACCGTTAAAATCTACAAGGTATTACGCTGTGAAAGATGACTATATTTTAATTGTCGATGATGAGCTTCCTATTCGCGAAATGATCCATACTTCTTTGGACATGGCAGGCTTTCAATGTTTACAGGCTGAAGATGCCAAACAGGCTCATCAAATTATCGTCGACCAACGTCCGGCGCTTATCTTGCTCGATTGGATGTTACCTGGGGGCGTAAGTGGTGTCGACTTATGCCGTCGCTTAAAACGCGATGAAAACTTAGCAGAAATCCCAGTCATTATGTTGACCGCTCGCGGAGAAGAAGACCATAAAGTACAAGGTCTAGATGCCGGTGCAGATGACTATATGACTAAGCCATTCTCTACCCGCGAATTGGTTTCTCGTATTAAGGCTGTTTTACGCCGCGCCAATGCATTAAGTGGTGAAAAAACAATTGATGCCAACGGTTTAATTCTTGATCCTGTCAGTCAACGCGTGAGCTTTGGTAATAACATTTTAGATATGGGACCAACAGAATATCGCTTACTTGCATTTTTTATGACCCATCCAGAACGTGCATATACACGTGCGCAGTTGCTCGATCAGGTATGGGGCGGTAATGTATACATCGAAGATCGTACCATCGATGTACATATCCGTCGTTTGCGTAAAGTTTTAGAACCTTTTGGTGTTGACCGATTTGTTCAAACCGTTCGTGGTACAGGTTATCGTTTCTCAACACGTGCAGATTTAGCCGCAGGTTAACCAAAATTTATGTATGAACCCTACCCCGTCCCTGAACAGGTACGTGAACAAAAGCTTTCCCGTTACAGTAGTTTATGGACGTTTGCTAAACAAGATTTACGGCTTTTATTATTTTTCCTGATTATTGCAGGTCTAGTCGGTTTAGGTGTTGGGTATTTCTGGAGCTGTATTTTTATCGCCTTCGTGGTGTTTTTTGCACTCCAGTTGCGTTCTTTATATTTGGTCAATGACTGGATTGCCAACAATCCTTACGATGTTCCTCCCAACCTAAGTGGAATTTGGGGGGCATTATTATTTAATGTGTATCGTGCTCAGCGTCAGGAACGTATTGTTCAGGCCGAAATGGTTGGACTGATTGACCGCGCTCAATCCTCTTTAGTTGCCCTTGCTGAAGCAGTTGTTCTCATCGATGATCAGCATCAAATTGAATGGTGGAACCCAGCCGCAGAGCGTTTATTGGGTATTAGTCCACTCGATCGTGGTCGCAACTTATTAACCATTTTACGCCAACCTAGTTTTATTGAATATTTTAACAATATTGATCAGGCACCAGATGGGATTAAACTCCATTCGAATTTTGATGAAGACCGTTATGTTCAGGTCAAACTCACACGTTTCGGTGGAGAAAGTCGCTTACTTGTAGCTTACGACGTGACGCGTATGCACAACCTTGAGCAAATGCGTAAAGACTTCGTCGATAATATTTCGCATGAACTTCGTACTCCATTAACTGTACTGAGTGGCTATATCGAAACATTTACCGATCAAGAAGATATTAGTCCACGCTGGAAACGTGCATTTGATCAGATGCAATCACAAACCAAACGTATGAACGCATTGGTCAATGATTTATTGCTGTTATCAAATTTAGAAAATAATAAGAAAATTGCGAAAAATCAGATTATTGAAATGCCGAGCTTGATGAATCAACTCTTTGATGATGCTCAGGCCTACAATGCCGACTATGGACACACGCTCAATTTACATATTGATAGTCACTGTGACCTCATCGGCTCTGACATGGAAATTGCCAGTGCGTTTAGTAATTTAATTACCAATGCCATTAAATACACGCCAAAAGGTGGAACCATTACCATTGGTTGGCACGATGATGGTGAGCATGCTTACTTTAGCGTGCAAGATACAGGCATCGGTATTAACCCAAAACATTTACCACGTCTGACTGAACGCTTTTATCGTGTAGACAGTGACCGTAGTCGCCAAACAGGTGGAACTGGTTTAGGTCTTGCCATTGTAAAACACGTACTGATGCAACATGGTGCTTATTTAGATGTACAATCTAAAGAAAATGAAGGGTCAATATTTACCGTAGTTTTTCCGAAAGAAAGACTATATAACATGACTTAAAGTTACCCTCTCACATATAAAAAAGCCGACTCATGAAAAGTCGGTTTTTTTGTCGCATTTCAACTCATTTATTTAAAATTAGAGCAATACGATTTGGCCTGATTTTTCTCTATGACATTTAAGAAATTAGTGGCAAAAGTATTACTCTGACGCAGTGCATCGCGATGATCTCCGCCATCAATTGTCTGATAAATGGTTGGTTTTTTTAATTTGCATAGCTGTTGGTAATAAGCATATGTTCCTCTCGGGTCAACCAAATGATCTTTAGAACCCTGAACAATCATTAATGGTACGGTAGGTACCATATGTTCAATGGACTGCTGTTTTAGATAAACCAAAAGAGGTTTTAAGTCCGCATTAGCTTTAAATATACTAGAAGGAGATTTTTTCAAATCAGATTGAAGCTCAGATAAACAACGACTACGTGCTTGAGTTAGCACCGTGTTCATTTCTGGACTGACTAAGTTTTCAGGAACAATGCTTGGTTCTGCTGCTTGTGCTCCCAATAATACAATCGGGAAAAAAGCGGCCACACTTGGGGCAGGACTTGGATGACTTTGCACATATTCTGCAATACCTTCATATTGATAGCCGCCTGGCGCAAGTGCAATCGCGCCTTTTAAATCCAGCTCGGGTGCATCTTTTTGCCCATAAGCCGCCACGGCAATAGCAGCAGCTCCGCCTTGACTATGCCCCATCACCAACCACTGTTTATTAAAATCTTTTGGCTTAAGCACATGTAATGCCCGTACAGCATCTACCACCGTATGCAGTTGACTATTGGCATTCATATAAGGATGTGCACCTAGCGTACCTAGTCCCTGATAATCCGGTGCGACTACTGCATAGCCTCGTGCAAGCCACCCATCTAAAGCCTTTGAAACAACTTCTTGATATGAATGAACTGGACCACCTACATAGTCACCCGAAGGTGCACAAGTGTCGGCAACTCCTGTCGTTCCATGCGCCCAAGCCAGTATAGGCCAACCATTTTTTGGCGGTGTTCCTTTCGGTAATAAAATAAATGCTGAGGCAACGATGGGTTCACCGTTCACACCTCGACTACGATAATTGATCAACAAACGCTGATCTGCATGAGGAAAAAGACTCGTCACATCTTGTTGTTCTATAGACAGTATTGAACCCGATTTTTCGCTCACAATTTGCTTATTCAGATCTATAATTGGAGCAGCCATCGCAGAGCCAGATATCAAACAAATACTACTAAATAAAAATTTTAATAAAGCATTACTTTTTTTATTCAAGGGATTACTCCTCTACTTTCTAATCATCATTTTAAATCCGTCTTATAAAGAATATGCTCCTATTGCATATAACGCCCCCAACAAGAGGCAAATGAATGAACTCACATACCAAAATAGATGACTATTTCCACTAAATCTAGACTTTAACCATGGAAATGCCAAACCACGCAAAATAAATATCATAGCAACTAGAGAAATAATAATTTTTTCAAATGGCAAACTGATAAAACCATTTGCTGCACAAAAAGCATAAAAAGAAAAAATACAAAGAATGCAACCAACCGAAATTGCCATAAAGTTCGGATACCAATCACCTTTTTCCGCCATCCGAACAATACTGTTGCCTGCTCCCAAAAAACGAAAGCCCTCTGCTCCCCAAAACACACAAATAAAATGAAGTAATGCGGCCATAAAAGTCAAAGCCGAAGCGAGATATAAGCTCATGAGGGAAATTGAAGACATTTTATTCTCTTAGTAAGTATTTATAGGGAATTAAAAATTTATTTACTCGTAGACACTATATAAAAAAATATAATCAATTATAAATAAAAAAAGAGAGCAAATGCCCTCTTTTTAAATCTGATTTATAAATTAAATCGTATGGCCCATGCGTTCGCCCATGACAACAACTGACTCGGCTTTAAAACGCTTTTCCCACTCGACCTTATCTTTTTCAAATAAAATAACCGCAGTAGAACCTAAATAAAAACGACCAAGCTCAGCACCTTTTTCCAGCTTTAACTGATGATGCTGTAATTCGATACGACCTGAAGGTTTTACCTTGCCTGTTGCAACAGTTTCAATACCAGCAACAATCATAGCTCCCACTAAAACAACAGCCATACGGCCAAGTTCAGTATCAAACAAGCAAACCATGCGTTCATTACGGGCAAATAATCCTGGTACATTTTCAGCAGTCACCTGATTTACTGAAAATAGTTCCCCCGGTACATACAACGTTTCAGTTAATGTCCCTGAAAATGGCATATGGACACGGTGATAGTCGCGTGGCGAGAGGTAAACTGTTGCAAACTCGCCTTCTTGGAAAGGTTGAGCGAGTTGTGGGTCACCAATTAATTTTTCTACAGAGAAGCTTTGGCCTTTTGCCTGAAAAACTTCGCCAGCAGTAATTTTACCAATTTGGGAAATTGCGCCATCCGCTGGAGACACGATGCTATCGGCATTTTCATCAACCAAACGTACGCCATCTTTCAATGCACGAGTAAAAAAGTCATTGAAAGACTTATATTTTAAAGCATTGTTTTGTTCAGCAATCGACAAATCAACACCGTATTTAGTCTTAAATGCTTGAATAACCGCAGTTTTTACAACTGGATTTTCACTTGCAGCAACTTTACCCACTACACGGCTCAATTGATGTTGAGGAACAAGATTTTGTGCCTTAATAAATAATTCTTTTTTTAAGCGAGATGTAAAACTCAAGACGGTGATTCTCCAGTAATGATAGGACTATCGAGGCGATTGCCCCATTCACTCCACGCACCATCATAGGCTTTTGCTTCCCAACCCAAAAGTCTAGCCAAAATATAAGCCAAACCAGAACGGTGATGTGACTGGCAGTATACGACTACAGGTTGTTTTAAATCGAACCCAAGTTGTTCAAGACGCTGCCGTGTGCGTTCAAGCGGATGCAATTTTAGATGATTTTGACGATTAAGTGCAGTACTCCATTCAAAATGGAGTGCATTTGGAATGTGACCACCGCGTCGAGCCGCTAAACGAACACCACTATATTCATCAATGGTTCTACAATCCCACAACTGAACACTTTCCTGTTCAACCTGTTTGCGTAACTCTTCATAGTTCACACGGAACTGGGCAGTATGCGATAAATCTATCTGAATTAAATCATCAACTCTTGGCCGTTTTTCAACCTCAGCTGTAGTTGGCAATCCTGCACCTAGCCATGCATGAATACCACCATTAATTAAACTGGTACGCGTAAATCCTAAGCAATGTAAATTCCAGATTAAACGCCCAGCCCATGCCCCACCTTCATCATCATAGACCACCACATGATGATTTGGCGAAATATTCAATTTTTCAATCAGCGCTTGTAGGCCTGCTTCATCTGGCAAAATGCCAGTGGCTTCTTCATGCTGAGCCACCAACCATTTAGGTTGTAAATGAATTGCGTGTGGAATATGGAGTTGCTCATAAACCGACGCACGGCTCAAATCTACAATACGGATATATTCATTGCCTAAATAAGGCACTAACTCTTCTACTTCTATTAATAAATCGAGTTTAAAATCAGGGAGTGTCATCGTCATGGTTACTTTTTATACCAGCTTAATTTCATATTAGCATAAGCTTATATCTATCAAACTCTGATTTTTTGCTACCGTTTAGCAAAAAATCAGATATAAACATTATCAAGCATTAATTGCCTGCTAAGTTGTCAAACTACACTGCAATTAAACAGCTTCATCAAGCTCTTCAATTTCAAAAACCTGACGTAAATAAGCCAAGAATGTATCGTTATCGGTCATGGTTTTTCCTGGGCTATCCGAAATTTTGGCAACCGACTGACCGTTGCACTCAACCAGTTTCAACACAATATTGAGCGCTGTTTGCCCCATATCATTAGTCAAATTGGTTCCAATACCGAAACTCACCTGAAAACGATCTTTAAAGTATTTGTGCAACTCCCATGCTTTAGGCAAATTGAGGCCATCACTAAAGGTGAGCATTTTGGTTTTGGTATCAATTTTTAATTTACGATAGTGCGCATAAGCCTTATCGCCCCATTCATATGGGTCACCACTGTCATGGCGCAAACCATCGAATAATTTTGCAAAGTACAAATCAAAATCTCTTAGAAATGCGTCCATGCCAACAACGTCAGTCAAAGCGATTCCTAAGTCACCACGATACTCTTGAACCCAAGTTTCTAAAGCAGCTTTTTGAAAATCACGTAAGCGGACATCAAGGGCCTGAAACGCTTGTAGGAATTCGTGCGCCATGGTTCCAATTGGCGTGATATTTAATTCTTTAGCAAGCAACACATTACTTGTTCCACGGAACACATGTGGGACAGTTTTATGAAAGGCTGCGACCACATGTTTTTGCCATTCAAAGCTATAACGACGGCGTGTACCAAAATCAGAAACTAAAAATGGAGGGTCATTTGGCTGTTGAGATTTTTCATATTGCTGAATCAATTCGAGTTTTGCCTGTAAACGTCGTTCGCCTTCAGCCCAGACGTCATCTGTTCTAATACGGCTAAAATATAACTCGTTTACAATGGCGAGGACAAAAATCTCAAACATCATAGCCTGAACCATCGGTCCTTCAATATGAATATCTAATCGGCCTTCGGCATCAATACTTGCCTGAATAAAACGTCGTTTGAGTTGGAATAATTCTAAATAATCGACAAAGTCGCTTTTAATAAATCGTAATTTTCTTAAATATTGTAGCTCGTCTTCTTTATATTTGAGATTACATAAATGGTCGAGTTGCTCGTTTAAGTCATCCAAAATATCCACTAATGGATAAACTGTATCTTCTAAGTTTCTGCAACGAAAATGATAGACACTATGAGTTTGCGGGAATTTATGCAAAACCACTTGTAGCATCGTAAATTTGTACAAGTCTGTATCAAGTAAAGAATGGATAATTGGAGACATAGTCAATGATTATTCGCTTGCTTCTTAGCATTAAAGCATATTTTTATGGATGAATTGCGAGGTTTTATACCATTGTTGCAGTTGCATGAAATTTCCTTTTAAAAATCATTTAAATTAATTTCTGCTAAACTGCATCAATTCAAACAATTGCAGAAATTCTCTCTAACAATGCGCGCTTTAATACAACGAGTTCTTGAAGCTAAAGTGGTGGTAGACGGTGAAACGACCGGTGAAATCCAGCATGGCTTACTGGTTTTTTTAGGAATCGGCCGAGACGATACTTTAGCCATAGGTCAGAAGCTTATCGATAAGATTTTGAAATATCGTATTTTTGATGATGAGCAAGGCAAAATGGGCTGGAATGTCTCTCAAGCAAACGGTGGTGTGCTGCTTGTTTCTCAATTCACCCTCATGGCACAAACGCAAAAAGGTTTACGCCCAGACTTTGGTCCAGCTATGCCACCTAACGACGCAAAAGCACTCTATGAACAGTTGGTTGAATATACCCGTTCACAGTTTGAAAATGTTCAAACAGGCATTTTTGCTGCTGATATGAAAGTACACCTCATTAATGATGGGCCAGTAACGTTCAATTTAGAAGTCGAAGCTTAGAAATAAAAAAACTCCCGATCGGGAGTTTTTTATCTGGATATTAACGACCAGTTTTCTCTTTAATAAAAGCACGGGCCTGACGTACTTTATCTTTTACTGGTTTTGGTAATCTTGGTGGAATAAGTTTAGCTGCTTGGTTAAACCAAACAAGCAAGCTGAAATCGCCTTCCATTTTAATGCTACCGTCTTGCATACCTGTCATAAAGGCAGTTGGATCACCTTTAAGTAAAGTTTTTACACCTTGTTCACTATCTGCAAATTGCAAAATAAAATCAGCTTTTTCAGGTGACCCAGCAACTGTATCGATGTGGCCATGATTAATAATAATTTGGCGAGCAACACCTAAGTCAGTACCAATTTGAATACGGAATGCACGGTCATGAACTAACTCAATAAACTTAGGACTTGTACGTGCCAACTGTTTCATACGCAGTGCCAAACCTGCTACCAATAAATCTAACGGGTCTGTACTGACATCAACAAGTGGTAACTTGACTACAGGTATAGAAGAAAGTTTCATGAACATTCACGCCTATTGTATTTTTATGAAAATCTGGGGGCAAAACTCAGCAAGGACTCACCATTGCCTGTTTTGTGCATCGACTGATGATATTCTAATTGGCAACGCAATCTATATATGAAACGTCAACAGACCAGCCTATCCTAGCATAACTGTCTATTTTTTAATAAATGCTTTGTATAATAAAAATCATGTTTTCGTAAATAAAAAAGGCATGCTGTGCATACCTTTTTACCGTTAGATAACAATGTAATTATCGGCTAGAACATTGCTGCTGATCATCTTCATATACCGGCGTATGTTCTATATATTGGCGATTTGCCAAAGCCTTCTGTGCCTGTTTATCCTCACGTAATAAAACAAATGTAACCATTACCATCGCTAGACTTAGTGCAGTTAAATAACTATATGTGACTGGCATTTCAAAAGTGACTTGAACTCCAAACCGGACCACTTCCAATAGCCCCCAAAAAAACATCCCTGCAAGCATAAAACCAAGCCAACGACGGTAAGGAGAAAAGAAAACAGCAACAAGCGCGACAGCAATTAAGCTGAATCCGGCGATAGCGGCAAAATTCGCTGTTACCATAGAAACCTCCGTCTTAATGAAAACGTCTAAAAACATTCGGTCTGAACTTCTGACCTCATTCCAAAAACAACTTTAATTCATGATTTGTGTTGAAGCTTAGAAAGCATTATGGATGTTTTTTTTTAGAAAAAAAGACCTGTTATTTGTCAATGCGACATACTTTGTCGCAACATTCTTTTGTCATTACATTTTTATAAAAATTAAAAAGTTCTACGTCCTATATAGCATCAATTCTGGCGTGTCATTACAAAAAAATATGCCGTTTTTTTACCTGAAAATAAGTTTTTTTCAGTTTTTTTTATTGCCTTTTTTCTGTGCACAATTCTGTCATAACTTGCTTGTTTTTATGACTATTCTGGACAAAAAAAGCGCTACTCTTGAGCAGCGCTTAATGATTCTTGACTATTAGTTAAGCTCGGCTTAAATCTTTGTCATGCATTCCGAGTAAATACAGCACACCATCCAAACCAACACTTGAAATGGCTTGATTCGCATTTTGGCGAACGAGCGGTTTAGCACGATATGCAACACCTAAACCCGCAATCGCAAGCATAGGCAAGTCATTTGCGCCATCACCGACAGCCATCGCCTGCTCAAGTGAAATACCGAGTTTGTTGGCAAGCTCACGTAATAATTCAGCTTTACGTGCACCATCAACAATTACGCCTTTTACTTCACCGGTTACAATGCCATCTTGTACATCAAGAACATTGGCATGCACTTCGTCTATACCCAATTTAGCTTGTAAATATTCAGCAAAGTATTGGAAGCCACCAGATAAAATTGCGGTTTTATATCCAAGCGCTTTTAAAGTCGAAATGAGGCGTTCTGCACCTTCGGTAATCGTCAAACGCTCAGCAATTTTAGGTAAAACTGATGCATCTAGACCTTTGAGTAACGCAACGCGCGCACGGAAACTTTGCTGGAAGTCCAGTTCACCTTGCATTGCTCTTTCAGTAATTTCAGCAACTTGTTCGCCTACCCCTGCTTCAAGCGCCAATTCATCAATAACTTCTTGCTCAATTAAAGTTGAATCCATATCGAAGCACACTAAACGGCGGTTGCGTCGATAAGCGTTGTCCTCTTGGACAGCCACATCAATATTTAATTCGCTTGAAAGAAGTAAACAAGCAGCACGCATCGCTGGTGCATCTAAAGTTGGACCACTACTTAAACCAAACTGTACACAGGCACGACGAGGCAATGCGCTATCTTTTTCAAGGTCTACACGGCCTGATAAACGGGTCACCGTTTCGATGTTAAAGCCTTGGCTAGACACAATTTGTGTAACCGCTTGTAAATGTGCAGCAGTGAGTTCAGGTGCCAAAGCCGTGACGATATAACGAGTTCGTCCACCTTCACTGACCCATTGATCGTATTCTGCGCCCGAGATTGGTTTAAAGCGCACTGTTAAGCCAATATCATGTGCTAAAATCAAAATCTCTTTCATTGCCAACGCGGTTGCAGTTTCATTATCTGAGCCCACCACGATGCCCAATGTCAGTTGATTATGAATAACGGCCTGACCTACATCCAGTATTTGCAATGAATGTACGGATAGTACTTGCATTAATCGGGTAAACTGGTTTGGTTGGTCCGGTCCTAAAAAGGATATAAGAATGATTTCTCGCATGAATTGACTCTAGTCTGAGTGACAACTATTGTAAGAATCATAATCGAATTTCAATATAATTGCCTTGGAAGTTTAACTTGATTGCGCCTAGACAAGGGCTATTTGCTAGCCTACTGATCATTAGTTTTGCATTGCATACCTTTTTATTGGTGATTGCAACGACACACCAGCTCAATGAAAACCGTGCGAGTCAAGGTCAGCTCATGACCAGTCAGCTCGTTGCAGACAGCTTATCTGAGCTTGAACCTGCCAATACGGTATCTTTGGCTCTTATTGCCAATCGCTATGCGACCAATCCAAGTGTGGCATCTATCCGTATTCTTGATGCCAATAAACAAGTTTTGGCAACAAGCGGTATGTCAAAAACTCGCGAAGGTGAAATTTTTGTTCGTGATGCTCTTCAAAATGAGAAGAAAGTCGGTTCTATTGAAATCACGCTTATTCAACCAAGTATTGGCGAAATTCTTCGTACTCAATGGCTTGCCATTTTAGCGTCATTGTTCTTGCATGTTTTATTATGGCTTGCTTACCGCGCAATCGCTCGCCCAACCCGTAGCGAATACTTGGCCCGTATTAATGAAGAAAACCGCTTGAAACATGAGATTCAGCAGTTAACTCAAGCCCTAGCACTTGAGAAACAAAATACGGTGACCTTGGTTGCACAAGCTCAGCAACAAGCCAAAGCTAAACCCCTTGTTCGTTCGCAACCCGAAAAAAGCGCAGCGTCTTCTGACCAAGATACTTTGGCGCTTAATATTCAGTTTTATGACCCTAAACAGCTATTAAGCAGTGTTAACCAGTCTGTGTCTGTACCGTACTTTAAACTTTGTCAGCTCTTCTTAAATAAAAGCATTGAGCTATGTGCAAAACATCATCATTTAAAGACCACAGATGTTGAGGTGGTAGATGAGTTTAATGCAGAAGGCACAACCCTTACCATTTCAACTTCACATCCGCACGCTGTAGAGTGCCTGCTGATGGTAGGTACGGTTTTCCAGTTGCTTTCAGACGTTTTATACAAGCGTTACCGTGAAGATAAACGTTTTGCCCTGCAAACTCGCAGTGCTGTGTGTAATGCCGTAGAAGCCATGCAAATAGACGCCAAAGAGGCAGCTCAACGTTTAGCACAACATCTTCATGCCAAAGAGTCTGCACTTTATCTTGAGAATGAACAGCTTAAAGCAATTCAAGACAGCTACCAGCTTGTTGCTATGCCAAACCCAAGTAATATCATGACTCGTCATGCATTTATGATTAATGGTATGAATGCTGAATGTGCAGAGCTTGCACAGAATATTCGAACTGAAATTTTGATGGGTAAAAAATCAATTCCACAAAATGATAGCCCAAGTAGTGCAGCATCTTAAAAGTCACTAAGCGCATTGAAACCTAGCCTTTTGGCTAGGTTTTTTTTATTTAAATTCATGGTATTTGTGATAAACAATTTTATTTTCTTATGATTTATTCAGATAAATAAATCCAGATCTATTCTATCTCGTTGTAAATTTGGATAAATCAGAATCATAGGCAAAATTCTATAAACAGCGTAAACTATGCGAAATTTATTCAATAGAAATTGTCTTACGACAAAAAAAGGTGAAAGCGAATGCCGCTGAGTCGTGTTGAAGATCTTGTTGCCGATATTCGTGCAGGCAAAATGGTTATATTGATGGATGACGAAGATCGCGAAAATGAAGGTGATCTTGTCATCGCAGCAACGCATGTTCGTCCTGAAGATATTAACTTCATGATTACCCATGCACGTGGTCTAGTGTGTTTGACGTTAAGCCGTGAACGCTGTAAACAGTTAAACCTTCCACTCATGGTTGACCAAAACGGTGCCCAGCACAGCACTAACTTTACGTTATCTATTGAAGCGGCTGAAGGGATCACCACTGGTATTTCAGCAGCAGAGCGTGCACATACAATTCAAGCTGCTGTCGCAGCACATGCTAAACCAAGCGATATCGTACAACCGGGCCATATTTTCCCGTTAATGGCACAACCAGGTGGCGTACTACACCGTGCTGGTCATACCGAAGCGGGTTGTGATTTAACACGTTTAGCAGGTCTTGAACCAGCTTCTGTCATTTGTGAAATCATCAATGAAGATGGCACAATGGCACGTCGTGGCGATTTAGAAATTTTTGCTGAGAAGCATGGTCTAAAAATTGGTACAATTGCCGACTTAATTCACTACCGTATGACGAATGAGCAGACTGTAGAACGTCTGGATCAAAAAACGATTCAAACAGAATACGGTTCATTTGAACTCTATCGCTATCGTGAGATTGGTAACCCTGACATTCATTTGGCTTTAGTGAAAGGCGAGCCAAAAGAAGGCGTTACAACGGTACGTGTACATGGCTTCAGCCCAATTCGCGATTTGCTTAAGCTCAATAAAGCTGACGGCGAACCCGCTTGGAATCTAGACCTTGCACTACAAACGATTGCAGCAAGTGACCGCGGCGTTTTAGTCTGGATCGGACAAGATCATTTGCAAGACTTGGGACCAGCACTGGATGATTTAAACAAGCCAAAACCGGTGAAATCCAATGCAGCACTTTCACACCAATATCAAACAATTGGTGTAGGCGCTCAAATTTTGCGTGATTTAGGTGTTGAAAAAATGAAGCTTCTTAGCTCACCATTGCGTTTCAATGCTTTATCTGGCTTTAATTTAGAAGTAGTGGAATATATCACTGCTGATCAAATCACAACGAAATAATCGAGGTTGCTATGGCAATTCGCCGTATTGAAGGTTTATTACATCTCGCAAGCGAAGGTCGTTATGCGATTTTAGTGGGTCGTTTCAACAGCTTTGTTGTTGAACACTTATTGGAAGGCGCGATCGACACATTAAAACGTCATGGCGTAAATGAAGACAACATTACTGTTATTCATGCCCCTGGCGCATGGGAACTCCCGATCGTTGCTAAAAAATTAGCTACATCAAACCAGTTTGATGCCATCATTGCTCTTGGCGCAGTGATTCGTGGCAGCACACCTCACTTTGACTTCGTTGCTGGTGAATGTGCAAAAGGTTTAGGTGTAGTTGCGTTAGAAAGCAGCTTGCCTGTTATCAATGGTGTATTAACTACTGACAGCATCGAGCAAGCAATCGAACGCTCAGGTACAAAAGCAGGAAACAAAGGTAGCGAAGCTGCTTTAACTGCAATTGAAATGGTTAATTTATTAAAGGCAATTTAAAGCATGTCTCAAACACTGCAAGCCGCTTATGCAGCAAAACGCAAAGCACGTCGTTTTGCTGTACAAGGTATTTATGAGTGGCAAATGAGTCACAACCCTGTACATGAAATTGAAGCACGTACACGTGCTGAAAATGCAATGCACAAGGTAGACTTAAACTATTATCACGAACTACTAACTGAAGTCATCGCTCAGCGCGAAGAACTTGATGCGTTACTTATTCCGGTACTTGACCGTGAACTTGACGCACTTGATGGCGTGGAACTCGCGACTTTACGTTTAGGTGCTTATGAGTTACGTGATCATCTAGAAATCCCATACCGTGTGGTACTTGATGAAGCAATCGAGCTCGCTAAACATTTTGGCGGAGCGGACAGTCATAAATATATCAATGGTGTATTAGACCGTCTGAGTTCGACATTGCGTAGCGCAGAAAAACAACAAGCAGACCAATAGGCTTGATGTTCTATGGCTGAGTTCTCAATTATTGACCGATATTTTAATCGACAGTCAAATCCTGATGTCGCGCTTGGTATTGGTGATGACTCAGCCTTAATTACTCCCCCTTCAAATCAACAACTGGTGATCTGTGCAGATACGCTTGTTGCTGGACGTCATTTCCCTCTTGAAACCTCGCCTCATGCTATTGGCTGGAAAAGTGTTGCCGTAAATCTTTCAGATATTGCTGCAATGGGCGCTAAACCGCATAGTATTTTACTTGCGTTAAGCCTACCTACCATTGACCATGAGTGGCTTGAAGGGTTTAGTCAGGGAATATATGACTGTTGTAATCAATTTGGCGTCGCCTTAATTGGTGGAGATACGACCCAAGGTCCACATCTCACTATTACCGTTACCGCAATGGGCTGGATCGAAACCGGAAAAGCCGTGTTACGTTCAGGTGCAAAAGTCGGTGATTATGTTTGTGTAAGTGGCCAAGTTGGCGATGCAGCCTACGGTTTACAACACTTAGGGCACCCTCTACAGCAAAGACTTGATTATCCGACACCACGTTGTCAGCTTGGGCAAGAACTTAAAGGGCTCGCCTCTAGCATGATTGATGTTTCAGATGGCTTAGCTCAAGACTTAGGACATATTTTAAAAGCATCTAAGGTCGGGGCGCGTCTCATTCTGGAAAACTTACCTGTTGACCCTGTATTGCAACAATTAAAAGAGCAACAACGTTGGCAATATGCACTTGCAGGTGGAGACGATTACGAATTATGTTTTACAATAACACCGCAAAATTATGAAAAACTTTTGCAAAAACAACTGGACGTTAAGATTACAATGATTGGACAGATCGTTGAACAAACAAAACTAACTTTTGAGCATCTGGGTTCAGATTACTCATTGCAAATTCATGGATATCAACACTTTGCATAAACCGCCGATTCATTTTAAGAACATGTCTTGGTTCAACCGCTGCATCGTTTTCTGTGGGGTTGGTTTTGGATCTGGTCTCGCACCTAAAGCACCCGGAACTTTTGGCTCTGCTTTTGCCTTACTTTTCATTCCTATCTGGGTATCTCTCGGTTTTACGTTAAGTACAATTGCTATTCTCATCATGTCCTTAGTGGGAATTTATATTTGTGACCAAACCGCAAAAATCATTGATGTTCATGATGATGGACGAATTGTTTGGGATGAATTTGCAGGACAATCAATTACTCTGCTGCCTTTAATATATTTTAATATTATGTCGTTACAATGGGCGCTAATTGGTTTTTGCTTATTCCGTCTGTTTGATGTTTGGAAACCTTGGCCAATCCGTGTTGCCGACCAGAAAGTTGCTGGTGGCTTCGGAATTATGCTGGACGACATCATTGCAGGGCTTTGGGCGGCACTATGTATCATCATATTTATTACTTTTTGGGGCGTAACGCCATTTAAGTAGGTTTACTCATGTCAACTACCGTCATTATCCTAGCTGCAGGCAAAGGAACGCGAATGCGTTCACAACTACCTAAAGTACTACAACCTTTAGCTGGTCGCCCACTACTAGGACATGTTATTAAGACAGCAAAACAATTATTAGCAGAAAATATCATTACCATTTATGGACACGGCGGCGATCACGTAAAACAGACGTTTGCACAAGAAAATATTAAATGGGTTGAACAAGCAGAACAATTAGGTACGGGTCATGCCGTACAAATGACTTTACCGGTACTTCCTAAAGACGGTATTTCATTAATTCTATACGGTGATGTCCCTTTAGTACGTCAAACAACGCTAGAGCAACTTGTTGAAGTATCAAGTAAAACCGGTATTGGTATGATTACTTTACACGTCGATAACCCAACGGGTTATGGCCGTATTGTTCGCCAAGACGGAAAAATTCAAGCGATTGTTGAACATAAAGATGCAACTGATGCTCAGCGTCAAATTCAAGAAATCAACACAGGTATTTACTGTGTAAGCAACGCAAAACTTCATGAATGGTTGCCTAAACTTTCTAATGAAAATGCACAAGGCGAATACTATTTAACTGACATCGTTGCGATGGCGGTTGCAGATGGCTTAGAAATTGCCTCTATTCAGCCAGAACTTGCTTTTGAAGTTGAAGGGGTCAACGACCGCTTACAACTTGCAGCACTTGAACGTGATTTCCAACAACAGCAAGCAAAAGAACTTATGCAACAAGGCGTAACTTTTGCAGACCCTGCCCGTTTTGATTTACGTGGTTCTGTCAAAGTTGGACACGATGTTCGTATTGATGTGAATGTCATTATTGAAGGTGACTGTGAAATCGGTGACTTTGTAGAAATTGGTGCTGGCTGTATTTTGAAAAATACGACCATTGCAGCTGGAACTAAAATCCAAGCGTATAGCGTTTTTGATGGTGCAGTTGTGGGTGAGAACACCCAAATTGGCCCATTTGCACGCTTACGTCCAGGCGCTAAATTGGCAAACGAAGTCCACATTGGTAACTTCGTTGAAGTCAAAAACACAACTATCGGTCTTGGCAGTAAAGCTAACCACTTCACCTACTTAGGTGATGCCGAGATCGGTGCTGACTCAAACATTGGGGCAGGTACAATTACCTGCAATTATGATGGTGCAAATAAACACAAAACCACTATTGGCGATGCAGTCTTTATCGGTTCTAATAGCTCGCTGGTTGCGCCTGTGACTATTGGAAATGGAGCAACAGTCGGTGCGGGTTCTGTGATTACGAAAGATGTGGCTGAACAAAGTCTCTCCTTTGAACGTGCTCAACAAATTTCTAAAGCAAATTATCAACGTCCCCAAAAGCGTGAAAAATAAGAGGATTGAATTATGTGTGGTATCGTCGGAGGCGTTGCAGAGCGTTGTGTAACCGAGATTTTAATCGAAGGTTTAAAACGTCTTGAATATCGTGGTTATGATTCAGCGGGCGTTGCTTTACTGAATAATCAACAAGTTTTACGTGAGCGCCGTGTAGGTAAGGTGGTTAACCTTGCCGATGCAGTTGCTGACCAGCAGCTTACTGGGGTAGTTGGTATTGCTCATACACGTTGGGCAACACATGGTAAACCAACTGAAAATAATGCTCACCCGCACATGTCGGGCAAAGTGGCAGTCGTTCACAACGGTATTATCGAAAACTATCAAGAGCTTAAAGATGACCTTCAAGCTTTAGGATACGTATTTACCTCTCAAACAGATACAGAAGTTGTCGCTCACTTAGTTGCTGAAGCACTAAAAAGCACTGACAGCTTACTTGAAGCAGTAGAATCTGTTGTTCCTCAGCTTAAAGGTGCTTACGCACTGGGTATTATTCATAGCGATTATCCAGATGAGTTAATCACTGTACGTGAAGGTTCACCACTCGTGATTGGTGTAGGTATTGGTGAAAACTTTATTAGTTCAGACCAACTTGCGCTTTTACCTGTGACTAACCGTTTTATGTATTTAGAAGAAGGTGATATTGCTCGCCTGACTCGTACTTCAATTGAAGTATTTGCAAACGGTGAACCTGTTGAACGTCCAGTGAAAGAGCTTGATGCAACGGTAAGCAATGCTTCAAAAGGTGAATTTAAGCACTACATGCTTAAAGAAATTTATGAGCAACCAGAAGCAATCAAACAAACGATTTCTCAAGCACTTGATGGCAACAGCTTACGCGAAGATTTCTTGCAAGATGCAAATGCAGATTTCAGCAAACTTCAAAGCGTACAAATCATTGCGTGTGGTACAAGTTATCACTCAGGTATGATCGCGAAATATTGGTTTGAACAACTCATTGGCGTGCCATGCCAAGTGGAAATTGCGAGTGAATTCCGCTATCGCACACCTGTAATTGTTGAAAACACGCTCTATGTTTGTATTTCTCAATCAGGTGAAACAGCCGATACTTTAGCTGCATTACGTGAAACGCAAAAACGTGCCAAAGCAAACAAACTCAGCATTCAGACTTTAACCATCTGTAACGTTGCAACGTCTTCAATGGTACGTGAAACTGATCACCACTTATTGACCCTTGCTGGGCCTGAAATTGGTGTTGCATCAACTAAAGCGTTCACGACTCAGCTTGCTGCGCTCATGCTACTCGTTCTCAAAATTGGACAAGTAAAACAGCGTATTAGCAACGTAATGATTGAAGAGCTTGCGCGTGAATTATGGCACAGCCCGAAAGTTATTCTTGATACGCTTAAAAATGATGATGAAATTTTACGTTTATCAGAATTGTTCGTTGAAAAACAACACTGTTTATTCTTAGGCCGTGGTACACACTATCCAATCGCATTGGAAGGTGCATTAAAGCTTAAAGAAATTTCATATATTCACGCAGAAGGTTATGCGGCTGGTGAGTTAAAACATGGGCCATTGGCACTTGTTGATAACGAAATGCCAATCGTTATTCTTGCTCCAAATGATGAAATGCTTGATAAGCTTAAGTCAAATATGGAAGAAGTTCAGGCACGTGGTGGTGAATTATTCGTTTTCGCGGATGAAAATAGCGGTATTGCGGAAAAAGATCGTCAACACGTTGTACAGATTCCAGCAGTAAACGAATGGCTTGCTCCAATCATTTATAGCGTACCAGTTCAGTTGTTGTCTTATCACGTTGCTGTTTTACGTGGTACAGACGTTGACCAGCCACGTAACTTGGCGAAGTCAGTAACTGTAGAATAATTATCAGACAGGCGATCTATACCATAAGAAGTGGCGTAGATCGTTTCTTTTGATTAGAAAGCCCGATATGCATAATTGCCTATCGGGCTTTTTTATTGCCTGATTCAAAGGATTCATATAAAAAATACAAGAATGGAAAAAGGAAGGCCGTGGTGTACTTCACAAGCCAGCCAAACGAGGTATGCCTTTATAATAATTATAATTTTGACAGACATGATTACAATTGGAATTTTAATGAAACAGGTGTGCTTGGTGGCATAGTTAGTTTAGGAAAAAAATTTTAAAGAAATATGTAAACAAGAATAGGTGGAGTATTTGCGAGTAAAGGTAAATATGTTTACATGCAAGGAGGATTTGATTTTTCATTTTTTAATAAAGTTTACTGTCCTGCATGCACTCCAGCACCAAGAGAAAAATAATGAAACGTATTGCATTAGTTATTATTGGATTATGTGTTATATACGTTATTTATCAAATATATAGTTCAAATTCTTCTTGTTACTTAAAGGGTTCTATTTGTACTTCGGAGTTCAAATATTCAAATTCTGTTGAACGTTCTGTATATATAAATAATAAAGAAATCTCTTCTGATCAAAAGCAATCATGGATAAATAATCACCATATTTATCCAAAAGGTGAAAATGGATATTGGAATTATTGTAAGGAATATTCAAAACGCTCTATTGTTTGCTCATTTCAATATCTTGTGAATATTAGTAAATGTAAAGACTTAAGTGTAGATAAATACCCAATTGAAAATTGGAGATTAAGGTTCTATAAAATATCGATGCTTGATAGGGAAAAGCTTAGTTATACATTGGAGTTGTATGAGGGGAAAAAAGATTCTTGGATGCAAAGCCAGTTGATCAATACTGATCAAGAAGTATTATGTGATTCTGAAGTTAAACCTTATTAATTGATAAAAAGCAAAAATTGAAGAAAAGATTAGGAAACCCTCCCCCTAGGTCTCTGCATCACAACGGACTTTTACTTTTGCGCTGATTTAAAGTTTGAGAGATCATTGCGACACAGAGATAAAGGAGCTAAGTGAACTTAGCCCATTTGAGTTTTATCGCAGCGTTGAATACTGCTGAACAAGTTAGGGGCAAAGTCCTGTGGGAGAACAGGACTTTGCAAACTGGTTTGTTTTAAACGTTGTACGGTTTGAGGTGAATACACCTGTGCAAGCTGTTGGCAAATACAATCGCAACTGGCTTGCATGTGTTCACCTGAAAAACAAATTCTTTTAAATTCCTGCTGAGCATTGGCATCATCATTTGTAATACTGTAAGCACCGACCACAAGGTTTAAAACCAATATAAATTTATGAAGTTTCATATTATTCTCATGATTATTTATATCTTTAAATAAAACAAAAATATGATTCGATTAAATATTAAAATAATTTTTTAAATAATAGTTAATCCTCCCACAAATACAGGAAAATAAAATAATTAAAATTTTAAATAAAAATAATTTATAAATTTAAAATATAAGGTCGTAGAAAACCAAAATTTTAAATAAATAAAATAATTAAATAAGAGAGAAAATGAGTTTGAATAGTGGCATGGCCAACTCCTTAAAAATGGAGTCCTACCACCAAATCACCGTCAATTGATTAGGGTGGTAGAACGAAAGAGGGTTGACAGACTGGGATCTATGGGACCCAGCACGCACGGGGCGTCCCCCTTCCGTCCTACCGCAAAGAAAGGGGACGCAAGGGTCTAACGTCTTATAGTAGAACTATAATCCGCCATAGATTTACGGTCTGTCAAAACCGTCTGGCAATGTAGGCCAGCAACGAAATAATAATCGGTGATTTTAAGTACGTCAATTTATTTTAATGAAAAAGTTTAAATATAATAATTTAATTAATACTTAAATAATATTATCATTTTATTATATTTATGACTTTTAATTAAATTTAAAATATAAAATTAGGTTACACATATATTTATGTGAATAAAATAGATTGATCATTAATTCTAATTTAATAGTTTATATAAATACATCTAAGATGAAGACAATTTAAGTATAAAAAATATCTTATAGAAAGCCCCTACTCCATAAGTTGATGGGCGAATATCTCTTACCATGTTTTGAGAGCTTATTTTCTATAGCTTTATTGAATTTATAAACCTCTAAAACATAGTCTCTGGTCTTTATTAAGTAATTCTAATAAATACTATTAAATCAATAATTTATACACAAAAACCAACAAAAGCAGTTGGATTTATACACGAAAAATTATGGTATAAATCACACTTCGAAATTTACCTAATAACTATAAATTTCGACTATTACAAAACACTTTCTAATTATAAGGAGCAACTCATCATGGCTAATGGATTCCCAACTGGAAACTTTAGAATCGTTAACAAAGAAACAGGTGCATGTATCGCAAGCGCATACGGTGGACAAACCCATGGCTTACAAGATGCCGTAACTGCACGTGGTGAAACGGGTAAGTTAGCGTACTCTCATACAAATGACCGACTATTTACGGTACATGACAAGGTTAAAAACATAGAAGAAGAACTTTGGTATTTTGACAGCCGCGTATATAACGGTGGTCATCGAGAAAATAAGCTATACAATAAAGTTAAAGATATCCGTTCTAATTGGGTGCTCGGTGCTCATGTTGAAACAGATGCGATTGCATATAAATTATTTGATAAAGACTTAGAGCATTTCCTTAGTCTTTTACCAAAGCAAGATGAAGAGACACTCGCCCACTTAAAAACCAGTGATTGTCTTGATATTGTTCATTTATTACAAACATTTATTCTGAGTAACGGTGAAGAAACCATTAAATCGGAGCTTGTTGGTAAACTTGATGAGACTAAGCTGAACGAATATTTAAATGCAGTACTCGCTCATGAGTCAATTCGTCGCATCGAACACAAGTTCTATGAATATGCTCGCTCTCCTTTGCTAGGTTTAAATATTCCTGGACTTAGCGATTTGCCTAATAGTCCTTTCGCTCAGCAGAACGAACAACTCTATAAAATTATTCTTGCTTCTGTCCAATTAGATGTTTTGGATCATAAAGATTGGACTTCAGATTCAGAGTTCCGTTTGTATTTACGTCATGACAATATCAATGCTCTACTAAAAAATATGAAGAAAGAGAGCATTGCGGAGCTTCGTGAAAAAGCATATATAGAATATGCAAATACTCAAGACCTCAAAAAAGAAGCCGTAAAAGTCCTTTTAGAGCTTAGAAAAACTCTAGATTTACATACGAATGAAAAAAATATGGATACGGTCAAAAAGATTTTAAAAGTCAGCTTAAAATCAAATGAGTTTTTTGAACAACTGCAAACAGCATTAAACAGTACCAATGGTAAAGAAATAAAACCAGTTAATTGGCATAGCGGCGATATTTTCTTACAAGGGGCTGGTTGCAGCGGTACAACTAATTGGGCATTTGAAGATGGTTATATCTTTGTAGAAGGCCAACCAGATGCAGTACTGACACATCTCTGGGGTTCATCTGTAGGTATTAGTCAACGATCTAATGACCCAAAACAGCGCTGGGAATTGAAATAAGCTTAATCTAGGCGCTCTGAACTTAGATTTAGTCATTAAGACGCTTAAGTGACTCTAAAAGCTCAGTAAGTGTATTTTCAATCATCCAAAGAATTTAAAATCATTCTTTGGATGATTTTTAGTTTTATAGAAATAAATCTGATTATAAAATTGAAATACTTATAAATTTCATATACTTTAAATTGCTTAAAATTCATTCAAAAATAGTAACAATAAGATAGGTCAAACATGATTTCTTTAGAGCTGTTTATTACATTTTTAATTACTACAATTATTTTTGCTTATATTCCGGGCCCAGCCATGCTGTATACCGCTGCACAAACGCTTTCCCGCGGTAGAAAATCTGGTTTAATGGCAGCATTTGGAATTTTCTTAGGAGGCTGTTTTCATATCATAGCGGCGTCTTTAGGCCTAACAACCATCTTTCAAATTATTCCAAAACTCTATGATATTATTAAAATTTTAGGGGCGCTGTATTTAGTTTGGTTAGGCATTAAATTAATTAGATCTACTTCTTCCCCTACTATTCAGCAAAATGTTGAAAATGGTCAATTATCTTTAAAGCAGAGCATTCTGGTCGAAGTGTTAAACCCTAAAACCGCTATTTTTTATATCGCCTTTTTACCTCAATTTATTAATACGTCACTCGATTTACCAGTTTGGTCTCAATTCATTATTTTAGGACTAATTGTGAATTTGATCTTTGTATCTGCCGATGTGGTTTGTGTGTTTTTAGCCAATTATATTAGCCAAAAATTAACTAAATCGAAGAAGCCCCAAAAGTCTATGTCCGTGATGGGTGGACTCATTTTTATGGGGCTAGGCGTTTTTCTGGGCTTTAAAAACCAGTAGTTTCTACAGGTAAATGCTTACCTAACAAAGAAAAAGTAACGTCAGCGACTGTAATCGGGTCTGAACTGGTCCAAATGATATGACTCCCCTCATTTGGACTTTCAGAACTTAAATCATATCTCTTTAATTGGCGTATTAAATGTGCTGTAACTGCTTCTGATGGCTCAATAATTTGGATATCAGAGCCAACAAGATCCTGAATAATATTTGAAACAAATGGATAGTGTGTACAACCTAGAATAATCGTATCAACCTTTAGTTCTACCAGAGGGTCTAAGATATTTTTTAAATAGCTTTTAACCTCAGCAGTATGCGCTTTGCCATTTTCAATTTTTTCGGCCAGACCAATACATGGCACTAAAGACACTTTGATATCTTGTGCGTAAGTTTCAATTAAACTTTTTAAGTTTTTGCCCTTCACCGTGGTTGCCGTTGCCAAGACAGCAATATGCTTGCTCATAGTCATTGCCACAGCAGGTTTTACCGCAGGTTCTATCGCAATAAGTGGCACATTAATTTGCGCTCTAATCGTTTCAATCGCTACAGCCGTCATGGTGTTACAAGCAATCACAATCGCTTTGCATTTTCCATGATTAACTAGGTTTGAAATTAAGTGCGTGGTTCGTGAAACAATCCAGTCGCTTTCTCTGTCTCCATAAGGGACATATTTCGAGTCTGCAAAGTAAATAATATCTTCATTCGGAAGCGCCTGCCGTATATGCTTAAAGAGAGACAGCCCACCTAAACCAGAATCAATCATTCCAATCGGGTTATTCTTCTGGTTCATTATTTTTCCAATTTCAAATTCTAAAAGAAACTCTATTTTTCATTATTATATTATATTTTTAGTGCCCTTTTAAATCAGGCCTTAACTGAAGACCTGACTTAAAATTATATTATTTAACTTATTGATTAAATAAGTATTGATAAACAATATATGCAGCCAGTTTTGCTGTTCTATTGTCTAAATCAAATTTTGGATTGCACTCAGCAATATCTAAAAGTTTGATCTTGCCAGTCTCTTGAATATGCTTAAAAATTGCCTCAAAAGTGGCTAAATCAATTCCTTTTACAGCAGGTGCACTGACTCCGGGTGCAACCGCAGCCGTGAAGACATCTAAATCAATCGTAACGTACAAACAGTCTACTTTTTCAATAAAAGCATCAACCGCCGCAAGCACGTTTGGTAGGTTAAAAATATTAACCTCATGATCGCGTAAATATGAACAATTTAAAGCATCGGCGGTATCAAACAAAACCTTAGTATTGGCATGGTTAGCAACCCCAATACATAAATAATTAAATTGTTTTTGATGCTGTTCTGAAAGCCTTGCTGCCTGTAAAAAAGGTGTTCCAGAGGTAGCATGCTCTGCTTCACGCAAATCGAAATGGGCATCGAAATTAATAATGCCTATTTTTTTATCTGGCGCATGCGCTTGTACATATTGGAATAGACCGCTAAAGCTACCAAATGCAACCTCATGTCCACCACCTAACACAACAGGTTTTAGGCCATGTTGCAGGCTATTTGCAACTTGTTCAGCTAACTCGGCTTGTGCTTGCTCTAAATTCTCATATTCACAAGTCACTGTACCCAAATCGACAATACTCACTGGGCGATGAATCGGCAAGTTAGCAAGTTGCGTGCGAATTGCATCTGGTGCATCGGCAGCACCGACGCGGCCTTTGTTACGTTTCACGCCTTCATCAGAGCTAAAACCAATCAGGGCAAATTCAGCATGTTGGGTTGTGTTCACAATATGGTGAATACGTTGGTGTGCTTCACCTTCGCCATCATGTCGGCCTTGCCATTTAAATGTGTGATTCATATGACACCGTTTAAAAAATAACTTCTTGTCCATGCTGAACCACTCGCTTAGGCAAATCGCCACCAAGCCAGTAAACAATTTCAGATGGATGTTCAATATCCCAAGCCACAAAGTCAGCGACTTTACCGTGCTCTAAACTACCGTGTGTTTGCTCTAAACCGAGCGCTTGTGCCGCATGAATGGTGACACCCGCTAATGCTTGCTCAGGCGTTAAACGGAATAACGTACTGCCCATATTCAGCATTAAACGTACAGAAAGTGCTGGAGATGTACCCGGGTTTAAATCACTCGACAGTGCAATACGCACACCATGTTTAATGAGGCTTTCAATTGGTGGGTATTGTGTTTCACGCAATAAATAAAAGGCACCCGGTAGTAATACAGCAACCGTACCTGACTCTGCCATGGCTTTGACATCGTCTTCGGTCATGTACTCTAAATGGTCAGCCGACAATGCATGATAACGTGCTGCCAAGCTTGAACCACCTAGCGATGAAAGCTGTTCAGCATGAAGCTTAACGGGTAAATTTAAAGACTGTGCTGTTTTAAAAACACGTTCGACCTGAGCAGGTGAAAATGCCAAATGCTCGCAGAACGCATCTACTGCATCGACTAAACCTTCAGCATGCAATTTAGGCAGCATTTCCGTACAGATATGCTCGATATAAGCATCGCTTTGGTCTTTGTACTCTGGTGGTAAAGCATGAGCAGCCAAGCAAGTGCTTTTGACTGTCATTGGTAAAGCTTCACCAATTTGACGGATCACGCGTAGCATTTTGCGCTCGTTTTCGTAGTTAAGTCCGTAGCCAGACTTAATTTCGATGGTCGTTACACCGTCCTGCTGCATGCAGCGAATACGTTTTAATGCTGATTTCAGTAATTGTTCTTCGCTGGCTTCACGGGTTGCACGTACTGTACTTGCAATACCGCCACCACTCGCCGCAATTTCAGCATAACTTACGCCTTCTAAGCGCTTTTCAAACTCAACACTACGGTTGCCACCAAAAACACTATGCGTATGACAGTCGATGAACCCTGGGGTTACCCAAGCTCCATTTAAGTCAACTGTTTCGGAATAAGTGTCGGCAGGAAGTTGTTGTTGTTTTCCAATCCAATGGATGAGATGCCCTTCGGTAACAATTGCAGCATCTTCGATATAAGAATATTGCCCATTTTGCATGGTGGCAATATGGCAGTTCTGCCAAAGTTTTTTCATTAGCCTATCCTCGAAACTGCCCAACAGTAAAACCATTGGGCAGTTGATTTGTTAGCTTTCCATTTCTATGTTTTGCTGGACAGGCTCACTTTCCTTTCCCAAGCTTTGCTCCGGCTTTACCCAAATGCGATACGCAATGGTTAACAGAGCAAGCCAAGCCGCACCTACATAAATTGCAGGACGAGAGTCTGGGAAGTAACCCATCATCACTAAAATGAACACCATAAACCCGATTGCGAAAGCAGGAGCATATGGCCAGCCAAATACAGGGAAATCAAGTGCCTTAATTTCAGCAGTAGATAATTTACGGCGCATCGCTACTTGCGAAAGCAAGATCATGAGCCATACCCAAACAGTTGCAAACGTTGCAATTGATGCAATGATGACAAATACATTTTCAGGAATCAGGTAGTTCAACACTACGCCAATTAACAGTACGCCAGCCATAACCACAACAGTCATCCATGGCACACCATTACGCGATAATTTTTGGAAGATTCGAGGTGCTTGACCACGATTTGCCATACCGTACAACATACGGCCCGCACCAAATACATCACTGTTAATTGCTGAAATTGCAGCAGTAACCACCACAACGTTTAGAATATTTGCAGCAGATTTAATGCCTAAGTTTTCAAAAATTTGTACAAATGGGCTGCCTTGGCTACCAATTTGGTTCCATGGGAAAATCGACATGAGTACAAAAATAGTCAGTACATAGAACAGTAAAATACGTACTGGAACAGCATTAATTGCTTTTGGTAAAGTCGTTTTCGGGTCTTGTGATTCGCCAGCAGTTAAACCAATAATCTCGATACCGCCAAAAGCAAACACGACAACAGATAAACATCCAATCAAACCTGCAATACCATGTGGCATGAAACCATCATAAATCCATAGGTTTTGAAGCCCCGGTACAACATTGCTGTGGTCAACATGGAAGCCATAAAACATAAGGCCTAAACCACCGATAATCATGGCAACAATGGCACTGACTTTGATAATGGAGAGCCAAAATTCGAGTTCACCAAAGACTTTTACATGAATGAGGTTAATCGCGCCTAGGAACATGATCAGAGATAAAATCCAGATCCACCGTGGTACATCGGGATACCAGAACCCCATATAAATACCAAACGCAGTGACATCGGCAATTGCAACAATCACCATCTCAAAAACATAAGTCCACCCAGTCGTAAAACCAGCCAACGGACCAATGTACTGAGATGCATAGTGGCTGAATGAGCCTGAGACAGGGTTATGGACAGCCATTTCACCCAGTGCGCGCATAACGATATAAATTGCAATCCCTGCAACGATATACGCGAGTAATACTGAAGGCCCTGCCATTTTGATAGCAGTTGCCGAACCATAGAAAAGCCCAGTTCCAATTGCTGAGCCCAATGCCAAGAAACGAATATGGCGGGTGTTCAAACCCCGCTGTAGTGTGGAGTTTTGTGACATTTTAATCTCCAATCCTTGAGGAAATTTAGTTGGATTCGGCCACTCCATGTGACCGTTTTATCAATCACACTTCAGATAAACTAGGGAGTAGTTTTGGAATGAGTAACTCGTTTAGGCAACCACTCGCAAGCAATTCACTAGCCTGTTCAATATCAGGAGCAAAGAAACGATCTTCGCTATAGTAAGGAACTTGATCGCGCAAGATTTTACGAGCTTGTTCAAGTTTAGGCGAGCTTTTTAAACCTTCACGGAAGTCTAAACCTTGACAAGCGCCTAACCATTCAACAGCTAAAATGCCACGAACGTTGTCAGCCATATACCAAAGACGCTTACCAGCATTAGGAGCCATTGATACATGGTCTTCCTGATTGGCAGAAGTTGGTAAGCTATCAACACTTGCAGGATGTGCTAGTGCTTTATTATCGCTCGCAAGTGCAGCAGCTGTCACTTGTGCAATCATAAAGCCTGAATTAACACCACCATTTGCCACTAAGAACGGCGGAAGTTGTGACATGTGGCGGTCCATCATCATCGAAATACGACGTTCAGACAGTGAACCAATTTCAGCAATCGCCAATGCTAAATTATCTGCTGCCATTGCAACAGGCTCTGCATGGAAGTTACCGCCTGAAATCACATCACCTTGTTCAGCAAACACCAGCGGGTTATCCGATACAGCATTTGCTTCAATTTCTAATACTTCAGCCGCCTGACGGATTTGAGTTAAACATGCACCCATCACCTGTGGTTGGCAACGTAAAGAGTATGGGTCTTGAACTTTGCTACAGTCTTCATGTGAATGTGCAATTTCACTTGAGTCTGTTAATAGGTCGCGATAAGCCGCAGCTACATCAATTTGACCACGTTGACCACGTACTTCGTGAATACGCGCATCGAATGGTGCACGTGAACCCAGCATTGCTTCAACGCTTAAGCCACCACACACAGTTGCAGCAGCAAACAAGTCTTCAGCTTCAAACAAGCCACGTAAAGCATAAGCGGTTGAAACTTGTGTACCGTTTAAAAGTGCTAAACCTTCTTTAGCAGCTAAAGAAATTGGTTCTAAACCTGCAACTTTTAAAGCTTCAACTGCTGGTAACCATTCACCCTTATAGCGTGCTTTACCTTCACCAAGTAAAACCAAAGACATGTGTGCAAGTGGTGCTAAGTCACCTGAAGCGCCTACTGAACCTTTAAGTGGAATGTGCGGGTAAACTTCGGCATTAATTAAAGCCAACAAAGCATCAATCACTTTACGACGAATACCAGAGAAACCACGTGCCAAACTGTTTGCTTTCAATAGAATAATTAAGCGAACCATTGAATCATCAAGTGCTTCACCTACACCTGCGGCATGTGAAAGAACCAATGAACGTTGTAACTTTTCTAAATCTTCAGGCGCAATTTTGGTTGAAGCAAGTAAACCAAAGCCTGTGTTAATACCGTAAGCAGTACGCCCTTCATTTACAATCTTCTCAACACAAGCCACGCTCGCATTAATTGCAGATGAAGCACTTTCATCTAATTTTGCTTTAATCGGGTTGAGGTAAGCTTGACGTAAATCGGCTAAGGTCAGTTTTCCTGGTTGGATAAGTAATTCCATGTTGGCTTCCTAATTTTTTGCACTATATTCTGCTGAGACGGCGCTTTTCACAATTGCAAAAAGCACCGCTTGTTCTTCCGTGTATTTTTATTGCGTGATCATTGGCAAGTTTAAGCCTTGCTCTTTCGCACAATTGATTGCAATTTCATAACCTGCATCGGCATGACGCATAACACCTGTTGCAGGGTCATTGGTTAGTACGCGAGCAATACGTGCAGCAGCTTCATCTGTACCATCACACACAATCACAACGCCTGAGTGTTGAGAGAAGCCCATACCTACACCGCCACCGTGGTGTAAAGATACCCAAGTTGCGCCGCCTGCTGTATTTAACAATGCGTTTAATAAAGGCCAGTCTGATACTGCGTCTGAGCCATCTTGCATTGCTTCAGTTTCACGGTTTGGACTCGCAACTGAACCTGAGTCTAAATGGTCACGACCAATCACAACTGGTGCAGACAATTCACCGCTACGAACCATTTCGTTAAATGCCAAACCAAGTTTTGCACGTAAGCCTAAACCTACCCAGCAAATACGCGCTGGTAAACCTTGGAAGCTAATGCGTTCACGAGCCATGTCTAACCAGTGATGTAAATGTTCATCATCAGGAATTAACTCTTTAACTTTGGCATCTGTTTTATAAATGTCTTCTGGGTCACCAGAAAGTGCAGCCCAACGGAATGGACCAATACCACGACAGAACAACGGACGGATATATGCAGGTACGAAGCCTGGGAAATCAAAAGCGTTTGCTACGCCTTCTTCTTTCGCCATTTGACGGATGTTATTACCATAGTCAAATGTTGGAACACCCATTTTTTGGAAATCGAGCATCGCTTGTACGTGTTTTGCCATCGACTGTTTTGCAGCTTTTACAACAGCTTCTGGTTCAGTTTTCGCACGTTCACGGTATTCATCCCAAGTCCAACCTACTGGTAAGTAGCCATTGAGTGGATCGTGTGCACTTGTTTGGTCAGTTACCATGTCCGGACGTACACCACGGCGAACAAGCTCAGGTAAAATCTCAGCAGCATTACCATGAAGTGCAATTGAAATGACCTTACCTTCTTTCGTGTAACGATCAATACGTGCTAAAGCGTCATCTAAATCAGTCGCTTGTTCGTCTACATAACGGGTACGTAAACGGAAATCGATACTTGCTTGTTGGCATTCAATGTTTAAAGAACACGCACCTGCAAGTGTTGCAGCCAAAGGCTGAGCACCACCCATACCACCTAAACCGGCAGTAAGAACCCAACGACCTTTTAAGTCACCGTTGTAGTGTTGGCGGCCTGCTTCAACGAAAGTTTCATAAGTACCTTGTACAATGCCTTGGCTACCAATGTAGATCCAAGAACCGGCTGTCATTTGACCGTACATTGCAAGAGCTTTTGCATCTAACTCGTTGAAGTGTTCCCAGTTTGCCCAGTGTGGTACAAGGTTTGAGTTTGCAATTAAAACGCGTGGTGCATCTTTATGAGTTTTAAATACACCTACTGGTTTGCCTGATTGAACCAATAAGGTTTCGTCAGTTTCAAGATTTTTTAAAGTATCTACAATTTTGTCGAAACATTCCCAGTTTCGTGCAGCACGGCCAATACCACCGTATACAACCAACTCTTTCGGGTTTTCTGCAACGTCCGGATCAAGGTTATTCATCAACATACGTAATGGGGCTTCAGTTAACCAACTCTTAGCCGTTAATTCAGTGCCACGTGGCGCACGAATTTCTACATCACGAAATTTTGTTGTCGTTGTTGTCACAGTCGGACTCCTTCCTTTGAGCTTACATCAGCAGAACATCACTTGTTTCTGCATTTGTATAGTAATGTATTAACTTGTATATACATCCATATACTACACAAATATTTTTCGGCGTGAAGAGGGTTACTCATATTTTTTTTAAAAAATTTAATAAGATTATGAATTAATTTAATTTATTTTTATATTAAGCATAAAAAAAGCACATATCTTTTCACTCGATATGTGCTGATTAATATGTTAATTACTTCGCTTTAACGTTGAATTAACTCAATAACATAGCAACTTTGGTGTTGTTTTTTTGAAAAATTGATTGAGGTCACGCCAGCGTTTTTCTCAATTTTTAGTGTCTCGTGAGCAGCAAGCTGGAAAGGATTGTCATCAACATTTACTTGTGTTTCACCACCCTGATTAAAAATAAAAATCAGATCTGCCGAACTGATAAATGTCTGCTCCGCTGCATCACTCAACCACTGAAAACGAGCATGAAACTTTGCAGGATCATAAATTAGATTTAAATCTCGAATTGCACCGTCAACCAGTTCACTTTGAACCTGACTCTCACCATGGAAAGCAAAAATATCGCCTTGGTTCAGCTTTTTGGCAGGAAGATCATCGACATGCAATACCATGCCCTGTCCATCAAGTACGCTAATAATGCGCTGCTTATTGGGAAATAGCGAAAATGGCCCAGAAGTGGTCACATCTGCCATCGAAATGCGCCAATCAAAGTCGCCTTCACCTTGGCTTCGCGCAATTTCTAAAGTAAAGCCTGCACCGTTTTTCCAAAGCATTTTTGTATATTGATCGGCCCTGATCAATTCAATCATGGATTAAATTTCCCTTCGAGATAATAGCGGCTACCCGGATAAATCAAACGCGCACTTGAAATGAGCTGTTTGTTTGACCATGTGCGGCGGCGAATGAGTAAACACGGTTCAGCTTTAGTGATCTTCAACCATTTACACTCTTGAGCAGATGCTAAAACCGCCTCGACAATGTGCTCACCTTCTGACACAGGTGCTTTTGCCATAAGGTAAGCATTCGGCGTAATAGTTTTAAAGTCTTGTTCTAGATAATCTGGAATAAGCGCTGCATCGACTAAACGGTCTTCAACCTGAACAGGTACATCATTTTCATAATGCACAATAATCGAGTGAAATAATCTTTGCCCTTCACGAGTCTGCATTAACACACTTTGCTCTGCACTTGCATAAATTTGCTCTAAGACTAAAACTTCAGCATGGTGCTTGTGGTTTCGTGCAATAATCTCTTCAGCAATATTGTTAATTTGAAAAAGTGCAGTTCGGCCTTGCCCTTCAGCAACGAATGAGCCAACGCCCTGAATACGAACGAGCAAACCCTCAGTTGTTAACTCACGTAGGGCACGGTTTACAGTCATACGGCTACAACCGAGTTGATTGACCAATTCACTTTCAGAAGGTATTTTTTTATTTACAGCCCAAGAGCCTTCATAAATCTTTTGTGAAATCAGCTGTTTTACGCGTTGATATAAAGGAACTGGACTATCAGCTTCAATCGAAAGCTCAGCATGTTCTTGTTTTGATGTTCTGGGCATAACAAATACTCAAAAAGGCAGCAGGCAAAATGGTATTTTAGTTGACATGCTATGTATATACAACTACATACAACATCATAATTGATGAATTAAATAGATTTTAAGAAGTTTAAAAAACAAACATAGCTCAATAAGAGCTAATTTAAAGTTTTATGTAGAAAAATTCAAATATATAAGGATATTATCAATATTTATTTAATAATTATTTTTACTATACCTTTGCTCAATTTAAAGATGTAAAAAGTATGGCCCTTTCAGGTTTACGAAATGATGCTTAAAATTTTTATTTAAAATAACTGATCGATAGTATTCTTCTGCCACACAGTATATTAATAAAGCTGGAAGCACATCGAATGCGTAATTATAAAATAGATATTCTTCGAGGAATGTCTATCCTGTTGGTTCTTTTACATCATTTTAATATTCCCTATAAACTTAAAGATACATGGTTAGGTTTTGATTTTTTAGGTGAAGCTTTTAGCACAGTCACCGCAAGAAATGGAAATTATGGCGTGACTATGTTTTTTGTGATTTCGGGTTTTTTAATTACCCATCACACTTTAAAAAGAGATAAACAATTCTCTGCAATTAACCTCAAGCATTTTTATATCCGACGGGCAGCTCGTATTTTACCGTGTCTGGTATTACTCATTTTAGGTGTAAGTGCACTTGGGTCATTGGACTTAAAACCTTTTATAAACCAAGCACCGAATGGCATTGAAGTCTCCTATCCACTAACCATTTTCGCGGCTTTGACCTTCTGGATGAATATCCTGATTATTAAATTTGGTTGGGTAAACTACGCCTTAGGCGTGTTGTGGTCGCTCTCTGTAGAAGAAGTTTTTTACTTTGTTTTTCCATTATTGTGCCTACTCACGCGTAGTAATAAAGTCTTTATTACTGTACTTTTTGGAGTAATTTTATACGGGCCTTATTTTAGATTTCTACATTTTGGAGAAGAAAGCGGTGCCTATTTATATCATTATTTTTCGAGTTTTGATGGTATAGCAATTGGCTGTTTAACTGCGATATTTTCTCATACCTACCGACCAGATTGGGCCTATAAGAAAACCCTTTCGTGGTTGCTTATTTTGAGCATGACCGCTTTATATTTATATGCGCCAATTAAAGAAGTGAGTACTTGGGGTATTAGCTTATTTGCTTTTGCTACCGGTCTACTCATTTTGTGTTTTCAACATCCTTCTGAAACACAAGCACATAACCTATTGACCAAAGTAATGGTCTGGTTAGGGCAAAGAAGTTATGAAACTTATTTGTTTCATCTGGTGGTGCTTGGTCTTATAAAAGTTGCCTTTATTCCAGCTCAAACCGACGCTAGTATCAAAATTATGCTTTTAATTGGCTACTTGGTCCTGACTTTTATCATTAGCGCAGCGATTGAAAAATATTATTCCACACCGCTTAACAGCTATATTCGAAAGCTTTTCATTAAAGATAAATCATAAAAATAAGCCCCTTGAAAATAGGGGCTTTGTTTTATTACGCGATCAACATAGTTTCATCATCTTGCTTAAAAGGATTAGACCAGCTCTGCCAAGCTTGTGGTCCTAAAGCCATTTCTTCATCACTTAACAAACAACGGTCTAAACGTTCTATTAACGCTTGTTCATCCATTTGCATACCAATTAAAACCAGCTCCTGACGTGCATCACCCGTGCGAGCATCCCAATTTTTCTTAATTTGTTCAATACTGGCTAGGTCACTTGGCCAATCTTCTTCTGAAACAGCAGCCCACCAATAACCTGCTAGGCCGTGTCGAGCCATCGCACCTGCTTGTGACCATGAATAAGCCAATGTCGGTTCGGCAGCCAACCAGAAAAAGCCTTTGGAACGCACGACTCCCGGCCATTCAGCCTGTACCAAATCATAAAAACGCTCTGGATGGAAAGGTCGGCGCGCGCGGTAAACAAAACTACTGATCCCGTACTCTTCCGTTTCTGGCGTATGCTCGCCTCGTAACTCTTTTAACCAGCCTGGTGCTTGTGCAGCTTCATCAAAATCGAATAGCTGTGTATTTAAAATTTTATCTAAAGCAATCTTTCCAAATTGAGCAATTTCAATTCGAGCACGCGGGTTTAGAGTTTTTAAAATTGCAATAAGCTGCTCTTGCTGAGCTTGATCAATCAAATCAATTTTATTCAGCACAATCACATCACAAAACTCGATCTGGTCAATAAGCAAGTCAACCACGGTTCTTTCATCTTGCTCACCTAGTGACTCACCACGTTGTTGCAGTGAATCGACTGAACCGTAATCTTTAAGAAAGTTAAAAGCATCGACCACCGTGACCATGGTGTCGAGTCGAGCGAATTCATTGAGAGAGTTTCCATCTTCATCTTCGAAGGTAAAGGTTTCTGCAACAGGCAATGGCTCAGAAATGCCTGTTGACTCAATCACTAATTGGTCAAAGCGCCCTTCATCGGCTAAACGTTTCACCTCAACTAGTAAATCTTCTCGTAGCGTACAACAGATGCAGCCATTACTCATTTCAACCAGCTTTTCATCCGTTCTTGAAAGCTCAGCCCCACCTTCGCGTACTAATGCCGCATCAATATTTACCTCAGACATATCATTAACAATCACGGCAATACGGCGGCTTTCGCGATTATTTAAAATATGGTTGAGTAATGTGGTCTTTCCTGCACCCAAAAAGCCCGATAAAACAGTGACAGGAAGCTTGGCAAATGAGTTGGCGATTGCAGTGTGCATGGCTTGATCTCTTTGAATAATATTTAAACTGATCATGGCTGGCCATCTAAATATGGCCAGATCACAGGCGTAATCTATTTCTAAACCACAACAATGTTATGTTATAACATAACTATTGATCAAGTTTTTATTCTGCTTTTATTTAAGCCAACTCAGTTAGTCGTTGAAAAAATTGCTTTTATAGTCACTGACAAATTGAGGTTTTATAGTGATGGTCAGGTCCCCATGAACGGAAGCCTTGGCTATCAATATGGATTTGTCCTGATGCATAAACACCAAGACCCATGTTAAATGCTTGTCCCTTGGTTTCCCAGAACTGGCAAAGCTTGGTTTTGGTTTGTTGAATATTGAGCTGGTCTAAGTCACTAGGCTGTTCTGGTCCAATTCGAAAATCAAGCGCTGCATTAAACACATGGCGAGATGCATCTGCCCCACCTGCACAGCGGTTTAAAGATAAAGCTCGATAAGCCGATGTCACTTCAAAATCGTTAATTACGCCATCGTCAACCAATGCTTTTAAAATACTAAGCGTCGGAACAATATTGGACCAAATCTCACGTGGCGGTACTGCATAAGGCTCGACTCCACATTTTTGCCAATCTCTCGCCGAACGTAATAACTCATAATCTGGCACTAAATTGGCAAGCCCTTTTTGCTTAAGAAATTGCTTATAAGCTTGCACAGACTGTCCGTGATCTGCGGTTGCAATCCAAGCAGTATAATCTTCGGGTTGTTGTTTTATTCTCGCTACTGTTTTAGAGGGTTTAGGCAAAGAATGATGATGTTTAGAAGCCACAGGCTTGGATGTTTGAGTGGTACATGCCGTAAGAGAAAGTAAGATTAAACCTAAATAGTAATGTTTCATAAATATGTTGTTCCTCCCTCAACATCGGGAAGCCTTAGTTATTCATTGAAGAGATGTTATAATATAACAATCACAAAGTCCTTTTATTTCTGTTGTAAATTTTAAAAATAAAAAAGGACGTATCAATACGTCCTTTTTAGCTTCCAACTCAGACCTGATTACATATCTGCTTCTAAAGCATGTACAGGCTGCTCAGCTTTTAACTTACGGCGTTTAAATTGATAAGCCACCATCAAACACAAAATCCATCCTGGAATCATCATGACCGCTACACGCATATCTGGTGTTAGCGACATCACCACTAAAATTCCGAGCATGAACACCATGCACAGATAGTTGCTAAATGGGTACATGAAGCTTGGGAATTTCGTGGTTTGACCTTGGCGCATCATAAATTTACGGAATTTTAAATGCGTCCATGAAATCACCACCCAGTTAATCACAATCGCTGCTACAACCAACATCATGAGCAAGCCAAATGCTTTTTCAGGGAAAATGTAGTTTAACAACACACATAAAATAGTTACTGCCGCAGAAAGGATTACTGCATTGGTTGGAATACCGCGTTTATTAATATGTGCAAATACTTTTGGTGCATTTCCTTGTTGAGCAAGGCCTAACAACATACGGCTACTGCAATAACTTGTACCGTTATAAACTGAAACCGCAGCCGTCAAAATAACAAAGTTGAGTAAAGTCGCAACACCTTGGCTGTTTAAAGAAGCAAATACCATCACAAAAGGACTGCCGCCTTGTGCCATTTGATTCCACGGAAATAATGAGAATAAAACAAGAAGTGTCGCAATATAGAAAATCAAAATACGATAGATAATCTGGTTTACCGCTTTAGGTAAGGTTTTATCTGGGTCACGTGCTTCAGCCGCAGTAATACCGAAAAGCTCAATACCACCAAAGGCAAAAACAATCACTGCCATGGCCATGACCAAGCCTTTAATGCCATATGGGAAGAAACCACCAAGTGCCCAAAGGTTTGAAATGCTTGCTTGTGGCCCTGCCGTACCGGTTGCAAGTAAGTATGAACCGAAAGCGATCATGGCTAAAATGGCTAAGATTTTGATAATGGAAAACCAAAATTCCATTTCACCAAAAAATTTAACGTGAAGTAAATTGATACCGTTAATGAGAATAAAGAACGTTAGCGCAGATGCCCACGTTGGGATTTGCGGCCACCAATATTGAATATAAAGACCAATTGCACTTAACTCTGCCATACAGACGAGGACATTGAGTACCCAATAGTTCCATCCTGACATGAAGCCTGCAAAAGGTCCCCAATATTTGTAAGCAAAATGGCTAAAAGATCCACTTACAGGCTCTTCCACCACCATTTCACCGAGCTGACGCATCATTAAAAAAGCAATAAATCCTGCAATCGCATAACCCAAGATTACCGATGGACCTGCCAATTTAATCGATTGTGATATACCAAGAAATAGCCCTGTACCAATCGCTCCACCCAATGCAATCAACTGGATGTGGCGATTACTCAAACCATGTTTCAGGTTTCCTTGCTCTTGTGTTGACATATGATTATTCTCATCCTTGTCACGTAATTTTTTTCCACTAAATTACGTATATCATAAATTACTCAGATTTTCATAGAGATTGATGAAAAAATAATTGCGTTATTTTTCTCACAACCGCGCATGAAAACAGAAAATGTAAGAAATAACAATTATTATGCAATGTGTAATTAAATTATGTATTGCGTAATTTTATGAATTCAGTATTATAAGAACTGAGAAGCAATTGGTTGTTCTCGGTCTATATCAAACTCATAAGCAAAAAGATGATCTAAATAAAGATTGAAACTTATTGAGTAGCTCAGTCCCTAGACCGAACTTTTATTTGTATAAGACGCGAGATGAAGACAAGGAAGCGAAAATGGAACAAAAACTAAACTCTTTTATTGAAGTTTCACCTCAATCTGATTTCACTATTCATAATTTGCCATATGGTATTTTTAGTAGAACAGCCGAAGGCGAGCGTCAGGTTGGTGTAGCTATCGGTGATTGGGTCATTGATCTCGCTGCTCTTGAAAAGCATGGTCTTTTAAAACTTTCAGATCAAGATACTTACTTTAACCAACCGACACTGAATAAATTTATTGAATCAGGTAAAGCTAACTGGTCTAAAGTTCGTAATACATTACAGTCTCTTCTTTCAGTTGAAAATTTAACGCTTCAAGAAAATGAAACATTGCGTCAGGAAGTTTTGCTTAAGCAAGACAGCGTGACTTTACATTTACCTGTTCGCGTACCAGGCTATACCGACTTTTATTCTTCTAAAGAACATGCAACCAATGTGGGCTGTATGTTCCGTGACCCTAAAAATGCATTGCTGCCAAACTGGAGCGAATTACCTGTAGGTTATAACGGCCGTGCTAGCTCTGTTGTCGTCAGCGGAACTCAAGTAGTACGTCCATCTGGTCAGATCAAACTTCCAAATGAAGAGCGTCCAGTTTTCTCAGCAACTCGTAAGCTCGATTTTGAACTTGAGACTGCGTTTATTGTGGGTAAACCAACAGAGCTTGGTCAGCCAATCGCGATTGAAAATGCTTGGGACCATATTTTCGGAATGGTATTACTCAATGACTGGTCAGCACGCGATATCCAGCAATGGGAATATGTTCCTCTTGGTCCTTTTAATGCTAAAACATTTGCCAGCGCTATTTCACCTTGGGTAGTTACGCTTGAAGCACTTGAACCATTTAAAGTTGAAGGCCCGAAACAAGAACCGAAACCACTGGCTTATTTACAAGAAAATATCGCCAATAGTTACGACATTAATTTGAGTGTTGAGATTCAAACACCAAAATCAGCACAAACTGATGTGATCTGTAAAACCAATTTTAAATATATGTATTGGTCCATGTCTCAACAACTAACTCACCACACAATTGCGGGTTGTAATGTTCAGGTTGGAGACTTGATGGGCTCAGGTACTATTTCTGGTTCTACACCTGACTCGTATGGCAGCTTGCTTGAGCTGACTTGGAACACCACCAAACCGTTAACACTTACTAATGGTGAAACTCGTGGCTTCTTACAAGACGGCGATACACTCATTATGAAAGGCCACTGTGAGAAAAATGGTATTCGCATTGGTTTTGGTGAAGTTCGAAATACTGTGCTTCCTGCATTAGCATTTGATTTTGCAGAGACTTCGGAGCCTGACTATGAAGCTGTATAGTTACTTTCGTAGCTCTGCAGCTTACAGAGTACGGATTGGCCTCAACCTTAAAAGTCTCGCTTATGAAACTGCACCTGTTCATTTGGTTAAAAATGAGCAGCAAAGTGAAGACTATTTAAAGTTAAATCGCAGTGCTTTAGTACCAACTTTAGTGGACGGCGATTTAACCTTGTCACAGTCATTAAGTATTTTGGAATATCTGGATGAGCAATATCCAGAGACCAAACTACTTCCAAATGATGTGAAAGAAAGAGCCAAAATCCGTGCTTTCGCACAAGCAATCGCTTGTGATATTCACCCGTTAAACAACTTACGCGTTCTGAAATATTTAAAAAATGACTTAAATGTTTCGGACGAACAAAAAAATTATTGGTATCAGCACTGGATTATTGAAGGCTTTCAAAGTCTTGAACAACAACTTCAAGATTCAAATGGACAATTTTGCTTTGGACAACAAGCAACGATTGCCGATTGCTGCCTGATTCCACAGGTCTACAACGCGAAACGCTTCAAGATAGATTTAGCTGCGTTTCCAAAAATTGAATCAATTTATCAACATTGTTTGTCTATCCCAGCCTTCTATAACGCGGCGCCAGAACAACAACCAGATTGGGAATAGTAAAAGGAGTTTCAACATGACATTTGCCATTAAAAAAATACATCACGTTGCATATCGTTGTAAGGATGCGAAAGAGACTGTTGAGTGGTATAAAAAAATGCTCAACATGGACTTTATCTTAGCTTTTGCTGAAGACCATGTGCCGTCAACTAAAGCTTTCGACCCTTACATGCATTTATTCTTAGATGCAGGGCAAGGCAACGTTTTGGCTTTCTTTGAATTGCCAACTCAACCAGATATGGGCCGAGATGAAAATACGCCTCAATGGGTACAACATATTGCTTTTGAAGTTGAAGACTTAAATGCGTTGATGGCTGCGAAGCAACATTTAGAAGAAAATGGCGTGAAAGTTTTGGGCGTAACCAACCATGGCATTTTCCACTCAATTTATTTCTTCGATCCTAATGGCCATCGTTTAGAACTGACTTATAACGATGTTCATGCTGAAGAAAAAATTGCAAAAATTACTGAAGAAATGAAAGCTGAAATGCTGGATGAATGGAGCAAAACCAAACGTGCTCCACACCACACTCATTTCTTGCATGAAGAAGAGTTAGGAACCTAATTTTAAAACAGCAAACTAAAAATCGGCATTGATTGGAACTGTTTGAATGAACGGTTCTATATCAATGCCGATTTATCTTATTCAAAAACGCTAAATTTCTAGAAAATTGCGCTATAAATGAGAAAATATTGATTTTAGAAAATTGTTGATTATTAAACATGCCAATTTTGCTAATAGAAAAAGGTGATTTCTATTTCTCGCGAGGCTCAGGCATGATGTAAAACGCACCAATTTCAATTTATGTTTTGATCGTCACTGTTTAACAGCTGAAGTAAATTTATTAAGGGTATTTAAATGATTGAAGAAAAAGTATCTGGGGGGGTTCAATCACTTGAAGTCGGTTTATCTGTACTAAACGCCCTTTTGGAACACAATCAACCTATTATTCTCAAAGATCTGTCTAGCAAGCTAGAAATGCATCCAGCTAAAGTACACCGCTATCTGGTTAGCCTTATTCGTATGGAATATGCAAAACAGCTTGATGATGGTCAGTATGCCCTAGGCGATCAGGCATGGCGCTTAGGTCTCAACTGCGTTCAACATAGCGACACACTACAGCTCGTACAGCATTTAATTTATGACCTACAAAACAAAATTGGTTGCGGTATACAAATTAGTAAATGGTCCCCGAAAGGGCCTGTTGTGGTTCAGTCTATTGAGTCTAACCACCCTATTTCGATTGTCACTAAAGTCGGCTCGATTATGCCTTTAGTCAATTCTGCTGCGGGACGTTTATTTGCTTCTTATCTTCCAGAGCATTTTGTTCGTCCCTTAATGGAAGCTGAATGGCAAAAGCATCAGGAACTTGGGCTAAATATTGCCCCACAGAACTGGCAAACATTTACAGAGCTTAAAGAGACCATTCGCCAGCAACAAATGTCAGCAGCGAAAGGTGATTTACTGACAGGAATTAATGCGGTGGGTTTACCAGTATTTAACTCAAACCAGAGCATTGAGTTTTGTATTGTGGCACTTGATAGCGAAATGTTTTTACCTGTCGACCCACAAAGTAAAATTATTGAAACGCTCAAAACCGAGATTAACTTAATTAATCAATATATTAAAAGCCGCTAACGAATAGCCATAAAAAAACCAAGAGCATAGCTCTTGGTTTTTTTAGATTAGAGACAAAGCAAAACTTATTTTGCTTCGAGAACACCACGACGAATTTGGTCACGTTCAATCGATTCAAATAAAGCCTTGAAGTTACCTTCACCAAAACCATCATCATCTTTACGTTGAATAAATTCAAAGAAGACTGGACCAATCATGTTTTCAGAGAAAATTTGCAATAACAGTTTCTTCTGACCATCTTTAGTATTGCCGTCTAGCAAAATACCACGCTGTTTTAATTCGTCAGTTGGTTCACCATGCTCAGGTAAACGTTCTGGTAGCATTTCATAATACGTATTTGGCGGTGGAGTCATAAATTTCAGACCCAAACCTTTTAACTTATCCCAAGTAGAAATTAAGTCATCACAAATAAACGCGATATGTTGAATACCTTCGCCATTAAAGTCAGACAGAAACTCTGCAATTTGACCGTTACCCTTGTCTGAATCTTCATTTAAAGGAATACGGATCATGCCATCTGGAGCAGTTAATGCTTTAGACGTTAAACCTGTATATTCGCCTTTAATGTCGAAGTAACGAATTTCTTGGAAGTTGAAAATCTTCTCATAGAAGTTTGCCCAGTACTCCATACGGCCTTTGTAGACGTTATGAGTTAAGTGGTCAATTTCATTTAAACCAGCACCTTCTGGGTTACGCTGTGCATCATCAAAGAAAACAAAGTCATTTTCATAAATATCACGGTCAACCAAGAAGATTGGCATGCCACCAATACCTTTAATTGCCGGAATGTTAAGCTCCATTGGCCCAACATTAGATTGCATTGGTTCTGCACCAAGCTCAATAGCCTTTTTAAAAGCTTTTGCCGCATCGCGTGTTTTGAATCCCATTGCGCAAGCAGATGGACCATGCTCATTGAAAAAGAATGAAGCATAAGATTCTGGCTGATAATTCAGGATAATATTGATATTTCCTTGACGCCATAAGTACGCTTTTTTCGATTTATGCTTGGCTACTTTTGAAAAGCCGATTGTTTCAAAAATTGGATCTAATTCATTTTCTTTTGAAACAAACTCAATAAATGCAAAACCGCATAGTTCTAATGGGTTCTCTAAAATATCCATCTAGTTTCCCTCTGGTGATTACCTGATCCGTTTATTTCTCATGCTGATCTGGTCAGCTCCTTTCTCTATAGAATACGCATTTGCTGGGAGAGTACTTGAACCGTCAAAATGCCTTAGCCCAACGCATCCTATGAGAAAAAAACCAATAACTAAAACGAAGATTGAGTGAGCACAATGCTGATGATTAACTTCCCTTCTATATGGTGTTTATTTTCCATACACACTGTCCCTTCTTATCTAAAAGTACGATTGAGATTTTTCAATAAATCTTTAAAAATCGCCTTTTCCTAAAATCGTTCCTAGATTTATGGAAGCCAACATCCTTGTTGGACCTCCAATGGCCATTTACCTTAAAACAGATGCTACTAAAAACAATTAAATTATGCAATACATAATTTAATTATGAATTGTGTAATTTATTAATCAATTTACTGTGTTTGTATCAGTTCGTTTTAAATTTCTTAATTTATCAATCATTGGGTACACTCATTAGGCTCTATAGCTCTAACGGCGGAAAAAGAATGCTTTTAATCAGTGCCTGTTTAATTGGTGAACCTGTACGTTATGACGGCCGATCATGCTTGCACACGACGCTTCAGCAGTTATTTTTAAATAAAAAAGCTCATGCACTTTGTCCAGAGTTATTAGGGGGCTTTAGCACGCCTCGTTTACCCGCAGAAATTGTGGGAGGTACAGGCCAAGATGTACTTGATGGCAAAGCAACAATTAAGGATTCATCGGGGCTAGATGTGACAGATTTATATTTAAAAGGTGCCCACCGTACTTTAGAAGTGGCACAGCAAATCAAAGCCGTTTGTGTCGTTTTAAAAGAAAATAGCCCGTCTTGCGGCAGTCAAAAGATTTATAACGGTACTTTTCAAGGTGAGAAAATTACGGGCGTTGGAATTACCACAGCACTTTTGCAGCACCATGGTTTTAAGGTAATTTCTGAAAACGAAATTGAAGATTGGTTAGCGACCAACCCTCTTTAGTGCATTAATCAGCTTTTACTTGAATGGATTTATCTTCATCTGTACGCCTTGCCCAATAAGTCGCAAGTGCAGGACCAGAAATATTATGCCAAAGACTAAAAATAGCACTTGGTAAAGCAGTAATTGGAGAAGCCGCAAAGTGTACCGCTGCAAGTGCCACACCTAAGCCTGAGTTTTGCATACCGACTTCTATCGCAATTGCCTTACTGTCTGCATAAGCTAGTTTAAAGAAACGAGCTGCTGCAAAACCTAACAAATACCCAAACCCATTATGCAATATCACCACAGCCAAGATGAGCAAACCCGACTGGAAAATGGCGGCTTTACTGCCTCCAATAATAGCTGCCACAATTGCTACAATTGCAATGACCGACACCAAAGGCATGACTTGAATATACGATTCGACCTGACGTTTGAGCCAGATTCTTAAAATCAGTCCAATAACTATAGGCAACAACACCACTTGTAAAATTGAAATAAACATCGAAGCTGCGTCAATCTTTAGCCATTGGCTGGCAAGTAAATAGAAGATCGCAGGTGTTAACACTGGCGCTAAAAGTGTTGATACCGATGTACAAGCAACCGATAAAGCCACGTTGCCTTTAGCCATATAAGTAATCACGTTTGAAGCCGTTCCACCCGGACAACAGCCTACTAAAATAACGCCGACTGCGATTTCAGGCGGTAAATTAAATAATTTACACAAAACAAATGCCAACCCTGGCATGACCACAAAGTGGGCAACAACGCCAAGCAATATCGCTTTTGGGCTTTGTAATACTCCTTTAAAGTCGTCTACGGTCATGGTCATTCCCATGCCGAGCATAATAATGCCCAAAATCCATGGAATATAAGCTTTAAGCCAGACAAAAAACTCAGGTTGCCATAGTGCCAATAGCGCAAAAACGATGACCCATAAAGCAAACGTTTTCTGAACAAATTGAGTAAAACGTAATAATGCGGACATGTTATTCATCCATACCAAATTGCAATTAAAGTCAAAATACGCCTAGCAACCCCTTAACAGATCAGTCGATTGAATACGGACCACACCTTGTTGCTGCATCGCTTGCCATGCCTGCTCTAAAGAACCGTTGAGATTAATACCTTTACAGGCATCTTCAACCACAAATGTTTTAAAGCCGAGTTGAATTGCATCTAAAGCAGTCCATGCGACACAAAAGTCCGTAGCAATGCCGACCACATAGACCGTATCAACGCCTCGCTCTTTTAAATAGCCCGTTAAACCCGTCTTTGTTATGTGGTCTGCTTCCATAAAAGCCGAATAGCTATCAATGTGAGCATGAAAACCCTTTCGAATAATCAGTTGAGCTGTCGGAATATTTAAATCCGGATGAAACTCAGCATCTTTGGTGCCTTGTACACAGTGCTTAGGCCAAAGCACCTGCGATCCATAGTCAAGCTCAATCGTTTCAAATGGCTGCTTATCCGAATGATTGGCTGCAAAAGAAATATGGTTATCTGGGTGCCAATCTTGTGTGAGGACGACATTTTCAAAACAACCCGCCAATTGGTTAATCGTTGGAATAATAGTATCGGCATCGGCAACTGCCAAGTTTCCACCCGGCGTAAAGCCATTTTGTACATCAACTACGACTAAAGCCGCATTTTGTGGTTGTTTATTCATTTTCATGTCATCTTAAGTCCCATTCGGGAAAATATGTATGCATTTTATCTTGCCATAAAAAAGTCTGTATCAAGTAGGGTTTCGCAGAATTGCACCGTATTCTCTTATTTACTGTCTTTTACTTGAAATGATCAAATTGGCATTCTAATGTTTTGCTCAAGTTTACATAGGGATTATCAGTTAAGCATATTGTTCTTATGCGTCTGATCAGTCATAATTTGCATAATTGTCATTCAACAATCTGTTATTGTTAGAACTGGACAATCAAAATACTGCAACCATCCCACATTTT
>JAITLL010000058.1 GCA_031277915.1 Acinetobacter sp.
TTATCAGTTAAGCATATTGTTCTTATGCGTCTGATCAGTCATAATTTGCATAATTGTCATTCAACAATCTGTTATTGTTAGAACTGGACAATCAAAATACTGCAACCATCCCACATTTTGTTTTTCTTACCTCAGATTCGGATGGATAAATAGGATATTTTTTAAAATGACTCAGCAAGCACAGACCATTCAAGGCTCAATCGTCGCAATTGTCACTCCCATGTTGAAAGATGGCGGTGTAGATTGGAAGAGTCTTGAGAAGCTGGTTGAGTGGCACATAGAACAAGGTACAAACAGTATTGTAGCCGTCGGTACAACCGGCGAAGCCTCAACATTGAGCATGGAAGAGCACACACAGGTTATTAAAGAAATTATTCGTGTAGCCAATAAACGTATTCCAATTATTGCCGGTACTGGTGCAAACTCAACCCGTGAAGCAATCGAATTAACTAAAGCTGCCAAAGACCTCGGTGCTGATGCAGCTTTACTTGTAACACCATACTATAACAAACCAACCCAAGAAGGCCTTTTCCAACACTATAAAGCGGTTGCCGAAGCTGTTGAATTACCTCTTATTCTTTATAACGTACCAGGTCGTACAGGCGTAGACTTGTCAAACGATACAGCGGTACGTTTAGCAGAAATTTCAAACATTGTAGGTATTAAAGACGCAACAGGTGACGTACCTCGTGGTAAAGCTTTAATCGATGCTTTAAACAGCAAGATGGCTGTTTACTCAGGTGACGATGAAACGGCATGGGAACTTATGCTTCTTGGTGCAGACGGGAATATCTCGGTTACTGCAAACATTGCCCCTAAGGCAATGAGCGAAGTATGTGCGGTTGCAATTGCTAAAGATGAACAACAAGCGAAGACGATTAACAATAAGATTGCAAATTTACACAATATTCTATTTTGCGAATCAAACCCAATTCCTGTGAAATGGGCACTACATGAGATGGGACTGATTGATACTGGTATTCGTTTACCACTCACTCCTCTCGCTGAGCAATATCGCGAACCTCTCCGCAATGCCCTAAAAGATGCGGGAATTATTTAATAAGAGCAATTTATGATGCAATTACGTCTTGGTTTAGTCCTTGCAATTTCAGCCTTAAGTTTAGCTGGCTGTGGTCGCTTCGCACTTAATAATCACTCTTTAGATTATAAAAAAGCAAAGCAACTCGCCCCGCTTGAGTATCCTGCCGATGCAACTGTACGACCAGCGACGCCTTTGTATCCTGCACCAACAGTAGACCAGCTCGCTATCGATCATGCGCCAAAGTTTGAAAACAAGCGTGGCAACCGTTTTGCATTGCCGCGCCCTGAACAAACTCAAGGTGATACAGCAGATGCATCTGCTCAATCAGGTAGCGCGCTTAGTCGTCCTCAACTTGTGACTGATGGTAATAAAAACCCACTGTTAAAAATTGATGGAAGTACTGCTGAAATTTGGCAATACACCAAAGCAACCTTAAGCACGTTAAATTACAACATCATCGCTCAAGGCAATAATCAAGCGACGATTAAAGTAAATGACAAAACTTATTTGCTGAAACTAACAGGTGTTGGCTCTAGTCATAGCCTTGCTCTATTTAATCCAGACAACACTTTTGCCAGTCCTGATGTTGCTGCAGAAGTGTTAAACCAGATTTACCAAAATTGGCCAGCCTAGTCGTTTACTAGGCATTTTTTTTAAAAAGGTTCCCTCATGTTAAAACAAACCTTGCTCTATACTGGTAAAGCAAAATCTGTATATGAAACAGACAATGCCGACCATCTGATTTTAGTCTTTCGTGATGATGCCTCTGCGTTCAATGGCGAAAAAATCGAACAACTAGATCGTAAAGGCAAGGTGAACAACCGTTTTAACGCCTTCATCATGGAAAAACTTGCTGCTGCAGGTATTGAAACGCATTTTGAAAAATTGCTTTCTCCAACTGAAGTGCTTGTTAAAAAACTTCAAATGATTCCTGTTGAATGTGTAATTCGTAACTACGCAGCAGGTTCTCTATGCCGTCGTTTAGGTGTAGAAGAAGGTAAAGAGTTAACTCCACCTACATTTGAATTGTTCTACAAAGATGATGGTCTAGGCGATCCAATGGTTAACGAATCTCAAGCAATTGCTTTAGGTTGGGCGACCGCTGAACAATTAGAACAAATGAAAGTGTTAACTTATAAAGTAAACGATGTATTAAAAGCATTATTTGCTGAAGGCAACATGATCTTGGTCGACTTCAAACTTGAATTCGGTGTTTTCCATGACCGTATTGTGCTTGGTGATGAATTCTCTCCAGACGGTTGCCGTTTATGGGACAAAGAAACTAAGAAAAAACTCGACAAAGACCGTTTCCGCCAAGGTTTAGGCGGTGTTGTTGAAGCTTATGAAGAAGTTGCTGCTCGTTTAGGCGTAGATTTATCTGACATCTAATTAGCCAGACCTCATTAAAAAACCGAGCATTTCAGCTCGGTTTTTTATTTTTAAACCCTAAAATTTAGGGGGAGTAGACAGATTTGTATATTTAAGTAAATTTTTACTTGCACAATCCAAAAACAAAGCACTAAAATCTAAAAAAATACAAAGTAAATCACAATAATTAAATTTAAAAACTAAGGTGAGCTAATGGAAATATCTAAGCTTGAGAAGAGATTAATGAATCACTCAATACATTTTGGTGAAAATCCTTTAGTGATTGTATCCAATTTTAGTCACTCTGCTTTGAAACAAGGCTGGAGCCAAGCTGAAGTTGAAACTGTTATTTCCGAAGCTTCTCAAGGTGACTATATGAAACTCATACGTACCTTGAGAGCATATACCTTGCTTTAATTATTATTACTGTTCTTGCTGCCATCTGCGTTGCTGTAAACGCTCACCTTCCACTTCACGCTTGTTTCTAGCAGATTCATACAGTTTGGTTCCCTTTAACTCAGGAGGCAAATAGTCTTGCAACACAAAGTGTTCAGGATAATCATGCGGATAGAGATAATTAATTCCATAGCCTTGCTGTTTCATCAGCTTGGTTGGCGCATTTCTTAAGTGTAGTGGCACTGGTAAATTTGCTGTTTTTTCAGCAAGCTCCAATGCTTTATTAATTGCTAAATAAGTACTATTACTTTTTGCGCTTGTTGCTAAATACACTGCTGTTTGGCCCAGAATAATTCGAGCCTCAGGCATACCCACCGCTTGTACAGAGCGAAAACACTCACCTGCAAGCAATAGCGCATTGGGATTAGAGTTTCCAATATCTTCTGACGAGGCAATCAGCATACGTCTTGCAATAAAAACTGGATCTTCGCCGCCTTTAAGCATCCGAGCCATCCAGTACAGAGCAGCATCAGGATCACTACCACGAATTGATTTAATGAAAGCAGAGACTAAGTCGTAATGCTGTTCACCCGATTTGTCATAACGCGCGATATTTTGCTGCGCAACTTTGACCACAACCGCATTGGTAATCGTGTTTTCAATCTCTGGTTCAAAGGTACTTGCAATCAAGTCCAGTAAATTTAGTGCTTTACGGGCATCACCTGCCGCAAACTGCAAAAGAGCATCGTACTCTTCAATATGAATGTAACGTTCTTTTAAGAATTTATCGGCTTGAAGAGCATTATTAAGTAGCGTCTGAATTGCCTCACTGTCTAAACTGTTTAAGGTATAGACCTGACAACGTGATAAAAGCGCACTATTGACTTCAAAAGACGGGTTTTCGGTGGTCGCGCCTATTAAGGTAATTTTGCCTTTTTCTACCGCGCCTAATAATGCATCTTGCTGTGATTTATTAAAACGATGAATTTCGTCAATAAAAACCACAGGTGTCAGTAAATCACCACTTTCTGCAATCACTTCACGTAATTCTTTCACACCCGTATTCAGTGCAGATAAGCTCACAAATGGGCGATCTATTGCCTGGGCTAAAAGCAATGCAATTGTCGTTTTGCCAACGCCTGGTGGCCCCCAAAAAATAATGGAAGGCAAATGTCCCTGATCAATCATTTGACGTAAGGGTGCATTTTCACCTAACAAATGATCTTGCCCAATAATTTCAGACAAGTCTCTTGGACGCAGGCGTTCGGGAAGTGGAATATGGGTGTCTGACATCTCAAATAACTTTATCGTCTTTTCACTATAGTCTATTGTGTCTCACAGAAATCTACAATTTGAATCTATGAGACACATCCTTTTCATCATAAGGGGCTGCTAGCCATCTCAGCATGATCTCCTTTTATTTTTATAAAACGGAGATGGTTCAAAGATTTACCATTAAAATGTTATTTTATTATATGTTGTAATTAAAAATGCCCATCAGGAGCATATTAACGCACCCAACGCACCACATAATCTTCAAGATCATCTTCATGTACATCAGTTTCAGGAATACAACGTCCTGCAACAGACTTTTTCGCCTTAACTACACTTTGTCTCGTACCCGTATTTAAATAATGCCAAGAAGGTAAATTTTTACCCTCATTCAAACGTTTATAGGCACAACTTGAAGGTAACCAGTGAATAGTTTTCAAGCTTTCTGGCGTCAACTGTAAACAGTCAGGCACTTGCTGTTGACGATTTGAATAGTCTGAGCAACGCCCTGTACCACAATCAAGTAATTTGCACGCTACCTTGGTGTAAGCAACCTCATGCGTATCTTCATCTTCTAGCTTGACCAAACAGCACAAACCACACCCATCGCACAAAGCTTCCCACTCAGCCTGAGTCAGTTGCTCAAGCGTGTAATTTTTCCAAAACAATGGACGAAGTGGGGTCTCGGTAGACATAAGTTTTTAACAGCTGAATAGATGAAACAGTGTATAAGTATAACATTGAAGTGTACGGTACTAAAAAAAGAAGTCGTGTTTTTAGAATCATAAAATGATTGTTTAATATACACTCCAACCACATAAACGACACATTCCGTGCAAAAAATAAGCTATATAGTTAAACAACAATGAAAAAAATAAGGAGGACAGCATATGTTCCGTTGGGCAATAATTTTTGCAGTGATTGCACTCATTGCCAGTCTATTAGGGTTTGGTGGTGTTGCAGGGTTATCTAAAGACTTTGCCGTGATTTTATTAGTTGTAGCTGTAATTCTCGCTATTATTGGTTTTCTTTCGCGAGGCCGAACCTAATTTAATTATGACCATATAAAAAGAAGGAATCATTTCCTTCTTTTTTATTGCCTAAATGTTTCTATGTTTTTCTTTTGATGTAGATTTTTACATAGTTATTCATATGACTTTTATTTTTTTATGCTTTAATCAAGCGTATTTAAACCAAATTAAATTTCAGGATTAATGTCATGAGTACAGCAATTAAAACCCGTGAAATTCAATATACAGCACCAGATGGCAGCCATTTAATTGGTTACTTTGCAGCTCCAGAGAGTGAAGCCCCTGTACCCGGTATCATTATTGGTCCTGAGTGGTGGGGCCGTAATGAGTATACGGAACAGCGCGCACGTGAGCTTGCTGAACACGGTTATGCTGTTCTTGCAATTGACATGTATGGTGATAAAAAAGTCACCACAACCGCAGCTCAAGCCTATGAATGGATGATGCAAACATTTGAAGATTTAGACACGGTTACCAATCGTGCCAATGCAGGTCTTCAAACTTTGGCTGCCCAACCAGAAGTGAACAGTGAAAAACTTGCTGCTGTTGGTTTTTGCTATGGCGGTAAAGTGGTACTAGATCTCGCTCGCTCAAGTGCCCCGCTTAAAGCAGTTACAACATTCCATGGTACGTTAGCACCTAAAGCACCTGCTCAAAAAGGCAACATTCAAGGTGAATTTTTAGTTCTACATGGTGAACTAGACAGCATGGTCACCTTAGAAGATGTTGCTAATTTTGAAAAAGAGATGCAAGCTGCTGAGGTTAAATACGAAGTTGTGGTTTTAAAAAATGCTAAACATGGCTTTAGTAACCCGCTTGCAGATGAAAGAGCTAAAGCGAACAGTGTAGACCTTGGCTACAACAGCGAAGCGGAGAAACAAGGCCTTGCTAAAATGTACGCTTTATTAGAACGTACTTTAAAATAAAAGAAGCAAATTTGGAGCAAATGGTTTTGCATTTGCTCCCTTAAATGTTTATGACTTTGCAATATTTTTACTGTATTTTTTAAACCATACTTCAATAACTATACTTCCGTTGAGCTAGAGCAAAGCCTAGTCTTATTTCCCGCACTCGGGGTGTAATGGAATAACATGAGAGGATACAACAATGACTGACAAGAAATGTCCGTATTGCGAATTTGATGAATATGACATCATTGATAAGAATGAATTTGCTGTAATTTTACCTGACCCAAATCCACTGTCTAAAGGCCATTGTGTAGTTACTCCACTACGCCATGTGGGTTCGTTCTTTGACATTACGTCTAAAGAGCATCAAGGCTTACTTACACTTCTTGAAATTGCGCGTCATGAAACCCAACTTCGTCATCAACCAGCTGGTTTTCATATTGGCTTTAATGATGGTGAAGTGTTTGGGCAAACCTCAGACCATTTCCACATTCATGTGATTCCATACTACAAAAACCAACCGTTGAAACTTGATCAACGTTGGGGCGTAAAAGAGGATTAATCCTCTGTATGCTTAAAACAGAGATTACTCGTTTTAAAGTAGTCTCTGTTTTAATAGCATGTGGTTCATTGCTTGCTTTAAACAAAACTTCTCTCTAATTTCAGCTATAATTTAGTCCTTACTTTTCTTCTATAGCTGTTCATGCCTGAATTTTCTTTTTCTGATGCCCTTTTAAACTGGTTCGATCAACATGGTCGTCATGATTTGCCTTGGCAAGTTGCAGATGATCCTTACAAAGTTTGGGTTTCTGAAATTATGTTGCAACAGACTCAGGTGAAAACGGTTCTACAATATTTTGACCGCTTTATGGAGCGCTTCCCGATTGTAGAGACATTAGGTCATGCAACTTGGGATGAAGTAGCGCCTTATTGGGCAGGTCTTGGCTATTACGCCCGTGCGCGCAATTTGCATAAAGCTGCTGGCCTTGTCACTCAGCAGGGAAAGTTTCCTGAAACACTAGAAGAATGGATTGAGTTACCCGGCATTGGTCGCTCTACTGCAGGTGCACTCATGTCTTTAGGTTTACGTCAGTACGGTGTGATTATGGATGGCAATGTGAAACGTGTTTTAGCCCGTTTCTTTGCCATTGAAGATGACTTAAGCAAGCCACAACATGAACGTGAAATGTGGAAACTCGCTGAAAAGCTTTGCCCTACGCATCGCAATCACGACTATACTCAAGCAATTATGGACTTAGGTGCAACTATTTGTACCCCAAAAAAACCGCTCTGTTTATATTGCCCAATGCAAGAACATTGCCAAGCTTACCAGCAAGGTTTAGAGCAAGAATTACCTTTTAAAAAACCAAAAAAAACACCGCCTGTTAAAACAGCAGATGTTCTTATTATTCAGTGTGAAGATGAATGGTTCTGGCAACAACGCCAAGCTCATGGTCTATGGGGCGGTTTATTCTGTTTACCTATTTTAGAAAATGAACATGAACGACTAAGCTTAAGCCAGCAATTTAAACTACAACCTCAACCACAAACCTTTCAGATCAGTCATAGCTTCACTCACTTCACATGGCTACTTAATGCTCATGTGTTCCACGTGGAACCTGATCAAAAAGAACATCTGTCGATTGAGCTTGAAGGCCAATGGCTGAGTCCGGAACAAGCGATTGCCAAAGGTGTTCCAACCGCTATGAAAAAATTGATCTCGACAAGCCGTTCGTGACATAGTGAGCAAAATAATTTTGATATGGTTGTGACAGGGAGTATTTTGTGCGACGTTTTGTTTCTCATTTCTCACTTGGTTTTCTCATTATTCTATTGGCTGCCTGTGCCAGTACACCTAAAAAACCTGCCCCACTTCCACCTGCTCAGGTTACTAAACTTAAAAGTATGCAGCTTCCAAATCGACTGCCTGTACCAGTAAAAGGTGTCGATCGAGATGAGTTAAAAGACACATGGGGAGCTGCCCGCAGTCAGGGTCGTAGTCACGAAGGAATTGATATTTTGGCTCCACGTGGAACCAAAGTGTACAGTACAACCGAAGGGCTTGTTGCCGATCTGCGTAATAATAATTTAGGTGGTAAAGTCATCTGGATTTTAGGCCCAGCTGGAACTTGGCATTATTATGCTCATCTTGATGGTCACAAACGTGGTTTAAATGTGGGTGACTATGTCAAAAAGGGCGATTTAATTGGCTATGTCGGCAACACGGGCAATGCACGTTATACTTCACCTCACCTCCACTATGGTCTTTATCTAGATGGTAAAGGACGTGGTGCTGTTAATCCTTATTCATATTTACGCTAGGAACGTTTTATGTCGGAAGCGCTGATCAATCGCTTAGTAGAGTTTGCCGAGTCTGGTAACCAGCAAAAGATCATTTTAAATGGCAATAGCTATCAAGGCTGGATCATGGAAATCAGCGATGATGCCCTACTGATCAGTACCGGTTTTTCAGATAAAGTTGGCAAAGACTTTTGGCTAAAGTTTGAAGACTTAACTCAAGCTGAACTGTATTATTGGGACACTCGCCCAAATGAATGGGTGTTATTTAAACTTTAAAATTCTAAGATAAATACAAGGAGCATCATCATGAAAACTCAACGCTGCGGATGGTGTTCCGATGATCCACTCTATATTACCTATCATGATGAAGAATGGGGTAAACCAGAGCACGATGAAGCACGGCTATTTGAAATGCTTTGCCTTGAAGGCCAACAAGCTGGCTTATCATGGATTACCGTACTAAAAAAAAGAGAAAGTTATCGTCAGCACTTCTTTAATCATCCAATTGAAAACATTGCTTCATTTACAGATGACTTTTTAGAACTAAAATTATCCGATGCAGGCCTAATTCGTCACTTGGGTAAACTCAAAGCCATTCGTGATAATGCAATTGCTTGGCAAGCGCTAAAAGTACAAGTCGGTGATGTTCCTACATGGCTTTGGCAGTTTGTAGATGCAACTCCTCAACACAATGATGTTGTCGATTACCGACAAGCCCCTGCCCAAACTGAGCTCAGTGTAAAACTTTCTAAAACTCTTAAAAAGAATGGTTTCAAATTTGTCGGCCCAACCACCTGTTATGCTTTTATGCAAGCAGTAGGCATGGTCAACGATCATGAAAATAATTGTCAATTTAAAGCTTCATAACCCACCAGAATGGTTCAAATCCGTTTAAGGAGTTCCGATGAGCAACAATCCGATTCAGGCTTATGCTGCAATGCAGGCAGGTGAAAAACTGGTTCCTTACCAATTTGATGCAGGTGAATTACACCCCCATCAGGTTGAAGTAAAAGTTGAATACTGTGGTTTATGTCATTCTGATATTTCTGTTTTGAACAATGAATGGCGTTCAACTGTATACCCTGTGGTTGCAGGTCATGAAATTATTGGACGAATTGTAGCTTTGGGCTCAGAAGCCAAAGGGCTACAAGTTGGGCAACGTGTGGGTATTGGTTGGACCGCTGAAAGTTGCCAAGCCTGTGATGAGTGTATTGGTGGTCAGCAAGTACTTTGTACGGGTGAAAATGTCGCAACAATCGTGGGGCATGCTGGTGGCTTTGCCGATAAAGTCCGTGCAGGCTGGCAGTGGGCGATTCCCCTTCCTGATGATTTAGACCCAGAAAGTGCAGGTCCTCTACTTTGTGGTGGAATTACCGTTTTTGACCCACTCCTCAAACACAAAATTCAGGCAACACATCATGTCGGTGTGATTGGCATTGGCGGTTTAGGTCATATGGCGATTAAGCTACTTAAAGCTTGGGGCTGTGAAATCACTGCTTTTAGTTCTAACCCTGACAAAACAGAAGAACTCAAAGCAATGGGAGCTGACCATGTGGTGAATAGCCGCGATACCGACGCAGTAACAGCACAAAAAGGTAAATTTGATTTATTGCTCAGCACAGTAAACGTAACTTTAAATTGGCGTGCTTTTATTTCTACACTAGCACCAAACGGTTCGTTGCACTTTTTGGGACTTACCCTTGAACCTGTTCCTGTTTCGGTCGGCTCTCTTATTGGTGGTGCTAAGTCAGTAACAGGCTCACCTACAGGTTCACCTGCTGCACTACGTCAACTTTTAAAGTTTGCTGCCCGTAAAAAAATTGCACCTCAAATTGAACTGTTTCCAATGTCACAGCTCAACGAAGCAATTGAACGTCTACACTCAGGTCAGGCACGCTACCGTATTGTGCTTAAAGCAGACTTTGCAGAATAAAAACTAACTCACTGTTTTCATCTGTTGTCGTGACCAGTCCGCCAAGTCTTTAATCGCTTGGCGGACATCTGTTGTTAATTCATGCCCTGCATTTAAACGAATAAAGTGCCGATAGCGTTCATCCTCACCAAACACATGTCCAGGAACTACAGTAATTCCCTGAGATTTTGCAGTGTAATAGAGCGTTAAACTGTCTACAGTTTGAGGTAACTGTATCCATAACGCATATCCCCCTTCCGGTTGGTTTAGTGCAATTGGAATGCCTTCAAAGGCTTTTAAAATACAGCTACGATACTGCTCGACTTGGCGCATTAAACTTGGTCGTAGTTGCTCTAAATGCTCTCGATAACCACGACTATAAATAAAGTCTGCCAAACCCAACTGTAACGGCGTATTCACCCCAATATTATTGGCCCATAGCTCAAGTCTTAAATGCTGTATCTTTGAGCTTAAACAAAACCACCCTACCCGATATGCACTCGACAGTGATTTAGAAACCGATCCACACAAAATGACATAACCTTCACGATCCCAATAACGAATCGGTAGCGGACGTTCATTACTGTAACCACACTCACCAAAAATATCGTCTTCAATAATAAAACACTGATACTTTGCAGCTAATTCAGCAATTTTTTGTTTTTCTGCATTACTTAAACAATATCCCAAAGGGTTTTGATAGTTAGCTGTCATTAAGCAAACTTTAGCCAAACCTTGCTGCATCAATGATTCTAAGCGCTCAAGATCAATACCACGATGGTGCGCCGGAATTTCAATAATTTGCCGCTTTAAGCCTGCTAAAAGCTGTAATTGCCCATTAAAAGTAGGCGTCGGAATTAAAATACTATCCCCAACTTCTGTTAGATGTTGAATCACCAAAGACAAAGCAGGCATGCAGCCATTGGTAATGAAAATATCTTCTGTTGCGATAAAAATGCCATCTTCACGCCAATGATCAGATAGTGCTTTTCTTAATTGCTCATGCCCTTGTTTATTACAATAAAGGAAGTCTTGTGGTTGGCAATTTTTTAAAGCCCGTTGAATAGAACGACGTAAACCTTCCACCGGAATAAAATGGGGTGTTAACTGAATAGAACCCAAAGGAACCAAATGGCTTTGTAATGCAGCTTCCTGAATTTGATTATGCAATTCCAGATTTGAAACTTGCCGAGGTAAGGACAAAAAATCTGGGCTATCGGGAATAGGGCTAGCTTGTGTTCGAGCAACCACAAAATAACCCGATTTCGGCTTTACATAAATGAGCCCCCTCGCCTCAAGTAACTCATAACAACTTTTTGCTGTACTTAAACTAATGCTGTGTTGACGAGCAAAATCTCGTAAAGAAGTAAGCTTCTGATGAGGTTTGAGCTCATCTTGATAAATACGATGCGCTAATTGGTTGGCAAGAACCTGATATTGGAAAGTCATTCTGTGCTGCTTTTTTTAAAAGTTCTGTATCTGTATTGCTTTATAGAACACCTTTAGGCTATAGAAATCAACTCAGTAAGTAGCAAAGTCATGAAATTAAAAACTATATTTTTATTTCCTATTATTTTAGCGGGCTGCCAACCGCAACCAAAAAACGAGCAGTACAGACATACGGTTTGCCAAAGTCTCATTGAAGGTTATTTAAAAATGACCAATCAACAAGACTATAAAATGGAGCAACGCACTGATGATGAGGCCAGTACGATTTCTCATTATCAATATAAGCGTAATAGCTCAAATGAAGTTGTAATGGCGAACTCGGTTTATTCCAAATTATATTTTAGTTGCCGCCAACAGCAAAAAAGCTATTTTCTGGCACAGCATTCATCAGAAGGACAAACGACTCCAATTTTAGAAGTTCATTTTCCAACTGACAGTTATGCTACTTTTAGAGACAGGTTTTAAAACCGTCTTGTAATTGCTCTGCCAAAAATTCAATAAATAAACGGATTCGCTTTGGTAGATGCTCTTGTTGATAATACACAGCATGGATGCTTTGAAGTTGTAGCTCTATCTCATCTTCAAATAAAGCAACTAAACGACCTTCTTCTAAATCTTTCCAAACCATAAACTCTGATAAGCATGTAATTCCATGCCCACGTAGTGCTAGCTGCCGAACTGTTTCCCCATTTGAAGCTTTAATATGAGGTTGAGCTACAAAGTAGTCACTCCCTATTTTTAGTGGCCAAGTATTTAAATGAGCAGGCTTAGTAAAACCAATAAGTTCATGTTCATTTAACTCTTGTTGTTGCTGAGGATAACCTGCTCGATTTAAATATTCAGGGCTAGCAACCATATATAAACGACTTTTACATACCAATTTTGCACGCATACTAGAGTCATTTAGCTCACCAAATCGGAATGCGACATCGGTTTTATGCTGTAGCAGATCAATGACCTGATCATTGCTATTTAACTCAATTTCAATATGAGGATATCGCTTGCGAAACGCATGCATTAATGGAGCAACCACATGTAAAACAAAGGGTGTTGCCGAATCGATTCTTATAAGACCAGAAGTATCTTGATCAGACTTTTGTAATTCTTCTTCAGCAGCATTCAGCTCATTTAAAATTTTACGAGCCTTCACAAGAAACTGTTGTCCTTCTTGTGTTAGTTTCAACTTACGAGTCGTTCGCTCAAGTAAGGTTACATCTAGCTTCGCCTCTAATCGCGTTAAAGATCGACTTACCCCTGAAGGTGTTTGTTTCAGGTGATCTGCTGCAGCAACAAAAGAACCCGTGTCAACAATTGCAATAAATGCTACAAGTTCTTCAATAGTTGATTTCATGTCTTATTCCATTATTGACTAATGATCAAAGATATTTTGCTTATTCATGTATTTTTTCGCAACAATAAAAAAAGCAAAATGCATCTCATGTTAAATGATTACTCAAATTTAGGTGAACATATGAATATTCCACGTTTTGGTCTAGGTACTTTCCGTCTTCAAGAACAAGCAGTCATTGATTCTGTGAAAACTGCTTTAGACGTAGGTTACCGTGTAATTGATACAGCTCAAATTTATGGCAATGAAGCAGCGATTGGTCAAGCCATTGCCGAAAGCGGTGTATCACGTCAGGACTTATTTCTAACCACAAAAATCTGGGTAGATAATTTTGCTCAAGATAAGTTTATTCCAAGCTTAAAAGAAAGCTTAGAAAAGCTTCGTACTGACCATGTCGATTTAACTTTGATTCATTGGCCAGCGCCAGATTTAGGCGTTTCGATTCCTGAAATCATGAAGCTTTTACTTGAAGCGAAACAACAAGGTCTTACTAAACAAATTGGTATTTCAAACTTCAATATTGAGCTTACCCAACAAGCAATTGACACAATTGGTGCTGAAAATATTGCAACTAACCAGATTGAGTTAAGCCCTTATCTTCAAAACCATAAACTTGTAAATTTCTTACAAGAGAAGAATATTGATGTCACTTCATATATGACACTTGCATACGGTAAAGTGCTTCAAGACCCTGTTTTAACTGAAATTGCAGCAGCTCATAAAGCAACAACAGCACAAATTGCACTTGCGTGGGCATTGCAACGTGGTTTTGCAGTCATTCCATCTTCGACTAAACGTGAAAACCTGATGAGCAACTTAAAAGCACAGGATATCGAGTTAACTTCAGCTGAAATGCAAATGATTGCCGAACTTGATCGCAACAGTCGTGAAGTTAGCCCAGAGCCATGGGCACCAGTTTGGGACTAAACTCATGAACACTCAATCAAATACGGCGTTCTCGTTATTGGCATTGGCAATTGGTGCCTTTGCCATTGGCACCACAGAATTCTCACCAATGGGACTGTTGCCGAATATCGCTAATGATTTAGGGATTTCAATTCCAACGGCCGGAATGTTAATTACGGGCTATGCACTTGGCGTCATGCTAGGTGCCCCGTTCATGACACTTTGGTTTGGTGGTTTTGCACGACGTAATGCGCTTATCTTTCTGATGGCGATCTTTACGGTAGGTAACCTGATAGCGGCATTTTCACCAAGCTATATGAGCTTATTAGGTGCGCGTCTCATCACAAGCCTTAACCATGGTGCTTTCTTTGGGATAGGTTCAGTTGTAGCAGCAAGCATTGTGCCCGCACATAAACAGGCCAGTGCTGTAGCAACCATGTTTATGGGCTTAACCATTGCCAACATTGGTGGTGTACCGTTGGCAACATGGGTTGGGCAAAACATTGGCTGGCGTATGTCTTTCCTTGCGATTTCATTGCTTGGTGTAATTACTATGCTCGCTTTATGGAAAGCATTACCACAAGGTATGGTTGCCCAGAAACCGAATGTGAAAGCTGAGTTGAAAGTGTTAACGCGCACTCCTGTAATACTTGCTCTACTCACCACCGTACTTGGTGCAGGTGCAATGTTTACGCTCTATACCTATATCGCGCCAAGTTTGACTGAGTTTACACATGCTTCACCGACCTTCATTACGTTTATGCTGATGTTGATTGGTGTCGGTTTCTCGGTTGGTAACCATTTAGGCGGTCGCTTTGCAGATTTGTCTATTAACAAAACTCTAATTGGTTTCTTAGTTCTGTTAATTGTGATGATGGTAATTTTCCCAATCCTTGCACAAAGCCATATTGGAGCAGCCATTGCCTTAGTCATCTGGGGTGCTGCAACCTTTGCTTTAGTACCGCCATTGCAAATGCGCGTAATGTCAGTTGCTCATGAAGCACCAGGCCTTGCCTCTTCAGTGAATATCGGTGCCTTTAACTTAGGTAACGCAGTTGGAGCAGCAGCAGGTGCGTTAGTACTCGATTTAGGTTGGGGTTATAGCGCAGTATCATTTGCTGGTGCATTGCTAGCAGGGTTAGGTTTACTGTTGGTTTTATACCAAATCAAACGTGAAAGTAGCCCAGCTCGAACTTTGCAGCAATGTTCAGATTAATAAAAAGCGCCTGAAATCAGGCGCTTTTTTTATGCTTTATTTATTTTAAAATATCGGGCAGTTTAGGCTGTTCATAAATCGGGTTCATTACTTCCCTCTTCATTTTGAGCAGCATCTGATACGGTTGCTGCTGAACAAACATATTGACGAAGCTTAAAGGAATTGAACCAGCTGGATCTGCATAGCCACTAGTAGTTACTTTAACTTTGTTATTCGCTAATTTCTGGAACGTCCATTCGCCTTCATAACGGGTTAAACGTACCACATCGGGTTGAATCGGATAGTTACTATTAATCGCTGTGTTCTTAATCGTAATGACGCCATTAGCAGCTTTACTCATTTTTCCTTTCACCACCACATCGCGATCTTTTAGAGGAAAAGGAAAATCTAACACCATATATAAAGTAAATTCGCCCTTCTTCTCATCCTGAGAAAGCATTTCAACTTTACCCATATAAGGCACCCACTGCGCTGCGCGATTTACATCTAAAACCACTGCTACAGCACGTTCAATGGGTACATCAAAGGTTGTTTCAGCTTTATATTGAAAGACTGGATTATCAGCCTTTTGATAAGTCCACACTTTAATATGATTACGGTCAAGGCTAAGTTTAGCTTTGTCTGTAGAGGCAGCCCCTGCATAGAGGCTGCTTAAGCAAAGAAGAGTGGTCAAAGCAATTTGTTTTTTATTCATGTTCTGCTCTATCTCGTTTTTCTCGCTACATATAGGATGTGTACATAGGATGTGTACAGATGGTTTACACCTGTACGTCATTCAATCCCAAAACATCTTTCATATCGTATTTGTGCGCTTCACGGCCCACAACCCATGCCGCAGCTCGTACTGCACCAGCAGCAAAGTTCATACGGTTAGTTGCTTTATGAGTCACTTCAACGCGCTCACCTTCACCAATAAACATGACAGTATGTTCACCCACAATATCGCCACCACGGATGGTTTCAAAACCAATCGTCTGACGTTCACGTGGACCGGTATGCCCTTCACGACCATAAACAGCAACTTCTTTTAAGTTACGGCCTAAAGTATCCGCAATTGCCTCACCCATCATGAGTGCTGTACCAGATGGTGCATCTACTTTATGACGGTGATGAGCCTCAATCACTTCAATATCTACTGTATCGCCAAATACTTTTGCTGCAAGCTCAAGTAACTTGATTGATACATTTACACCAACAGAATAGTTTGCAGCATATACAACAGGTATATGTTTTGCCGTTTCATCAAGCTGAGCTTTTTGTTCATCGGACATACCCGTTGTCCCAATGACTATAGCAACCCCAGCTTCACGACATAGCTTTAGATGCTCAGATGTTGCAGCAGGAGTAGAAAAGTCAATTACGACGTCACAATCTTTAAGAACCGCAGCCAAGCTTCCTGTAAGCTTCACTCCAATTGAACCAACTCCTGCAAGTTCACCAGCATCAGCACCGATTAAAGTACTTTCTGGACGTACAACAGCGGCTCCCAATTGATAACCTGCTTGTTGAACTGCCTGAATAAGTATACGACCCATACGGCCGCCTGCACCCAAAATACCAATGCGTGGAGCTGCTGACATAATCCTTCTCAATCTTCATTTTTACGTAATTGGCTTACTATATCAAAACTCTTTGCTCACGATAAAAAGTAAAAAATATTTTTTAAAATGAACTGAAATTTAACCAGTTTTCACAAAAGTTAAAGAATTGATCTGCACACTACCGAGCCACGAATGAAAAAAAGATGACTATAAGGAGTTCAGCATGCATTCGAAAATTATTGGCCTAATAGCCGTTATGGGGATAATGAGTTCAATGGCATTTGCAGAACCTGCAATCCAGCCAGGAGACACGTTAGAAAGCTTATCCAAAGCACGCATTACTACGAATGTAAATACTCAAGCAGCAACACCTACAACTCAAACAAGTGTAGTAAGCAATGCCAATGCTGAGGTTAAAGTGGAAGATATTGACCCGATTATTGGCGAAACAAGAGCAGAAACACCGAAAGTAGCAGTTCAAACAGTAGCTGCACCGGTTATTGAAAGTGCTCCGACTCTTGCTGCTAGCGAACTGACTGTAAGTGTTAATGATATTGATGTGGCTCACCCTACAGAATAAGCAGACGTAATTTTTTTTAAGCAGAATAAAAATTATAAGATGAATCAGCGCAATAAAAAGGCGGATATTTTTGAATATCCGCCTTCTTTTTAATTTCTGATCGAGTCAGTCATTAATCGAATAAACGATCAAAGAATGATTTTTTCTTTGGTGAAGAAGCGCTGTCTTCGCCATCGAAAGATGCTTGTAATTCTTTGAGTAATTCACGTTGACGAGACGTTAAGTTGACTGGTGTTTCTATGACGATACGGCAAAGTAAATCACCCACCATGCTGCTACGTACAGGACGGACACCCTTACCACGTAAACGGAATAATTTTCCTGTTTGAGTTCCCTCAGGAATCTTCAAGCTAACGCGACCTTCTAAAGTCGGGATTTCAATTTCTTTACCAAGTGCAGCATCAGCAATGCTTACTGGTACGTCCATATATAAATCGGCGCCATCACGTTGGAAAATTTCGTGTTCGCGAACAACCACTTCAACGTATAAGTCGCCCGCTTGACCATCACGGATAGCCTCGCCTTTACCACTTAAACGAACGCGGTCGCCATTATCTACACCCTCAGGAATAGTGACTTCCAAGGTTTGCTGACGATCAGCCACACCTGAACCATGACATGCATGGCATGGGTTTTTAATAATTTTGCCTTGGCCACGACATGTGCCACAAGTTTGTTGTACAGAGAAGAAACCTTGCTGCATACGTACTTGTCCTGAACCATGACAAGTTTTACAAGTTTCTACATCTTTTGGATTTTGAGAGCCTTTACCATCACACACATCACATGGTGCAGGAGCAGTAAAGGTAATTGTTTTCTTAACCCCTTTTACAGCTTCCTCAAGGGTAAGCTCCATGACATAGCGTAAATCTGAACCACGACGTTGGCGTTGCTGACGTCCACCGCCACCAAACGCTCCACCAAAGATATCGCCGAACTGGCTGAAAATATCTTCTGCACTGAAACCGCCAAAGCCACCACCAGCGCCACCAAAGCCACCTTCAAACGCATTATGTCCCATACGGTCATACATACTACGCTTTTCGCTGTCCGATAAAATTTCATAAGCTTCAGCAGCTTCTTTAAATTTTTCTTCAGCCTCGGCATTGTCAGGGTTTCTGTCAGGATGATATTTCATCGCCAATTTACGATAGGCTTTTTTGATCTCATCATCACTTGCGGTTTTTGAAACGCCTAAAACCTCATAATAATCACGTTTAGCCATGTTTGGCGGTGCTCCTCACGGAAATTTTATCAATACTCTATTGCCGACTAAATGGGGGACTTTAGCCGAATTTACAAGGGGAAAATGTTTAAAAAATAGATATATTAAAAAACTGCCTTATTTTTTAAATATTTAGACAAACCTTTTAACCATGCATTTAATAAAAATAACCAAGCAATAGCGCTAAAAACAACACCAGCAACTGTTGATGCCGTTACCCACAGGTTACTGTTCCATGCAAAAAAGAAGAGAGGAATAAACCAGACCACAGCAAAAACTGACATGAAGAGGAATAGAATGCCATTGCGCATAATCCAGAGCGCATGAGCATGAATCCAAACTTCTGCATCATCCACAACAGCTACTTTACGAGCGACCAGATAAGCAAAGGCCGCAAAAATAACCGTAAACAATGCAAGAAACATAAACGCATAAGAAATTACAATATAACGGCGATGCTGTTCGATATGGTCTTGCCCCATCTGTATTTCACCTCAATTCGCTGCATTTTGCCTATTTTTTATGCAGCGAAATAATCCTGTATTTTTTGTGTAAAGACAGGTGCTACTATATTGGACTTTTCAATATTTCGCACCTTTATTCACAAAAAATTTATGTATTTTATGCGGTTTTTTTCACCTTAAACCACGCAGCATACAGTGCAGGTAAGAAAAACAATGTCAGCATGGTTGCTACAATCAATCCACCCATAATTGCAACAGCCATAGGACCGAAGAAAATACTTCGTGAAAGCGGAATCATCGCCAGTACTGCTGCCAAGGCTGTAAGAATAATTGGACGAAAACGGCGCACCGTTGCATCAATAATCGCTTCCCATGTTGGATGCCCGGCTTGCCTATCTTGTTCAATCTGATCAATCAGAATGAGCGAGTTACGCATAATCATGCCAGACAAGGCAATCGTTCCCAGCATGGCCACAAAACCAAATGGCTTATTAAACAAAAGTAAGAATAGAACAACCCCAATTAAACCTAATGGTGCAGTCAGAAATACAATGGTTGCCCGAGACAGACTTTTAAGCTGAATCATGAGTAATGTCATGACAACCGCTAAAAACAGTGGCATACCGGCATTGACCGAACTTTGTCCACGTGCCGACTCCTCCACAGTTCCGCCCACTTCAATGAGATAGCCACTTGGTAACTCAGCGCGTAATTTATCCATTGATTCTGCTAACTCGCCAACAACGGTAGCTGGTTGCAATTTAGTACGAATATCTGCACGCACAGTGATCGTTGGTAAACGGTTACGATGCCAAATCAGACCATCCTCGAACTTATAGTCAATTTTGGCAATCTGGGCTAAAGGTACTGTGGTTCCATTCGCTGTTGGTACTGCTAAACTCGATAGCGAAGCCACTTCAACACGCTCAGCTTGGTCCCCACGTAAGCGGATTTCAATGAGTTCGCGCTTTTCACGATATTGTTCAATCGCACTGCCTGTAATGGATGCATTCAGGAAGTTTGCCAAATCCACACTAGAAACGCCCATTTGTCGAGCACGATCTTGATCAATTTGAATTGAAATAATCTTACTCGGCTCACCCCAGTCCAAATGCACATTGGTGGTATTGGGGTTTTCACTAATTACTTTAGCAACCTGCTGCGCCTCTTTACGTACCAGATTTAGATCTTCGCCTGACACACGATACTGCAATGGATAACCCACAGGTGGACCATTTTCCAGTAATGACACACGAGTACGAACTTGTGGAAGCAATTGTTTAATTTGGGTTTCTAGCGAGCGACGAATTTCATCACGGTCATCAAGTGAAGTGGCTAAAACGACAAACTGTGCAAAACTAGCTTGTGGTAATTGCTGGTCTAACGGTAAATAAAAACGTGGGGAACCTGTACCCACATAGGCTACATAGTTATCAATACCTTTTTGTTTAGAGAGGAACTGTTCAACCTTTTTCACCGCTTGTTCAGTAGCAGTTAACGAAGCTCCTTCTTCAAGTTTTAGGTCGACTAAAATTTCGGTGCGGTTTGAAGGTGGGAAAAACTGCTGAGGAACCATTTTAAACATCAGCACAGAGAGCACAAATATTCCAACTGTTGTCGCAATTACAGTTTTACGATAGGTCACACAAAACTCGACCATTTTTCTAAAACGTAAATAGAAACTAGATTGATAAGGATCGTAATGATGGTCCTGTGAAATCTCGATAGTTTTTGGTTGCGGTTTTTTCGTTAATCTTGCCCATAAACGAATATACCAAGGTGCTTGATGACCTGTTTTAGTAAAATCAGGCAGTAGCTTTTCACCCAAATAAGGTACAAATAAAACTGCAGCAACCCAAGACACCAATAAGGCAATAGTCACCACCTGAAAGATCGAGCGCGTGTATTCACCCGTACTGGACTGTGCTGTAGCAATAGGTAAAAAGCCTGCCGCAGTAATCAGTGTTCCTGTCAGCATTGGAAATGCTGTGGTTTTCCACGCAAATCCGGCGGCCTTAATTCGGCTATACCCCTGCTCCATCTTAATTGCCATCATTTCAACAGCAATAATAGCGTCATCAACCAACAGACCTAAAGCTAAAATCAGAGCACCAAGAGAAATCTTATGTAACCCGACATCGAATAAATTCATACCAGCAAAAGTCATAGCTAAAACCAATGGAATGGAAAAAGCGACAACTAGACCAGTTCGGAAACCTAAAGAGAAAAAACTCACTAACAAAACAATAATGATTGCTTCAGCGAGTACTTTCACAAACTCATGAATACTGCGTTGTACTGCTACTGGTTGGTCTGAGACCTTCTGTAGCTTCATACCTAAAGGTAAAGTTTTTTGCAGTTGGGCAAACTCTGTTTCCAGATTTTTACCCAGGGCAATAATGTCTCCTCCCTTACGCATCGATACGGCAAGGCCAATACCATTTTCGCCCATGAAACGCATACGTGGCTGAGCCGGTTGACTAAAACCACGATAGACATCAGCAACATCACCAAGTTGAATGGTTTTGTTGCCGACTAGTAAAGGCGTTTTCTTAATTTCATCAACGCTCTGTAAATGTCCACTTACACGAATTTGAATACGGTCTGTGCTCGTTTCAAAAAAACCAGCACTTGCCATACTATTTTGCTTTTGTAAGGCTTCTTGAATTGCAGAAAGAGGAATACCGAGTTGAACCGCTTTAGTATTTGAAATCTCAATCCAGATTTTTTGATCTTGTAAGCCAATCAATTCAACTTTGCTGACGTCCTTGACGCGTTGAAGCTGTAATTGCAAACGATCGGCATATTCTTTGAGAAGTGCATAGTCAAAGTCTTTGCCTGTCAGTACATAAATATTACCGAAAGTATCACCAAACTCATCATTGAAAAATGGCCCTTGTACACCGCTTGGTAATTCGGTGCGAATATCATTGACCTTCTTACGTACGTTGTACCAAACATCAGGAATTTGTGCCGACTTCAATGAATCCTTGGCAACAAATGTAACCATCGACTCACCCGGACGGGAGTAGGCCATAATTTTGTCATACTGCCCTGTTGTCATCAGTTCCTTTTCAATACGATCGGTCACCAGCGTTGAAACTTCTTTGGCAGTCGCCCCAGGCCAGTAGGTTTTAACGACCATCACTTTAAAGGTAAAAGGCGGGTCTTCACTTTGTGATAGTTTTGAATAAGAGATTGCACCGATAATGGCAAGCAACAACATGAAATAAAGGACAATCCCTTTATTATTCAGTGCCCATTCCGAGAGATTGAATTTCATGGCTTCGTTGCCCCCTGAATTTTCACCGCACGGTTTTCACGGTCAATCGGATGAATCTTTTGTTTATCACGGAGTAAGTGTACACCACCAATCACGACCCAATCATTTGGTGTCAAACCAGATAAAACAGGTACGCTGTCTCGGCCATATGCACCAACCGTCACAGGTACTTTACGTAAGGTTTGGTTTGCATTGACTACCCACACATAAGGTTGATTATCTGTTGCTGAAACACTTGAAAGTGGAACACTCATCACATTGGTTTGAGTCGAACTAAAAAATACACGTGCACTTTGTCCAAGCTGAATAGCAGATTGACCTTCTTTGAGTGCAACTTTGACCGTAAAGGTGCGGGACTGATCAGCCGCAGGAGAAACTTCGCGTACATATCCAGCAAATTTGTCATTCGGTTTAGACCACAAGGTAATCCACGCCGCTTGCCCAACTTTAATTTCGGCAACAGCTTGTTCTGGTACACCGATGACCACTTCGCGCTCACCATCAATTGCCAATTGATATGCCGCTTGTCCTGCTGCAACCACTTGCCCAATTTCTATATTACGTGCAGTAATCACTCCGTTTTTATTAGAAACGAGTTGGTTATATCCTGTCTGATTAGCAGAAACTTCATAGTTAGAACGAGCTTGCTGTAGAGCCGCTTGTGCCGCGTCATATTGATTTTTTACCGTATCGAATTGCGAACGGCTCACCGCATTAATCGGCAATAATTGCTGAAAACGTTTAAGTTCATTTGCTGCTGTTTTTGCTGAAGCCTGTGCATTATCCAGTTGGGCTTTGGCAGCATTTAATTGTAGCTGAGCATCTGCCACGTCAAGCTTTGCTAAAACTTGTCCGACCTTAACTCGATCGCCTACATCCACGTAACGTGCCGTAACTTGCCCACCTACCCGAAATGCCAAGGCAGTTTGTTGTCGAGCCTGTACATCTCCTGCATAGCTTTTAAGTTCATTTAGTGTGGTCGAAGGCTGCGTCACCATCACATAGGGTATTTCTTCTGTTTTGGGTGCCTCTTTACTACACCCCATTAATGTGACCGTGCAAACAATCACCATACTCATGATGACAGGTTTTAACAGATTCATATCTTATCGCTCTTATTCAAACTGGTTTTTTAAGGCACAATATGCTTGCATCATAGTTTGTTTGTTTTTTAATTAATATACCCATGGGTACACTAATTAAAGAAAAACTTATAAATATTTATTTTTTTAAACTTTTATTAGAGGGTTTTGTGCAAACAGTTAATCAAAGTGGTCGCCCCAAAGATCTGGAGAAACGTGCTCGTATCCTACAAGCCGCTAAAGCTATTTTTTTAAAATCAGGTTATCACGGTACGAGCATGAACCAGATTGCGCAGGAAGCAGGCGTGACTAAACTCACGGTTTATAACCACTTTCAAGACAAAGCAAACCTGTTTATCTGTGCGATTACAGAAACCTGCGAAGAGACACTGTGCACGAAACAATTTGAATTAGATGCATCAGCAGACTTTTATCAAGCACTCTTTATTGTGTGTTCACGTGCCTTACAAATTATTTATTCACCTGAAGCACTAAAGCTTGAACATGTATTATTTGAGCTCGCAGCGGAACAAAGCCCATTAGCTGAACAATTTTTTACGGCATCTCATACCCGACTCCAAAATCAGTTAGCTGCATTCTTCCAAAAAGCAGCTGAATTAGGTTTTATTCAAGCCGATGACCCAGTTTATCAGACAGAGCTTCTGTTAACTTTGTTGCTTGGCGTACGTCACCATAAGGTTCTACTTAGAATTATTGCTGTACCTAATGTGCAAGAGCTAGACCAGATTATTCAAGATGCAATTCATTTATTCCTGCTCAAATATCGAAATTAAACCAAAGTCCGATTGCTAAAAGTTGCACTGAGTGCATGCCATCATTTAAGTCGCTATAAGTGAATTAAATGTTATTTTTTAAGCAAAAATTCACATTTTCTTACGCTCAAAGCTTGGAATGTTTGTTAATCGCGCTATATTCGATAAGAATAAGAACAGGAGAAAAATAGCATGGTTCAGCAAATCGATGCACCACTGCGTGAGGATGTCCGCTTACTTGGCAATTTGTTAGGTGAAACCCTAAAACAACATGCAGGACAAGAACTGTTTAATCAGATCGAGCAAATCCGTGCGCTTGCCAAAGGTGCACGTGATGGTCAAGCTGAAGCCGAAAAGCAATTAGAACAATTATTTTTAGAACTGCCCGATGAAGAGCTATTACCTCTCACCCGTGCTTTTTCTCACTTCCTCAATTTTGCCAATATTGCCGAGCAATATCATGTAGTGCGTAGTCGCAGACAGGCAGAGTTTGATTCGGAGGCTAATTCTCCAAATCCGCTTGTTCACTTATTTCAAAAATTTAAAGATAAAAGTATTTCGACAGAAAAACTGTTCCAGCAAATTTGTGATTTAAATATTGAGCTGGTACTTACGGCGCACCCAACCGAAGTAAGCCGTCGTACCCTCATTCAAAAATATGACGATATCAATGCTTGCCTTTCACAGCTTGATCAGCAAAAACTTACCCCACGTGAGCGTCAAAGCGCACTTGCCAATTTAAAACAACAAATTAGTTCGGCATGGCAAACAGATGAAATTCGCCAGCACCGCCCGACTCCTGTTGATGAAGCAAAATGGGGCTTTGCAACCATTGAACAAACTCTTTGGAATGCCGTACCTAAATTTGTCCGTGAGTTAAATGAGTTGGTCCAAGACAATTGCCAGCAAAACTTACCCCTTAACATTGCGCCAGTGCGCTTTGCTTCTTGGATGGGCGGAGACCGCGATGGTAACCCGAACGTTACTCATCAAATTACTCAAGAAGTGCTATGGTTATCACGCTGGCAAGCTGCTGACCTCTACCTAAGAGATATTGAAAACTTACGTTGGGAACTTTCAATTCAGACTTGCTCCGAAGAAATGATTCAGGCTATTGGTAACCAACATGCAGAACCTTATCGTGAGTATTTACGTGCTACACGAGAGCGCTTAAAAGCGACTCGCCACTGGTTAGCGCATCGCCTACAAGGCTTAGAAGCAGACGACAGCAATGTCATTAAAAGCAAAGATGAGCTGTTACAGCCATTATTGCTGTGTTATCGCTCTTTAATTGACAGTAACCTTCCTGAAATTGCGAATGGTCAACTTCTCGACTTTATTTATCGTGTGAACTGTTTTGGTATTGAATTACTTAAACTCGATATTCGCCAAGAATCCGGTCGTCATCGCCAAGCTATTTCAGCTATTACTGAATATTTAGGTTTAGGTAATTTTGAGTCATGGACTGAACAAGCACGTCAAAACTTCCTCATTCAGGAACTACAAAGCAAACGCCCGCTGCTGCCGAAATATATTAATGAACCTGAAGGTAGTTTAATTGGACACCCAGATGTCCAAGAAGTATTTGCAACCATGCGTACTTTGGCAGACCAACCACCTGAATCTTTAGGGGCTTATATTATTTCAATGGCTGAATATCCGAGCGATGTTTTGGCTGTATTGTTATTGCAAAAAGAAGCTGGTATTCAACATCCTCTCCGTGTAGTTCCTCTATTTGAAACTTTAAAAGATTTAGATGGTGCTGCAACGACCATGAATACGCTGTTCAATATGCATTGGTATAAGCAGCACATTCAGGGTAAACACGAAGTTATGATCGGTTACTCTGACTCTGCAAAAGATGCCGGATTCATGTCTGCTAACTGGGCGCAATATCGCGCTCAAGAAGAGCTAACTGCAATTGCTCAAACACACGGCGTACAGTTGACCCTATTCCACGGTCGTGGCGGCTCAATTAGCCGTGGTGGTGCTCCAACGCAGCAGGCACTATTTTCACAGCCGCCGGGCTCGATCTCTGGTGCAATTCGTGTCACAGAACAAGGTGAAATGATCCGCTTCAAATTCGGTTTAGAAGGTATTGCCATGCAAAACCTTGAAATCTATACCGCAGCAACACTTGAGGCGACATTGTTACCGCCGCCAGAACCTAAGGCCGAGTGGCGTGAACTCATGAACCGCATGACAGATCATTCTGTGAAAGTTTATCGCCAAACAGTGCGTGAAAATCCACATTTTGTGAAGTATTTACGTACTGTCACACCTGAGCTTGAGCTACAAATGTTGCCTCTAGGTTCACGCCCAGCAAAACGTAAAGTCAGTGGTGGCATCGAGTCTTTACGTGCGATTCCATGGGTGTTCGCATGGACTCAAATCCGTTTAATGTTACCTGCTTGGTTAGGTACTGGCGCAGCCATTAATGAAGTAATTGCCGATCAGCAAAAAGCAACTTTAGATGAAATGCTTCAGCAATGGCCTTATTTCCAAACGCTCATTGATATGCTGGAAATGGTATTGTCTAAATCCGATGCCAATATTGCACTCTATTACGAGTCGCATTTGACTGAAGATGAAGATTTAAAAGTGCTTGGTAACCAATTACGTCAGCGCCTAAAAGATGCAGTTGAAACGCTACTCAAATTGAAAGATGAATCAAAGCTTCTTAGCAATAATGAAGTTCTTGATCAATCGATGCAGGTTCGTAAACCCTACTTACTTCCTTTGCATCTTTTACAAGCTGAGCTTATGAAACGCCGTCGCGATTACCTAGCAGAGCGTCAGGCAGAGAATACCCCTGTTGACCATGCACTGATGGTGAGTATTGCAGGTATCGCTGCTGGTTTACGTAATACAGGCTAAGCTAATTTTACCGATTGTTTGACAAAGCAGCACATCACCAATGTGCTGCTTTTTACTTGCAAAGTTCCCCATTTTTAATAAATTTTCCCCGATTTTTTATTTTTTAAAAAAATTTTTAAATCATAAAATTAAGTTTTATTATAAAAAAAATAACTAATTCCTTATATTTAGAATTCTTAAATTATACCAATCGTTAAAAAATAATTACTTTTCTCTCACAGACTTCTCTCTAGAGATTAAATGCTTTCCCAAGAAAGGGTATCATTGCACCAATTAAAGAATAATGAGCTTATTTTATGTCCAACTGGTTTCCAAAATGGCAGCCTTACCAAGGTGATGTTGACCATCGACCGGTCTCTACCAATGAATATCTCCCCCCAGTTCAAAGTGCCATTTTAGGTATCCAACATGCATTTGCCATGTTTGGATCAACTGTTTTAGCACCGTTACTTATGGGCTTTAACCCTAACCTTGCTATTTTAATGTCTGGTATCTGTACCATTCTGTTCTTCTTAATTACGGGTGGTCGGGTTCCAAGCTACTTAGGATCAAGTTTTGCCTTTATTGGTGTGGTTGCAGCAGCGACTGGACATATTACAGGTTCTGGCGCAAATCCAAACCTGTCTATGGCTTTAGGTGGAATCGTAGCGTGCGGTATTTTTTATGCACTTATCGGTTTTATTGTCATGCTCACTGGTACGCGCTGGATTGAAAAACTCATGCCGCCTGTTGTGACTGGTGCCATTGTCATGATTATTGGTCTAAACCTTGCACCTGTTACCATTAAAGGTGTTGCAGGTCAGCCATTTGAAATGTGGATGGCTTTAATTACCGTACTTTGTATGGGCAGTATTGCAGTCTTTACGCGCGGTTTATTACAGCGCCTACTACTATTAATCGGTTTAGTCTTGGCCTATGTGATCTACACCATCGCCACCAATGGCTTAGGTTTAGGTAAACCAATAGATTTTAGTCAGATCTCAGCAGCTGCATGGTTCGGAATTCCAAGCTTTTCACACCCTACTTTTGATACCAAAGCGATGCTAATTATTGCGCCAGTTGCGCTCATTTTAGTAGCAGAAAATCTAGGTCATATTAAAGCAGTAGGTGCGATGACTGGTGAAAACCTGACACCACAATTAGGCAAAGCATTTGTTGCAGATGGCTTGGCAACTACACTCTCTGGTAGTGTAGGCGCACCAGGTATGACAACTTACGGTGAAAACATTGGCGTCATGGCTGTCACTCGTGTGTATTCAACCATTGTCTTTGTCATTGCAGGGATCTTTGCAATTTTCTTAGGTTTATCTCCAAAATTTGGTGCAGTGATTAGTACCATCCCAAGCGCAGTACTTACCGGTGCATCTATTGTTGTATTTGGTTTAATTACCATTGCTGGTGCAAAAATCTGGATTGAAAACAAAGTTGATTTTTCAAACAATAAAAACCTGATTGTGGCTTCAGTAACCATTATTTTAGGTGCCGGAAACTTTGAATTGGTATTTGGTAATTTCAATTTAGGCGGTATCGGTACAGCAACTTTTGCGGCCATTATTTTAAATTGGCTATTTAGTTTAAAAGATAAAACCTAAATTCAAAAAGGCAGCAAAAGCTGCCTTTTTTCATCGCTTTTTAGTATGATAAATTTTTACGTTTCAATACGTTCATATCATGCGTTTTGATTTTTTTGATTTACAACTGGTTCTTCATATTGTCTCAACAGGCAGTTTAACCAAAGGTGCTGACCGCTCTGCTATTTCTCTTCAAGCGGCAAGCGAACGTATAAAAAAACTCGAACAATATTTTGAGACGCCGTTATTTATTCGTCAGACCACTGGTGTAGAACTCACCACGGCTGGACATGCTTTTGTAGAACATGCTCGTCAGCTTTTGGCACAAAAAGATCAACTCGAACAAGAAATGCAGCGTTTTAAGCCCCCTACAACAGAGGCCTTAACACTCTGGTGCAATTCTTCTGCTCAAAGCGAATACCTGCCTACTTTATTGCCACAATATCTGGTGCTTTATCCCGAGATGAATATCGATTTGCACGAAGCAGAAAGCTCGGAAATTGTAGAAGCATTGACGCAAGGAGTGGCAACCTTGGGACTGGTCTCGAGTTTTTTTAATACGAAACATTTACAAACTAAAGAGTTTGCTAGTGATCCATTAGTTCTCATTTGCCCTACTACACATGAGTTAGCTCAATACCAAGAGTTAAATTTGGTAGATGCTCTAAGCTATGGTTTTATTGGACTTAAGCCCCATCATTCATTACAACAGTCCATCGAAACCCAAGCCAAGTTATTAGGCTTTAACATACAGTACCGTTTACGCTTACCTAATTTTGGTGCTATTGCTGAGGTTGTTGCTAAGGGGGTTGGGATTGCGATTATGCCAGCTCGTGCTGCTCAGCGTTTGCAATCGGACCACGATTTCCATTCCATTCAACTGCTAGGCGCTTGGGCAAACCGCAAACTGCTTTTAGCCACACAAAATTTTAATCAACTACCTAGTAGTTATCAGCAATTTGCAGATTTTCTATTAGAGCATCGCCCTTAGAAATTTGGCTCAGTGCAAAATCATATAAAGTCCTAATGACACCAACCCTATAAAAAAGATACGGCGGAATAACTGCTCATTGAGTCGATAACGGATTTTTTTACCAATCCACATTCCAACTAACGCAGCCAATAAAGCAGCCAATAAAGCAGCAAAAGATAAACTATAGTCCAGTGTTACTCCCGACATTGGGTTGTGGTGTAAAAAAACTGCAAGACAAATGGTAGAGACGGTAAACGTTAATCCCAAAGCTTGTACCAACTCATCACGTTTTAAATGCAAAGACTGCAAATACGGCACGATAGGAATAATAATGACGCCTGTTGCTACAGTGACTGCCCCACCAATATATCCAATCATCGGCGATAACCAGCGTTCATGTTTACCTAAGTGTGGAAGCTTTTTGACACACAGTCCATAAAGCCCATATAAGGCCAACATACTTCCTAATAAAATCTCACTACTGTGTCCATGACTTTGACTTAAAGTCGGTAAAAAGCTCCATATTGAACCGACCACAATACCTATAAGCAAAGTCCAGAAACGGCGAATAAAAGTCCAAACATGTCCCTCAGCAAAAAGCTGCCAGACATTAGTGACCATAGAAGGAACGATTAAAAGAGATGCCGCCTGAAAAGGACTCATCGCAATAGTGAGCAAGCCCATTGATACTGCTGGCAAACCTAGGCCAATCATGCCCTTAATCATGCCAGCGAAGGCAAACACCATTATAATAATTGCTAGAAATGTCACTGTTTATCTCCGATTCCCTACATGGTTATGCTACGGAAAAAACAGGTTTTGCCCTATTCTTGTTTTTGGGAGTGGGCCTCAATTAGAAGTTGAGGCCGTTTTATATTTTTCTTCTAAAACATTGCTAAAAATGCTTTCAATCATCCAAACCCGATACAAGCTATTAAATACATAGCTTTGTCCATCAATACGTAACTCTAAAACTGGCAAATCAGGCTGATGCTTATCTTTGCAAAGGGCATCATTTTGTGCCAAAACCGAAGGCACATCCTGCTCGGTTAACTGCTCAATACCGAGCTGTTGCTGTAACTCTTGGAAATGCTTTTGGAAAGATAGGTCTTTTCCTTTCGTCCAAATAGCTTGCAAAATAGTAAAAATTGTATCGAGTTGCTGATTTTCTGGCACACTATAGAAAAGCTTCGCCATCTCAAGCGTAGTTTCTTCGGTAGGGCGGCAAAAAGGTGTAAAAGCGACCTCAGTACGTTTAGAAACACGGGTTGCCAAACTCCAGTCAAACCAGTCTCGACCTTGGTAACTGAGCGGATAGACTTTTAACTGAATATCATAATAGTCTGCGAGTTCTTCTTTAATATACGCAAGAAGTAACCAGCTCATTGGATCTTCTAAAGCAATAAATACATCAAGCTCAGGATGAAGAGCCTGAATTTCATTGAGTGCTTCAGCATCATTAATCAAATGTTCACGCCATTCGATATGATTAATTAAAAAAATCGGATTACCCGTCAGTAATTTTTGTTGTTTTAGACGACGGGTTAAACGTAATAAATCATCTACTGCATGATATTTACGACCACCAAATTCAAAGTATGCCGCTGGGACAGACTCATCTGTAAAAATACGTTCTGGAAAATGCTGTGGAACCTGATGTTTCACTGCCATGGCATGTAAAGTACGTAACTTTCCATACTGTTGTTGCCAAAGCATGTGAAAAATATCTTCAAGTAAATGTAAGAAATTCTGGCCCTGTAATGGGGTTCTTTTTAATATAACCGTGGCTTGTTTTAAAGCTTCTTGGCTCGGGATTTCTGGAAACTCATCAAAAGCAAAACGATGCTGCTTTGCTAAAATTTTGGCATCATTTAAACAATAATGCTGCCACTCCTCATGCGTCATACTATTAGGAGGTTCAGATGCCGTATGAGAAATAATAATTTTTAAAGGTTTAAGTTCGTCACTTAAAATTTCATCTAGTTGAGACAATTGCTGAACAGCTAGATAGCTATACACATCATCAAGCCGTAAATAAATACTTAAACCATTTTCCGTGGGTAACACCGCTTGACGAGAAGGCTTTTGGTAAAACCAGCTCGATCGGATAGGGTCAAACCAACGGCGTAGCAGTGACATGAGTAGTGCCTCTAAAAAATAAATCCTAAGCAAGATCAAAAATTATTTTAATCATAGTGCAAGGTGAAACAGGAGTCGAGATGGAAAGGTGACTCCCAGAGTTCGCGCAGAAAATATGTCATGTATTTCGCGAGGTTCTGCATAGGTGAAGATTTTATCACCATTTTATGACAAACCCCTAGAATGATCTGAAAACACCTTTTTCTACAAGCCGATTTTTTTTTACCAGACATAAAAAATGCACCCATAACATGATAACAACTCATCGTGTTAATAGGTGCATGATTCCTACTCAATTATTTAAATTGAATATTTTATAGAACGCGTACAGCTCCTTTTGCTGCACTTGTTGTATGCATTGCATAAACTTTTAACGCTTTTGATACTTTACGTTTACGTTCTTCTTTCGGATGCCAGCCTTTCGCTTCTTGAACTGTACGACGGTGTGCCATAGTCGCATCATCAACGTTCAAATGAATGGTACGGTTTGGAATATCAATTTCGATGGTATCACCATCTTCAACCAAACCAATTGCACCACCTTCAGCCGCTTCTGGCGAAACGTGACCGATTGAAAGACCTGATGAACCACCAGAGAAACGCCCATCTGTCACCAATGCACAGTCTTTTCCTAAACCTTTCGATTTAAGATAACTGGTTGGGTAAAGCATTTCTTGCATGCCTGGACCACCACGTGGACCTTCGTAGCGAATAACAACGACGTCACCAGCTTTAATGTCGTGACCCAAAATTGCATCTACAGCTGCATCTTGGCTTTCAAATACGCGGGCTGTGCCTGTAAATTTCAAGATAGATTCATCTACACCCGCAGTTTTTACGATACAGCCATCAAGCGCGATATTGCCATATAGAACTGCTAAACCACCATCTTTAGAGAATGCATGTTCTGCATTACGAATCACGCCTTTTTCACGATCACCATCTAAAGTTGAGTAATAACGATTTTGCGAGAACGCAACTTGAGTTGGCACACCACCCGGAGATGAACGATAGAACTCATACACATCTGCATTTTCGGTACGGATAATATCCCACTTATCTAAGGCGTCTTTTAAAGTTTTCTCATGCACAGTTGGAACTGAAACATCAAGTAACTTCGCACGATCAAGCTCGCCTAAAATGGCCATGATTCCACCTGCACGGTGAACATCTTCCATATGAACGTCTTGTTTTGCTGGCGCTACTTTTGAAAGTACAGGTACTCGACGTGATAACTCGTCAATATCATCCATGGTAAAATCAACTTCAGCTTCACTTGCCGCAGCCAATAAGTGCAGAACTGTATTGGTTGAACCACCCATTGCGATATCAAGCGTCATCGCATTTTTGAATGAAGCCTTGGTTGCAATTGAACGAGGCAAAATACTTGCGTCATTTTGTTCATAATAGCGCTTAGCCAATTCAACAATAAGCTGGCCCGCTTTTAAGAATAATTTTTTACGGTTTGCATGTGTTGCAACAATCGAACCATTACCAGGTAACGACAAACCTAAAGCTTCGGTTAAACAGTTCATTGAGTTTGCAGTAAACATACCTGAACAAGAACCACAGGTTGGACATGCTGAACGTTCAAATTCTTCAACTTCTTCGTCTGTATAACTTTCATCAGCCGCAACAACCATGGCATCCACAAGGTCAATCGCTTTTTCATTGCCGCGGAATTTAACCTTACCAGCTTCCATTGGGCCGCCAGACACAAAAACTACTGGAATATTTAGACGCATTGCAGCCATCAACATTCCCGGAGTAATTTTGTCACAGTTAGAAATACATACCATCGCATCAGCACAATGTGCATTGACCATATATTCAACTGAGTCTGCAATCAAATCACGCGATGGCAATGAATAAAGCATGCCGTCATGCCCCATTGCGATACCATCATCTACTGCAATTGTATTAAACTCTTTAGCAACACCACCTGCTGCCTGAATTTCTGCTGCGACAAGTTGCCCTAGATCTTTTAGATGTACATGGCCTGGAACAAATTGGGTAAATGAGTTGACCACTGCAATAATTGGTTTGCCGAAATCTTCATCTTTCATTCCTGTTGCACGCCATAAGCCACGTGCGCCAGCCATATTTCTTCCGTGTGTCGATGTTTTTGAACGATAGTCAGGCATTTGTATTTCCAACAAGTTGTGCTTGAGTGAAATGACTTCCACTCTGGCTGAATGATACTGATATAGCGTTAGATCAGTCGGAATATAGACTCATCATCATAATTTGATCATTCTCCATTCTATAGAAGCAAATAATATTGGGAAAGCCAAGAACGATAATACTCAGTCAATATTTAGCAAAACTTACATGAATAATTTTTTATTTTTTCATAACCTTTTTTTATCAATAAAATTTTTTCAATAATTTTTTGTTCACTATTTAAAAACTAAAACGCTCAATCGCCATGAGTTTAGGGCTTCAATCGTTTTTCACGTATACTAGCGTTAAACTCTTTTTGGATTGCATTTGTGAAAATTATTTTTGCTGGCACCCCCGAATTTGCTGCAATAGCATTGGCGGCTTTATTAAAAACTCCTCATGAAATTATCGCGGTTTATACCCAACCAGACCGTAAAGCAGGTCGTGGTCAAAAATTAACGCCATCTCCTGTAAAACAGCTTGCACTTGAACATGATATTCCTGTTTATCAACCACTACATTTTAAAGCCTCAACAGAAGAAGGCTTAGCAGCTCAACAAGAACTTGCAGCTTTGGGCGCTGATGTGATGGTGGTTGCAGCCTATGGCTTGATTCTTCCACAAGCTGTACTCGATACACCTAAATATGGCTGTTTAAATATTCACGGCTCGCTACTACCGCGCTGGCGTGGAGCAGCACCAATTCAGCGTGCGATTGCAACAGGCGATGACGAAACTGGCATTACCATCATGCAGATGGCTGCTGGTTTAGACACAGGCGATATGATGTATAAAACTTACTGTCCAATCACAGCCGAAGATACATCTGCGACTTTGCATGACAAACTCGCAGATCAAGGGGCATCAGCAATCTGTGCAGTACTTGAGTCAGAAAAGACACTACAAAAATATTTGGCAGAACGCAAAGTTCAAGATGAAAGTTTAACAGTCTATGCACATAAACTCGTAAAGTCAGAAGCTCGAATTGACTGGTCAATTGATGCTATTCAAATTGATCGAAATATTCGTGCATTTAACCCTTGGCCTGTTGCCTTCATTCAACTAGATGAAAATAATGCGCTGCGTGTCTGGAACTCAATAATTTCTAGTCAAAGCAAAGTAAATGCACAAGCTGGTGAAATTATTGCGGTTGATAAACTAGGTGTACATATTGCTTGTGGCGAAGATTCATTTATTTGCCTAACCAGTGTGCAATGGCCAGGTGGTAAAGCAATGAATGCCCAACAAATTGCCCAAACTCAGAAACTTCATGTAGGACAAATTCTGCCATGAGTCAGGTTACTTCAAATTCTTCACGTTTTAACCTACGTGCTCAAGTCGTCCAGACGTTATTAAAAGTTCAGCAAGGCCAATCACTCGCTAGTATTTTAAATACACAACTGAATCAAGTTGCTGAACGTGATCGCGCACTATTTCATGAACTTGTTCTAGGTACGCTACGCCAATGGTTTGCTCTTAAATCAATTAGCCTACCTTTACTCAGTAAACCTTTAAATAATGAAACTGTTGAAACCTGTCTTTATGTTGGGCTTTATCAAGTTTTATGCACGCGTATTGCAGCGCATGCCGCTATTTCAGAAACAGTAGATGCCACCAAACAACTTGGATTTCCTGCACTCGGTGGTATTGTGAATGCTATTTTGCGCCGTGCTACTCGTGAAACTGATGACTTTCAGCAAGGTTTACAGCAAGCGCACGGCTTACCAAGTTGGCTTTTTAAACGCTTAAAAAAGGATTGGGGAGAACAAACCGAAGCTCTCTGCCAATCGTTAAAACAAGTTGCACCTTTAACTTTACGGGTAAACCAACGCCATATTGGCCGAGATGCTTATTTAGCAAAACTACAAAGTTTAGACATTCAGGCGCGTGCATGTACTCTGTCTGAAGCAGGCATTGTTCTTGAACAATCTGTACAAATTACTCAGTTGCCAGGTTTTGAACAGGGCTGGCTCTCTGTACAAGATGAACACGCTCAGCTGTGTGCAAGCATATTACCCGACTTAAATAATAAAACAGTCATTGATGCTTGTGCTGCTCCAGGCGGTAAAACAGCTCACTTGCTGGAAAAATTTAAACCTGCTCAGCTCATTGCTGTTGATCAGGACCCAAGTCGTTTAGTCCGCGTGACTGAAAACTTAAATCGCTTGGCATTAGATCAAAGTCATACTGAAATTCTGGCAGCAGATGCAACTAAGTGGACTCCTGCTCAACCTGTAGATTGTATTGTCCTTGATGCACCTTGCTCTGCGACAGGCGTCATTCGACGTCATCCTGATATACGTCTACTGCGTCAATCTACCGATATAGCTCAAACAATTGAGCTACAAAAAGAGATTTTGGAACATATGTGGCAGCAGCTCAAAGTGGGCGGCACATTGCTCTACATCACTTGTTCAATTTTAAAAGCTGAAAATGAACAGCAGATGATCGACTTCTTTGCAGAACATACCGATGCAAAAGAGGTGAAAATCGAAGCAACTTGGGGAATTGAGCAAACCCATGGACGCCAATTGCTGCCACAAGCGCAGTCTGGTGATGGATTTTATTATTGTAAAATTCAGAAAATTGCATAAAAAAAAGCAGGCTTTATGCCTGCTTTTTTACTAAGCCAGCATCAAAGTGTATGCTGGTCTTTTACTTCCTCTAAAACTTCATCTAATTCTTCAGGGTGCTTCGATAAATGTAAGATGGATAAAGCAAGTCCACCCCATACAAACACCATTGAAATTATCATCATCACGATTGCCGAAGTATTCATTATTTTATCCTCCTAGCGATCTTTCATTTTACTTAACACGATAGCAACGACTGCACAGAAAATCACACTGCCCCAGCCAAATATACCTTGTAAGCTCATACTATAAGTATCATAACCATTTTTGATCAAATTAAAAACAGTCATAGAGAGTGTTGTTAACAAGATGAATGAAGTGATAACGGTTAACGTGAAATCCCACCCTTTACCTAATTGAATGGTTGAAATACGGTTCACATGATCACGAAGCTCTCGAAGTGCTGAACGCTTAAACCAAGCCAAACTAACAATAGCTAATAAAGCCCCACCCACAATACCAATGTTATTAATAAAGTGGTCGACAATATCAACAAGCTTAATTGCATTTACACTTGAGAATAAAATAATTGAAACTAATGCGCTGCCACCACCAATAATCGTTACGGCTTTCTTACGTCCCCACTTCAACTTATCTTGCATTGCTGCAATAGGCACTTCCAAAATACTAACCATTGAAGAAATACCAGCAACAAATAATGAAGAAAAGAACAAAAGACCGAATAAATCAGCACCGGACCCTAAACTTGAAATAATTTTAGGGAAAGCAATAAATGCCAATCCAATACCGCCACTCACCACATCTTTAACTTCAGTACCAGCAGCATGTGCCATAAAGCCAAGCGCTGCAAAGATACCAATACCTGCCAAAATCTCTGTCGATGCATTCGCAAAACCGACAATAAGACCCGAACCAGTTAAATTGGTTTTTGGTTTTAGGTAGGACGCATAGGTCACCATAATCCCAAAACCTACAGAAAGTGAAAAGAAAGTATGGCCATAGGCTGCTAACCAGACCTTATAGTCCATCATGGCAGACCAGTTTGGTGTAAAGAAGGCATTTAAACCTTGCGCCGCGCCTGGTAAACGCAATGACTGAATCACTAAAATAGTGAATAAAATGAATAATAAAGGCATAAAAATCTTATTAGATAATTCAACACCCTTTTTCACTCCACCATATAAAATGATTAAAGTGAGAACCCAAATTCCTACAATTGGCCAAAATAGATGACTTACAAACTGCAAATCAAAACCAGTGGCTTTTGAGGTTTGTAAGTAAGTATTGAAGAAGAAACCTTCTGGATCACTTCCCCACACTTGACCCACAGAGAAATAAATATAACTGCCTGCCCAAGTCAGTACACTTGCGTAGTACAAACCAATGATGATACAGACACAAACCTGCCACCAACCTAATGTTTCTCCTCCCTTAAACAAAGCTCTATAAGCTTTAGGAGGTGAACCCGTACTACGATGTCCTACCGCATAATCTAAAAATAGTAATGGTAAACCCGCTGTAATGAGTGCCAATAAATAAGGAATAAGAAACGCACCACCACCATTTTCATATGCAACGTAGGGGAAACGCCAAATATTACCTAAACCTACAGCCGAACCAACAGCTGCGATAATAAAACCAGATCGTGACGTCCAGTTTTCACGAGTATCTGTCATAAAACACCTAATTTAAAAAATTACTTATTTTTACTGCTTTTGTTGATTGTTATTCCGCACGCAAAAAAGAACTAAAGATTACTTTTGTGTTTGATTGAGAATAAAAGGCACTTTTGAGTATTTTTATTTTCATTACAAACAAGCAAAAATAGAAAACTCTTCCTTAAAGATTTTTGTCCATTTTTTGCCCCTATATAGCTGAACAATACCTGTTTTTATTTATTTTTACTGTAATTTCCGTCTGAAATTTTACATTTTTTTTAAAATTCTTATTTAAATTGATTATTTTCTAGCTTACATTCATGTTCTAAAGCAAAATGTTAGATCATTATATACAGTGATATTTTCTGCCATTTAAATTATTTTCCATTTAATAAAGTAGACATATCAACTAATTTCTTAGATAAGTAGAAATAAAAATATTATCTGTTCATTTCACAAAATTTATACTAAAATTTCCCCAATTAGCCCTTTTCTAAGTTATTTATTTTCTAATAAAAATCAATAAAATATGACATTCCATAAAATTAATACAACTGAAATTTCTGACCCCCTAATTTTCATCAATGCATAACGACATAGATATCTATATTATGCGCACAAAGTTTTCTTTTCTTAGGATGTGATGATGAAAATATTAAAAATGTCTTTTCTAATGCTTGGGATGAGCCTAAGCGGATTAGCACAAGCAGATTTTATAGGGGTAAAAGGAGATGTTGGTTATTGGTTTTACGACGGTAAAGCAAATATGTCTTCACAATTACCAGATGACCAAGATTTAGACCGAAAAGGAAGCGCTCAGCTTTCACTCGCTTTTGAGCATCCAATCCCATTTCTTCCAAATGCCAAAATTCGTTATGTAAATCTAGATACACAAACTAAGTCAGAAACTCTAGGTCAATCTAACTATAAAATTAATTTAGATCATAGCGATTTTATTCTTTATTACGAGTTACTCGATAATATTGTGAGCGTAGACGCAGGCCTAGGTGCAACGGTATTAAATGGCGATATCACTGCTTATACAGGTAAACGCATAGATATTGATAAAACTTATCCTATTGCTTATTTATCAGGCGAAGTAAAACTTCCATTCACAGGTTTAAGTGCTAAAGGTGAAGCAACCTATACAAACTTTAATGATGCAAAAATCACAGATGCCTTAGCAGAGGTAAAATATAAATTCATCGATAACTTAGTAGTTGATTTAGGTTTGAAAGCAGGCTATCGCGTACTCAATATTGATTTAAATGATTACGATAGTAATGACCTAAAATTTGAGTTTAAAGGTCCTTATGTTGGCTTAGAAGCACATTTTTAAATTAGAATACGTAGGCAAATCTCTCGAAAAAAGAGCTCTATAAGAGCTCTTTTTTATTCAACCATACTCACATATTTTGGATATTTTTGAATTCTTTGACACCATGCTTGAATATTTGGATATAAGTTTAAATCAAAGCCACCTTCCTCAGCGATATGCGTGTATGCATATAAGGCAATATCAGCAATGGTAAATTGACTTCCAACAAGATAGTTATGTTTTAGTAAAGCTTTATCCATAATAGATAGCGCTTTATGGCCTTTTGGTTGTAAATTATGGTATTCCTCTATTCTTTCTAGAGGTAAGCCTAAATATTTATTAATAAAACGGGCAACTGCAATAAATGGTTCATGGCTATATTGTTCAAAGAACATCCACTGATACATTTTTGCCTTAATATAAGGATCTGTAGGAATGAATTTTGTGTCCTCAGCTAAGTAACCTAAAATAGCATTAGATTCACTTAACACACGACCATCATCTAAGACTAATACAGGTATTTTTCCATTTGGATTTAAGGAAAAGAATTCTGCCGTTTGAGTATCTTTTTTTAAAATATCGACATGAATCCATCTATGTTGAATATTTAATAAGGAAAGTAATAATTTAATTTTATAACAGTTACCTGAACCTACATCACCATAAATTATCATAGATGCTTTTCCTTTATTATTAATACTTAAAAGATTAATTTGCTTATTATTTATAGCACAGCTCACCTTAAAAAGCCTTTTTACCACCCGACTCTTGAAGAAGGACTGCGCACGGCTCTAAAACATGCACGTAGACAGTTAAAATAATACATTTAGAAGAGCTATCTTAATTTTAAAGTTAGCTCTTAT
>JAITLL010000078.1 GCA_031277915.1 Acinetobacter sp.
GGATCTGAAAATGGTAAACCAAGCTCAATGACGTCTACTCCTGCCTCAACCATTTTATGAAGTAACGGTACCGTTACTTGTGGCTGTGGATCACCCGCCATGACGTAAGATACAAGTGCTTTACGCTGTTGGGACTGCAACTTTTCAAAACGGGTGGCAAGACGTGACATAGGGTTGTGCTTTCCTTGAATTATTTAAAATTGAGGAGTTGTTTGTAGAAATACAAGAACATCGCATTTTAACGCTATTTTTTGCTCATTGAACAGGTCTAACGTTATGGCGATATTCGATTGTATGATTCATACAACCCATGGTGTACATTTATCAATATTTTGAAACTTTTCTCAATGATCAAAGCTTCCTATTTTTGAGTCATTATTTCTTTGCAATTTGAGTAAAAAAACATCAAAAACTCTATTGCTCTGTATTTTTATGGGCGAGTTGCAATTGCTTTTTACGAGTGAGTAACGTTTGCCCTGTTAAGTTTTTATGTGCCCTTGCAAGTGCAGACTGATCGGAATAACCCAACTGGTCAGCAATCGCAGTAAGACTTTCATTTTGACTTAACAATATCTCGCAGCGCTTCATACGCTCAACATCTAAAATTAATTTAAATGAAGTGTTTAATGCCTGTAGTTGACGTTGCAAGCTCCTCACTGAAACATTGAGCTCGATGGCAATATCTTCTATTTTTGGAGCCTGCTGCTTATGCTTGAAATATTCTTGTACGATCCAATGTATCTGCTGAACTAAATCGGTATGTGCTTTTCTTTGAACCAAAGCTTCTTCGGCTTGTTTCACTAAAAGCTGCACTAAAGTTGGGTCTGCATGCTGAGGACGAACATTTAAACTTTCACTTGCAAAAGTTAATGCATAGTAAGGTTGGTCAAATGACAATTTGCACTGAAAGAACCGTTGATAATGAACCAGCGCACCCCGAGGTCGATGTACAAATTCAATATGCTGTAAAAGAAAATCATGTAAAGGAGCAATCTCCTTAGCGAGCTGTACCATTGCTGCTAAAGTTAACTCACTAAGTACAATATTACTGGCATCAACCAAAGGCCAATACAAGCGAATTTTGGAAGCATCTTGCTCAATTTGTATAGGTACAACTTGCTCGCCATCTATGACTAAGCGGTGAAACTTAGCAATATACTGAACCACTTGACCCAAAGTATCACTTCTAGATGCCATGTAACCCAGCACCCCAAAGTTGGCAGGTGTAATACAGGCTGCCATTTGTAAAGCCAAATTGGTCACTTGTAATCGAGATTCAGTCAGCTCTAAAAGCTCAATGAAAAGATGTAAAGAAGACTGAGCATCGATAGACGCAGACAAAATATTTTGAACTTGGCGAGTTTGAGTGTCATTTAAATTAAGTGTCTGCCAAGCGATTCCCTTTTCTTTCAAATACGTATTCCAAAGGTAAAAGTATCCATTAGAGATCGTAAATTCTTGCATGGCGTTTCCTTTTTTTACTGCCATCTTGTCGCAAACTGTATAAAAATTGGCGATAACTGTCAAAACAAACCCGACCATTCACGACATACTAAGGAAAAGCTTAGTTGCGAGAAATACAAAGATGAACGCACATGTTTCTTATCAGGTCGAACCAGTAGTTCGTAAAGATCTAGATTTTCACTTAAACGAAGCACCACGCTTTTGGTTTAATAATGATCCTTTTTTAACTCGTATGTTTGATGCACTCAGCTTAACCTTTCCAGATGGAGAGCGTTATTTCATTGAGTGTGTGCGTATGTTTCGTGACAAAATTGATGATCCGGAACTTCAAAGACGAGTCGCTGACTTTATTAAACAAGAAGCTCAACACGGTATTGCTCATGACAAAATGAATCAGCTCATGAAAGAACAAGGCATGCCTGTTGAACAATTCACAACCACCCTTAAAAGAATTTTCCGTTTTGAGTTAACTAACCGCTCACCGCAATACAACATTGCAATGACAGCGGCAGCTGAACATTTAACAGCGTTAATGGCAGAAACCTTCTATAGCAATAAAAAAACCTTGGAAAGTGCTCACCCGTATGTGCGTGCCCTGTTTGCTTGGCATGCTATTGAAGAAATGGAACATCGTGATGTTGCATTTGATGTCATGAGACAAGTGGGGGAAGTATCAGAATCAACGCGTCGTTTTGTACTCGTTTTTACCACTGTCCTCATGTTAGGTTTTACTCTTTATAGAACCAATATCATGCTGAAATGTGATGGCTTTAGTTCTAGACAAAGACTATTAATGACTCTTAAAGGTTTACCTTGGTTCTTTGGTAAAAATGGCACATTAACCGCCATGAAAAACCAATATATGGACTGGTTTAAAAAAGATTTTCACCCAAGCCAGCATCCAGTTATTCGTCAGTACCCTGTTTGGACTGAAACTCTAGAAAAAACCAATGACCCAATTGCAGCTGGTGAAGCATTTTGGCAAGCAGGTCTATGACCTGCTTGTTACCATTTTGCATAATGTTGTTCTAATAGACCGTATTGCGCATTACAAATGATGATATCGGCTACCTCATGCTCAATCATACCGCTAATTTTAGCCTGCCACTGATTAAACTGACTTCCTATCATTCTTAGATTAATGTTTTCGTATCGACACCAGCCAATATGCACTTGCAAATTAAGTTTTTGATCTAAAGAGCTAATTTTCCATAACTCATCATTTACTTTTTCAAATAAGACATCTGTAAGTGGAAATAAAACGCCATTCACCCATAAACAGTTTTCATTCCCAAAACTTTCATTAACACCCGAAGCTAAATTTAAACCAATACGTCTTCCCTGCTCATCCCAAAAATTACATGAAAGCCAAAACCAAGCTGTCTCAGGCCGCAAGAATCCACAGGTATCATCTAAGGATGCAAATGTTTGTTCATCAAATTGTACAACTTGATTGTGTTTATTAATAAACATTCCTTCTACAGCCAAAGTGGTCTGCTTTTGGGTATAAGTCCAACCATTAATACCTGTTGGAGAACACAAACTTAATATATCTGTACCCGCACAAAAAATTCGAGCGCTGAGTTGAATCTCACCATATTTAGTTACTCGTATGTATCGCACGCCATTGGCATGTTGAATATCAATTTGATAAGGCGATTTAGAAAAATAGCTTTGATTAAACAGTGGCTGTTCATCAAGATAAGTTTTATGACCTAATGGCTGAATCGCATTCCATTCAATCACTTGCTCTGTTTTATGGTCATAAATATAGAAAAAACCGTGCCCGACCCAGCCAATATCTGCAATCGCAAGACCAATACTATAATGTTCATGCTGAATACCGCAGAATTTAAATTTTTTATATTTTAATTGCTTACGCCAACCTTTTAAAACTTTACCATAAGGCGTTTTATAAATATAACGTTGTATATGAATAGCTGACGGTACAGATTCAAAACGCCCATAACGAGGCTGTCCATTTTCTTGAATTAAATCCATTCTTTATTATCCGGTGATTTCTTGCTCACTACCTAGTAATAATAGACTGTTCTCTAAGCAATTGGCTACCACATCTGATTGATCTTCAAATGACTTTTCGATGAACAATAAAAAAAGAGCATATTGATATGCTCTTTTTCTTATATTCACTTAAATCTAAATTCAATAACTTAAACTCTTTGAGGGTCTGTCTAAGTGGTTGCGATCCGATTTATCAACAAAATCAAATTCAACTCAAGATTTAAGTGTAATTCAATTTCTAAAAATTAAGCGTCATCATCACTCGGTTGTTCTGGCTCTGATTCCTGCTCACTATCTTTATTTTCTAATTTATTTTCAGCGATTTTCGCTGCTTCATAACCTGCAAAAGCACTTGCTGCTTTTTCAAGAATACCTGCATCTGGATCTAATTTATCGACGCCTTGTTCTGCGATAATAGCACCAGCAATTTTACCTACTTCATCTAAAAGACCCATTTTGATTACTCCAAAGAGCTTATGTTGAGCTTCTATTCTAAGCATATGAATTGTAAATAGTGCGACTAAAAAGTTGCGATTTGAGCGAGTTATACAAGAGATCAGCAACTTTTTATATTTTAATTTTAACTTTAAGCCTTTTTTAAGAACAATTAGAGAAGTAAATAAGTATTTTCCCACAGTGTTGGCTGAAACTCACCTTGCACTAACTGGATATAACGGCCTGCAATATGATCAATCGGAATGCAATCATCGATATCCACTACACGGTCAGTATGTGGTTTATGCCATTCTTGATCAATAAACTGTTTACCCAACTGTTTTGCCATCACAGCATCTGTTGCCACAACCAAATGGTAGCTATGTAACTCACCAAAAGTATTGAGTGTATATCCACCCAGATTAATCAAATATAACTTTAAATCCGAAGCTAACGGAGCTGCATCGCAAAACTGTATTTGATAGTTTTGGCCTTGAGAGCTAACACCTGAAAGCTTGGCCCAAGCATCGATATGCAACCCTTGAGCCTCGCCAAACCAAGCCTGTTTAAGTTGAGGGTAAACTTCTTCCAAAGTATCCCCTACAGCCATAACCACATCATGGACTTCGGTATTGGCACGTGCATGACGGCCACCCAACATCACCATAAACAAACTTGGCATTTTTTCCTCTTACATCTCAACCATTTCTACGCCATCAATACGCGCAACTGTCATTAAATCTTTATCACCACGACCTGAAACAGTCGCAATAATAATCTGATCTTTAGACATGGTTGGTGCAAGCTTAGAGACATACGCCATTGCATGTGAGCTTTCAAGCGCAGGAATAATCCCTTCGATTTTAGTTAAATCACGGAAACCCTGTAAAGCTTCTGTATCATTAATCGGCACGTATTCTACGCGCTTCATATCTTTCAAGAAGCTATGCTCAGGTCCAACACCCGGATAATCAAGGCCTGCTGAAATACTATGTGTTTCAATAATCTGGCCTTGTTCATCACTCATGAGATAAGTACGGTTACCATGTAATACGCCAACATGTCCCGCATTTAATGGAGCAGAGTGTTTACCCGTTTCAATACCGAAGCCAGCAGCTTCAACGCCATACATTTTTACATTGGCATCGTTTAAGAATGGATAGAACAAACCCATTGCATTTGAGCCGCCACCAACACATGCAACTAATGCATCTGGTAAGCGACCTGCTTGCTCCAAAATCTGTTTGCGTGCTTCACGCCCAATAATCGACTGGAAGTCACGAACGAGTTGAGGATATGGATGTGGACCTGCAACAGTACCAATCACATAGTAAGTACTATCAACATTGGTTACCCAGTCACGCATTGCTTCGTTCATAGCATCTTTAAGCGTTTTAGAACCACTTTGCACAGGTACAACAGTCGCTCCCAATAAACGCATACGATAAACGTTCATGGCTTGACGCTTAACGTCTTCAGCACCCATATAAACAACACACTCAAGGCCTAAACGTGCTGCAATCGTTGCTGTTGCCACGCCATGTTGCCCAGCACCAGTCTCGGCAATAATACGTTTTTTACCAGAAAGCTTTGCCAATAACGCCTGACCAATCGTGTTATTTACCTTGTGTGAGCCTGTATGGTTCAAGTCTTCACGTTTAAGATAAATTTGCGCACCACCTAACTCTTTTGACCATCGCTCAGCATAATAAAGTGGACTAGGACGACCTACATAGTAGGCGAGATCGCGGTCGAATTCTGCCAGAAACTGTTCATCATTTTTCATGCGGGAATAAAGATTTTCTAAATCTTCTAATGCCGCCATTAAAGTTTCTGACACAAACCGTCCGCCATGGATACCAAAATGCCCTGCAGCATCTGGGTACTGTGTATAGTCAATCACATTGTTTTGCTGATCCACGTTGGACTCCTTGCATAAATCGTTCAATGAGTTGTTGGTCTTTTATACCTTTTGCGGACTCTACGCCTCCGCTCACATCTACTGCAAAAGCACCGGTAGTATGAATAGCGTCAATGACATTGTCAGGGGTTAAACCGCCTGCCAAGATTAAAGGAATATCAAGCTTTGGAAATTTAGACCAGTCAAACTGATGTCCTGTGCCCCCTTTAAGCTCAGGATGCCAAGCATCGAGCAATACAGCACTGGCACCAGCTGCCTGATATTTTTGAATTTCAGCAATTACATCTAAATCAGGTTTAACCTGAATCGCTTTATACCAACGACGTTTACAGTGGCGAGCTATTTCCTGACATTGTTCTGGAGTTTCGTCGCCATGTAGTTGTAATACATCTAGGGGAACACAATCAAGTACATCCTGAATTTCAGTGGCACTTGCATTAACAAACAAACCAACCATTTGTACATAAGGTGGAATTACTTTTGCTAATTCTTGAACCTGTGCAACCGTCACGTGTCTTGGACTTGGCGGAAAAAAAACAAAACCTATCGCATCTGCTCCAGCAGCAACAACTGTCTGAACATCTTCAATGCGAGTAATTCCACAGATTTTTGCTCGTGTACGTTTTTGGTTTGATGGGCTCATGATCTGCCTAAACTACAACCATTTCTTAAAATAAGCGCCATTGTAATGCAATTTTTGTCCCTTGCGTAAAAGTTCTCTGGGAATTGCTCCAAATGACATTGTATGAAATAAATCACCACTTTATACTGCGTAAAATTGGAAGCAAGTGTAAGCAATTAATGCTTTAGGGAAGCTGGTGAAAGTCCGGCACTGCCCCCGCAACGGTAACAATGTAAAGCATATTTTTTAAGTCGATATCGACTTACACCACTGCAGTAATGTGGGAAGGTGAATATGTCCATAACATGAATATGGCGCTGAAGTCCGGAGACCTACTTGTTTCATCTATCTACCCGATCATTCACGTGGGGTGAATGTATGGAGCATGTTATGTCTAAGTCTTTTCAACCTACTCGTCTGGTAGGGGCTATCGCTATTGCGATGGGGTTTTCACCTGTTATTTTTGCTGATGATACAACGAACGCAACTCAGCTCGATCCAATTGTAGTCACTGCTTCTAAAAGTGCTGAAAAAGCAAGCGAAGTTCCGGCGCGTATCAACATTATTGAACCAAAGATTCTCGAACAATCACCTATCGCATCTTTACCACAATTATTACAAACCGATGCTTCCATCAATATGGTGCAAAGTGGTGGTATGGGACAACTTGCAGAGATTTATTTACGAGGTACGGAATCTGATCATACTCTCATACTACGAGATGGTATTAGACTAAATAATGCATCTTCTGGAACAGCAAATCTCGCATTTATTGATACAACAGATATTAAACAAATTGAAGTATTAAAAGGGCCTGCCTCTGTCCTTTATGGTACAGATGCAATTGGTGGCGTAATTCAGCTTGTTTCAAAAACACCTGAAAAGAATAGAGCTTTTATCACAGGTGAATTCGGTGAGAATAAAACTTATAAATCCGTTATTGGTGCTGATTTATATGAAGATGGTTTTTATGCTCAAATTCGCGGGCAACGCTTAGAGTCTGATGCAACAAAAGTAACTAACCAAAAAACCAACACATCGAATACAGCATCGTTTGATCAGAAAGGTTTTAGTACAAAGTTTGGTGTTGAGCAGAAAGATTACGGTATTTCTGTTGACTATAGCCATAATGAAGGTTCAAGCCTTTATGACGCTTATACATTTAATGGTGCATTGCTTAAACAAGATTTTGAAAATGAGATTATCAATTTACGTAGCCGTTTAAATGTAACAGATAACTTAGAATTAAATACTCGTTTATCACAATTCAAAGATGACGTTAATCAAAAAGACTCTACTGATTTTGTTCATAGTAAAACTCAGGAAGTAGAGCTATATAGCAAATGGAAGTTTTTACCGCAGCAAACGCTCTTAATTGGTGCCACCCATCGTATATTGAATGGAGATATTCTGTCTTATGGAACACCATACAATGAGAACGTAGACTCAACAGGGTATTATCTTCAACATCAATTCAATGGCGACAAATTAAATACTCAAGTTGGTGTTCGTGTGGAAGATAATGAAAAATACGGCTCACATACTGTTGGTCAAATTGCTGCACGTTATCAACTTCTAGATAAAACAAGTATCTATACCAATATTGGTACTGCTTTTAAATCACCAACGCTTAATGAACTTTATAACTCGTGGAATGGCAACCCAGATTTAAAACCAGAAGAAAGTACATCTTATGAAATTGGTATAGATCAAACTCTACCATTAGGTTTTAAAGCAGGTTTATCTGCTTACTATACTGAAGTTGAAGATCTTATCGGCTCAGTGAACTTTGGTAAATTAACTAATATTAATAAAGCAACTTACCAAGGTGGTGAATTTTATGTTGGTTGGCAGAAAGATGATCTATTTGCAAAAGCAACTTATAGCTATGTTAAACCTGAAAATGAAGAGACTCATCAGGATTTAAATCGTCGCCCTCGTCAAGGATTGACCTTAACAACAGGTCTGCAAAATGAAGTTTACGGCATTAGTGCTTCGCTCGTTGCAAAATCAAAGTCAAAAGACTGGGATAGCAATTACAAAAATCCGGGTTACGCAACTGTAGATATCAATGCTTACTGGAATATGAATCCGAATATTAAATTGTTTACTAATATTCAAAATATTGGAGATGTGAATTATAAAACAGCTTATCAAGACCAAGGATACTACTATGTAAATGGTGGCCGCCTTGCATCAGCTGGTGTGACATTAAGCTACTAAGCAAATCTTTATTATAAAAATATTTTCTTAACTCCAGTTTCGGGGTAATGTTCTGACCGACATTATCCCCTTTTTTATGTTCAGGATATCCATCATGGGACACCGTTTAAGCAAAATCTATACACGCACAGGCGACTCAGGTACAACAGGTTTAGGCGATGGCTCTCGTGTTGCCAAAGATGATTTAAGAATTGCAGCACTTGGGGATGTCGATGAACTCAATGCTATTATTGGTGTACTACGCGCACAAATCACGACCAGCCAAGTGACCAATAAAGCAGATTGGGACAAAAGCCTGAGCCTGATTCAACATTGGCTTTTCGACTTAGGAGGAGAAGTCTGTATTCCGAACTACAATTTACTTCAGCCCATTTGTATCGAGTTTCTTGAAAAAGAAATCGACCGTATGAATGAAAATTTGCCTATGCTGAAAGAGTTTATTCTGCCGTCTGGCTCTTTATCTTGTAGTTATGCTCACCAAGCCCGTGCTGTTTGCCGCCGCGCAGAACGATCTCTACTGTCGGTACAAACGCGTGATCAAAATATCCAAGCTACAGCGCTCCAACTTTTAAACCGTTTATCTGACTGGTTATTTGTCGCATCTCGTACTTTACAACGTGCCGAAGGTGGACAAGAAGTCCTTTGGCAAAAAAATATTAATGAGATTATTTAAAAATAGATTAGATTAAAAATGGTCTCTGCTTTTGAAGAGACCATTTAACAATAACTGAATAGAAGAAAATTATGCGCATTATTGGTCATCGTGGTGCACGCCGAGAAGCTCCTGAAAATACATTAGGCGGTTTTCAGCACATAAAAAACTTAGGTATTCGTGGTGTCGAATTTGATATTCGTCAGCTTCAAGACCAAGAACTGGTCATTATTCATGACGATAATTTTTTACGTACAGCTGGAGTTGACCAAATTGTTGAGCAATCGACTTTGGCCCAAGCTTTAACCTTTGATCATCGCCAAAACTGGCCCAACTGGCCAAATTCGGAGCCAACACCAACTCTTACAGGTGTTTTAAACTTACTTGATAACTTCGAGCATATTGAGGTTGAGGTTAAAGCTGTAAGAGATATGGCATTTGCAGAAAAGCTCGTTCAAAAGCTTGAGTCTGAATTACAGGGCTATGAAAAAGTCGTGACTATCACTAGTTTCGATCTTCAAATTTTAACTGCCTTACGTGACATCAACTCACAATTTAAACGCGGTTTGTTAGTTGAGATTCCGGTTGGAGCAACGGCAATTGAACTTGCTCATCAATATGGCTGCTGCCATATTGGTTGGTACGACCAACTAGCTACGGATGAAATGATTAAACTGTCTCACCAAGCTGGTTTAAATATCAGTGTCTGGACAGTAAATGATGTGGAAAGAGCAAAAGAATTACGAGATCTGAATGTTCAGGGCTTAATTACAGACATTCCTACCACCATGCTTAAAGAACTTTAAAATATAAAAAAGGTGGTATTACCCACCTTTTATTTTTTCTCTGCCTGAATTAAGCGTTGGCCATTTTGGTCAAGCAAGTAAAGTGTATTACCAAAGACCTGAAATTTTTGAACACGTTGTAAAGAGTCAACCAACTCTGCTTCTTGTGCTAAAGCGCCATTACAACTTGAATGACCAGCGTTAACTTCCAGATCAAGTTTCTTTTGATTAAAGTCGAAAGTATATCGTCCAAAAATACGGTTACATCCAGTATGGCCAGTGACAGTTTTGACTGCTGAGTTCAATGAAAGAGTCGGCCATTGGTTAAAGAACTTTGCCTTATGCCCGTTGATCTGAGTGATCTGCCAGTCAATATCTTGAACACCTTCTGGACTCACTTTCTTCTTGACGACTGGCGTTTGCACACGATGCGTTGGTTTTGTCTGGCCTTTTGAAATATTTTGTTGCGGCGTGCTTTGACATGCTGCCAATACAAGGCTGATTGCGATGAAAAGACATTTCAATGGCAATTTCCCTGCAATATCAATGCTATTCTTTTTTCTCAATCGCTGTATTTTCATTACACAACTTCTCCTATTTGAAATGTTGCAAAGCATGGTTTAATTCTGTTACGGTTCTTTCAATACATCTGTACAATAATATTAGTGATTCTCACTAAGCACATGCTAATATGATGTACAAAATAGCAATAAATCTTGATGATTGGTTTTGCTATGTCGTTTTGTCTTTTTACCTTGTTTAACAAGGTTTCTAGGAGCGCTGCCGGATATGACTTCCGCCCCACTCAAGGCCCCAATTAACTGGACCGCTAGCATTACCTTAATTGGTTTACCAATTCTTGCTGCAATCATAATCCCGATTTATGCGTATTATTATGATTTTAGTGTAAGCGCATGGGTAAGCTTATTTTTTCTTTTAGCTTTAAGTAGCATGGGGATTACTGCTGGTTACCACCGTCTTTGGGCACACCGTGCTTATGAAGCGTCATTACCACTTAAAATTCTTTTAATGATTGGCGGCACATTTGCTGTACAAAACAGTATTCTGTTTTGGGCATCTGGTCACCGTACTCACCACCGTCATGTTGACCATGTGGATGAAGATCCATACTCAATTGAACGTGGTTTCTGGTATGCCCATATGGGTTGGATGATCCGTGATCATTCTCCATCTAAGCCAGACTTTAAAAATGCACCTGATTTGCTCAATGACAAACTGGTAATGTTCCAACATAAATACTACGGTCTAATGGTTGTAGCAGTTCATGTGGGTATTTTAGGTTTAGTTGGCTGGGCAACTGGCGACTTATGGGGAGTTGTACTTCTCGGTGGTTTATTGCGTTTAATCATTAGCCATCAAGTTACATTCTTCATTAACTCACTTTGCCATATGTTTGGTAACCGCCCTTATACAGATGAAAACTCAGCACGCGATAACTTCTGGTTAGCGATTGCAACATGGGGCGAGGGTTATCATAACTATCACCATATTTTCCAATATGATTATCGTAATGGTGTGAAATGGTGGCAATATGACCCAACTAAATGGCTAATCTGGACATGTTCTAAACTGGGTTTAGCAAAGAACTTACGTCGTATTCCGAGCTTTAATATTAAAAAAGCTGAGTTGGCAATGAAGTTTAAATATGCTGAACAAGACCTCGCTATTTATGGCCATGATGTAAATGCTGACATGAGTCAAATGAAGCAACGCATTGCTCAAGAATATGAAGCATTTACACATACATTAAATGACTGGGCAAAACTCAAAGAACAAGAGCTACAAGCGAAGAAAGCGGCGATGGCTGAAAAGATCCACAAAATGGATCATAAGTTAAAAGTTGATTTCCAATTGCTTGAACATCGTTTGAGTCATCACCGTGAATGTTTAGAAACATTAATGCGTAACATTAAAAAGAACACAAACGTCGTACCAGACTAATACGACTTTAGATCGAAATAGCGCCTATGAAGCCATGCTTTGTAGGCGCTATTTTTTTGGCTTATTTTTAACTATGGTATAGTGAAGTTCGCCTCAAATATTTAGCCCAGTCTATGCAATTTAATCCGCTTTATTCATCATTCAATCCTAAGCTTTTTCATATCCAACAACCCTCTCCTCTACGTGGTGCAAAAGCTGGACATTTCAATTTAGCATTAGCTGAAGAGCTACAATGGACGGATGAAGAAAAAGAGACATGGGTAGAAATTTGCAGTGGTCAGCGGACTTTCTCAGAGTTTCCACCTTTGGCAATGGTTTATGCAGGGCATCAATTTGGGCAATGGGCAGGTCAGCTAGGCGACGGACGCGGTTTATTAATTGCTCAGGTTCTTAATAACAAAGGCCAAACCATCGATTTACATTTGAAAGGTGCAGGCCCTACACCCTATTCACGTATGGGAGATGGTCGAGCAGTTTTACGCTCTGTTATTCGTGAATATTTAGCAGGACATGCTTTAAATGCTTTAGGGGTTGCTTCTAGTCATGCGGTAGGTTTTACAAGCTCTGCTCAAGGCGTACAGCGCGAAAAACTAGAGCCTGGTGCAATGCTACTTAGAACCTCTGAATGTCATATCCGCTTAGGTCATTTTGAATGGATCAATCAATATGCACCTGAGTTATTGGCTGAGTTCACTCAAAAATGTATTGAATGGCACTATCCAGAATGCCAACAAGAAGAACAGTCTATTTTAGCTTTTGCTAAAGCTGTGATTAGAAATACAGCCATCATGATTGCTAAATGGCAGCTTGTCGGTTTTGCTCACGGCGTGATGAATACCGATAACTTAAATATTACCGGTTCTACACTCGATTTTGGTCCATATGGTTTTATGGAACGTTTTCGTCCCAACTGGATTAACAACCATTCCGACTACCAAGGACGATACACCTATCAAAACCAACCGAGTATTGCGCATTGGAATTTATGGACTTGGTTAAATAATCTAGTTCCACTTGCCAAACCTGAACAGAAAGAGCAATTCAAAGAAGAGTTGGCTGCTTGTTTAGAAGAATTTGAACCTACCTTTATTGAGCATTACACCACAGGCTTATGTCAAAAAATGGGTCTCCCCCATTTCCATAAAGACAGTACTGAGTGCGGCTTAAGCTTTTTGCGTATTTTGCAAACCGAACAACTTGATTACACACAAAGTTTTATCCGTCTTCAAAATAAAGAATATAAAGCGCTACGTGATGACTGCCTCGATATTCGACAGTTTGATGAGTTCCTTCGCCAATATGAAAATATTCGTGAACATCAAGATACAGATGAACTTGATACAAACATGCAACAAGCAAATCCAGTTTATATTTTACGTAATCATATGGCGCAACGTGCGATTGAAGCAGCAGAGCGAGATGATTTGAGTGAGGTAGACCGTTTGTTTAAGCTACTTAATCACCCTTATACCAGACAACCTGATTTAGAAAAATCTGAAGATTTAGGCCCATTACCAAGTGATGTACCAGATGTCGCAGTAAGCTGTTCTTCTTAATTATTGAAATATTTAACCTCTCTTGAGCAGCTCAAGTTATAACTCAAGAGAGTGTTTTAACTTCAAAGAATAATATATGAAAATTAGACCTATCATTATTTGTACACTTCTATTCATTCCACTCGGAATTGCTTTTTATAAGTATGAAAAATATTTACCTACTTTTATACCTTCTCATGAAGCACTAACAAGTAATGAGATATCCGATTTTATAAAGACAAAACCTGTAACCTCAATTGAAGTGTTTAAAAATCAACGCATCCTTCTACTCAAAAGTAATCAGGAAGTAATTCGTCGATACCCTATTCGCTTAGGCTTTAATCCTGAAGGACATAAACACTTTGAAAATGACGGTAAAACACCAGAAGGAATTTATTCTATAGATTGGCGCAATCCACAAAGTGCGTTTTATAAATCATTGCATATTTCCTATCCCAATACACAAGATGTTGCTTATGCCAAACAACATCAACAGCCGACTGGTGGAGATATCATGATTCATGGATCAGTTCCGAAGTCCTTTTTATCTATACCTTTTAGTTCAATTTATATGCCACACAAAGATTGGACTTTAGGCTGTATCGCGGTTAGAAGTGTAGATATAGATGAAATATGGCTATTAGTGCCTAATCACACCAAGATTATAATTTATCCATAACTCTTTAAAACTATCCACATTTTCTGTGGATAACATTGTGGTTATCCACAGAATAACTTTTATTAACAGCTTATTCTTCTGGATATTCGAAGCGATAACCGACGCCATAAACAGCTTGAATCCATTCATGACGGTTACCAGTTTCAGCCGCTTCACTAATTTTTCGGCGCAAGTTTTTGATATGGCTGTCAATAACTCGGTCGGCAACATCAAAGCTGTCTGGATTGATATGGTCTAATAATTGCGCGCGTGAATAGACCTGTCCCACATGCTCTAAAAATAACTCAAGTAGGCGAAATTCGGTTGGTGTTAAACTCAAAGATTTTTGTTGATACCAAATTCTTTGTTGTGCTTTATCAATTCGAAAAGAGTCATTTTGTTCAGGTTCGGCCTTTCGTTCTAGACGACGTAAAACTGCCTGCACCCGTGCAACTAGCTCTTTTGGGCTAAATGGCTTACATACATAATCGTCTGCCCCCATATTTAGGCCTAAAACACGGTCAATTTCCTCAGTACGTGCAGTTACCATAATAATCGGTAAATCTGACTGTTCACGGACCTTACGACAAATTGTTAAGCCATCCATTCTTGGAACCATCAAGTCCAGAATCATTAAATTAGGTTTACGTTGTTGAAAGCTTGTATAAGCATCTTGCCCATCATGAAACATACTTACTTCGAAACCAGCAGCTTCAAGATAATCACGCACCAGATGTGCTAACTCAACCTCATCCTCAACCAACATTACATGTTTCATGGGCCATTTTTCCTTTTATTTAACTCTGCTTTTTAAAGGTCAGTACACAACGTAAACCACCCAATGGCGAGTGTTCAAAACTGAGTGTACCACCAAGCGCTTGCGCAATTTTACAAGATAAAGCTAAGCCTAGTCCTGTTCCACCTGTACTACGCGTGCGCGAATCATCTACACGATAAAAACGTTCGCCTAAACGTGATAACTGTTGATCGTTTAAACCAAAGGGGCTGTCATCGACATATAAAGTCCAATCCTGAAGCGTTTGACTCGTATGAATATGAATTTTCCCACCTGTTTCGGTATAACGAATGCTATTACCAATCAAATTAACAATAATTTGTTTAAATCTATCACGGTCTAACAATAAAGGAACACCATCACCTTCGACCTCAATTTCTAGTCCGGCTTGTTCTAGTTTAGGCCTAAAGTTTTCTACCTCTTGTAGTACAACATCCCATGGATTGACCGAACTTAAATAACATTTAAGTTGCTGAGCATCAGCTTGTGCCAAGTCGGCAAGATCTTGTGTGAGTTTCTTTAGACTCGAAACTTGTCGCATCATGGCATCAAGATGTTCAGGTGTTGCCTTTCGAATACCATCTTGCATCGCTTCAATTTGCGCCTGCAATACAGCCAGCGGCGTTTTCAACTCATGAGAAGTATCTGCTACCCATTGACGTCGTGATTCTTCATGTTGATGTAAAATTTCGGCTAAATGGTTCAATTGAGTTGATAAATCGCCTAGTTCATCATTTCGTTTAGTAACCACTTGATGTTGATAATTACCTTTAGTTAACTCATTTGTTGCATTTAATAGACGCTGAATTGGCTTTTTAAAATAAGTTGCCATTAAAAGTGCTGCAACTAAACTTGAGAGTAATGTTAAAGCATAAATTAAGAGTAAATAGCGCTTTTGATTACTAAAGAAATTAATACTTAACGCATCTTCTTTATCTAAAACAGGCTTTAGTCCTAGATATCCAACCACCTGATCATTGACCATAATAGGACGATAAGACATCTGATCTGAAGATGGGGGCTCACCGACTACAAATTGATGTTTGGCATCATATAAAGATAAACGAGAACTTAAGCCCAAACGGTCTGGTAAAGCAATAAAGCGCTTCTTACCATTTTGTGTCTCAATATCTTTGAGACTTCCTTTTTTTGACTTATTTTTTTTGTCATCACGCTGACGAAACTGGTTCGCACTTAACGGGAATTTTAAGCCTTCAAACGGTTGATATTCAGAAGGTAAATTTTTTTCAAGTGTACGAAGCTCTTCATCGCTAAAAATAGAATTTTTATTTGCAGTCGCTCCATCTGAAGAAACATTAATAAGAGTGTGTTCATCGAATGAATGCTGCTGAATGGCAATATCATACTGGCGTCTTAACCACCACTGTGAAAGACGGTCATAGTCATCTGGTGCTGCCGTACCTTCAATTTGTAAGATTTGCGCCTGAATCGCATTGCCCCAATCATGATAAACAGTATATACATTTCCAAGATTTGTCATGAGCCGATCTAGCTTTTGCATTTCAACATCGGCCACATATTTGGCAAAGTTCTTTTGCATCGTCCAGTGCAGTACACTCAAACTTGCAGTTGCAATTAATAACGTAGTCAGCAAGACCGTTAAAAATAGCCGCAATGCAATGGGAACACGTAGTACGTTCAAAAGCACTCTCTCATTTTTACGCTATATTTGGCATTGTAACTAACAACGAAAAGAAAAACTCTTCATTGTTTCTCCATCTTTATTATCTAATCTTTAAGCTATCTTAAAACAAACATTAAAGGGCTTTAAATATGAAAATGACGGCTAAAATCGCATTGTTCAGTGCAGCAATTGTAACTATGGGTAGTTTGGCTGCGTGTCAATCAACTCCACAAATGTCTAATTCAGATCATCACATGATGCAAGATGGTCCACAAGATGGCCATCACCGTATGAAACACCGTGAATTTACGCCTGAACAAAAAGCAGCATGGGAACAGCATCGCGCAGAACGTAAAGCTCGTTTTGAACAGATTCAAAAGGCATGTGAAGGCAAAGCCAATGGACAAACTATAAATGTTCAAGTGGGCGATAAAACACTTGAAGGTACCTGTAACCTACGTTTTGAGCCAAAGCGCCCTCAACCACCAATGGCTGCCCCTGCTCCTGTAGCGACTCAAGCAAAATAATTCTCAAAATAGTAAAACAAAAGGCGCCTATAGGCGCCTTTTTTGTGTACACAACTACTTACGATTTTGACTATTTGTATCGCATAAACATGACCAAAAGTGTTTACACTCAAAGCACTTACATAGTTCAAGTATTTTTTTCTTGACTTTGCAGTCACAAAGTAAAGGTCCAGAGGTGCTTGTACAGTTATGCAAGTTGTTGCACGATGTAATAGTTCAAAGTGCCTCTTATGGCACATTATCGTAGATTAGGATTATAACTCTGGTTTCACCAGTATTGAGGAACCCGATATGCCACAATACAAAGCGCCCTTACGTGATATGCAATTCGTTTTGCATGAATTATTAAATGCTGAAGAACACTATGCAAAATTACCTGACTTTCAAGGTAACGTAAGCCGTGAATTGGTTGATCAATATTTAGAAGCTGCGGCAGACTTCTGTGAAAATGAACTTTCTCCTTTAAACCAAGTTGGCGACCGCGAAGGTTGTACTTGGAATGATGGTGTTGTAACTACGCCAACAGGCTTTAAAGAAGCTTATCAAAAATACATCGAACTTGGCTTCCCGTCTTTATCAGCAGAAGAACAATACGGCGGTCAAGGCTTACCTAATTCTTTAGGTATCGCGATTTCAGAAATGGTCGGTAGCTCAAACTGGGCATGGGGTATGTACCCTGGCTTGTCTCACGGAGCTGTACGTACTTTAGAACATCACGGTTCTGATGAACAAAAAAACACTTACTTACCAAACCTTGTTTCAGGGGTTTGGACAGGTACCATGTGTTTAACTGAATCTCATGCAGGTTCAGACTTAGGTATCATCCGTTCTAAAGCAGAACCAAATGCAGATGGTAGCTATGCAATCTCTGGCGAGAAAATCTTTATCTCTGCTGGTGAACACGACATGGCTGACAACATCATCCATATCGTTCTTGCTCGCTTACCAGGTGCGCCGAAAGGTACAAAAGGTATTTCGTTATTCATCGTTCCTAAGTTCAATGTCAATTCAGACGGAACACTAGGCGAGCGTAATGCAGTACGTTGTGGTTCTATCGAACACAAAATGGGTATCCATGGTAATGCAACTTGTGTCATTAACTTTGACCAAGCTAAAGGTTACTTGATTGGACCTGAAAACCGTGGTTTGAACTGTATGTTTACCTTCATGAACACAGCGCGTATTGGTACTGCCGTTCAAGGTTTATCTGCATCTGAATCATCTTTCCAAGGCGCATTAACTTACGCAAAAGATCGTTTGGCAATGCGTTCACTTTCTGGTCCTAAAGCGCCAGAAAAAGAAGCAGACCCAATTATTGTTCACCCTGCTGTTCGTAACATGCTTTTAACTCAAAAAGCATTTGCTGAAGGCGGTCGTGCACTTGTTTACTTACTTGCTCAATACGCTGACATCGTTGAAAAAGGCGAAACAGAAGAAGAGCGTAAGTTTGCTGACAACATCTTGTCTTTATTGACTCCAATTGCAAAAGCATTCTTAACTGAAACAGGTTCTGAGTCTGCTAAGCATGGTGTTCAAGTCTTCGGTGGTCATGGCTTTATTTCTGAGCATGGCATGGAACAAATCGTACGTGATACACGTATTGCATGTTTGTATGAAGGTACAACCGAAATTCAGGCACTTGATTTGTTAGGCCGTAAAGTATTGCAAACTCAAGGCGCAATGCTAAAAGACTTTACCAAAATTGTTCACAAGTTTGTTGAAGCAAACAAAGACAATGCTGCCATGAAAGAATTTGTTGAGCCACTTGCTGCGCTTAATAAAGAATGGGGCGATCTCACTATGCAAATCGGTATGCGTGCAATGCAAAATCCGGATGAAGTAGGTGCTGCTGCTGTAGATTACCTCTACTTCTCAGGTTATATCACTTTAGCGTATCTATGGGCTCGCATGGCACTTGTTGCACAAGAGAAATTGGCTGAAGGTACGACCGATGTTGATTTCTACAATGCGAAAGTTACGACTGCTCGCTTCTACTTCAAAAAAATCTTGCCACGTGTTCGCTCACATGTTGATGTGATTGCAGGTGGTTTAGAGCCATTGATGTCATTAGACACTGAACATTTCGCTTTCTAACCATAGTTAGTTGCGATATGCAATGTTAAAAATCAAAAAAGGACTGCTCAGTTTTGACGGTCCTTTTTTTATAAAATCGATGATAAATTTAGACTTTAAATTCAATATCCATTTCGTTTTACAGGATATCTAGCACAGGCCAATGTGCACAAAAAAGGTGAACGATTATGCCAATTTACAATGCTCCTTTAGCTGATATGAAATTCATCTTAAATGATGTATTTAAAGCAGAACAATTTTGGCAGTCTAATGAGAAACTTGCTCATGTAGATGCTGCAACAGCTGAAGCGATTTTAGAAGAAATGGCTAAATTTGCTCAGAACGTGACTCATCCATTGAACCGTACTGGTGATGAAGAAGGCGCTCGCTACGAAAACGGCGAAGTCTTTACTCCTGCTGGCTTTAAAGATGCATTTCGTCAATATGCAGAAGGTGGCTGGATTGGCTTAGGCGCAGATGAAGAATGGGGCGGTCAAGGCATGCCAAAAATGCTGACCGTTCTTGCCGATGAAATGTTGTTTGCGACTAACCCATCTTTCATGCTCTACCCACTTCTTTCAGTAGGTGCAGGTATGGCTTTAAGTAGCTATGCATCTCAAGAGCAAAAAGAAACTTATTTACCTAAGATTTATTCAGGTGAATGGTCAGGTACGATGTGCTTGACTGAACCACATGCAGGTACTGATTTAGGTATTATTAAAACTAAAGCAGAACGTAATGATGACAGTACTTATAACATCACAGGTACTAAAATCTTCATTACAGGTGGTGACAATGATTTAGCAGAAAACATCATTCACTTAGTACTTGCTAAAACTCCTGATGCTCCTGCTGGTTCACGTGGTATCTCATTATTTATTGTACCGAAATACCTTGTAAATGAAGATGGTTCGTTAGGTGACCGCAACCATGTAGGCCCAGGTTCTATCGAACATAAAATGGGGATTAAAGCATCTGCAACTTGTGTGATGAACTTTGACGGTGCAAAAGGTTACCTCGTTGGTAATGAAAATGAAGGCCTTGCTGCCATGTTCGTTATGATGAACTACGAACGTTTATCAATGGGTATTCAAGGTCTAGGTGCTTCTGAGTTTGCGTATCAAAACGCGGCTCAATACGCAACTGACCGTTTACAAGGTCGTAGTGCTACTGGTGTTCAATCACCAAATAAACCTGCTGACAGCATTTTAGTACACGGTGATGTACGTCGTATGTTGTTAAACGTACGTGCAAACAATGAAGCTTCTCGAGCATTTGCAGTGTATGTAGGTCAACAGCTTGATATCACTAAGTTCTCAACTGATGCAGAAGCAGTGAAAAAAGCTAATAATCGCGTTGCGCTTTTAACACCAATCGCAAAAGCTTATCTCACAGATACAGCATTCCAAGCCACTTTAGATGCTCAGATGGTATTCGGTGGTCACGGCTATATCCGTGAATGGGGTATGGAACAATGTATTCGTGATCTTCGTATTGCTCAAATTTACGAAGGTACTAACGGCGTTCAATCTCAAGATTTAATTGGTCGTAAAACCATTAAATGTGGTGGTGCATTTATTGCTGAATACATCACTGAGATTCGTGACTTTGCAAATGACTTAGACACCGATTTGAACTTCATTAAAGATGCAACTTTAGATGCTGCAACTGAAATTGAAGCAATCACACAGTTTATTATTGAACAAGCTGCTGAAAATGTAGACTTCCCAAATGCTGCTGCTGTTGATTACTTGCATGCGGTAGGCTTACTCAGCTTCTCTTATATGTTTGCAAAAATTGCAGCCGCTGCAAAAGATAAATCTGGTGATTTCTACCAGAATAAACTTGCTTTAGCTCAATACTTTGTTGAACGTATCTTGCCAGATATTGATGCACGTATTGCTAAAATTAAAGCAGGTGCTGACTTAATTATGGGCTTTAGTGAAGACTACTTTACCAACCAAGCATAATTAAGATTTTCATAAAAAACGCCTGATTGATCAGGCGTTTTTTATTTTGTATCTACTATTTCTATTGGCATAAAATTTGTTTAATTTCTAAGCATATTCATACCAAAAAAAGATCTTACTATGCCCGATCCTAAAAAGTTTGAAAGAACTCTCGACCGGTTTGGTCACTATGCCGTTGAGGCTTTTCATTATTTGGCTTTATTCATTATCGGCTGTATGGTTGCATGGTCAGCTGTACATACCGTTTATGAAATTTTAACTGTCAAAAAGTATGCTTCAATTGATGATATTTTATTATTATTTATATACTTAGAACTCGGCGCAATGGTTGGTATTTACTTTAAAACCAATCATATGCCTGTCCGGTTTCTTATTTATGTTGCGATTACGGCCTTAACACGTTTGCTTATTTCAGATATTCAACATGACCATAAAGCAAATATCGATCAAGTCATTATTACAGGTTCAATTTTAATTTTAGCGCTTTCTATTTTAGTGGTTCGTTTTGCTTCATGGCATTATCCATCGGTAATGAAAGAAAAACATTCAAAAACAACTACACCTTTAAAAACACCTCAACCCCAAGATGATGAATTAGCATAAAGAAGGCCTCAATATTGAGGCCTTCTTTATATTTTAAACTTAATGAACACGGTACACTTGATGATGTGAATCTACTAATAAATATTGTTTAGGTGTTTTCACCCAGTGATATCCACGTGGTGGCTCATATAAACGATGTGCACGCCAGTCCGAAACAAAATAACGGTTATCACGGTACTCTACTGGCATACGATCTCCTCGTTTGAACACTACATATTCGCCACCACGGTTTGCATTGCCCCAACCTGGTGATCTATGTTCATCGCGGTGGTCATAACGGTGATCGTAGCGCTGTTCATCATGTCGATTGTCTTTACCGTGGTAGTTATCCCAGCGATTATTTGAATCCGCCATCGCAGTAGCAGATATACCCAACATTAAAGTTGAAAGTACAATAACGATTGGCTTTTTCATGGTATATCCCTTTTGTCTTGATATAGAACTAGATTAAAAGAGAGTCAAGGAGAAACCATGAATAAAAAGGGCTTGATTGATATTGTTTGTAATGACTATAAAGAAAATATGAAGAATTTGTATCTGTGCTACCATTAGCATTTTCCAAGCTAGGTCAATTGCTGTGTCTGAAATCAGTTTTGAACGTCTTCATCAATTTTTCTGCAAAGTTCCAAGTGTACAAGAAGCCCGTATCATGGCACATGGAGCAGATGGCGAACACGCTTGGTGGTTTAAGTTCAGTATTGATGTAGAACATTCGCTTGCGTGGCAAACCGTACAAGAACTAGGCCATGTTTTAAACTACCTATCGACGAATGAACGCCTACCCACTCTATTTTTCCCCGTATCTCCACCTCCATATATGAATGGTGAAGCAAAAGATTTTTTATCATGGATTATTCAGTGTAATCATCCTGAGTTTAACCCTGACGTGGTTTGCGATTGGCTTGAAGCACGTTTGCCAAATCCTGTAGATGACGAATCCCAGTGGAAAATTAAGACCGATTTGAGTGAAATAGAAAAGTTAGATGATAAAGCTTTGGATCAATTGATTCCGCCAGCGCCTTAAAATATTCAAAATTTTATTCTCTATTTTTAATTAGCACGACGGGGTCTTACCGCCTTAAGTTCTACTTGTAGCAGCTAATTCATTACTTTGGTTTCGCCCAAAGTAACCAAAAGCATTTGTGATCCACAAAACCTGAGGTACGAATAGCAAAGATTAATAATCTTTGTCGTACCGTAAGACGAAAGCTATGCTTGAGTTTAAACTACGCACTTTGTTTGTCTTGCGCTCGAAGCAAACGATGTTTGCTTTCCCTCGCTCAGGTTGTGGATGACTCTAGGCACAATCCATTTTTTGGAAAACGCCAAAGATGCTCATTAAAAAGTCGACAACCCTGACCATTCCATAAAACGATATATCCAATATTTCATTTTTGATTCATCGGCATATTTAGAATAATCCACTGTCATTTGACGTGTATTGTGATTATCCCAAGAAGAATCAAAATACTGAGCTGCATCTTTAAATACTGGTGCCTGAACTGAGCCAATCACGCGCATATCCGTTTCAAGATTATAATTTTTTAAGTTACGTGCAGTTAAATTGGCTGAACCTAAAATTAATTCTGCTTGTTGAGTATTATATTTTAATAACATTTTACTATGGCACTGTTCACCATGCGTATCACACCAACGGATTGGAATACCTACTGCATGAAGCTCAGAAGCGACCTGCCGATTAGGAATTCCGTTTTTCTCCAAGCCAAAAGCATCTTTATTCGGGTCGAGAATCACACGTAGCTTGACTCCACGCTGTTGTGCCTGCTTTAAAGCTTCAATAATTTTGCGCTCAGAGAGATAGAACATTGCAATATCTAAATGTTCTTGTGACTTGGCTGTCTTCACCAGATTTAATACAGCCTCATAAATCGCTTTTTCAGTCAGTACCTGAACCTGTGGCAAGCTTTTATCTTCTCCAAGCTCTCCCATAATCACAACTGGGCTAGTCCCCTGTGACATTTGTGCAACGATTTGCTCTGTTTTTAATAGATCAATTGCTGTAGGTCCATCCACCACCAAAGCTACGTTGCTATGGTGAGAACTACCATCATGTGGATTGGCAGAAGTGACTAGCGACTTCCAGCCTGCATCGGTATCAACTACCAATGTCTTACGGTGATTCGCTTTGAAATTGAGTAATGACAAATAACTCCGTAGAGTAACCTTTCCTTGACCAAATGGGTTATTCAACCAACCTTTTTCAGGGTTATTTCCAATATTCTGACAACAAATATACCAAAAGCCCGACCAAAGTGGATTAGATGCACGCAAGGGTTTTAAATCTGTTTCAATCACATCCACACCGGCCTGACGCAATTGACGATAATGTTCTGGAGCAAGGCCACCATAAACTGAATTAATTGGATCGGTAATTAATACAATTTGCATGTGAGGATTTTGACGATGCTTTGCGATCAAGGCATCTGTCAACTGTTGCATTAAAGGTAATTGCTTAACTTTAGACTCGCCCACTTCCTGATTAAATAGAAACATATCCATGACAATGGTGGTTTGGGCTTGATCAATCAGTTGAAATACTTCTTTAAAGATATGTTGATCGAGCTGCTGCTTTCCTTGCGCATCCAGATAGGTTTGATCTGCCAAAAATTTCACATTGGCATGGCGAAGCTGTCCCATAAAATCCAGTCCTTTCGGAAGCGGTTTTACAGTATGGTAAATTGCCGAAGCAATATACCCGATCACCAAAATGCTCAATATGACTGCCATGTAACGTCGACCTGACCAATTTAATTTTTGATGGATTCGTTGGAAGATACGCATATAAACAGAAAAAGCTCTAGCCTAATGAATTAAGGCTAGAGCTTATGTTTTGATTTTTCAATAAGTTTTACGTGAAAAATTAAAAGCTAAAATTTACACCAACAGTAAAGTTACGTCCGACTTGGGGAACATTTGCAAGGAAAGACTCATGTTGATAAATTCGGCTATCTAACAAGTTATTGGCATTCAAGAACACACGATAATCGCCAACGTTGCCATATTTTCCGTTATAACCAACACCTAAGTTCACCATGTTATAACTTTGTCCTTTGGTTTCATAATTAGCAATATCATCTTGTTTAAACACATGATAATACTCAGCAGAACCATCCCAACCATCACCAAAATTTGCTTTGACTTTAGTCCCTAAACGACCACCTGGGATACGTGGTGCATTTTCATTATCGATTTTACCGCGAACATAGTCACCAAATAACCCTAAATTATATACTGGTGAAATTTGATAGCTTAAGTCAGCATCAACACCATAAAATTTCGCTGCATCTTGACTATATTCAATGAGACGAAAACCTTTGTAATCATCCAAGGTATTGGCATAAATGAAATTATCAAAACGGTTATGGAACACGCTTACGTTGTATTTCAAGAGGTCATTATCAAAGTGCAAACCCAACTCAACGTTATTTGAGCGTTCTTTTTTCAGGTTATCATTACCCAACTCATAGGTATTGGTCGCCATATGAACACCGTCTGAATATAACTCTTGAGCAAATGGCAAACGCTCTTGGTGTGACGTTGTGAATGACAATTTGTACTGCGGAATAAATTCCCAACTTGCTGTACCAGCAACCGAATATCCTGTTCCTGTATAATTTTTTTGATCTGACTCAATGTCGATAGTTTGATGATCAATACGTGAAGAAACAGCAAGATTGACGTTATTGATTTGTTTCTGTTGCAAACCAAATACACTGTAACGCTGGGTTTTGCTTGGGTCCATAATGGACTCATCACCAACAATATTTAGTTTCTGTTGAGTATATTGCGCCCCAATTTGTCCTGTCCAACCTGCCCAAGCATTATTTTCTAACGTAACTCGGCTATCTATACCTTTGCTTTTAAAGGTTGTTCCGACATCAGTATTATGCATTTCTTCATGCTGATAATCGGTATAACTCGCTTGCGCTGCAACTTTGGAAAAACCTGCAAATGGGTCTTTTAACTCACCTTTTAAGTCATAACGCTTTTCTTTAAGATTAATCCATGACGCATCATGTTCGTGATCATGTCCATTATCTGTTACTGGGTCACCAGTTCCGCACACGAGATGCAGGCCATCACGCCCACAAGAACTATAAAGCTCATTATCAGCAGGAATACCATATTGATCATGGCGCTGGCTAAATGATGCACCAATAAATCCACGGTCCCCAATCCAAGACAATCCAGCATTATAATTTTTAGAATCGGCAAAAGTGCTGTCCTGACGGCGCTCGTCTGTTTGTAAATCTTTAGGCAAGATATAATCATTGGCATCGCGTTTTAAACCACCAACACGTAGCGCAACATGATCACCTAAACCGACTGTCGCTTGCCCCGAATAAAGTAACTCGTCACTACCAGTGTTATAGCGAACTCCAGCTTTTCCTTGATACCCCTTGTCTGGCATACTGGTCGGAATCTTTTCATCAACAACATTCACCAGCCCCCCAACTGAGCCTGCACCATATAGTAATGCTTCAGCACCATTTAATATCTGAATATCTTGGGCAGAGTTTGGATCAACAGTAACGGCATGATCTGGCGATACAGATGAAACATCCATTACATCGCCACCGTTTTGTACAATCTTGACGCGTGTACCATCTTGACCACGAATGACAGGGCGACTCACCCCTCCTGTATATTGAGCTGAATAGACCCCTGCCTGACCATTTAAGGCATTACCAATACTGGTTGCCCCTTCTGCCAAAGACGTGTTGTTAGCTGGTGCTGTAGGTTCTGCTTTAACCTTAATTGTCGCCAATTCGGCAGGTTTCTCTTCCTTAGTATTGGTCTCATCTGCTGCCATCACTTGCTGAATAGAAAATGATAATAATGAGAGAACAAAAAGCTGTGTTTTGAGTTGCATAGTCAATGACCCATATTTTTTTGTTATATTATAACATTTCGATTGTTTTGCAATAAAAAACATTTCTGTTTAGATGATTCGTTAGACTGGTCAATTAAATGATGTGAGTAATTTTTGATTTCTAATGCCTTTTACCATCTCTCATGCCGTTATAGCTCCGCCTCTATCTAAGCTTAGCCAAAACACTTTACCGATTGCTGCACTCGCTATTGGTAGTATGACACCAGACCTTTACCGCTTATTTACAGTTCAGTCAGGTATGCTGACTCATCAATGGAAAGGTTTGCTCTATCCAAACCTTGCATTAGGTTTATTGTTTTGTGTCACTTGGTATTTACTTTATCGGCCTGTTGTTTACCGTTTTTTTGGTATTCAGCATGATTTGAAATTAGACTCTTTTAAACGTTCTATCTACTTTTTTATTGGAATTATATTCGCACTTATTGTCGGTATTGCCACTCATCTTATTTGGGATGGTCTTACCCACTCTGACTTTAGAACTTTTATATTCCAAGACGTTTTATCGAAAACGGTTCATTTATTTGGCCGATCTTATCCATTGCATCGCCTTTTACAACTTGGTTCCTCGGCTCTTGCATTACCGTTTTTAGGCTGGATGAGTATTCACTATTATCGAATTCATAAACAGCACTGGAAAGTGAGTAAAAAAATTAAAAATTTTGCATGGTCTCTGTTTACCCTATCTACACTTCTAGGCTTATTTTCACTTTGGGATTATGCCCGTTACATTCCTCATGAAATTTGGTACTCAGATACCTATTATTTTACTGGTCGATCTATTAATGAGTTCATGCAAGGCTGGTTAAGTACTTTCAGTTTAGGATGTTTATTATTCTTGTTTTTAGATAGACAACAAAGAATGGGCTAATGGGTAAACTTGCTGCCAAATTGCTCATTTTTAGCTAAATTATAGCTGTTTTTTGATCTAGTTCTTGTGGCAAACCATGCAACAGGGCATAATCGAAAACTTACTTTTTTGACGGTGCGCGGTTTACGCATCCGTCTTTTCAGCCAATATAGTTTGGATAATCTTCATCATGATGCGAACTCATTACTGTGGCTCTTTAACTGAAGCCCAAATCGACCAAACCGTTACATTATGCGGTTGGGTACATCGTCGCCGTGACCATGGCGGTGTTATTTTCCTTGATATGCGTGACCGTGATGGTCTCGTTCAAGTGGTTATTGATCCAGATACTCCAGAAGCATTTGCAACTGCAGATAAAGCACGTTCTGAATATGTATTAAAAATTACAGGTCGTGTTCGTCGCCGTTATGAAGGTACTGAAAATGCCAACATGGTGAGTGGTCAAATTGAAGTTTTAGGTAAAGACATCGAAGTTCTTGCCGCTTCAGAAACACCTCCATTCCCGTTAAATGATGAAAATACCAATATTTCTGAAGAAATTCGTTTGAAATATCGTTTCTTAGATATTCGTCGTCCTGAAATGTTGGATCGTTTACGCTTCCGTTCTAAATTGACCAATCTTATTCGTAACTACTTCGAAGATAATGGTTTCTTAGACGTTGAAACACCTATTTTGACACGTGCAACTCCTGAAGGTGCACGTGACTACTTAGTACCAAGTCGTGTACAAAATGGTAGTTTCTATGCTCTTCCACAATCACCACAATTATTCAAACAATTGTTGATGGTGGGTGGTATTGATCGTTACTACCAAATCGCGAAATGTTTCCGCGACGAAGATTTACGTGCTGACCGTCAACCAGAATTTACTCAAATCGACGTTGAAACATCGTTCATGAGTGACGATGACATTATGGACTTAATGGAAGTCCTAACTGTAAAGATGTTCGATGAACTTCTTGGCGTTAAATTCGATAAATTCCAACGTATGACTTACGCAGATGCAATGCGTGACTATGCATCAGACAAACCTGATATGCGTATTCCGTTGAAACTCGTTGACGTTGCAGACTTAATGCAAGAAGTAGAGTTCAAAGTATTTGCCGGTCCTGCAAAAGATCCTAAAGGTCGTATTGTTGCCTTACGCGTTCCGGGTGCAGCAGCATTGCCACGTAGTGCAATCGATGAATACACTAAATTCGTTGGCATCTATGGTGCAAAAGGTTTGGCTTACATCAAAGTTAATGAACTCGCTAAAGGAATTGAAGGTCTTCAATCTCCAATCGTGAAATTCATTGAACCGATCGTACTTGAACTATTGGCACGTGTTGGTGCACAAGATGGCGATATCGTATTCTTTGGTGCTGATAAAGCTAAAGTTGTAAATGATGCAATGGGTGCTCTTCGTGTGAAGATTGGCCATGATTTGAATCTTGCAACTTGTGAGTGGGCTCCACTTTGGGTTGTTGATTTCCCAATGTTTGAAGAAACTGACGATGGCAAATGGACTTCTGTTCACCATCCATTCACTCTACCAAAATCAAGTGTAGAAGAAGTGAAGAACAATCCAGGTGAAGCACTTTCTGTTGCTTACGACATGGTATTGAACGGTACTGAAGTTGGTGGTGGTTCTCTACGTATTTATACATTAGAAATGCAAAAAGCGATTTTTGAAGCGCTTGGTATTTCTGAAGAAGAAGCAGAAGAGAAATTTAGCTTCTTACTAAATGCGCTTCGTTACGGTGCTCCTCCTCACGGTGGTTTGGCATTTGGTCTTGACCGTTTAGTAATGTTAATGACTGGCGCGACTTCTATTCGTGACGTGATTGCATTCCCTAAAACGAAAACTGCTGAATGTCCCCTTACTCAAGCACCTGCTCCTGTTGAAGCAAATCAGCTTCGTGACTTGGGCATCCGCTTACGTGAAAAGCCAAAAGCTGAAGAATCTAAATAATTTTTAGATTTTTAAATTAAAAAACCCTGCTCATGCAGGGTTTTTTAATTAAGTCATTTTAATGGGATATTTCTTTTTCAAAACTTGAGACTGTATTAAATTTTTGCTCAAAGATTTGAATAATTTCTGTTTTAAGCTTTTCAAAATCGACCACGTGCTCATTATCATTTAAACAGATCTGCGGAAGTTGCTCATTCTTAATCACATGATTAATTTCAGGAAGATTCTGCATTCTTAAATTAAAATTTTGGCCACGCTCAAATATATTTACTGGGCAAAAACGAGTAGAACATAACTGCCAAAGTCTAAACAAATATTGATTAACATCTAAAGGTTGTCTAAAGCGATGACTTGATACTTCTTTCAAGTAGCTTTCTTCTTTTCCCCAAACCTCTTCAAACACTGACTTTAAAAATGGTTGAGGTAAATGCATACTATAAAAACTTGAAAATTTTCGATTATATAAGCTTAAAAAATTATCCCAGTTATTGCTCATCGAGTATCGATGATTAAAAAGAGCATAAGGATGATTTCTAAATAGTTTTCTCTTATCAAAATATTTATTGATAATGGCGACATCAGTTAAGGCAACTGCGCCTAAGAAGTTCTCATCTCCCACCACCATCAAGGGCTGTAGCCGAATACCATCGCAAGGCAAACCATTTTGAAAGAAAAACTCAGGTTCTAACGGTCGATTAATAAAAGTATCATCATTAAAATAGACAAAATGTTCCGCAAGACCCTTTATTTTATGGATATTAATTTCAATAGCGTGAGAATTAAATGTTGGTAAACAATCTGAATCTATAATTTGATCGTGTGTTACCAAATTCAATTTAGGATGATTTTCTACTAAAAATTCAGGGAAATGCCCGCAGGTTACAAGATGAATTTTTCGTACCCAAGGGCAGAACTTTTCAACAGATCTAAACCAATATTGAAGGTTATCCCAATCGCGATAACGGCACTCATCACTAAGCTGGGTCACCTGTATATTTGTTTCTTTAGATTTATAATATATATAATCTTGCTGCCATCTAGTATCAGTTGAGTCTACCCAAATTAGTACAAAATCAATAGGCTGCATTATTCTCCCCAATGCCAAAATCAACAAGGTAATGAAAGTATTAGTAAACAAAAGGGATTTTACTATTTATTAATGTTAATAAAAGTTCACAATTCCTTCATATTTTTATTTTTTCTAAATAACTACGTTAATTCTGACTCTATTGAGATGACGGGACGCAAATGGCATAATAACTGCTCTTTTCTCCCATGGTAATTGATTATGGCAATGCGTCCTGACGTCCGTCGACATGCTTTGGTCGTGATTGTATTCTCTCTCGCACAATGGTTCTTCATGCGCTATATCCTTTCTCATGAATTATTCAATTTAACAACTAATCAACGTATTCTTTATTTCTGTATCAGTAGCTTAGCAGGTGCATTGCTTATTTTTGTTGCGCTGATTTATATGGTTTTGAAAGGAAATGCGGATAAACAGGAATAAATATCTCTTTTAGACTAACCGCTTTTTCTCATTGAGTAAAAACTCTTTGACTAAATGCATAAGAAGTTTTCCAACAATTAAAGAAGTATTATTTTTTAAAATATTATAAATCTTATCGATAGACATATTATAAGAGCATAAATTCACTTTGTGCTCCCTTCTCTTTAATAATTTCAATGTGTATAAGCTTTATAATATAAGCATGAATTATGAATTCTATAATCAATTAAAATTTTATTTACGTATTTATAATTATTTCAAAAAATTAACTACTAGTCTTAATTCTTTTTACTTAAGAATAAAGATATTTTAACGTACTTTTTAAAAATTTAATATTTATAGTTTAAAATCACATAATCCACCACATAAAAATCATTAAAACACAATACCAAAATTAATATTAATTGACTTCAAAAAATTAATAGATTATATTAAAATACCACCAACTATTTTTGAAAAAAATGATTAATCGTTTCATAAAAAATTATTTATTCAATCACAATTTTCAGATTAATTTATTTCTAAAATTTCTTTTAAAGCGACTTAAGAATATTGAAATACATAAACTTCAATGGATAGACCAAAACAAAAATATACTTAAAGTATTAAAAGATCAATCTGAGGTTTTGTCTTATTCCCCTAAATTTTTTATTAAAGAAAATACTATTTCCAAGGTTAATATTCCTGCAACAATATTATATGAATTAAAAAATGTTTTAATTCAAACCAGATCTAGTCATATTATTTACAAAAACTCAAACACTCCAATTATGGAACGTGTTTTAGATTCAGATATAAATTACAGTGATTATTCCACAGGGTATATTCGATATCATAACGATGAATTTGCTGCGATAAAGCATGAAAAAAAAGAATTAATTACTCTAAAAGAAAATACCTTATTTATTGGTGGCAATGGAGTTTACAACTACTATCATTGGTTAATTGAAATTGCTCCAAAAATCTTACTTTTAACACCCGAAATATTAAATCAATATAGTATTAAAGATATAGTATTAGATGAAAGTATTAAAAACACTCCTTCACTAAAAGAAATTTTAGATATATTTATGAAACATAAAAAAATAAAATTAAATACTATATATATAAATACAAGTAAAGACATTTTTATTGAAAAATTACATTATATTAACAATAGAAACAATTTTGTATTTAATTCAAGAAATGTTTTATCTGCTACTAATAAATCATGTTACTGTCCTGAACTGATCCAAACTATACGAGAAGCTTGTTTTAAATATAGCAATGAAATAAAGACTACTATAAAATATGAAAAAATATTTTTAATGCGTAAAGAAGGTTCAGTACGTTCATATAATCAAGAAGAAACTATTAATTTTTTTTCAAAATATGGTTTTCAAGCCATTTATTTAGAAGATTATAATTTTTTAGAACAAATTAATATTTTTAGTCATGCAAAATTTATTGTTGGTCCAAGTGGAGCTGCTTGGTCAAATATTATTTTCTGCCAACCTAATACTATGGCTTTAAGCTGGCTTCCTAATACACTTTCTGATTTTTCAGTTTTTTCAACTTTAGCGCATATTGTAAAATGTAATATGCAATTTATATTTGCAAAACCTGCAGATACGAGTGAGGTTCACAGCAACTACTATTTAAATATTGTAGATTTAGAAAAAACATATAAAGCAATGCTTTAAAAATTTAAAATGGATTCAGTTAGTTTAAGAATACTGACTGAATCCTAATAGTAAATTTGAATTTAGAGTGGATATTTTTTGTATTTTAATTTTGCAAAATTATAATTTAAAGATATACCATAACGACTTTTAGGTAAATCAGAAGACCTAGCACGCTCACCTTCAATCGCGCTTAGTTGCGTATCTTTTTCCCCCACATTAATTACAGGATGATCTACCAAATATGTCATCAGAATATGAGAAGTTTCATTGAAGTCAAATAGATAGCTCCAATCATCTGCTTTTCTAATTAAATGATGATAAGCAATTAAATTTTTTGCCATTTCACGATCAACTACATAAGCAACGGCATAATTTACACGGTTATAAAAGTGCGGATGTACTTCCAATACATCTTTATTAAATAATTTATTATTTTTTAATATACCCCGAACCTTTAAACTTTCTTTCATCTGTATCCCCCCCAGACTGAATAGAATATTTTTAGGCAAATTAAAGTTTTTAAGCTCTTTTTCTAAATCTTTAAAATTTAATTCAGTAGGTAAAATAGCGTCATCTTCAAAAATTAGAGCAAGCTCGTCATTTGTTTCCAAGAAATTTTCTAAGGCTGAAAGATGAGATAAGGTACAACCCAATTCTGCTGGAGTTAATGGCTTAGAACGCCCTTTCACACCTTTTTCGAAATATTCTTTTGCTGAAAGTTCCCCACCCTTAATTCCTACTTTTGTGACAGGGAAAGCACTTTGCTCAAAAAAATTTTGGCTAAGAAATTTACTTAATCGAGGTGATTTCTCATCTTCAATACTCACAACATAAATCTTCATTAAGCTACTTCCCCTTTTAAACAGCAAATATGATATCTAATGTAAAATAGAGTTAATATATCTTTTTTATTTCTTATATTGTCATGATTCGTTCAATTCAAAAAAAATGGTACAAATACCAACAAGCAAAAAAAGCAAAATCTTATGATTCACATTGGTATATGCGTTTTGGCTGGTTAGAACAACCATTTACAACACTTAAGCAATTAGATTCTCTCTTTGAGATCCACTCCCCTAGAAAGTTCACATTTGCAGATAGTTTTTATGCTTATGAAAATGGCCGTCATTTCATTTTTTTTGAAGAAGTTGATGATGAACATCCTGTCGGTTTTCTTTCTGTCTTAGAAGTATTTAAAGATGGTACCTATACACCACCCGAGACAATCTTAAAGCTCGACTACCACCTTTCTTATCCTTGTGTATTTAAAGTAGAAGATGTCTGGTACATGATTCCAGAAACTTCTGCCAACAAGATCATTGAACTTTGGAAATGTACTGAATTCCCACTGAAATGGGAAAAGCATTCTAATCTGATTGAGAATATTGAAGCGGTCGACAGTACCCCTTTTTACCATGAAGGCTTATGGTATCTGTTTACCTCAACGCGTCGTGATTGTAAGAAATTTGGTGATCGTTTAGATCTATTCTTTACCGAAGATATTTTAAATCCGAACTGGCAAGAGCACCCAATGAACCCAGTGTGCCGAGGCAGTCAGCAGTTCCGTATGGCGGGTAAACCCTTTATTTATAAAGGACAACTGGTTCGACCAAGCCAAGATTCGTTAAAACGCTATGGCGGCAATATCGAATTAAAGGCAATTACTCAGCTTAGCCCGACAGCTTATGAAGAAAAATTACTAGAAGTAGTTTTACCAGACTGGAATCAAGCAGATGACGGTTGTCATACCATTAATGTCGAAGATAACTTCGTGGTACTTGATGCCATTCGCCTTACACCAAAAAATAATTAAGTTTTCAGCAGGCCTTTATAAATATTAAGCGTATGCTCAGCCATGGCTGGTACAGTCAGTTCAGCCTTGGCTTTTGCATACAAAGGGCCAAAGTCATTTTGAGCTTCAGGTTGAAGCGCACATTTAATCGCTTTTGCTAAACCTTGTGCATCTCCAATTTCTGCCAGATATTGCTCTGGCAACCATTCAATCACACCGTTCACTTTGGTTGAAGCCATTGCTTTATCGGCCTGTAAAGCTTCGACCATGACGAGTGGAAAACCTTCACGGTCTGATGACAAAACCACGATATCTGCTAATTGCACCAGATCTCGAGCATCAGTTCTAAACCCAAGAAAAGCGACCCGATCTTGCATGTTTAATTCACTGACTTGTTTTCCTAAACTTGCTCGAAGTGAACCATCACCAATAATCCATAAATTGGCATCAATCTGTTGCATCGACTCAATCAGTAAACTGATATTTTTTACTGGCTCTAGACGTCCAATACACATAACAACTTTTTTGCTTGCATCTAGCTCAGCAAAATCATTTTGAATCGATTGAACTAATTTTTCTTTATTTTCAACTGTAAGTACAGGTTGAGGATAGACCCCGTTGTAAACCACGTGTGCTTTAGACTCTGGAATGCCTTGTGTTAGCGCTTGGCTCACTGCAATAACTGCATCACCTGCTAAATAAGCAGACTTATTCTTTTTAGTACCATGTACTGTTGTCACAAATTTTGGACCAGATAAAAATGGCTTAATTCGGGCAATCAGCTCAGCCGCCTTTCCTGCTTGTGCATGAACAATAGCAGGTTGGATCTGCTGAATGAGATTTTTAAGTTGCCAGAGTAAAAAAATATTCCAACGGCTACGTGCAAAATCAACAGCATGAAAATGTACTTGTTGGCTAAATTTGTCTAGATAGCAAGGATGTGCAATCACATGTACTTCATGATTTAAAGCAAGCTCATTAACAAGGTTAAAAGTGTGCTGCTCTAAACCACCAATTCCACCACTAGTTGCCAATACCTGAACAATTTTCATAGCTTGCCTACTTATTTTTTATCTTTATTCATGGTCTGTTCAAACAGTTTGGCTTCTTTTAGAAAAGCATAAAACGCGTTAATCATACTATTTACGAAACCACGCCAACCATTTAAGAAACTACGGCGAATAAAATATGACTTCATAAAAGTCACTGGCATTACCAAAACCAATTTTGCAATGCTTGGAGACTTTCCTTTTTGGAATTTCTCTAATGCTTTTAAATTGGAATATTGGTTATTTTTTTCGACTTTAACGAAAATGCTCGACTCGCCATAATGATAAATATCATGTTGAGCGCGTTGAGATTCACCCTCCACAATCACATTTTCATGGACTTTATTGGCAAGGTCATAATGCCCTTTAGACTTGCGAAAAAAACGTACCTTTGCATGTTTTTTAGTATGTTTGCTGTTGGGAACACCTAAGAACACATCATTAATCGGTGTGATTAAAGCATCAAGCTTATTCTGCTGAATAGTCTCAACAATTTCTTGTTTTAACTCGTTAGATAAGACTTCATCACCATCTAAATTGAGTACCCAATCATTACGGCACTTTGCTAAAGCCAAACTTTTTTGTCCAGCATAACCTTGCCAATCTTGATGAGAAATTTGCGTATTTTCAAAGCGCTGAGAAATTTCATAAGTATTATCAGTACTGCCAGAGTCTAAAATAATGACTTCATCAAACTCACTGACACTTTGTAAAGTTCGCTCTAACCAAGCACCACAGTTTAAAGTGACAATATAGACACTACATGGAATTTTATTCATAACTTATAACGTCCTTTAGCAAGGGCGATACGCATCTGTAAAGCATTCATGGCACCATGCGTGCTGACACGTGGAATATTAAATTGATTAACTGCTTCGTAGGCTTCGATTTTTTTACGAGTCGATACTGCGTTTTTAAAGCCAATCTCTTGAGCCATTTTTTGGTGCTTTTCATTAAATCGACCAAACGGATAGGCAAAGCTCGGACACTTCCCAACTAATGCTTCAACATCTTGTTTAGACTGAAACATTTCGTCAAAAGCAGTTTGATCATCAAGCTTAAGTAAGTTCACATGATGTTGTGTGTGTGCACCAAACTCAATGAAACCTGAATTCGCCATTTCATGTATTTGCTCATGAGTTAGCTTTTCAATTCCTTCAATTTGTGTCGCCAAATAAATCGTTGCTTTTGCATTATATTTTTTAAGTAATGGATAGGCATACAGATAATTATCCATAAAGCCATCATCAAAACTTAAAGCAATGACATTTTTTTGATTACGGTATTGTTCAAGCTCTGAGACAAAGCAAAAAGTAGCCCCTTTACGCGTCAACAACATTAAGAGTTGTTCAAACTTTTCAGGAGGCATGTTCATGCCAGAGGCTGCATCTTTAGGCGTAACCTGATGCAACATCACAATGCGTGGTAGTTTGTTCGAACGAAACGGAAGCCAGAATGTATAATTACCCAGCACATATAACAGTGCAGCAAGTACTAATAGGCCTACCGCAACGTACAAAAACCACATCATGCATAAACCTCATGTGACCATTCATAATCTTCTGAAAGGGGCTGCTTAAATGTCACTTCAACCATAAATTGGGTGATGCGTTTAGCATTGAAAGACCTACGTGTTTTCTCCCAGCCCTCTTTCGCTATTTTTTCAGCCTGCTCTGGGTTTTGATCAAAGAACTGGATCTTCTTAGCCAAATCGAACTGATCATCAAAGTAAACCACTTCCTGATCAGTGTAGAGCTTCTCAAAGCCCGGAATTCTTGGGCTGAAAGTGAGTAAACCATTACCAGTTAGCTGTACAATACGGTCAGAACTATACAAGGTTACATCATTACGACGTGAGTAATTAAGTCCCATTTTTGTTTCAGACAAAACCTTATAATAAGCTTTACCGTAAACACCAGGTTGCTCAAAACAACCATAATATTGATAGTTTACATGACCTTGTTGTAGAGCATCTGCCAAGTCCTTTAAGAATTTCTCACGCTCAGGTTCTTTATAGACTACGCCACAAAAAATAAAAGTCTTGTCTGTCTTAGTGTTTGAAAACTGTTGCAGAGTTTCAACATTGCGGTGACCAACATTGGGCAGATAGGCTACGCTTAAATGCGGCTGTTTTAACTTCTGTAGATACTCACCACCAGTTGTACAGAAGATAGCATCTAAATACGGTGAGAATGCTTTTACAAAACCAAGTTTGCTTTCTAGATAAAGCGGATCAACATACCAAAATGCAATTTTAGTATTGGGATAAGATTCTTTAATCTGCCTTAGAACATCTGGGCTCATCAAATCGCTATGTCCAATAAGTACCAAATCAGGTTCAATATTATTAACGACCTTTAGTACTTCTTTATTAGCCCAATTGGCACCCAGTTTTTTTGTTTTAAAAATGGTACCCATTCGAGCCATATCGCGAAAACTAAAATCATAAACGAAATGGCCATTTTCAATTAATCCGGCAGAAATTTTACGGTCTGTGCAGTAAAAATGCGCGCCTTGTTTATTAAAGCCAAAATTTGCGATATGCAATATTTTCATTCTAAACTCTATAATTCCATCAATTCTGGAGATCAATCGAAATATTATATCATGCTTGATTTTATGTAGACCCTGTTATGAAAATATAGGATGATATCGCGCTTTTACACTTGGAATAGCTTGGCGTGATTTTTCAATTCAAGACAGGAAAGCTATGGTTCTTTTTTTATTGCTTTATGCTCCTTGTTCCATCGTGCATTATTTCGGGTGATGGCTTTCTCAAGGCATTGTATCCGCTTATTTTTTTCGTTTTTTTAATTAATCATTATCGCCATTTTTTCTGGCTTAGCTTACCTATTTATCTCTTAAGTCCTTTTGCACTTTATTACGAAATTACCTATAACGCTCCAACTGAAATTTCAGTATGGCTCACAATTTTAGGAAGCTCGACAACTGAAGGTAAAGTTTATTTATCAACTTTAGATCTTCCTTTAGCAATTGGTTTAATTATTGGATATATCATTCCTCTAATTTTCTTTTACTGTTTTATTCCAAATCAAAAACTGCAAACTCCAATATGGTTACGTATTTTAGCCTTATGTCTTATTTTTTCACCAATTCAACGCTACTTTAAAGCCCCTGACCATGAGCAAGGGTTTCTAAATATCTATCGTCATTTTAAACAATCTTATCCTTTAAATTTACTTCTTGGGTTACCAGCGGCGAGCCTCGAAGTAGATCGTGTAAAAGATTTCATAGCCACACAAAATAAGATTGAATGTACACAAGTCAAGGAAACTCGTCCTACCATTACGGTGTTGGCTATTGGTGAAAGTGCTCGACGCGACCGTTTAAGTTTGTTTGGTTATACAAAAAACGATACAACACCTTATCTAGCAAAATATAAAAAAGATTTATGGTTATTTAATAATACGATTTCAGGCTCTTATATGACCAGCAAGTCTGTACCCACTTTACTAACAGGAAAGTTAAGCGGTACTGATAATTTAAGTCCTTCTATTGTGAATGCTTTTAATGCAGCTGGCTATAAAACTTATTGGTTTAGCGCACAATCTCAATATGGAGAATATGACTCTCTGGTTTCAGCCTACGCATCTTCTGCTCAAGAAACCCATTTTTTGACACAACATTCATATTCAGCATCACTCGAAACGCATTATGATGCAGAGCTACTCAAATCATTTGACCGAGCATTGGCAGAGAAAACACCTCATAAATTCATTGTGTTACATCTTTATGGTTCACATGCAGATTTTACAAAACGCTATCCATCGCAATTTAATAAATTCAAAGATACCTATGACAATACGGTACTTTATACAGACTATCTGCTCAATGAAGTCATTCAAAAATTAAAAGCAACTAATGTGGACGCCAATTTAATTTATACATCTGACCATGGCTTGAATCTTGGAGAATGTAAAGAAAATAGCTCACTGCATTTAGATATGAAAAATAATTTCGATGTTCCTTTAATTATGTGGAGTTCGAACTCTTGGAAACAGCACAATCCACAAATGGCGAATATTCTTTCGCAAGAACAAAGCAGTACAATTAGCTCAATTAATATATTGCCTACCCTCTTAGATATGAGAGGTATTCACTGTAAAACTATTTCTCAAGATAAATCATTATTTAATTCAAAATACAAAATGTATCCAAGAGAAGTTTTAGCAACATCAGAAACGGTTAACTATGATACAGGTCATGATGATGACCAATGTCATTTAGTGAACTGATGCACGACCCGATCTGCTTCCTGAAAGACCTGTGCTTCAGGAAGCAGATTGATATCAAATGCATTTGTTATAAACTTCTTCTGTAGCAACATATCAACCGCATTTGTAATACGGTCTTGTTTGAGTCGATCCATTGCAATCACACCAACTCGGCAACCAGCAGTAAGCGCCTCAAAAATCATAGAAACACTATCTTCTGTTACCCACACTGCTTCTGCTTTTTGCATTTCTTCAAAAATCCAGCCTTGAGGTGTTTGCTCAACCGGACATATCTGTAATTTTTTGGCAAAACTTTGTTGTTTTAAAATTTCAATGAAACCGGCTGGGGTCCGTCGTGAAGTTGTCAGAACAATTTCAGAGGCTGGATTATTCTCAACAATTTGTTGAACACTCAACAATACTTTCTCTTGATTCCATTGGTGACGTTTTGATGAGCCACCCAATGCGATTAAAACTCTTGAAGCTTGATGGCGGTTTTCATTACAAATTGGGTTGAGCGCACCACGTGTAACAATGACACGACCATTTGCAGGAATACCGTCGTGCTCCGGAATTACGGCATAGTCAAACAAAGCAATCGGCAAATTTGGCTTCATTAAAATAATCGTTTTTGCTTTTTTAAAAATTTTTCCTAGCAACCAGACACGAAAGTGCGTATGGCTTCCAACTCCAAATATAAAATCGGGCGCTTGTTTAAATAAGGATTTTTTTGAAGAGGAAAGTGCTTTAATTAATGAAAAAATAGGCAAATCATGAATGGAAACTTCTTCAAAAGTTGCATTTGCCTGTTGTCTTTTCATCGCCTGAAATAAACCCAACGCCTGTGAACGATGCCCTGCTTTACCATCAGAGACATAGACAATATGCATAAAAGCTCCCTAACCAAAAAATAAAAAGGCGAAACCAATGTTCGCCTTTTCATGTTAACGGATTAACTTATTTTACGTAAGTTAACCAGTGTTCATATTTTGGGTTTCTACCTTGAACTGCATCAAAGTAAGTCTTTTGAATTTCAGTGGTAATTGGGCCACGGGTACCCGAACCGATTGGACGGTCATCGTATTCACGAATTGGCGTTACTTCAGCAGCAGTACCTGTGAAGAATGCTTCATCAGCAATATAGAATTCGTCACGTGTAATACGGCGCTCAACAACTTGGTAACCAAGATCTCTAGCGATTGTCATCACAGTTTGACGTGTAATACCATCAAGTGCACCGCCAGCGATATCTGGAGTGTGTAAAACACCATCTTTAATCAAGAATACGTTTTCACCAGAACCTTGGCATACATAACCTTGTGGGTCCATGAGCATTGCTTCATCATAACCAGAGTGTGCAACTTCTTGGTGAGCAAGAATTGACAACGTGTAGTTACCAGATGCTTTTGCTTTACACATGGTCACGTTTGGATGATGGTGAGTAAATGATGAAGTTTTAACGCGAATACCTTTCGCCATTGCTTCATCACCAAGGTATGCACCCCATGCCCATGCTGCTACTGCGGCATGAATGGTGTTATTCGTTGCTGCAATACCTAATTTTTCTGAACCGATCCAAATAAGCGGACGTAAATAGCAAGAAGCTAATTTATTTTCACGTACAACATCGATTTGTGCTTGCTCAAGCGCTGCTTGGTCAAACGGTACTTTCATTTGATAAATTTTTGCTGAATTTAACAAACGTTTTGTGTGGTCTTGCAGACGAAAAATGGCTGTACCTTTAGGAGTTTCATAAGCACGAACCCCCTCAAATACCCCCATACTGTAGTGTAATGTATGGGTTAAAACGTGAATTTTTGCATCACGCCAATCTATTAATTGTCCATCTTGCCAAATAAAACCATCACGATCAGCCAAATTCATGGAACACTCCAAATTGTTATAAAATCATTCACTATCCAACTCAACCGAGGCGGTTGGGTCTATTAATCTTTGCCATAAATTGCAAACGACCGCACGGGTACTACGCCAGTCCGCTGCGCTGACTTGCATGGATTGATTTGCAAGGGCTAAGCGGTGGCTTTCGGCACGTTCACTAAGATAGGCTCGAATTAATGCTGTGGCATCTTCACTGGATAAGCAGTCTGCTTTAGCAGCATCTTCTAATATTCTTACATTATCAGAATAATGGGCGAGATCGGGGTTCGTCCCGCTCCATGCAAGTACAGCATACTGTGCCATAAATTCGATATCTACGATACCACCTGCGTCCTGTTTTAAATGAAAAATACCATGTTTTTTTTGTTCAGAAGATGAACCTAAGTGGTCTTTCATTTTCTGACGCATTTTCAACACTTCTTCACGAACATAAGCCTCATCTCTAGATTGAGTCAATATCTCGCGGCGAAATATTTCAAATTTTTGGCAAAGCATTTCATCACCAGCAATAGAGCGTGCTCGAACGAGTGCCTGATGCTCCCAAAGCCATGCACTTTTCAACTGATAATGTTCATAGGCTTTAAGACTGGTCACTAATAAACCAGCCTCGCCTGAAGGTCTTAAACGTGTATCAATTTCATAGACACGGCCATCGAGTGTTTGCGTGGTCATGAGGGACATAAACTTCTGAGCAACACGCATCGCAAACTCAAAGCCACTAATAGCCTTCGTTCCATCGGTATCGGCTTGTTCATCTAGATAATGAATAAAGACAAGATCTAAATCAGAACCATAGCCCAGCTCAATGCCACCCACTTTGCCATAACCAATAACAGCAAAAGCTTTGTAGTCGAGTGAGCAGCGTTTTCCCTCAACATCGCATGGATAACCATGACGTTTTGCTACAGTTTGATAAGCTAAATGTAGGGTTGCATTGACACTCACTTCAGCAATATCTGTTAATGCATCGGAGACCTTCATGAGAGGGCTTTCAGCTAATACATCACTTGCAGCAACAGTGAGTACATTGCTCTTTTTAAACAGACGAAGTACCCGCATTTGGTCTTCGACTTGATCTATTTCAATACGAAGTAACTGCTGACGCAATGAATCTTCTAAGTCCTTACGTTTTGGCAACTCAAAGTCCATCGATAAGAACTCATCCAGTAGTACCGGGTATTGCGTTAACTCTTCACAAATCCACGGGCTCACCGTCGCCATTTTTACTAGACGTTGTAATGCCCCTTTACTTTCAATCAGCATGACTAAATACACGGTTCGACGCATGACCGACTCAATGAGTGGCATTAAACGCAACAGTGCAGTTTGCGGTTGTTCAGACTGTAAGATCGCTTCAATCAAATGAGGCCAGAAGGTTTTTAAGCGCTGCACAGCACTTGAAGGAAGTTTTTTAAGTGCATGACCATGCCAAAACTCATGAATCAGATTTTTTGCATTGTCATCCAAGACTTCATCTAACTGCTGTTCTAACTGTCCAAAGTTTTCAGTTGCAGCATTTGAACTTGTATCTTCAATGAGCTGCTTAAATTGAACTTTAACTTTTTGACGTTTCTCATTAAGAACATCAATAAATTCATCCCAACTCGCAAAACCTAAGGTATCTATAATACGTTGTCTTAGGTCAATTTCTTCTGGCAATAGCTGGGTTTGTTGATCATTCAGTGCTTGAATCGCATGTTCAACACGGCGTAAAAACAGGTAAGCATCTTCAAGCTCTAACACAGCCTGTTTTTCTAATAAACCTGCATCGCCAATGTGCTCCAAACTGACCAAACATTGGCGGTCTTGTAGCTCACGTTTTGACCCGCCGTAAATAAGCTGAAAGACTTGAACAATAAACTCGATTTCGCGAATACCACCTGCTCCGAGTTTAATATCATCCTCGATATGACGACGTAGAACCTCACGCTCAATCATCGCTTTCATATCACGCATAGCGGCAAAGGCTGTGTAATCGACATAACGACGGAAAACAAAAGGACGTGTCATCTCTAACAAGTCTTGTCCTTCTTTGCCACCAGTCACAACACGCGCTTTAATCCATGCATAACGTTCCCATTCACGACCATGTTGACTTAAATATTTTTCTAAAGCTGCATGGCTAATCGCTAGTGCCGAGCCATCTCCCCAAGGACGCAAGCGCATATCAACTCGAAACACAAAACCATCGGCAGTAATGTGCTCAAGTAAATAAATGAGTTTTTGGCCCCACAAAATACAGAACTGCTGTACATCAATACATTTGCGACCATTGGTTTCGCCTTGCTCATCAAAGGCAAAAATCAGGTCGATATCACTTGATAAGTTAAGCTCTTGTGCCCCAAGTTTCCCCATGGCAACTACAATCAAATCTTGAACGTTCCCAGAGTAACTCATCGGTTCACCGTGTTTCGCCACAAGTGCTACACGTGAAAAATCCTTTGCCGCACAAATACTGGCATCAGCAAAATCAGAAAGTTCGCGAGTGAGTGTGACAACATCGGTAAGTTGATTGGCATCTTGCCAAATCCAGCGGAACATTAAACGACTGCGTAAAATGCGAAGTGCACGCATCCACGTTGTTTCATCGCCAATACCATCAAGTGTAGTTTCTACAAATTGGTAAATTTGTTCGGTTGAGAGCGGTGCAGTAAATTGATCTATTTGATAATCTTGTTCTAAAACAGCTTGATGCAAGCCTAAAACTTGTTCTGCGTACTGACTCGCACGCAATGTTTTTTGTAACTGCTCCGCATTCATATAAAAAGCTCTTTTCCTCGTACTCTCTTTTTAGTTATAGCAGTTCGAGTAGAGGTAGGAAAAGGGATTAGACTAATTTTGCTTCCGATGAAGAATGATGTTCTGTAAGCGCTTCATGACTTTCTTGAGCTGCAGGTAGTAAAACTTTAAATGTCGTTCCAATACCTTTATGGGAATTCACACTAATTTCCCCCTGATTTATCTCGACAAAACGCTTACAAAGACTTAAACCTAAACCTGCACCTTTTTCACCTGCGGTGCCTTTGAAACTTGCTGTAATACGTGGATGGAACAAATTTGCCATTTGTTGCTCGGTCATACCTAGACCTGTGTCTCGAACGATAATTTCTACATTTTTGTCAACTTGTTTAGCCTCAATAAAGACTTTACCCAACCCATTGATGTCAGTAAATTTCAGTGCATTTGAGACCAAGTTTTGAATCACCGACGTCATCATATTGATATCGGCATAGATATTTAAAGCATCTGGAACATCATTAACCAGTTCAATATTTTTCTTTAAAGCTAAGGTATGCAGTACATCGCAAACAATATTGCTAACCTGTCTAAGCTTAAAGTTAATTGGGTGATAAACAAAACGTCCACCCTCTGCCATTGCCCATGTGAGTAAGCTTTCCAGTAAGTTATAGGTCGATTGTGAGGTGTCGTATAAATAATCTGCAATATTTTGAATGCTAGACTCATCTAAAGTTTCACGCTCTTTCGCCAACACTTCGGAGAAACCCAACAAGCCATGAAACGGCGCACGCAAATCATGCGAAATGATAGAGAAAAATTTTGTTTTACTTGAATTAATCGCTACTTGTTGTTCATAAAGTTCGTTTAATTCTTCATAGTTAAATTTTAACTCAACCTGCTGCATAAAAGTAGAACAATAATCGAGCAATAGTTGAATATCGTCATCTTCAAATGTTGCTGCATCATCATCAAAGAATACCGCAAAACCCATAGAAGTTTTATCGGGATACAAAAGATGCACGGCCAATGCCCTGCCGCACTCGATGTTTAGTTCTTTTAAATAGTTGGTTAAATTTTGATAAGAAGGATGTAAGTGATTAATCACCTGTTGTTTAGCAAAGCACTGTTTTAAATGTTTCGAAGGCTTAAATGAAATTGCAGTTATGCCTTCAGGACAACGATGCCAAAAGTAAGGTTCTTGATTAAAAGTTAATAAGGCTTTTTGACACTTCAACAGGCGAAGACTAAACCGGAAAAATTGCTCGATGTAGTTCTGCTCGGCATTTAATCCAAGTAACAGAGATATCCTACAAGCACTTAATTGCTCGACCTGATGTAGTTCTAAACGCTGGAATGTCATTGCCCGCCTCACAGATTTTGTCGTTTTTGGTCGGAACCGCTCTTAAAAAATGTACTTATAATCATTATGATCTACTACAAACTTTAACACAGTACATTAAAAGAGCAACGTTCTTTTCAAAATAGAAATGTGAAGTTTCAATTAAAGGTTTTCAGATACATAAAGTGGGTATGCTTGAGAAAAATACAACAAATGTTTAAAGGTAAAGAGTTGTAAGATATTAGAAATGCGAGTTCGAAATTATTGAAAGCAGATTAAAAATATTGTTTAAAAAAAGGCCAACAATTTAGCCTTTTTTCAGATTACTATTTATATTATTAATTTAACTATCTTGTACATTATAACCATATTGTTGAATGCCAACATCCATGTCCCCAATATAGTTATGGCTCTAGTTTTTGTTTAGGCTTTATCTCATCCAAGGGCAAAACAATTTTTTTTATTTTCCAGCTCAAACCATCACGCTCCATCATGATTTTCACATCCGAACCATTCTCTTTATTTTTAAAAGTTACCTCAAACATACTCATTGATAAATACCGAGTACTGTATTCTATCTTTTGGGGATCTGTTCTTTCTTTAGGCTTATCTTCTATATTACCCGTTAAACTTTTTCTAAGGTCCTTCCCTTGTAACATCAAGGTCATACCTTCAGGTGTTACTACTGCATCGACCATCTTTTCGGCTAAGGTTGAAGCCATCATTGCACCTAAAGCTTCCCAACCATTTGTTTCTTTAGTTGTGATCTCTTTTAGCATATACGCATTCATCTGATCCTTCAGACTTTGGCGTACGCTTGTATAGTCAATATAAGCAGAAACCTTTTCACTATCATTCTCTTTCAATGCATTCTTAATACTATTTAAGATGAGATAAGGTGAAGCGTATAAATATCCAAAAATCAAAATGATTAACCCAAAGATAGCCCCTATCATTTTTTTATTCATAATTTACTCTCTAATTGTAAAATAGTAGGTAGAAAAATAATCCTACCTAAATCGTATACCCTATCTTGTCTTTTATATTCTAATCAAAATTTGCAGCTCAAGACTTTTAATGAAGAATAGATCCATTTATTCCACCAAAATTATAGATCATCACTTATTTTCACAAATCGTCTCCCAAATGAAATTTCATAAGAGATCAAACTTTCTATAAATTAAAAATTAATAATAAAAGATAAAATTATAATCGATAGATAGGCATTTATTTTAATCCAACAAAAAACCCCTAAGCCGTTAGCTTAGGGGTTTTCGTAGAATCTTACGATTCCGAATATGGTCCCGAGGGTCGGACTCGAACCGACACGTCATCTCTGACAGCGGATTTTGAGTCCGCCGCGTCTACCAATTTCACCACCTCGGGAGAGGAAGTATGTTTGTGTTGCGTATATTAGCGCGTTTGTAAAACTTGTCAAACCCTAAGTGAATATTATCGTTCACTTTTAGATCATTTAAACATTTTTCATGATTTAGGCCATAAGCACAGCCATAAAAAAGTGAAAAAGTTTATACTAGACGCAATTTTTGTGGTGTTTCTTCTCAAATATGCAACTGTCTGATTTTTCCTTTGAACTACCTGATGAACTTATTGCCCGTTACCCTCTTGAATCACGTAGTGCTTCACGGTTGCTGCACCTAGACTCAAAGGGCGAATATCACGATCACATGTTCACAGACATTATTGATCTGTTCGAAGATGGTGATTTGTTGGTGCTGAATGACACCAAGGTCATGAAAGCTCGACTTAAAGGAAAACGTGCTACAGGCGGTGTGATTGAGATATTGGTTGAGCGCATGCTGAACCACACGACAGCATACTGTCATATTAAAGCGAGTAACTCACCTAAAGCGGGTGCCGAGCTTTTTGTGGGTGCAGACAATATTCCTGTGATTGTACGTGGCCGTCACGAAAACTTATTTGTAGTTGAGTTTTCACAGCCTATTTTACCTGTACTTGAGCAATATGGTCAGCTACCTATTCCCCCTTACTTTAACCGTGAGGCAGAAGAAATTGACACAGAACGCTATCAAACGGTTTTCCATAACCCAGAAAAAATTGCCAGTGTTGCCGCACCTACTGCAAGCTTACATTTTGATGAAACACTTTTAGAAAAATTAGAACAAAAAAATGTTCAAAAAACTTTTGTGACTTTACACGTGGGAGCCGGCACATTTATGCCAGTTCGCACTGATGACATTACCAACCATATCATGCACAGTGAATGGTGTGATGTACCTCAAGAAACTATTGATTTAATTTTGGCAACTAAAGCACGCGGCAATAAAGTGATTGCGGTTGGTACAACAGCAACACGTGCTTTAGAAAGTGCAGCCCAAGCACATGGCGGAAAAATCGCAGCGTGGAATGGTGATACACAAATCTTTATTTATCCAGGTTATGAGTTCTGCATCGTAGATCGTTTAATTACTAACTTCCATTTGCCAGAGTCTACTCTGCTCATGTTGGTATCAGCGCTATCAAATCGAGACAACATTTTGGCTGCCTATGAGCATGCAGTTAAAAGCAGCTATCGTTTCTTTAGTTATGGAGATGCAATGCTGGTTGATAAATTAGAAGTTTAAAAACTAAGACTGTGTTAAACCTTATAAGTTGATTCGAGGTTTAACACAGCTCAAATTTTTACAATAAGAAATAATGAACCTAGCCTTGTCTCGCAAAAAATTATCGATAAAACTCAGGCATCAATTTTTTAAATAAAAATTCCAAATTTAGAAATATTAAGTATTTATCTCTTTCAATTTAAAAGATAATCTAGAGTTAGCACTTTATGATAATGAACTCATTACTTCCATGCCAATCGATACTGTACAAGAAGCTCTTCATATAAGGCGTAAAAAAAATACACAGGTTTTTCGCAATATTGCTCGACTTTGGGATGCTGGACAAAAATCTTATTCAGCCCAAGATCTTTTAGATGCTTTACATCCATGGCGTGAAGATCACAACCTTCGCTTTTTTAATGTGCTCCCTTATTTACTCGCCATTTGTAGTATTACAATATTAGGTTTTGGTTATTTTCTTCATCCACATATTCAATATATTTGGGGCTTTTTAGGCGCCTTTTTAACAGGGTTTCTGGCGTATTTACTCTATCAATCTCAAGAACCATTAACGCAAGTTATCCATTATCTAGAACAGCGTATGGTCATTTTGCGTTACGGTTTACAGTTTCAGCAATTACCAGCTTATCTTCCAATTCAAGCCCAACCCATTTTGGTCTTGAGCAGACTAAAACAATATTTTCCATTGTTTAATCGAGGCAATGAAGCGAATGAAATTACTGAGTTTGCTTCTGTGACATGGAATGATGGCATTACAAATCATCAAGTCCTACTATTTAAATACCACTATGTAAATAATTTACCTATTCTTCAAGATCAGAACAGCGATAAAAAAATAGTAAAAGAGATTCATAAAGATTTATGGGGTGCTTTTATATTTCAAATACCAGCCTTAGGTATAGCCATAAGTAATCAACGTTCTCGCTTTTTTGCACCGTACTTAAGCGAATGGCAAAGTACTGACATTCTGATTAACCAAGAGCTCAATATTTTCGGTACTGACCAACACCAGTTAGCTAAAGAAATTAGTCCAAGTCTAACTTTAAAACTTCATGATTTTTTTCAACATTTTAAAGGTGATTTAATTTATCATCATGAAGAGCAAATTTTGTGCTATCTGGGTGAGCAAAATCTTTTTCAGACCACCAGTCAGCAAAGTGAAATTCATGATATTCCAGCATTACGTGGACATTTACGTACCATGACCATGCCGCAATATGAAAAATTTCAACAATTCATGCTTAATTTAATTAAATAAATCTCTCATAGTGCCGAACTAGCAACTTATAAAAAATAAGAAGTTAAAAGGTTCAATGAGGGAATAAAAATAAGAGGAGTGAAAATGAAAGGCTTATTCATTTTCTTGGGGATTTTCGTCGTACTGATTGCGTGGGGCATCCACATTCGTAACAACATAGTCCGTTATTTTAATGCAACCAAGCGCGCTTGGGCTGAGGTTGCAAATTTCGAACGCCAAAAAGTAAAAACACTTGAAGCATTAGAAACTACACTTAACCAATATACTGAGTTTGAAAAATCGACTTTAGAAAAAGTGACTGCTTTACGTCAGCAAATTCTCAGTTTAAATGTCGATCATGCTGATATTGCTCAATTGCAGCAGATTGAAAAAATGAGCAAAGAGGTGATCCGTAGCCTAAATGTCGTGGTTGAAAACTATCCTGAATTAAAAGCAGATACGCTCTATAGCAAAATGATGGATGATATTCAGGAACAAAACGAAGATGTTGGCGCTGCAATCAGTATTTTTAACCGCAATGTCGAAGTATTTAACAACCAAATTGAAGTGTTCCCAAACAATATTATTAATACGATGACTTTATCTAAAAAAGCAATTCGTCCTTTTCGCGATAATTTGGCTACAGAAAATTTTGACTACAAACCTAATTTTTAGTCTCAATACAAAAGTGGTCATTCAATCGGAAATTTGACCTATTTTATAGCCAGCTACATTTAGTAGTAGAACTACTTGGCAGAATCAAGGAAAATAGCCCTCTTATTTTTAGGGCTATTTGTGTTTTTAAATTGGTCTTCCTGTTTGAAAACTCATAATGTTACAGCCCCTATTTAGCAGCGAACTGTTTTTTCGCCCTTGCACTGCCCTGCGGTATTGCTTGCTATTGTTCAGGATTTTTAAATGAAGTTTGAAAAATTAGGTCAGTCGGGTCGTGCCCGTCGTGGTCGTTTAACTTTAGAACATGGTGTTGTTGAAACACCTGTTTTTATGCCAGTGGGGACTTACGGTACAGTCAAAGGCATGTTGCCGCGTGATATCGAAGATATTCAGGCACAAATTATTTTAGGTAATACCTTCCATTTATATTTGCGTCCGGGCCTTGAAGTAATCAAGCAACACGGCGGATTGCATGACTTTATTAAATGGAATAAGCCAATTTTGACTGACTCTGGCGGCTTCCAAGTATTTAGCCTTGGCGCTATGCGTAAAATTAAGGAAGAAGGTGTTACTTTCCGTTCTCCGATTGATGGTTCAAAAGTGTTTTTATCGCCTGAAATTTCAATGGAAATTCAGCATGTATTGAACTCTGACATCGTCATGATTTTTGATGAATGTACGCCTTATCCTGCAACTCACGAAGAAGCACAAAAATCATTACAGCTTTCTTTGCGCTGGGCAAAACGTTGTAAAATGCATCACCATGACGAGCTTAAGAATAAAAATGCTCTATTCGGCATTATTCAAGGTGGCATGTATGAAGACTTACGTGATGAGTCTTTAAATGGCTTACTTGAAGTCGGCTTCGATGGCTATGCAATTGGTGGTTTGTCTGTTGGTGAACCAAAAGACGAGATGATCAAAGTTTTAGATTATCTTCCAAACAAAATGCCACAGGACAAACCACGCTACTTGATGGGTGTAGGTAAACCTGAAGATATCGTTGAAGCAGTACGCCGCGGTGTCGACATGTTTGACTGCGTAATGCCAACACGTAATGCGCGTAATGGTCATTATTTTGTCACTGATGGTCTGGTACGTATTCGTAATAGTAAATATCGTCATGATCAAGGTCCGCTTGACCCACATTGCGACTGCTATACCTGTAAAAACTTTACCCGTGCTTATTTGTTCCACCTTGAAAAGTGTGGAGAAATGTTAGCGTCTATGCTCGGTACCATTCATAACTTGCGTTATTACCAACGTTTAACTGAAGGTATGCGTGATGCACTAGACAATGGCACTTTTGATGAATTTGTTCAGGACTTTTATGCCCGCCGCGGATTAGAAGTTCCACCTTGCCCTGTCGATGAATAAGCGAGATTTGCGCTCAACCTCAAGACAAGGTAAATTGCAAAACGAATTAGGATTATGTCAGGTATCTGACTCATATTTTTTAACTTTAGGAAATTAAAATGAGCTTGTTCATTTCTACTGCACATGCAGCTCCAGCAGCAGCCCAAAGCCCAGGTCTTTTACCAAATATTTTGATGATTGTTGTATTCGTTGCAATCTTCTATTTCTTAATCTGGCGTCCTCAAGCAAAACGTGCAAAAGAACACCGTTCTTTAATCGAAAGCTTAGGTGTAGGTAGCGAAGTTGTTTTTGCTGGTGGTTTAATGGGCAAAGTAACCAAACTTGAAGGTGACTATGCGGTTGTTGAACTTAACCGTGGTGTAGAAGTAAAAATTCAGCGTGCCAGCGTAATTTCTGTATTACCTGAAGGCACTCTAAATAACCTTTAATCATAAAACAGTCGTGCTCTAGCACGGCTTTTTCATTTAAGAAGAAAGCGAATGCGTTACCCTGCATGGAAATATTTACTGATTCTGGTTGTTCTGGTAATCAGTACATTATACGCACTGCCTAGTCTATATCCGGATGAGCCCGCCGTTCAAATTTCTGGTGCCAAAGCTGGTACCCAAATTGATCAAAGTGTGGTGCAAAAAGCAGAGCAAATTTTAAAAACAGCAAATATTGCAAGCCATGATGATACTTTTACTAATAATGCGGCCCTCTTGCGTGTCAGTTCTTCTGAAGCGCAGTTAAAAGCAAAAGAAGTATTACGTCGTGACTTAGGTGATCAATATGTTGTTGCCCTAAACCTTGCACCAACAACACCAGAATGGTTGCAAAAAATTGGGGCAAAACCAATGAAACTTGGTTTGGACTTACGTGGTGGTGTCCACTTCTTGCTTGAAGTAGATATGGACAAAGCCATTTCCCAACGTATGGAAACCTCTGCCACTGATTTGCGTCGTCAGTTCCGTGAAAACAAGATTAATTTTAACAACCTTGCGTTAAATAATAATGTAATCACTGTTCAATTTGCTGACAATGCTGATCGTGATGCAGCGATGAATTTTTTACGTCGTAATGGTAATGAATATACCCAACAGGCATTAGCGAGCACGACAGGTTCTACCTTGAAACTCACTTATACCGATGTACGTCGTCAAGAAATTCAGGCATATGCAGTCAATCAGAACTTAACAACACTACGTAACCGTATTAATGAACTTGGTGTTGCAGAAGCATTAGTACAAAGTCAGGGTAGCAACCGTATTGTTGTTGAATTACCGGGTGTTCAAGACACAGCAGAAGCTAAACGTGTTTTAGGTCGTACTGCTAACCTCGAATTCCGTTTGGTATCTGACTTAAATGATCAATATATTGATCCATATACTGGTAAATATAATGGTCAACCATTACCTCCGGGTACAGAAGTTTTTGCTTATCAATCTTTAGATAGCGGTCGTCAGCTTTTGTTGCAACGTAACCGTATCTTGACTGGTGAACGTGTTCAAAATGCAAGTTCTGGCTTTAGCCAAGACTCTGGTGGTGCCGAAGTAAATATTACGCTCGACAGCGCTGGTGGTAAGCTCATGTCAGATGCAACCCGTAATGCTGTTGGTAAACGCATGGCGGTATTGTTCATCGAAAACAAGCAAAAGATTAGCTACGTTACAGATCCAACAACGGGTGCTCAAACAGAAGTTCGTACACCGTATACCGAATCTGTCGTGATTAATGCTGCAACTGTTCAAGCCGTTTTAGGTTCAACTTTCCGTATTACGGGTTTAAGTTCTCCTCAAGAAGCATCTGAACTTGCATTAATGCTGCGTGCTGGTGCTTTGGCTGCGCCGATGTACTTTGTAGAAGAACGTGTGGTTGGTCCAAGTCTTGGTCAAGAAAACATTGATAAAGGTGTACTATCTACCCAAATCGGTTTCTTGCTTGTTGCAATCTGGATGGTGGTGTTCTTCCGTCTATTCGGTTTAATCGCAAACTTTGCGCTTGTTGTTAACTTGGCAATGATTTTAACCGTGATGTCATGGATAGGTGCTTCCCTCACCTTACCGGGTATTGCAGGTATCGTTATCACCATTGGTATGGCGGTCGATGCCAACGTTCTGATATGTGAGCGTATTCGAGAAGAAATGCTTTGGGGAGCCTCACCCAAACAGGCCATTGTGGCGGGTTATGATCGAGCCTATAACACGATCTTTGACTCGAACTTAACCACATTCCTTGTTGCTTTCATTCTGTTTGCAATTGGTACAGGCCCAATCAAAGGTTTCGCCGTGACATTAATGATCGGTATTATTTGTTCGATGTTTACTGCAATTACAGTAACACGTGCAATCGTACAGCTCATTTATGGTAAACGCCGTAATTTGAAAAAGTTGAGCATTTAAGGAGATCTATGATGACTAAAGTGACTCAACAAGATTCAAAACAATATGGTCGTCCGGATGATGCAAAAATCATCCCGTTCATGAAGATTGCAAAACCTGCAGCAATCTTCTCGATCCTTATTACTTTAGCGAGTATTTTCTTTATTGCAACTAAAGGTCTTAACCTCGGTTTGGACTTTACAGGTGGTGTTTCAGCTGAGCTGAACTATGCGCAACCAGCAAACCAGTCTGAAGTTATTCAGGCACTCGCCAAAGCTGGTTTTAAAGATGCTGTCGTACAAACCTTAGGTAGTAATAAAGACTTACTTGTACGCATGCCTGTACAAGAAGTTAAGGTTGAAGACCTTAATAACGCGATTACTAAGGCTGTACAGTTACCAAACAATGCCGCAGAAGTTCATAAAGTGGACTCTGTAGGTGGTCAAGTGGGTAATGAGCTTTATGTTCGTTCGGCTGGAGCAGTTGCACTTGCACTTATCTTAATGCTGATCTATGTCACCATTCGCTTTGAGTTTAAACTCGCGATGGGTGCCGTAATGTCTTTATTCCACGACATCATCATCATTATTGGTGCATTTGCATTATTCCAGTGGCCATTTGACCTTACTGTATTAGCTGCAGTACTGGCGGTTATTGGTTTCTCGCTTAACGATAACATCGTTGTTTCAGACCGTATCCGTGAAAACTTTCGTAAAATTCGCGGTGCGACTCCACGTGAAATCGTTGATATTGCTTTAACTGAAACCTTACGCCGTACCATTCATACCTCAATGACTTTATTGCTTGTTGTACTTGCAATGATGTTCTTAGGTGGTGATGGTTTACATTGGTTCTCTGTCGCAATGTTTGTCGGTGTATTTGTTGGTACTTATTCTTCGATTTATATCGGTACTGCTTTTGCATTATGGCGTGGTCTTAACCGTCAAGACTTCATTGTTCAAGTTAAACCTGAATTTGAAGATGAAATTCCTTGATTGTCTAAATAAGACTATAAAAAAACCGCGATTTATTCGCGGTTTTTTTATTAAGCTCAAAAATTATTTACGGCGTAAAGCATCTGAAATGGCTTCAACCAGTTGTTGAGAAATCTCTTGTTTAGATGCTTTCTCTAACTCACGCTTTTTCATGTGGTAACTTTCAGCAAAGAAAACAGTCATGGCATTCTCATCAGAAGCAAAACCAATATCAGCACGTGAAACATCATTACATGCAATCATATCTAGTTTTTTAGCAACCAGTTTTCCTGCTGCATATTCTTCAACATTTTGCGTTTCGGCAGCAAAGCCCACCATAAATGGACGTTTTTCCTGACCTGCAATTGTTGCCACAATATCTGGGTTTTTAACAAGAGAAACATTGAGCTCATCTCCTGCTTTTTTAATCTTATGCTCGGCCACTTCAGCAACGCGATAATCAGCTACCGCCGCTGTTGCAATGAAAATATCGCAACCAGTCTCAAGTGAATTCAAACTGACATCTAACATTTGTCGTGCAGATGCAACATTTACACGTTGAACACCATTTGGTGTATCTAAACTTACAGGACCAGCAATTAAAGTGACTTTTGCACCTGCCGCATAACAAGCAGCAGCTAAAGCAAAGCCCATTTTTCCGGTACTATGGTTTGAGATATAACGAACTGGATCAATCGCTTCACGTGTTGGCCCAGCAGTAATTACAACCTGCTTACCTGCCAACAAACCAAATTTTTCAGCAATTGCACGTTGGGCTTGATGAAAATAACCCGCCACTTGACGAGCAATTTCTTCAGGTTCGGGCATACGGCCTAAACCGACATCACCACAAGCCTGTTCACCTGAATCTGGCATAATCACATGCACGCCATCTTCAACTAGCGTTTGCAAATTACGCTGAGTCGCTTTGGCCGCCCACATTTGTTGATTCATGGCTGGTGCAACCCACACAGGTGCTTTAGTTGCTAAAAATAAAGTACTGAGTAAGTCATCTGCTAAACCATTAGCAAACTTAGCAAGTGTGTCACAACTTGCAGGCGCAACCAGTAATAAATCAGCCCAACGAGCCAACTCAATATGCCCCATTCCAGCTTCAGCCTCAGGGTCTAAAAGTTCGGTATGTACAGGATTTCCCGAAAGAGCCTGAAACGTTAGAGGTGTAATAAATGCTTGAGCCCCATGTGTCATCACAACCCGAACGTCGAAACCATAATCTTTAAGACGGCGGACCAAAATGGCACTCTTATAGGCAGCAATTCCACCTGTAACGGCTAAAACAATGTTTTTATGAGGAATAACACTTAAATCAAAGCTCACGAACAGGATACCTTACTGTTGCAGTGGCGCTCACAATAGCATTAAATACGCGCAGACCCAAGATTGATTGGGCAAACAAAATAATTTTTTAAGCAGAATAATGCTGGGGAATATGAATACTTCTATTAAAAATTGGCCAGAACAAGAACGGCCAAGGGAACGGTTATTACAGCAAGGTCCACAAAGCCTATCTGACTCGGAGCTACTTGCTATCTTCCTTCGCTCAGGTTCAAGGCAACATTCCGCAGTTGAACTCGCACGTTTACTGATTCAACATTTTGGTAGCCTCAATGCTGTTTTCGATGCCTCTTTCAATGAATTAGCTCAATTTAACGGTATCGGAGCAACCAAGTATTCTCAATTACTTGCGGTAAAAGAGCTAGGAAGACGCTATCTCGATCATCATTTCAGCCAGACTGAGCTGAGTCTCAATTCATCTGATTTAGTTTTAGATTATCTACGTTATGAATTAAAAGGTGAAAAACAAGAAGTCTTCGCGGTACTTTGTTTAGATGCCGAATTGCGAAAACTGCATTTTAAAAAGTTATTTTTTGGATCAGTTCAACATTGTGCTGTTTCAGTCAATCAAACCTTACGCTATGCCTTACAACAACATGCTTGCCAATTGGTGATTGCACATAATCATCCATTTGGATCAGCATCCCCCTCTACCGAAGATATGAAATTAACCCAACAACTTGAACAGGCTTGTCAGCTAGTTGAAATTCGCTTACTGGACCATTTTATTATCTCGTCAGAAGGTAGTTTTTCATTTGCTGAACAACAACTGCTCAACCCTACTACAATACCCGTTCATTGATATTGACAAAGTTTCACTAAGCTTAGAATATCAAAACAAAAATAGTGATGTTTAAAATAAAATGATTGTTCGTGATCAGCCTAGTATTTTTAAAGTTTTATTCTCTTGGCGAGGGACGATATTACCTAAAATTTTGCCCTCGTTAGGGGTAGTGATGCTGATTTCGGCAATCGTTGGTGGAGTTGAATATATTAATCTCTACCGTTTTCCAGAAATTCCCTTAGTCGGCTTCACTTTAATTGGTGTTGTACTTTCTATTTTTTTAGGTTTTAAAAATACTGCTTGCTATGATCGTTGGTGGGAAGCCCGAAAATTATGGGGAGTGCTGATTGCGACTTCGCGTCATTTTGACCGTGACTGCCGTATTTTAACTCAAGCTCGCCGTGAACGTGTCATCCAGCATGTTATTGTTTTCGCAAATGTACTACGTGATCGTTTGCGTCGCCAAACAGCGAATCCAACCGAGTTAATACAAACCAGCGGTATGAGTCAGCAAGCACTGACTCAGCTATATCAACAAAATAATGCACCTCAATACACGCTTAGTCTTATTCAATGGGAATTGCTACAAGCGCTAAAAGAAGGTGAAATCTCAGACATTATTTATGCTCAAATGAATAAGAATGTCGCGGATTTAAGTGTAGTCCAAACTGGTTGTGACCGTATTGCGAATACCCCTATTCCTTTTGCCTATTCAGTTTTACTCAACCGTACTGTTTACTTCTTTTGTTTTATGCTGCCCTTTAGTTTGGGTTCTTTGCTTGGATTAGCCACACCTTTACTGGTTGGAATTTTAGCTTATACATTCTTAGGTCTTGATGCTCTAAGCTCTGAAATTGAAGAGCCTTTCGGTACTCAAAGTAATGATTTACCACTAGATGCAATGGTACGTAGTATCGAAATTGAACTTTTAGGAACACTGGGTAAACCAACACCATCTCCAATCCAAGCTCAAGATAACAATTTGTTATAGAGCTATTAGAGAAAACGCTCCCAAATACCGTGCTGCTGAGTCGTTGGTTTAGGCGTATTACCTAATTTAATCCATGGCATATTTTCACCATGAAAATCACTGCCAATTGAAACAGCCAAATGGTATTGCTCAATCATACGATCAATCATTTGGCGAGTGGATAAAGGATCTACAGGAGGAGGCAACTCCACAGCATCTCCACCACAACTGGCAAATAATTCAATCAGATATCGGGTATTGGTCGCCGATAAATCATAACGAGTTGGATGGGCTAACACTGCGAACCCTTTACTGTTATGAATGGCCTCTATTGTTTCTTTTAAGCCCAAGCCTTCAAATTTTACAAAGGCGCGTTTTCCTTCTTTTAAGAAACGATCAAAAGCTTGTTGAGGGCGGCTCACCACATTTTTTTCAACTAAGGTTTTGGCAATATGAGTTCTGGTAATACGGTCAGGCTGATTTTCAACTTTATCGAGCACATCTTGATAAATATCAAAGCCAATACACTTTTTTAACAGTTCACAAATGACTTCTGCTCTTTTTGCTCTAATTCTTTTTTGTTGTTCTAATGCTTCTAAAATTGGTGCTTCATTTTGCATATTTAAAGCCACGATATGCACACCATAGCTTTTTTTCGTGCTAGGCCGAGACCATTGGCTTGAGATCTCTACACCAGAAATAATTTGTAAATCATGAGGTTGTGCAGCAGCTTTTGCACGCAGCAAGCCATCCATCGTATCGTGATCCGTGAGTGCTAAAGTATGCAACTTCACATCCACAGCAGCTTGCACCAACAATTCCGGAGACAAAGTTCCATCAGAAATATTGCTATGTGTATGTAAATCTATGCCTTGCATCTTTTATACTATGCCATTCACCAAACCGGATCAGATACTCTAACATGAAAGCACTTCTGGACTTTGTTCCATTAATTATTTTCTTCTATTTATATAAAACTGTTGATCCTGCAAATGCTCATCACCCTTTGCTTAAACTGATCGGTTCCGCTGGTGGTGTAAATAACAATAATATTCTTGTCGCAACGACAGGCTTAATTATTTCAATGCTTGTGGTATATGGCGCCTTATTTATTTTCCAAAAATTCCGTCTAGACAAGCAACAATGGTTTGTATTGTTTATGACAGTCATTTTTGGCGGCATTACGCTTATGTTAAGCGATGATTTTTATATTCGTTTAAAAGCAGCGATTCTAAACTTAGTGTTTGCTGGTGCTTTCTTGGTTTCGCCTTGGTTTGGTAAAGAACGTAAGCCTCTTATTAAACGCTTATTCGACCCCATTTTGGACTTAAGCGAAAAAGCGTGGAAAAATTTAAACTTTGCTTGGGCAGCGATGTTTGTCGTAATGTCTGGTTTACATGTTTTCTTCGCATTTTTATTTCACGGCGGAAAATATTGGGGCGAATTTACAGCATTTGGTGACATGATCGTCATGTTTTCATTTATCATTATTCAGTTCATTATTTTACGTAAACATTTTAAGTCACCAGAAGCTTAATGTTATTTCGGTTTGATTATAGAGATACGATGACATGCCTTTTTTTGTTCTAAGCTGTACCGATAACGAAGGAACTCTAGAGAAACGTTTAGCAGTACGCCCTCAGCATATCGAACGTTTGCAAAAACTTGATGATGAAGGTCGTCTTGTTGTCGCTGGTGCTATGCCAAAAAACCCTAATGATCCCAAAGCTGGTTTTTATGGCAGCACCATGATTGTGGAGTTTGATAGTCGTGAAACCTTAGACGAATGGTTAAAAGAAGAACCATTTCTTAAAGAAGGCATCTATGGTCATATCGATGTTAAACCATTTAATAAAGCATTTCCAAAAGGGTAAACGCATGCAGCTTGCAACCAAAAGCTTTCTTGGCTTGTGTTTGATATGTTCAACTGCCGGCGCCGTTGAACCTGCTGCAACACCAGCAACACCCCCAACTGTGGCATCAACTCAGGTCGCTAAACCAGCGCCTACTTCTGCAACTGTAGCTAAACCACCGTCTACAGCACCAGCTACAAATCAGCCGCTTACAGCAGAACAAATCGCAAAAAATAAGCAACAGCAAGACGCAAAAATCAAAGCTCTAGTTCAAGATCAAGCTTCTCGTCTTAAACAGCTAGAACATGCAAACCTTGAAGCACTTGCACAGAACCAAGAATTACAGCTAAAGAACGACAATTTGTCTGTTCAGGTACAAGTTTTACAAAGTGAACGTAGCGCTCAAATGTTTTTATATGGCGCAGTAACTCTTGCGGGTGGCGTACTACTTGGTTTCTTTATCGCTAGTTATATTCATACAAAACGTCGCCGTCAGTGGTAAACCTGAGCGACTTATTAAACCGAATGAACAAATCAAATCATATACAAACTGCTGAGCTGGATTGGGTATCTATTGATGGTATTGAGGTGCCCATTTCCAAACAATTTGGTGATGTCTATTTTTCTAAAGATAATGGTCTGCTTGAAACACGTCATGTATTTCTAAATGGTAATGACTTATCAGAACGATTAGCCAATTTACAAAATTTCGAATATTTCAGTGTAGGAGAAACCGGTTTTGGGACTGGTTTAAATATTCTTGCACTCTGGCAACTTTGGCAGCAGGTTCGCCCAAATAATCACAGCCATTTACATGCGATTAGCGTTGAAAAATTCCCATTAAATAAAGCAGATCTTATTCGTGCACTGAATGTATGGGATGAGCTTAAACCACTTGCCACGCAACTGATTGAGCAATATCCATTACCCCTAGCAGGTTGTCATCGTTTAAGCTTTCCAGAAGAACGCTTCAGTATTGATCTATGGCTAGGAGATGCACAAGATATTTTCCCAAGTATGGTAAAAACCAAAGCAGTAAATGCATGGTTTTTAGATGGGTTTGCACCTTCTTGTAATCCCGATATGTGGGAACAGAACGTTTTAAACAATATTGTGCGTCTTTCTGACTATGGCTCTACATTTGCCTCATTTAGTGTAGCTGGTATTTTAAAACGTGGATTAAAATCGCATGGTATTGATATTTCCCGTCCTCGCGGTTTTGGTCATAAACGAGAAATGCTTAAAGCAATTTGGAAACCTTCTTTAAATGAAGAAGCTCCTTCAGAAATAAATAACAACCATTCTTTAAGTTTTACACAGCAGAAGATTGCTGTTATTGGCGCAGGAATTGCTGGTTTAAGCACAGCATGGGCATTTGCAGAGCGTGGACATCAAGTTACGCTATTCGAGCGCACAGCGGCCCTTTCTGGCGCTTCTGGTAACCCTTTGGCATTGCTTAATCCTAAACTATGCCCAATTGAACAAAGTCATGAGCATCTTATGACTTTAAGCTGGCAACATGCGCTGAATTTCTATAAAAACTTCCAAGCATTTCGCCCGATTCAAATACAACAAATGGCATTAAAGAATGCAGAAGACCTTCTCGATCTTGCTCACCAATATCCTGCTGATATTGTCAGTTGCCAAAGAAGTTCACTTGAATCGGATTATCCACACATTCTATTGAGCGAGGCTGGAGCAGTTTCTCCGCACCAGCTACGTGATGAAATTTTGCAGCATCCATGCATTGAACTAAAAATTGCTCATATCACAACCCTTATTTCTTTTGAAAATAAAGTTCAATTAAAGAGTAATGATGATGTTATTGCTGAGGCAGATCATGTAGTTGTTTGTTGTGCTCGGGAAAGTGCTAATTTATTTGAAAGCTATCCTCATTTAAAACCAATACGTGGACAAGTGAGCTGGGTTGATAATACGTTTGCTCCTTTGCCTTTAAATGAGGCTTATAGCTATGGTGGCTATTGCATGCAGCTTGACTCTTCTCAACTTATTTTAGGGGCTTCTTTCTATCCGAACCGAGAAGACCAAGAAGTACTTAACGATGACCATGTGCATAACTTTGATTTAATCCACAGCGTCTTCCCTAGTTATGCAAAACAATTACCACCCGTAGAACAATGGCAAGGTCGAGCAGCTGTTCGTGCTCAAAGTCCAGATTATTTCCCAGTCGTTGGAAAAATGCCGAACAGTAGCCATATTTCTACCTTTGCAGGTTTAGGCTCAAAAGGTTTTCTATTTGCACCACTTTGCAGTGAAGTACTTGTAGCCCAAGTTTTAGGTGAAACTTGTCCTGTACCGGACAATTTATTACATAAATTAAATGCCACGCGCTTTCAAAAGAAAGTTAAACCGAAGAAACCTTATTTTAAATCTCAATAGTGCACTTGAGAAAATTTGGTTCCAATAAAAAAGCACCCGAAGGTGCTTTTTTTATGCGCCCTGCTCTAGAGGTAAACCTGCATCACGAGCTGCACGCGTCCCCCCCATCAGCACGACATATTCACGCGAGGCATCTAAGTCTTCTAGTTTCTCAGCTGCACGAGGAGCTTTGCTACCACCACCACATAAAATATAAATCGGCTGATCCGCAGCGACCTGGTTCAAAATATCAGCATTTAAATCATTAATCGGGCGACTTACCGCACCTTTAACATGCCCTTCTGCATAAGCACTTGAATCACGGACATCCCAGATAACAGCATTTTCTGGGAACTCAAATGTTGTAATTTCTTGTTTACGGATCATTGTGCACTCCTTTGATGTAAACAACACTTGGCAAATGAAGAAAACCCTCTTAGCATCTCAAATATTCTTTCACTTTGTAAAGGTCTAAACTATGCCTTCTTTCGATATTGTCTCTGAATTAGAGTTATTTGAAGTTAATCATGCTGTACAAAACACACAAAAAGAGATTGCAACACGCTTTGACTTCCGTGGTCATGATGTTTCAATCGAATTAAACGAAAAAAATAAAGAGATTAAAATCAGCACAGAAAGTGATTTTCAGTGTGAACAAGTTTATAACATGTTAGAAAACCATTTTTATAAACGTAAAATTGATGTGCAAGCACTTGATCCACAAAAAGCGGCGGCTTCAGGGAAAAATTTTGTACAAGTCATTAAACTTAAAGATGGTCTTGACTCTGATACAGCAAAAAAAATTAATAAAGCCATTAAAGAAAGCGGCGTTAAAGTGCAATCATCTATTCAAGGCGACAAAATCCGTGTAACCGATAAAAAACGTGACACTTTGCAACAAGTCATGAATTTTTTACGTGAACAACAATTTGGTGTGCCATTACAGTTTAATAACTTTAAAGATTAATATCTTTTAGCGACATTCAAAGTTAAGGTAATCCCATGTCTCAATCCAATCGACTATTAAAACTGGTAAAAGCCACTTCTAAATTTCCTAAAGGTATTCGAAGTACGCTTTGGAGCAAGGCATTTGGTCGTATTGTGCCAATGGTGGGTACAGCCAATATTCGTTATCTAGAAGTAGATGTAAACCATGTGACTGTTCGTTTAGAGAACCAGAAAAACATGCAGAACCATATTAAAGGTGTTCATGCTGCTGCAATGGCACTTTTAGCAGAAACTGCAACAGGTTTTTTAACGGGTTTACATATTCCTGATAACCGTATTTTATTAATCAAATCATTACATGTTGATTATTTAAAAGTGGTTGAAGGTGGTTTAACAGCAACGGCTACGCTCTCTCTCGAACAGCAAAAATATATTGCTGATCATGAAAAAGGCGAACTTGTCATTCCTGTTACTGTGATTGATGACGCAGGCAACGAACCAATCCAATGCCAAATGCTCTGGGCATGGTTACCTAAACGTAAGAAATGATAACTAATTTAAAATATTTTTAGATTGTTATTTACCTCAAGATATAAAACTACAAATTTATATCTTGAGGTCACAATGAAAAGAACATTGATTCTATCCTCGTTATTTACCAGTTTTATATTTACAGCAGTGGCTGGCTACCCACGCTGCCGAACCCACAAATAAAATCAATAAGATGGTTCAAACCAAAACTGAGGTAGTAGATAAAATAAGTGTCCAGAATAAAAGAATCATTACTAATTTTTATGAATATATCTTTTAAAAACATTAAGTTAAAGAATATACCAACCATTATATTGGTCATAAATATATACAACATAATCCTAACATTCCTGATGGAAAAGCACCATTCGTTAATTTCTTTACTGAGAAATTTCAGAAAAATCCACAAGCAAAAAATGAAATTAAGCGTGCAATCGCAGAAGGCAACTTGGTTGTTTTACATGTCCATTCTACTGAAAACGAAAAAGATCGAGGAAGAGCAATTGTTGATATTTTCCGTGTAGAACATGGAAAAATCGTAGAGCATTGGGATGTTATACAAAACATTCCAGAGCAAAGTAAAAACTCAAATACAATGTTTTAGTTCTAAAAATTAATCAATTTAGTAAAAAATTAAAGCCTGAATACTCATATTCAGGCTTTACATGTTTTATTGAGTTTATAAAAACTTCTGTTTTGCTTCTTCAGGAATCTGACGCTTGTTACCTTTTACATCAACAGCAACAAAGGTAAAGACCCCTTCGGTAATACGAATTGGAGCACGAGAGTCATCATGGCTATCCCACACTTCAATTTGCATTTGAATAGATGTATTTCCAACTTTTAAGATTTTGGTATAGCAGCTAATTACAAAGCCAACCTTTACCGGAACCAAAAAGGTCATCTGATTAATGGAAATCGTAGCACATCGGCCACGACTGAAACGTTCTGCGTGAATTGCTCCAGCCAAGTCCATTTGTGACACGATCCACCCACCAAACACATCACCACTCCAGTTTGTATCTGCTGGCATGGCAATCGTTTGTAAGGATAAAATTCCTTCTGGTTTGGTATAAGCTTCTGACACCTTAGCTCCCGAAATTCGTTTGAAGTTGTTGATCTAACCACTGTTGCAATTCAGGTGCGCGTAATGCGCCGCTCATTCGAGCAACTTCTGTGGTTTTATTCATTAATACAAGGGTAGGAATACTTCTCACATTAAATGCTTGGCTTAAGCGAGGAGACTCTTCGGTATTAATCTTGGCAAAAATGACACGTGGATTTTGTTTTGCAACTTGTGCAAAATGTGGCGCCATCATTTTACAAGGTCCACACCATTCTGCCCATAAATCTATCAAAATAGGGAGATCACTATTTGTGATGTAGTTACTAAAGTTTTGTTCATTTAATTCAATCGGTGCAAGCGGAAGTAATGGCTGATGACATTGACCACAACTCGGTTGCGCGCTAAGTTTTTCCTCTGGAACTCTATTTTTTGCACCACAAGATGCACATACAATAATCATTTACATCACTCCTATATGCTGATGTAAAAATTCTAATTGAGTCGTCACTGCTTTTTCAAACCATGAACCGTGATAGATATCAAAATGTTTCATATCCCACTCATGATAACTCACAAAAGGCGCAATATTAGTCGCAGCTTCACGACTAGACTCAATCGGAATCAAAGAATCATTTTGCGCGGCAATAAATAAAACGGGAATATTAATCTGACGTACAAGTTGAATTGGACGATAACGCATCAAATTAAAAAAGACACGCGCTGGGACTTCCCCACTCCAGTAATAATCTGGATTCACAATTGATAAATACCCATAATAACTATCTGCTGTTGGCATAAAACATAATTTATGTTGATCAACAACGGGTAATCTCTTGGGATTAAGGCCCATTTTAGAACCCATATAATCTTGGCTCGACAACTTCAAAGCTTGGGGATAACGCTGTAATGGATACAGTTTTGCTGTTTCTGCACCATCTACATATGGAATTTGTACCATAATGGCCTGAATATTTTTCAGTTCAGAAGCCAGACTTAAAGCATACCCTCCACTTAACGATGTGCCCCACAATACAATTCTTCGATTATCTATGAATTTACAGGTAGAAGCGTATTGAATGATGGTCTTCCAATCTTCTAGTTGAGAATTGATAGAAATCATCTCTCGTGGCTTACCTGTACTCCCTCCCCAATATCGATAATCAAATAAAATGACTGCATAACCTGCCTGAGCAAAACGCTGGGCATACTGGATAAGCTTGAATTGACGTAATCCTGCAAAGCCATGCGCCATGATAATTACTGCAGATTTATTATTTGTTTTTGGAATATAAAAGTCAGCTGCAATCATTTCCTGATCACAAGAAACATATAAAGGCTCAACTGTATAAGCGTGCATATGTACTCCGTGGCATTATGGTCGAAGTATTAAATTTACAAAAAACATCCTGATCGCCTTTTAAAAATCTAGAGCTGTTCTATGACATAAGTTTTATCTATGTAGGAACAACGTTTTAGTGTCTTGTATCTCAGGTTAAGCTTAATGCTATGATACAGCATAAGATGTTTTATTAAATTTTGGAGTGACGAAATGTCAGATAATGTTGGTTTCGCAGGTCAAATTGGTCCAGAGCATATTGGCCAAGTTGTAGAAAAAGGATTTAAATCTATTATTAATAACCGTCCTGACATGGAAGGCGGTCCAGAACAGCCAACAAGCGCTAAAATTGAAGAAGAAGCACGTCAAGCAGGGCTCGATTATGTTTACCAACCTGTAGTTGCAGGTCAAATTACTGAGCTTGATGTACGTACTTTTGCAAATCATTATAATGAACTTCCAAAACCTGTTCTCATGTTCTGCCGTACTGGAAACCGCTCAAACAATCTTTATCAATTAGCAAAACAAATGGATTTGTTAGACGATTAAATTATTGAATGAACCGACTAAAAGCTCTATTTTTATTTAAAGATAGTGCTTTTTTAATAAAAAAAAATATATAACTGCATCAATTCAACAGATATACCAGTACCTTTCAACTAAAATATTCAAATCGCTTTAAATTTTTCAGTTCATTTATGAATAAAATTATATTGTTATTGGTAAGTTGCTTTATTCTTAGTGCCTGCTCCTCTATGCAGGTTCGACCTACAGTCGGTGTAAGTATGGGTACACACCTTTAAAAAAAGAAGCAGCTTAAATGCTGCTTCTTTTTATATTAATTACCATTTGAACAGTTTGGATCTATTCCATATGGACTTAATATATTCGGGGCAATACGATCACTGACAGTAACATCTTTTTTCAAGTAATCTAAAGTCAACGATGTAGATCCTTTAATCAAACTTCCCGATACTGTAGATTTAGCCGTTAACTGAACAGTTAACCAAGATGCATAAATTTTAGGGTATTGAATCTTAAGATCAAAACGACCATTTCCATCTGTTGTATATTTATTATTAGTTGCAGCAGTACCTGCACTATTAATATAAGATACAACCTGAACTGTAGAGTTTTCTTTCAGCGGCTTTAATTGATTAACAACCTCGCCATTCACATTTACAGCTTGAACTGGTGCTGTACAGGCTGACCTAATAACTGGTAGATATTCATCTGGTTTGCCGTCAGCTGGAGTAGAGGTATCAACAAAATCAAATGCCCCTTTATAGTAGGCAAGTGCATTAACGCCCATTATCACATCTTGATTTGCGATCGGTTTACCATCCACATCAGTCACTTGTACTGAGATATTTTTATAGTAGTAAACTCCATCCGTTGAATCCTCTACCATCGTCGGATTATATGCTACGGCAATAGCACCAACCGCTACTGGCACATCAGAATTAACAACATCGAGTTTATATGTATAAACTTTTGTTGATTGACCAAAATTAGCTTCTAAAACAAGATCATCTGTCACAAACCGTGCTGCACTATATGATGAAGCTCTTTGATTTTCACTGAAAGATAAAGTATAGCTGATCTGACCATTTGCATCAGTTTGAGTTGCATTTGGTGTAAATCTAACGCCGTTTGAAACTGAATTTGTGACTTTAAGTGTAATCGCTTGGTTTGCTAAAGTTGCACCATTTGCATCTACAGCTGTTAATGTAACAGTTGTTTGATCGCCCCTAACATTTAAAGAAGTCTTTGTGGCATCAAATAAAACAATACTCGTAGTATCAGCTTCAACACTACTATTACTGCCTGTCACCGTTACAGTCTGTTCTTGAGTAAGCGTACCGTTATTCGTAGAGGCTTTTAATTTAAAACCGTTTTTCACCAACTCATTTATTGAACTCGATGTTTTTGGTGTTTTTATAATATATACAGCATTACCTGCCGCATCTGTAGTTTGAATTGATGCTCCTTCTATAGTTACGTTATTTGTTGGATCATCTAATTCCAAAGTGACATTAGCCCCAGCAACACCACCTTTATTCTTATCTAAAGCTCTAACAGTAACAGTTAAAGTATCATTCGTTGCAGCAACTGATAATTTATCAAGTTCTATCTTTAAACCTGTAGCAGTCGTTTGTTCCGAACCACTGTTATTACTTCCAGATGAGGAATTACTACTATTTGATGAACCACTCTGGTAATAACCATCGCCACCTCCCCCGCCACAACTTGCTAACATAATTGATACAGCAATAGCCGACAACTTCAAGGTAAGTTGTTTTTTATACATACTTTTCATTTCCCCAATCTTTCCTAAAGGTATAAGATTTTTTAATTATTTATATTATTAGTGTAATCATATTCACCACACTCTGTAAACATAAATTACATTATGTTCTATTATGTAACTTATTAAATGAAAAATTCATAAATATTGGGATTTATAATGTTCGATATTATTATCATTGGCGTAGGTACGGCTGGTATTACCGCTTATAAAGAAGCAGTAAAATTTACCAATAATATTTTAATTATAAATGATGGGCCATGGGATACCACTTGCGCACGTGTAGGGTGTATGCCAAGTAAAGTTTTAATCTCTACAGCAAATCGCATGTATGACATACAAAATGCTCAAGAAGTTGGATTGAGTGCTTCAGTAGATATTAATACTACTCAGGTTATGCAGCATGTAAGAACCTTGCGAGACCGCTTTACAAAAGCTACATTAAAAGATGTAGAACAATGGCCAACTGAACATAAAATTTCAGGTAAAGCACATTTTATTGATTCAGAAACTATTGAAGTGAATGGTAAACAATACCAATCAAAAAGTTTTATTTTAGCTGTAGGCTCCACTCCTAACTTTGATCAGATATGGAAACAAGAATTAGGTGATCGTCTTATTACTACAGACCAAATATTTGAATTAGAAAAGTTACCCAAATCTATTGCAATTATTGGAAGTGGTGTAATTGCGCTCGAGATTGCACAAGCCCTACACCGTTTAGAGGTAGAAACGACTATATTTGCACGAAGTAAAAGAATTGGGATATTTACAAGCACTAAACTTCAACAACTTGCACAAGAAGAATTAGGGAAAGAATTAAATATTTTATTTGAGACTTTACCTAGTGAAGTTCAGGCTACTTCCGATGGTGTGATTTTAAATTATAAAATTGGTGAAAAAGAATATTCTATTAAAACCGACTATGTTTTATCTGCAACAGGTCGTTTAAGCTTACTTAATACTCTAAAGCTAGATAATATTGATAAATCTTTTATTGATATTAAGTTGTTACCTATAAATGCTAAGACAAAACAGTTAGATAAGTATCCAATTTTTATTGTGGGCGATGCTTATACTTCAACGCCGTTACAACATGAAGCAGCGCATGAGGGTAAAAAAACTGTTTATAACTGTTTGAATTACCCACAGATTAATTCAGTTAAAACCCTCACCCCTTTAGGAATTGTATTTAGTCACCCAGAAATGGCAATTGTGGGACAAAGTTATAAGCAACTAAAAGATAACGGAATAGAGTTTGTAACGGGTGAGGTCTCTTATGAAAGACAAGGGCGAGCTATTGTTCTTGGGAAAAATAAAGGCGGTATTGAAGTTTATATAGAACGAGAAACGCAAAAACTACTTGGTGCAGAGCTGTTTACCGAAGCAACAGAACATATGGCTCATCTATTAAGCTGGATCATTGGTGAGGAATTATCTTTAAATGACATTTTAGAAAAGCCTTTTTACCACCCGACTCTTGAAGAAGGACTGCGCACGGCTCTAAAACATGCACGTAGACAGTTAAAATAATACATTTAGAAGAGCTATCTTAATTTTAAAGTTAGCTCTTAT
>JAITLL010000026.1 GCA_031277915.1 Acinetobacter sp.
TTATTCAAATCACCCCCAACCAAACGTTGGGGGTGTTTTTTTATGCCCACAAAATATATAAGTTAATATATAAAGTAGCTCATTTCTTCTAATAGTTGAAAAAATACGTTATTAGATAACAATTAAAATAAATCGACTACTATTTACTAAAGGATAGGATTTTACATAATCCCTTATATTACTAATTATTTTTTGCAGCATAATAAAAACCAATTAAATTATAGACGGGTCTAAAATAGAAAAATGTTAGAGTCCATTGAAATTTCACAGTTTATCAATCAATCTCCTCAAAAAGTCTGGGAAGCTTTACAATTCCTGAACTTCTCCAGCAATGGTGGGCTAAGGGAAATATTCAGCCCCATATTGGCCATCAATTTACTTTAGATATGGGCAGTTTTGGTAAGCAACTTTGTTTGGTTACATTAGTTGAGAAAGAACTTTTATTTGAGTATGTATTTGCTATGGGAGTACTTGATACCACCATTAGATGGCAATTAAATCAACAAGACAATGGAACACTTTTGCAGCTTAATCATTCCGGTTTTAATATGAATTCTTCATTTGGGCAACAGGCTTTTATTGGGATGGAAAAAGGTTGGCCGCAAATCTTAAGTCAAATTGAGGCTGTAATTTTTTATAATAAATAAGCAAGGTGAATGAGGATTTCTTTTTCATCCTTGCAGTGTTTAGATGATCTACTCGAGTTTTAATTAAGTCGATTGTGTAAAGATGAAGACCTCAAAATCTATAAGAAGATTGAAAATTGATCTATCAAAAGAATATTATAAAACTATAAAAAATTAAAAAGAGGGAAAAAGATATGCAATATAAAGGAAGTTGCCACTGCGGACAGGTGAAGTTTGCTATAGAAGGTGAATTATCAGAAGCCTTATCTTGTAATTGTTCGATCTGTCAAAAGAAAGGATCTTTGCTTTGGTTTCTACCGAGCCAGCAAGTCAAGGTTACTTTAGAAAGACCTGATATTTTAGAGACTTACACTTTTAATAAACATGTGATTAACCATCACTTTTGTAAAAAATGCGGTATTCATCCCTATGCCCAAGGCGTAGATGCTGAAGGTAATTCTATTTTTGCTATTAATATTCGCTGTATAGATGATATAGATTTAGAGAGTATAAAAATAAATTATTTTGATGGACGGTCAGTTTAATAAATATAAGGATTTATTTAATGGCAACTAAAAAACAATTAACTCCAAAGCAGATAGAAGCTTTCATGGAGTTATTAAACGATAGATTTGAAGCGAATTCACACCGTCATAAAGAAATAAGTTGGGGTCATGTGCAAGCTAAACTTATTAAGTTTCCTGAAAAAATATGGTCATTGCAAGAAATGGAAAATACAGGAGGAGAGCCCGATGTGATTGCTTATGATCAAATGAAAGATGAATATTTGTTTGTCGATTGCTGCTGTGAAACTCCAAAGGGTCGTCGAAGTCTTTGTTATGATCGTGAGGCTTTAGAATCTAGAAAAGATCATCCACCTAAAAATAATGCGATAGATATAGCTAAAGAAATGGGAATCGAACTTTTGACCGAGGAACAGTACCATTTTTTACAAACAATTGAAGAATTTGATCTTAAAACATCAAGTTGGCTTGCAACTCCAGATGAAATTCGTCAATTGGGTGGGGCTCTTTTTGCAGACCGTCGCTATGGTCGCATTTTTCTCTATCATAATGGAGCGCAGTCGTATTATGCAGCTCGTGGTTTTCGTGGCTATTTAAGAGTATAAGTTCGACAGTTTGATAAAAGAAATACTAGAGTTGATGCTTTTTGCCAAAAAGTTGGAGCTTATTGCAACTTTTGATTAACCGTAAACATGACAAGATAGGTGCTGGATTTAAATAAAAACATCAGGACATCTTTAAAAATGCAACCCAATCCAATTTATTATAATGAACAACATATTGCTTTTGCTGATAATGTTCGTCGATTTGTACAAAAAGAAATTGCACCCTTCGTTAATGAGTGGGATGAAGCTGAGACATTTCCAAGAGAACTTTATAAAAAAGCTGCTGAGATTGGTTTATTAGGATTAGGATTCTCTGATGAATATGGTGGTATTCCAGATGCCGATCCATTCTATTCATTACTGGCTGGTATAGAAATGGCAAAGGCAGGTTCGGGTGGTGTACATATCTCGTTGATGGTACATACGATTGGTGCTCCGCCAATTCAATACTTTGGAAGTGAGGAGCTAAAAGCAAAAGTTCTCCCAAGTATTATTTCCGGTGACAAAATTTCTGCTTTAGCAATTACAGAACCAGCTGGTGGGTCGGATGTCGCTGCATTACAAACTAAAGCCGTTCGTGATGGTGATTGTTATATTGTCTTGGGCGAGAAGACATTTATCACATCGGGAATTCGTGCAGATTACTATACCGTTGCAGTGCGCACAGATCCGACTAAAACAGGTGCAGAAGGCATTTCAATGTTATTAATTGATGCGCATAGTGAAGGAATTACTAAAACACCTTTAAAGAAAATGGGATGGTGGGCTTCAGATACAGCTCATCTACATTTTGATCAAGTACGAGTACCTACATCAAATCTGCTCGGCAAAGAAAATGCCGGTTTTAAAGTCATTATGAATAACTTTAATATGGAACGTTTTTTCTTAGGTGTAGTGGCTTATGGGTATGCATTAGTCTGTTATGAAGAAGCTTTAGACTGGGCTCAACAACGGAAAACTTTTGGTAAGCGATTAATTGATCATCAAGTGGTTCGTCATAAATTGGTAGATATGGCAACGCAATTGACCTCAACACGGGCATTACTTGAAGAAACCGCATGGAAAATGACGCAGCCACAATTACAAGGCCCAGAGTTAGTCGCACAGATTTCAATGCTCAAGAATGTTGCAACGCGTGCTATGCAATTTTGTGCTGATGCTGCTGTACAAACATTAGGTGGCATGGGCTTTATGCGAGGTACCAAGTCTGAACGTATTTATCGTGAGGTGAAGGTGAATATGATTGGTGGTGGTGCTGAAGAAATTATGAAAGATTTAATTAGTAAGCAGCTTGGTTATTAATTCTTGTAAGGTGGTCATTGAGCCACCTTTTTTATTTCAAAGCCATCTCCCAGACCATTTCGGTTAACTCATCAATTTTGACTTTACCCTCAGCCTTATACCAAGTTACGGTCCACGAAATTGCACCACCAACTAATCTTCGCCAAATAAAAGCATCATGTTTTACCTTGGCTTGGGTACGTAACTTTTCAATAACATCTAACCAGATTTGCTCATACTCATTACGCATTTTTAAAAGATAATCTTGTTTTTCTTTTGACAGGGCAAACCATTCATAAACCAAAACAGCCATGGCTGCACCTGTATCTCCAGTAATTGAAATGAGTTCAGCTTTAATAAGAGCACGTAATTGTTGTTCTGGATCGGTAGATTGAGCGGCTGCATCTTCTAAACGAGCAAGATTGTAAATAATGGTTTCTTCCATTACATGAGCGAGGATGTCATCCTTACTTTTGAAGTGATGAAATAAGCTACCTGATTGAATTCCAATAAATTGAGCAAGTTCGCGTACAGTGGTTTTATCATAGCCTTGTTTGTGAAATAGATAGGCAGCCCCCCGTAATAAACGACCACGTGGGCTGTCATCAAAACAAGAAATATTTGGAATCTGTTCAATTGAAGTAGCAATCATGCGAAAGCTGGATCCTTTATATAAAAATACTTAACAGAAAAGTTTGCCCAATCTCATCATGTTTTAGCTGAGCTGTCGAGTTTGGCAGTTTTGGTCAATTTCACAATAACATTTTGCTCTTTACAAACCAAGCGCTTGCTTGGTAATGTTGAGTGTAATTTTTAAACAAAATAATGAGAAATAAGATGGCAAGTAATCAACTGGATGATGAGCGTGTCGTAAAAATAGGTTGTGCCTCAGGTTTTTGGGGGGATACCAATACTGCCGCTTTCCAATTAGTACATTTAACCGATATTAATTATTTGGTTTTTGATTATTTGTCAGAGATCACCATGTCGATTATGGCAAAAGCGAAGATGGTGGAACCAAAACATGGCTATGCTCTGGATTTTGTTAGCCGAGTGATGGCACCTTTACTTAAAAAAATTGCCGAAAAAAAGATTAAGGTGATTAGCAATGCAGGTGGTGTTAATCCATTGGCTTGTCGAGATGCTTTGCAAAAATTAATTAAAGAATATGGTCTAGATCTAAAAGTTGCTGTGGTTTTGGGTGATGATCTTTTAGCACAACATGAGCAACTCAAGCAGAAAAATATTCGGGAAATGTTTAGCGGCGAAGCTTTGCCAGAACAGGTGGCGAGCAGTAATGCTTATTTAGGTGCAGTGGCTCTTCGTGATGCTTTAAATTTAGGCGCAGATATTGTGATTACTGGCCGTGTTGTTGACTCTGCTGTGGTGCTTGCACCGTTATTGTATGAGTATCAATGGTCGCTTTATGACTATGACAAATTGGCGCAAGGTTCATTAGCAGGCCATGTGATTGAATGTGGTGCGCAGTGTACGGGCGGTAACTTTACTGATTGGCAATTGGTACAAGGCTTTGACAACATGGGATTTCCTGTGGTTGAAGTCAGTGAAGATGGTTCATTTGTTGTGACTAAACCACAGGGGACAGGTGGTCTGGTATCTATAGCAACAGTTGCTGAGCAAATCGTTTATGAAATTGGTAATCCTCAAGCATATTTATTACCAGATGTAATTGCTGATTTTAGTCAGGTGCATTTAGAGCAAGTCGGGGAGCATCGAGTCCGTGTGACTGGTGCCACGGGACAAGCACCTACTGCGCAATATAAAGTCAGTGCGACCTATCCTGATGGTTATCGGGTTTTAGTGAGTTTCTTAATTGCAGGACGTGAGGCACCACAAAAAGCGCAAGTGATTGCTGATGCGATTTTGACTAAATGTGAGCGTGTTTTAGCAATGCGCTCAGTGCCACCGTTTAGTGAAAAGTCGGTTGAAATCTTAGGTATTGAAAGTACCTATGGAGCACATGCTCAAGTTTTAAACAGTCGTGAAGTTGTCGTAAAAATAGCTGTAAAACACATGTTTAAAGAAGCATGTATGTTCTTTGCATCTGAAATTGCTCAGGCCTCTACAGGCATGGCTCCAGCTTTGGCAGGTATTGTTGGTGGGCGGCCAAAAGCATCTCCAGTCATTAAATTATTTTCATTTTTAATTGATAAAGATCAGGTTAATGTCGAAATCGATTTTGAGGGGCATCGTTATCCGGTTGTGATTCTTCCGGGTACTTCTACAGAGCAAATCCCTAGTTTAGCAGCGGGTGAAAGTGCGGTTTATGAAGGGAATGAAACAGAAGTTCCTTTGATTGAAATTGCCCATGCCCGCAGTGGTGATAAAGGTAATCATAGCAATATCGGTGTGATTGCGCGTAAAGCAGAATATTTACCGTGGATTCGTGCAGCACTGACTGAACAGGCTGTTGCAAGCTATATGCAACATGTTTTGGATGCTGAAAAGGGGCGTGTAATTCGCTATGAGTTACCAGGTTTAAATGCACTGAATTTTATGTTGGAGAATGCCTTGGGTGGAGGTGGTGTTGCAAGCCTACGTATAGATCCGCAAGGTAAAGCATTTGCACAACAATTATTGGATATGCCTGTAAAAGTTCCGGCACATCTTTTAGAAAAATAAAATGAATGGATGAGACTAAGATGAGTTATCAATCAATTTTTAGACCAGATGCTTTCGCTAATAAAGTCATCATTGTGACAGGTGGTGGCTCAGGAATTGGTCGTTGTACTGCACATGAGCTTGCTGCCCTTGGTGCTCAAGTGGTGATTACAGGACGCAAAATTGAGAAATTAGAGAAAGTAAGCCAAGAAATTATAGAAGATGGTGGTCAAGTTCATTTCATTGTTTGTGATAACCGTGAAGAGGAACAAGTGAAAAATATGATTGCTGAAGTGATTGATAAATACGGTAAATTGGATGGCTTGGTGAATAACGCAGGTGGTCAGTTCCCATCAGCTTTAGAAAATATTTCTGCAAATGGTTTTGATGCTGTAGTACGTAATAATCTACATTCAACTTTCTATTTAATGCGTGAAGCTTATAACCAATGGATGGCAAAACATGGTGGCAGTATTGTCAACATGACTGCCGATATGTGGGGCGGCATGCCGGGAATGGGGCATTCTGGTGCTGCGCGTTCAGGAGTTGATAACTTAACAAAAACAGCATCGGTTGAATGGGGGAAATCAGGTGTTCGTGTAAATGCGGTTGCACCAGGATGGATTGTTTCATCAGGTATGGATAATTATAGTGGGGATTTTGCCAAAGTCATCATTCCAAGCCTTGCTGGCAATGTGCCCTTAAAACGTATGGGAACTGAGTCGGAAGTCTCATCGGCGATTTGTTATTTACTGTCCGATGCTGCGGCTTTTGTGTCAGGTGTAACTTTGCGTATTGATGGCGCTGCATCGCAAGGGACACGAATGTATCCACTAAGCGAAGCGACAAATAGTCAGTCTTATAATGGTTTTCATCGTGCATTTATTCCTGAAATTTTTCAGAAAAAGACTGAGGCTGAGGAGGAATAACAGTGACTATTCTCCAATCCGAAATTGCTGTTGGTAGTGAACAGTATCAAAAGAATAAAGAAGCACTACTTACTCAACTGAGCGAAGTCCGTGCAATTCAGCAAAAAAGCATTGATAAATCGTATGCTGCCAAACCGAAGTTCGATAAAAAGGGCAAGATTTTACCACATGAACGGGTGCGATTATTGCTCGATGCTGATTCGCCTTTTATCGAACTATGTGGCTTGGTTGGCTACAACATGCATGATGATAAAGATGGTTCAGAAGCGGGTGGTGGAGTAATCGCAGGCATTGGTTTTGTCAGTGGTGTGCGTTGTTTAGTTTCTGCAAGTAATAGTGCAATCAAAGGTGGGACTATGTCACCCATGGGTGTGCAGAAAACCTTACGCCTGCAAAAAGTTGCCTTAGAACAGAAACTCCCGTTAATTACACTGACTGAAAGTGGTGGCGCTAACTTAAATTATGCGGCAGAAGTATTTACCTATGGCGGTATGACCTTTGCCAATCAAGCACGTCTTTCAGCGGCTGGCATTCCTCAACTTGCAGTTGTACATGGTAATGCAACGGCTGGAGGTGCTTATCAACCGGGACTTTCAGATTATGTCATTGCTGTCCGCAAACAAACCGAAATGCTTCTTGCAGGCCCACCTTTACTTTTAGCTGCGACTGGTGAAGTAGCAACAGCTGAAGAGTTGGGTGGGGCAGAAATGCATGCACAGGTTGCTGGAACAGCAGAATACTTAGCTGAAAATGATGCTGATGGTATTCGGCTTGCACGTGAAATATTTGAGCATCTGAATTGGAAAGAGCAAATCAAACCAGTTGATGTGGCTTATAAAGAACCTCGTTACGATACTGAGGAACTCTTGGGTGTGATTCCAAACGACCCCAAACAACCACTGAATATGAAAGAAGTGGTTGCCAGAATTGTTGATGATTCAGACTTTCTAGAATTTAAACAGGAATATGATGATTTAACGGTATGTGGCTGGGCAAAAATTGGAGGCTTGCATATTGGTATTATTACCAATAATGGTCCGATTACGCCTCAAGGCGCGGCTAAAATGGCTCAGTTTATTCATCTGTGTGAACAGACCAAGCGTCCGTTATTGTTCTTGCACAACACCACAGGTTTTATGGTGGGAACTGATGCAGAGCAAAATGGCATTATCAAACATGGCTCAAAACTGATTCAGGCTGTTGCCAATTGTACTGTACCTAAAATTTCGATTGTTGTGGCAGGGTCGTATGGCGCTGGTAACTACGCGATGTGCGGTCGGAGTTTATCGCCGGACTTTATTTTTGCTTGGCCAAATTCACATGTTGCTGTAATGGGAGCCGCACAAGCTGGAAAGGTGCTACGCATTGTGGCTGAAGGAAAGCAAAAAGCTTCCGGTCAGGAACCGAATCCGCAAATGCTCGATTTTCTTGAGCAGAGTACGGCCATGAAATTGGAGCAGCAATCTACCGCGCTTTTCAATACGGCGATGCTACATGACGATGGCATTATCGATCCGCGAGATAGCCGAAAATTATTAATTTTCCTTTTACAAACTATTTATGAAGCACAGCAACGAGAGTTGAATCCAACTCATTTTGGTGTGTCTCGTTTTTAATCAACCTTTACCGCAATTAAAAAAATTAATAGGAAAACACAATGAAATTTACTGCCGAACACGAAGCATTACGCCGCACAGCTCGCCAATTTGTTCAAAATGAGCTGAACCCACATATTCCAGAATGGGAAGCTGCGGGGAAATTTCCAATCCACGACGTATTTAAAAAAATGGGTAATCTTGGTTTATTAGGGATTTGTAAGCCAGAAGAAAATGGTGGTCTAGCTTTAGATTATTCTTATAACCTTGTGGTTGCTGAAGAAATTGGGCATGCAGCTTGTGGAGGAGTGCCTTTAGCTATTGGCGTTCAAACTGATATGGCAACACCTGCTTTGGCGCGTTTTGGCAGCAAAGAATTACGTGATGAGTTTTTAACACCAGCGATTGCTGGAGAATATGTCGCATCCATTGCAGTATCAGAAGTGCATGCCGGTTCGGATGTGGCAGCCATTAAAACGACTGCTAAAAAAGATGGTGATGACTATGTTATTAACGGCAGCAAAATGTGGATTACCAACTCATTGCAGGCCGATTTCTTTTGCCTTTTAACCAATACTTCTGATGATAAGCCCCATGTCAATAAGTCGATGATTATCGTGCCAGCAAAAACCAAAGGCATCAGTTTTTCTGAACCACTTAATAAATTGGGAATGCGTTCAACTACCACAGCACAAGTTTATTTAGACAACGTGCGTGTACCGCAGCGTAACTTGGTTGGTGTTGAGGGTATGGGTTTTATGATGCAAATGATGCAATTTCAGGAAGAGCGTTTATGGGCATGTGCTAACTCGATTGGCGGGTTGGAAAATTTAATCCAAAAGACCATCGACTATACCAAAGAGCGTAGCACTTTTGGTCAACCCCTCATCAATAATCAGTATATCCATTTCCGCTTTGCCGAACTCATGACTGAAGTGGAAGCACTTAAAGCGCTAACTTATCAAGCGTGTGAACAGCATATTGCGGGTGAAGATGTTACTAAGCTGGCATCTATGGCAAAACTCAAAGCAGGCCGCTTAAGTCGTGAAGTAGCCGATAGCTGCTTACAATATTGGGGCGGTAATGGCTTTATGTGGGATAACCCAGCTTCACAGTTATATCGTGATGGTCGTTTAGGCTCAATTGGCGGTGGAGCAGATGAAATTATGTTGGGGATTATCTGCAAGCTTATAGATATCTTACCTAAAAAATCGAAAAATTAGCCGTGTTGTCATTGCTGCGTTAAAAATTGGTGCGAAATGATCGAAATATGAGCTGTGAAATGGCGAAATGTATTTCGCCCTTGCGCCAAATATTCTGCGCTTTCTTATCAATTTTATGCCTTGCAATGGCTATCGAGCTATACGTTTTTTAAGCTATAAAGATAAGGATAAGAATGATGCTAAAAGACCTAAATATCGATGACAGTATCCAGTTGGAACAAGACGGCAGTATTTTATACCTTTGGTTAAATCGACTAGAGAGCCGTAATGCTATGAACTGGCATATGGTTAATGCGATTCAACAAGTCTTTACCGCCATTCGAGATGATCTTTCAATTCGTGCAGTCATCATCCGTGGTAAAGGCGGGACTTTTTGTGCAGGTGGTGACATTAAAGACATGGCTGCTTTACGAGTTGAAGTAACCAATGTCGGTAGTCTACAACCTTATGCTGATTTTAATCGTTGTTTTGGTGCCATGCTTGAGCAAGTTGAGACTGCACCTCAAACTGTTGTGGTGATTTTAGAAGGCGCTGTTTTAGGTGGTGGATTTGGTCTGGCATGTGTTTCTGATGTGGCAATTAGTCGTGAAAATACGCAGTTTGGATTACCTGAAACGGGACTTGGCATGATTCCTGCACAAATTGCCCCTTTTGTGGTGAAGCGTATTGGCCTGACTCAGGCTCGTCGATTAGCTTTATTAGGCATGCGTTTTGAGGGCCATACAGCACTGAGTGTCGGAGTGGTTCATCAGATTGCTCATAATGAAATTGAACTAGAGCAAGCTTTAGAGGAAACGATTCAACACATTAAACGAGCAGCTCCCCAAGCTTCGCGTGTGACTAAAGCACTGTTACATCGAACGCTCAATGAGTCTTTGAGTGATTTGTTAGATGATGCTGCACAGCAGTTTGCTCAAGCAGTTGGTGGTGCCGAGGGACAAGAAGGAACGATGGCTTTTATCCAGAAACGTTTGCCAAACTGGGCTGATGAGTCATAAGAGATAAGGATAAAAATAATGAAATTTTCAAAAGTACTGGTTGCCAACCGTGGTGAAATTGCAGTTCGAGTCATGCAAACAGCTAAGGCAATGGGCTATCAAACCGTCGCAGTTTATTCTGATGCTGACCGTAACGCTCGCCATGTGCAAGAAGCAGATGAAGCTGTTTACATTGGGCCATCTAAAGTATCTGAGTCTTATCTCGCTATTGCCAAAATAATAGATGCTTGCAAAAAAACAGGAGCAGATGCGGTTCATCCTGGCTATGGTTTTTTGTCAGAAAATACTGATTTTGCACAGGCCTGTATCGACAACCAGATTACATTTATTGGGCCAACAGCTTCTGCAATTGAGTTAATGGGAAGTAAGCGACTTTCAAAAATCGCCATGATTGAAGCAGGCGTCCCTTGTGTACCTGGTTATGAAGGTGACCGACAAGACCTTGAATATTTAGCGAAACAAGCAGAACAGATTGGTTTTCCGATTATGGTCAAAGCCTCTGCGGGCGGTGGTGGCCGCGGTATGCGCTTGGTACAGCAGTCGTCCGAGTTGATTGAAGCTTTGCAAACTGCACGTTCAGAGGCTGAAAATGCCTTTGGCTCAGGCGAGCTTATTTTGGAAAAAGCAGTGATTGCCCCACGCCATGTCGAAATTCAGGTTTTTGGCGATACATACAGCAATTATGTTTATCTGTTTGAGCGTGATTGCTCGATTCAACGTCGTCACCAAAAGGTCGTTGAAGAAGCACCATGTCCAATCATGATTCCTGAGCTGCGTCAGCAAATGGGAGAGGCTGCTGTTGCGGCTGCCAAAGCATGTGCTTACGTAGGTGCGGGAACTGTTGAGTTTTTGCTAGATGCATCGGGTGCATTTTATTTTTTAGAAATGAATACTCGTTTACAGGTAGAACATCCAGTCACTGAGCTTATTACAGGATTGGACTTGGTTGAATGGCAGTTACGTGTGGCGAACGATGAGCAGTTACCTTTAAAGCAACAAGAATTGACATTAAACGGACATGCGATAGAAGTGCGTTTATATGCCGAAGATCCACGTCAAGATTTCTTACCGCAAACAGGTCAAGTGTTACGTTGGCAGCCAGCAATATTGCCAAATGTGCGAATCGATCATGGCATGTTGGCCACTGACGAGGTTAGCCCTTTCTATGATCCGATGGTGGCGAAGGTGATTGCATATGGTAAAACTCGTGAGGATGCGATTCGCTTACTTGCTCGTGCTGTGGATGATTGTGTTCTGTTAGGTGTAAATAGTAATAAACAATTCTTGGTCAATTTATTACGCCATCCCGTCGTTGTTGCTGGCGATACCAATACTGCATTTATTCAACAGCATTTTCAAAACGACAGCAGTCTACATAAGCCAGTTCTATGTTTGGAAACCTTAGCCATTGCGGTGGCATTGTTTAGTCAACATAAAGATACTGCGGTGTGGCAAACTGGATTAGGTGTGCCATTACCATTAAAGCTTAAATATGATGATCAGCAGATTCAATTGCAACTTTCATCTGTAAATAACACGTTTAGAGTACAGCTTTGCGATCAAACTGTTTGTATTGAAGTGCTTGAGAAAACGACAGAGAAATTAGTTTATTTAATTAATGGTATACGTCGCCGTGTGCAATATGTATTGGTTGGTGATCAGCTTTATCTAGATCGAGATAATGGCAATGTTGCGATACGAAATGTGACTTATGCTGCTCCAGAAATAGCTGATGTGGCTGGCGATGGCAAAATTCGTGCGCCGATGGATGGCGCTGTAGTGAATATTTGGGTTAATAAAGGTGATGCTGTGGTGAAAGGGCAAACCTTATTGGTGCTTGAAGCGATGAAAATCCAGCAACAGATTAAATCCGATGTAGACGGAGTGGTGGGAGAAATTTTAGGACAGCAAGGGCAGCAAGTAAAAAAACGGCAAATGTTATTTAGTATTCAGATCTAAAAAATACCGCTCTATATGAGCGGTATTTATTTTCAATGAGAAGTCCTGATTTATTCTCCATCTGCTTCTGCAATCACTTGACTTGCTTTTTTCAAACTATAAAGCAGTTGCCCTAAAAGCACGTCTTTATTACTTAACGTGACCATCACCATTGGATGATGGATAGCGGGAATAGCCGTCAAAATGGCTTTGCCATTATCTGCATCTAAGGTGATGTTATTACAGCCAGTGAGTTGAATCTCTTTTAAAAATGCAGTCACCATGGCCAAAATCGAACTACTCACTGCTGCTAACTTTGTGGTGTTGTGGTAGTTCTTATGGCTTACAGTCGCCAATTCAAAACCATCTGAAGAACAGATCATCACAAAATCTACACCACGTGTATTCATGAGAATATTATGAGCTTCGGTTTTTGCAAGTTGTAATAATTGTGTTGGTGCGGTTCGTTTTTGAACTGGAATACTAAGCATGATCATTCCCCTGAGATACTACGCCTACCTTGATTTCAAGGGGTGCAATTAATGATTCAACCATCATTAAGACTTGTTCTTGTTCTCTTGCATCAATAAAAAACAGCGGATATTGAAGTTCGTTGACTGTTAACCAATTACGATATTGGTGGAGCGAAGATTCTTTATTTTCATCTACATGCGTAATAGCAATTGCAATATTATCATTATAGTTTTTAAAGGTGTCTAAGTAACTCTCTAACTCAGCAATTGGATTGGAACTATTGTGATCTAAGAGGAGGATAATACCGATCGCACCTTCACAAATGACCGACCAGATAAAATCGAAACGACTCTGCCCTGGTGTTCCATATAACCCAATTTTAATACCATCATCTAGTGTGATTTCACCGTAATCAATCCCAACCGTAGTTTGCGATTTTTGGTGGCTTTGTACATCTGTGTTAAATGCTTCTGTTGCTAAAATCGGAATTTCAGAAAGTGATTTAATCGCTTCTGTTTTTCCAGCCCCCATACTGCCTGCAAAGACAATTTTATATTGCTGTATAATCATAATGTTCCTTAAAGACCAAAACGGCGTCTAATTTTCCCTATAAAATTTTTTAAAAAGTGATTTTCTGTATTTGAGCTTTCTGAATGATGCTTTGGTGAGTAAGAACATTTATTTGCAGAAACATATTTGCCGTTATTTGCCATTAAACAAGCCGTAATAAAACGTAAAACAATGTCAATAGGTTGGTTGAGCTGTATAGCAACATCAGTAACTTTTGCTCCTTGTATAAAACAGGCAGCGAGCTGAAGGCTAACTTTTCTAGACTCCTTTTGATAGGGTTGTGGCCAATGATCAATCTTAAAATATCCATCAACTGAAGCTAAATTTTCAAAGTCTTTTGAACCCCAAATTAGATTCCATAACCAGTCTTGTAAGTAATAATCTTTTTTACGAGAAACTTTAATAACATCTGAGGTTTCAGCAAAAGCGAAATTAAAACTCATATTGGTCTGTGGGTTTTTACGAGAAGGTTCTAACCAAGCAACTTGAGTTCTATTATCAATAATAGCTAGAGTACCTTTATTATCAAATAGATGTAATTTGGTATATTCTGGATTGTGCAAATTTCTTATAAATTGCCCATCTATGAGTGGTCTGTCATTTAACAAACTTGGGGATGAACTAATATGAGAAAATTTTAAAGAAGATAATAAGTTCGTTTGTAACCAAGAAAGTAAAAGTTCAGATTCGGCTAAAGGAAAGTGCAAGGTATGTTCATGAATAGGATTTCCATTTTCTGAAGGTATTTTCGTAATTTTTAAATAAGGAAATTTTTTCTTCTGAAGAATATTTTGAATGTTATCTGCATCAAAAAAGTTTTCATTAATTAGTAATAAATCAATTTGATTGCTAGAAATATTAACCCAGTTAATACCATACTGATTAGATATTAAATTTCGAATTAAAAATTTTAATTCATCTGAAACTTTTAAGCTTAAACCAGAAACTGCAATATTTATGCAATGCCTATCCATAGTATCATTTTAAATTTTTATTAAGTAATATAATGATTTTCATGTGCTCTTTATAATGAATATAAAGAGCACAAATTAAATCAATTAACTAAAATCGAGTTCTTTTTCAAATGACTTTAACTCATGACGAGCCATAGCCAAATTTGATTTAGTACGATCAAGAACTAAGTAAAGGAATAAATTATTATTACTTTCTAAAGGACGAATTAAGTGATAAGCCTTACCTAAGGTAATTAAAATATCTTCAATATTATCATTTAATTTCAATGCTTTGGAAGTATTTCGCTTTGCTCTAATAACTTCTGTATTTCCAGCTGCTGCTAATTCTAAATCAATTTCCCCACCACCTTGTGTTGCAAGTGATAAACCACTTTCTGAGTCAACAAGTGCAGATGCAATAAAACCATCAATTTCCGTTAAGCTATCTAAAGAAAGTTTAGCCATTTTTATCTCTCAGGATTATAAAATTATAGTTACTACTTTTTCCTTAAAAGTAGTTAAAAATCATTATATTTCTGCTTATGTTGAAGTCAATAAATCAAGTGAAGAGTAAAATTGTTGTTTGGGTAAATAACTGACCAAAAGTGTCAGTCTATAAAAAATATTATAAGAATTTTTTTACATTATACTTTTAATATTGTGCTCAGGTTTGCATTCTATAAATTTTATATTAAATAAAATATTTGTAATAGAATGTTAAAATAATATTGAATAATAAATTATACTTATTTAAATAAAAAAGAGGAACAAGTCGTTCCTCTTTTAATATGTATTATAAAACTAAACTAGATGTGTATAAAAACAATAGAGGTAACCCAAAATTGCTAAAGCGACCAATGGTGCAATAACTTTTGACCATGCAGGAGTAAAAGTCTCGATCTGTTGTTCTTCAACATGTAAATCATCATGATGTGGTTGGGCTTGGTGAACCATTTGGTTGAACTCCTTCATTGTTGTATCCAATGATAGCTCCTCTTGTTCAATAGGTTTAGAACCAATTAACTCTGTTAGATGGTTTGTTGACCAAACCCAATCATCAGCTTGTCCTGATAAATGTTCCACTTGCCCCAAAATTAATTCTTTTAAACCGTTTTGGCCAAAACCACCAGTTTCATCAAGCTGATTAAGCTCTGTTAACTGTAATGTTAGGATTTCAGAGATACTTTGTTCAAGCTCAGTATTTTTCAATACTGATTGATTGTGCTTAGACGTAGTCAGATGGCGAGCAACTTCTTGAATGTACAATGGATCGGCAGTCTTGATCTCATGATAAATTTTATTGTCATTCTGACGCCATAAACTAATTAGCTTGCCAAGGGTGAGTACATTTACTTCATCAATCAGCTTATTTTTTTCATTGGCTGGATATTGATTTAAAAGCTGAGGCTTTTGAATTTTTATTTGCTCAGCAAAGTATTGGACTAAATCAAATGCCATACTTTATTCCTCTAAAATTAATCTAAAATTCTTAGTGTTGGCTTTTTCTTGGTTGGTTCAGCTGGTTCTTGTGCTTCTGACTCTACCGTCTCTTGAACAGGCGCTACATTTGCATATTCTTCTGGATCAAAGAATAAACCTTGGCCATTTTCACGTGCATACATACCTAAAACTGCCTGAATAGGGACGTAAATATCTTTAGATACACCACCAAAACGTGCTGAAAAAGTAATAGCATCATTACTAATAAGTAACTGATGTACAGCATGTGGCACAATATTTAAAACAATCTGACCATCTTTCACAAATTGTTGAGGTACTTCAGTATGCGGCTGTGTGGCATCAACTAATAAATAAGGTGTGAGCTGGTTATCGCAAATCCATTCATAGATTGCGCGAGCAAGATAAGGACGTGTAGGGGTTAATTCAATAGTTTGCTCAGACATATCACACTATTCCATATTTAATTGTTCATTGTAACGGGTTTTCTCTTGGGCCGTCATTGATTTAACAAAAGAAGGGCGGCTAAAGATACGTTTACAGTACAAAAATATAGGCCGACACTGCTGCTTTGGTAAATCAATTCCCATGCTATTCAGCCGCACAAAAATTGGGGCGAGCATACAATCCAAAATTGAAAAATTCTCCGACATAAAGTAAGGGAAATGCTGAAATAAGGGTGTAAGTGAAATTAAGGTATCACGTAATTCTTTTTGTGCTTTTAGTTTTTGTTCTACATTTAAAGTATCGGCATGTTTAAGCATATGATCAGCTAACTTGAACCAATCATTTTCAAGGCGCCAAATATATTGGCGTTGCTCTGCACGTGTCATAGGGGCATCAGCATAGAGTTTATTCTGGCGATATCGATCATCGAGATATTCAGCAATAATCGGCGCTGAAAATAATTTCAGGTTTTGCTCAACTAACATTGGCAATTGGTTATAAGGGTTTAGACTTGCTAAATCCTCATCTTCGTGATCAGTTATGATCAATTGATATTTAATTTGTTTTTCTGCTAATAAGAAGCGAATCCAGTGAGAACGGAAATCATCAGCATGACTGTAAAGGGTAATCCCCTGAATAGAGGTGTTTTCGACCGACATATCACAAGACGACGTGGTTGAGTGAATCGATTAGGATACTAAAAATGCTCTAGAAAATCACGGTTCTAAAGAGATAGTTTGTTTATATTTATAAGTTTGCAGTCTGTGGTTCTATTTTCATAATAAAAAAGCCTTGGAAAAATCCAAGGCTTTTTGTCCAACTCGATAAACGAATTAACGTTTAGAGAACTGAGGACGTTTACGAGCTTTACGTAAACCAAGTTTCTTACGTTCAACTTCACGAGCATCACGAGTAACGAAACCAGCTTGACGTAGAACAGGTTTTAAAGTTTCGTCAGCAGCGATAAGCGCACGAGTAATACCGTGACGGATCGCGCCAGCTTGACCACCAATACCACCACCTTTAACAGTGATGTAAAGGTCAAACTTTTCAGTAACTTCTAAAAGTTCTAAAGGTTGACGAACAACCATACGAGCAGTTTCACGACCGAAATATTGCTCTAAAGTACGGTTGTTAATAACGAGTTTGCCTGTACCAGCTGACAAGAAAACACGTGCAGTTGCGGTCTTACGGCGACCTGTACCATAATTAGTAGCCATGTGCTGTATCCCTTAGATGTCCAAAACTTGTGGCTGTTGAGCAGCATGCGGATGCTCAGTACCAGCGTACACTTTCATTTTTTTGATCATTGCATAACCAAGAGGACCTTTTGGTAACATGCCTTTAACTGCTTTTTCAAGAACAGCTTCAGGTTTGTGAGCAATTAACTTCTCGAAGTTAGTCTCACGGATACCACCAGGGAAACCAGTATGGCGATAATATTTCTTATCAAGTGATTTTTTACCAGTCACTTGAACTTGTTCAGCATTAATCACAACGATGTAATCGCCAGTGTCAACGTGAGGAGTATAAGAAGTTTTGTGCTTACCGCGTAAACGACGAGCGATTTCAGTCGCAAGGCGACCTAAAGTTTTGCCAGAAGCATCAACAACATACCAGTCATGTTGAACTTCAGCTGGCTTAGCGCTGAGAGTTTTCATTAAACCACTACCTATTATAGTTGGTTTGGACTATGGAATCTGTCCAAACAAAAGGAGCGAGCATTCTAAACGAGTTTG
>JAITLL010000036.1 GCA_031277915.1 Acinetobacter sp.
AGTTCTTTTGAGGTTGCTTCAAAGCCAAATACTTGTTGTGAGTTTTGAATGGTGAGGGCAGTACATGCAATTGCTGCATGAGCACCACTTTGTCCAATTGCTTCGATATCGGCTTGTAAACCTGCACCACCTGAAGGGTCTAAACCCGAGAAACAAAGTACGGTTGGACGCACGGTTATTTCCTTTTCAATTTAAATTTACGTTAGTATAAGTGAGTTTGATTAAACTCTCGACCAATTGAATTAAATACTTTACTGGGTTAATGATTGAATGGCTATAAAACATATTTTGATTGATTTGGATGGAACCTTAACAGACCCTAAAGTTGGTATCCATACTTCAATTCGCTATGCAATGGAGAAGTTAGGTTATCCATTGGCTGATGATTTAAATATTGATTGGACGATTGGGCCACCATTAAAACCTTCACTCGCAAAATTATTAGCTACTCAAGATGATGCCTTAGCTGAACAAGCTCTACTTGCTTATCGTGAGCGTTTCTCAGTGACTGGATTATTTGAAAATGAAGTATATCCTTCTGTTGCAGAAACGCTAAAAACGTTAAAAGAAGAAGGGTATCGTTTATTCGTCGCAACGGCTAAACCGACTATTTATGCGAAACGAATTTTAGATCATTTTGAATTAAGCCAATATTTTGTACATATTTATGGCAGTGAATTGACAGGTGAGCGCACCAATAAAGCAGATCTTATTCATTATATTCTTGAGCATGAGCAATTAAACCCAGAAGAGTGCTTAATGGTGGGTGATCGCCAATATGATGTTTTGGGTGCTCGCCATAATGGTATTGAGGCTGTAGCGGTGACTTATGGCTATGGAACACCAGAAGAGCTTGCTCAAGCACAGCCCAAAGCAATGATTAATCAATTCTCTGAACTTTTAGACTATGTCGAAGAACAAGCGACACAAAAGAAAGTTTCTTAAATAGAAATAAGTTTTAATTTAAGGTTTGGCTTTGATGTAAAGCCAAACCTTTTTTATTTAAATACCGTGTTGTTGACGATATTGCACAAGTTCTTCAATCGTAATCACAGTTAAGTGGTGAGTTTGAGCATATGCTAAAACTTGAATTCCTGATGCCATTGTACCATCCGGATTAGTTAATTCACATAACACACCAGCAGGTTTTAGTCCTGCTAATCTTGCTAGATCAATTGTTCCCTCAGTATGACCACGACGAGTAAGCACACCACCATGACGTGCACGTAATGGGAAAACGTGACCCGGACGGTTTAGGTCACTTGCGACAGCACCATCTTTAATTGCAGTTTGAATAGTGGTAACACGGTCTTTAGCAGACACACCAGTGGTAACGCCTTGAGCTGCTTCAATGGTTACTGTAAAAGCAGTATGAAACTGGCTTGAGTTTTGAGAAACCATTGGTGGAAGTTCTAGATGATCTGCTAGCTCTTCTGTAAGGCATAAACATACAATACCCGAGCCATCACGGATCATACGTGCCATTGTTTCGACAGTTAGAGTTTCAGCTGCAACAATTAAATCTGCTTCATTTTCACGGTCGAAGTCATCCATAACCAAGACAGGTTTACCCTGACGGATATCTTCTAATGCTTGTTGAATGCGTTGTTCAGCAGGAGAGAGGGCTGAGAAAAAAAATTCTGGTTGAATTAAGCTAGACATAATGAAACGCTCTCGTAAAAATACGGTTGAACATTTCAGGACTGATGTAAAAACAGGCTGGTACTGAAATAAAACGGATTTATCCCAGTTCGTCGTCTTCTTTCATCCGGACTATACCGTCGGCTTTGGAGTTTCACCAAATCTGCTCAAATTACACAATTTAAGCTCGTGGGCTTGCTAATTTATTCATAAAATTAACTTTACCACCGGTGGGGAATTACACCCCGCCCTGAAGCGATGGGTTTTATTATAGCGCGCTTGGTAAAATTGGCTAGATGCTTTTGTAGAATGCTAAGTCTCATTATGAATAAGCATTTTCATAAATCGAAATAGGCTTTTTAACAAGAGCTTACTTGTTGGTTTTAAAAGTGAATGCTATGTTTTTTATAGAAAATTATAAATAAAACAGGTGTTTCATGCAGATAAGAGACTATTATCCATTTAGGAATACTTTATTTATTCAGCATCTCCATATTTTCAGTTATGTATTTATGGCGCTCAGTATTCTTTATTTAATTGCTGCTAACTGGTTAATGCTGCCAGATAGCGTTCAACTTATCATTCCACCAGTGATATTGCTTGTGACAGCATGGGTTAGTGTACGAGATACCCTAAGTGAGGGCATTCGGCAGACATTACACAGTGTTTGCGGCCTTATGATTGGTTTGAGTTTGGCAGTAATTGGACAAGTTTATCAAACTGGTGCAGATAGCTATTTGCTTTTCCTAATTTGGACTTTGCTTTTACTGCCGTGGTTGTATCGGCCGAATATTGGAGTTTTTGCTTTAGTTTGTATAACTAGCCAACTCACATTATTTTTATTTTTTAAACAGACCTTCTGGGCAGAAAAGTTTCCTTATTTATATTTATTTGCCCTGAATTTATTAAGCCTTACCGAGTTTTCGGTATGTATAAAGAGGTATCGTGCTTTAAGGTTTGTCTTTATTGCTTGGTTTGCCGTTATTTCAATAACGGGAATGATTCAATTTTTAGCGAGTGAAAAGTTTCCTTTTCTGATCTCTGCATTCTTTTTAGGAATAATTGGCTTTTATTACTTCTTTAAAAAGAATGATCAATTATGTGCCAGCTTAATGGCTGCGATTATTGGTGTGACTACAACAATATGGCTTGTAGATGGGATTAATCATTTATTTAAAGATTCTAATGAGTTCCTCTTTTTATTAATTGCTGGCATTATTTTTATTTGGTTTGCATTAATTAGTTATTTTTTAATAAAAATTTTTCGTCAAAGCCGCTTTTATGTGATCCCTTTAGCAATTGGGGCTTGGCTTGCGGGGCTGGCACTTGCTGCTTTTACGCTAGTGTTTTGGGAGGCTATTTCTTTAATTATAGGAGCTATTTTTGTTTTTATAGCTGCCATTTTATTGAAAAAATCCCAACATCACTTCATTCGCCAATTTGCCTATTGTTTATTTATTAGCGGGCAGACTGCTTTTTTATTTCATCTTGGTTCAGAAACAGATCAAATTTTATGGGTTTTAATTGCGCAGATTTTTATTCTATTTGTGAGTTATTTCCTTAAACCGCACTGGTTCTTCATTTTAATTCAAATGCTTGCTACATATGGCATAGCTTTTATCTATTTGCTGCAACTAGACCATTCATTGTGGTCAATACATTCTACTCAGATCTATTTAAATTTAACTTTGCTCAGCTACTTGGTTTTTGGCTTGGTACTCTTGCCTAAGAGTGGATCAATAGCTTTATATGAGCGTAGTATTTTGTTATGTGTACTTGCAGTAATTCTAGTAGCTTCTTTCTTTGATGCTTTTGTGGGTTTAGTTCCAGAAAGCTCGATAGATCAGCAGCTATGGATTTTATATTTACTGCCTAGTATCTGGTTGTTGTGCTTTAGTATTTTTCATTTATATAGACAACTTCAGGGAATCACTTTTTTAGCCTTTTTAATTTTTGGTGTAGTGCTTATTACACTTGGCTATTTTGAAATTTTCATTCTGCTTATTATTTTAACGTGGGCATTAAAACAGAAAGATTATATTGTTTATGGAGTTAGCTTAGCCATATTTGTTTTAGTGTTCTGGCAGCTCTACTACAACTTACAAATAACTTTTCTAGCCAAGAGTGCATCAATTTTTATTTCTGGCATTGTATTGTTGGCTTTATATTGGTTACTTGACCATGAAAATCAACTCAATTTGATTGAAGGAGAAAAATAATGAAGAAATATTTTTCTCTTATTCTTGCATTAGCCACCATATTGTTTTTTGCTGGATTAGTGGCAAAAAATGAATGGCATCTGCACTATAGTAAAAGTATTTTTATTGAGCTTAGACCAGTTGATCCTCGTTCAATTTTACAAGGTGACTATATGGCACTGGCTTATGAGTTAAATTTACAATCTCTTAAAGCGCTTTCGGGAAGTGAGAGTGATGCTCTAGATCAGGTGATTTTTAATCGTTCGTCTGTTCCAGCAAAAGTTATTCTGGATTCACAGAATCGAGTGACTCGTACAGTTTTGGATACTAACAACTCATTTGAGGGGCAAAGTTTAATCTTGAAAAATCCTGAAAATCGTTTGCAGGCTTTGTATCCGGCTTCTCGAAGTTTTTTATTTGCTGAAGGTTTGGCCGAATGCTATCAAAAAGCAAAATATGCAGAATTTAGGGTGAATGAAAAAGGAGAGGCCTCTTTGTTTGATTTGAGAGGAGAGGAACTACAGCCTTTAAACTGTAAACAGCACCAAAGTTGGTGGAAGGGGAATACTAGAAATTTGTAAAACCAATAAAAAAGCCCGTATTTACGGGCTTTTTTTCTTTTTAAATCTTTATTAGATTAGGCAACTTGTACAGGAATACAGTTCGCTGTGTGGTTGACTGTATTATCTGGATTTGCATATACCAAACGCGGTTTGTGTGCATTTGCTTCAACTTCGGTAAAATCACCAAAAGTCGCGATAATAACTAAATCACCAACATCTGCTTGATGGGCAGCACCACCATTTACAGAAATAATGCCAGAATTATCTTCACCACGAATTGCATAAGTTGTGAAGCGCTTGCCGTTAGTTACGTTCCAAACGTGGATTTCTTCGTATTCGCGAATACCAGCTAAATCCATCAATACGCCATCAATTGCACAAGAACCTTCATAGTGAAGTTCAGCATGGGTTACAACTGCACGGTGAATTTTGCATTTTAATAAACGAGATAGCATGGCTAGCGTCTCCTGAGTAGACCTAAGAAGATCTTATAGTGAAATCTTTTGCTTTTGCCGCTCTGGCAAGGTAGCTGATGCGCATTTTGCTCCTAAAAAAGCAAGATAGCAAGCTTGATTGTTCAACAATTTAAGCTGGTTTATACGCATTAATTTGGTTCATAGCCTGTGATACTTGTCCTTGAACAAGTAACTTTACTTTCGATAGAGCATGATCAATTGCTCCATCCATCAGGCTTTGTTCACTACTTGGCGCTTTTCCGAGCACATGCCCAGAAACTCTTTCTTTTGAACCTGGATGTCCAATACCAATACGTAAACGATGAAAATTTGGACCAATATGTGGGACAATGTCACGTAAACCATTATGACCGCCGTGACCACCGCCTGTTTTAAGGCGAATTACACCAGGATTCATATCTAGTTCATCATGAGCAATCAGAATTGCTTCAGGAGCAATTTGATAAAATTTTGAGAAAGGAACAACACTTTGCCCGGAACGATTCATGAAAGTCGTTGGTAGAAGTAAGCGAACATCGTGTCCTTCTATATTACCACGACCACTGATTCCGTGAAATTTTGGATCATTTTTTAATGTAATGCCATATTTATCTGCAAGCTGTTCAACGAACCAAAAGCCTGCATTATGGCGGGTTTGGGCATATTCTGAACCAGGATTGCCCAAACCAACAATTAGCGAAATATTTGACACTAATCTACGCCTTTAAACACTTATGCGCGTTTGAAGTCAGCGTGCATAGGAGTATTTTTAGATGGGTGACGTTGTAACGCTTGGATTTTAACGTTTTCAACTTTGTCGCCCACTTTGATTTCTACAACTTCTTCAAAGAAAGCATTGCTTTCTAACGCTTTTACAAGCTCACGAAGTTCTAAAGTAACAGTTACAGGCTCAGCGTTACCACCGTAGATGATAGCTGGAACTAAAGATTCGCGACGAAGGCGGCGGCTCGCACCTTTCCCTTGTTTGTCTTCAGCACGCGCTTGAGCGCTTAATACGAAGTTTGCCATGAGTAAATCCTCATTAAAGATTAAATAAACTAAACTTGCGACCAGTCTAGTGATAGAAAACCCCAGCCAAAGCCAGGGTTAAGAAAAAGCTGCAATATTATAAACTATCGAACATCGCGCTGATAGACTCTTCGTTATTAATACGACGAATCGTTTCAGCAACCATACTAGCAACAGAAACTTGGCGAATTTTACCTAAGTTCAATGCTTCTTCAGAAAGAGGAATTGTGTCAGTTACAACTAACTCATCAATGACTGAGTTACGTAAGTTCTCAATTGCTTTACCTGAAAGTACAGGGTGAGTTGCATAAGCAACAACACGACGTGCACCAAATTGCTTAAGCGCATCAGCTGCTTTACACAAAGTACCAGCAGTATCAACCATGTCATCTACAATAACGCAATCACGATTTTTTACGTCACCAATCAAGTGCATAACTTGCGACTCATTGGCTTTTTGACGGCGTTTGTCGATGATTGCTAAATCGATATCACCCATCTGTTTGGCAACAGCACGAGCACGTACTACACCACCAACGTCAGGAGAAACCACCATAAGGTTATCATGCTGTTGTTGACGTAAGTCAGCAAGCAAAGCAGGAGTACCGTAGATGTTGTCGACTGGAATATCGAAGAAACCTTGGATTTGGTCAGCATGTAAATCAATCATTACGACACGATCAATACCAACAGTGGTAAGCATGTCTGCAACAACTTTAGCTGTAATCGGCACACGTGCAGAACGTGGACGACGGTCTTGGCGAGCATAACCAAAATAAGGGATAACAGCGGTAATACGACCAGCACTTGCACGACGCAAAGCATCTGCCATAACCAAGATTTCCATAAGGTTATCATTGGTAGGAGCACAAGTAGGCTGAACGATAAATACGTCTTTACCACGAACATTTTCAGTAATTTCTACTGAAATTTCTCCATCAGAAAAGTGACCGACTGATGCAGCACCTAGAGGGATATGTAAGTGACTTACGACTTTTTGAGCGAACTGTGGATGAGCATTTCCACTAAAAACGACAAGATTGGGCATGAAGCACCCTTGGCGGTTGGTATGTAATGAAATAGATGGCAGGGGCGGCTGGATTCGAACCAACGGATGCCGAGATCAAAACCCGGTGCCTTACCACTTGGCGACGCCCCTAATGCGGCAGAACTTTAATATTTTTGCAATGTAATGTCAAGGATAATCAACAAAAAACAAGGCAATTAAGTCTGTCTTTAAAATAAGAGAATGGCAGGGGCGGCTGGATTCGAACCAACGGATGCCGAGATCAAAACCCGGTGCCTTACCACTTGGCGACGCCCCTAAATTCGATGATATATATGATGGCAGGGGCGGCTGGATTCGAACCAACGGATGCCGAGATCAAAACCCGGTGCCTTACCACTTGGCGACGCCCCTAATATAATCATCATTACAGGTGAAATTGGCAGGGGCGGCTGGATTCGAACCAACGGATGCCGAGATCAAAACCCGGTGCCTTACCACTTGGCGACGCCCCTAACTTGTAACCTTAAAATGATTAAGAGGAGATTCTTTTAAACTATTTACCACGTAAGCTTTACATGGTGAATGTTTAAGAATGTCATCAATATTCATTTCATTCGTTACTTCAGTAAAAACACAAGCACCTGTACCTGTAAGCTTTGCTTGACCAAACTGATCAAGATATTGCATTGCTTCTTCAACTTCAGGGTATAACTTTCTTGCCAAAGGCTCAAAGTTATTTCCAAAATTAGAAGGTTCTAACTGATAGGCGCAAAATTTAGTGATCTTAGAGTCTCTTGTCAATGTTTTTTGTGAAAAAAGCAATTGAGTGCTGATAAAACAGTCAGGTTTTAAAATAATGAACTGTTTTTGATCTAAGTCTATGAATGATAAATGTTCACCTATGCCTTCAGCCCATGCATTTTTACCATAAATAAAAATAGGAACATCGGCACCGAGCTTTACGCCATAGTCAGCAAGTTCATTCTGACTTAGTCCACATTGCCATAATTGATTTAATACAACGAGGGTTGTAGCTGCATTAGACGAACCTCCGCCTAGACCTGCACCCATTGGAATATTCTTTTTAATTTTGATGTGTAGACCACATAATTTTTTTGCATGAGGTTTAAGTATTTGAGCAGCTTTATAAATCAGATTTTGTTCAAGTTGAACTTCTCCTAAACCTTCAATCTGGATTTCATCTTTCTCAATAGGAGAAAAAGTCATCCAGTCATATAAATCAATGAGTTGGAAAATGGTTTGTAGTTCGTGGTAACCATTTTCACGACGTCCCGTTATATGTAAAAACAGGTTGAGCTTAGCTGGAGAAGGAACTCGAATCATAGATTTAAATAGTTAGACTTAGCGGTTTTGGATGACCATTGTAATACGGTTTTCTTTATCTTCAGCAAGTGCCTGCTTCAAAACCAGTTTATTTGGCAAAGTTTGTTCGCCATCATAACTAAAATTGACTGTCCAGCCATCTTCGATGAGTTGGCTCACACGATTTGCATTATCTTTGCTGATTTGGGCATTTAAAGTTGCTGGCTTTGCTAAAATCCAACTGGTTAAATGGGTAATTGGTGCTTGCCAGCCAGTAGCACGTTCTAAAAGTTCTTCAGGTGATGCGGCTGTAATAAGCCCTGTCTTAGCACTGTTTAAAGTGACTTCACCAGGTTTACCCTGAATTTGTGTCTTTCCGACACCTAAAATACCACTTAATTCGATATCAAAATTATCTTGTTGCTGAACCCATGTGAAGAATGCACTACCACTTTGCTGTGGGGTACGTACTCCAATTTTACCTTGTAAGTTGAAATGTTTTTCATCTTGCACTTGGTGGGAAATTGCGGGTTTGGGCTGAGTAAAATGCTGACAACCGGTTAAAAATAACACACTTGATCCGCAGATCGCTGTGCACAGTTGGGCAAATTTGCTCATATATTTAACTCTTTTTTGCTGATGTAGGTAAAATTAACGCATCAAGCTGGTGTAATTGTGGATCATTCGCGTGCTTTTGTTTCAGTTGTTGTAACACAGCACTAAATTCAGTTAATGATCCTTGCATATACAGTGCTTTAGCGTAACGAATGCCAATATTTATGTTATGACTAAGCTCGTAAGCCTTACCCAAAGCTTCCGCTGCGCCTTCATAATCATTTTGTAAAAATGCGATATAGCCCAGTGTATCCAAAATCGAAGCTTGTTCCGGTGCATATTCCAAAGCTTGTTCAGCATATTGTCGTGCTTCTTTTAACCTGCGGTTTTGCAAAGCTAATGTATAGGCATACGCATTCAGATAGGTCGGGCTATTGGGTTCTAATTGTAATAACTGTTTAAGCGTTTTATCGAGTTTATCGCGGTCTGTATAAGGGTCTAATAATAGAACCTCTGCATAAATGAGTTCTGGATCATCCGGTAAGTTTTTGATTGCTTCATCTAGTAAATTTAAAGCAGCCTTTTTATTGCCCATTTTCTTTAAAATTTCGGCTTGGGCCTGATAGAGAAAACTTGCATGTTGTGGATAATTGACCCGTTCTTGAGTTAAAAACCGTAATGCATCGTGTAAATTTTCTTGTTTATCATAGATCGCGATCAGATTTCGTCTTGAAACGATGTAGAGGCTACCATCTACTAAACGGTAATAGGCTTTAGCAGTTTCATAGTGCTGTTTTCGCTCGGCATTAATGGCTAAGTAGTAATACGCTTCATTTTGATATTTGGCAGAGTTGCGTAAATCTACTAAATATTGTTCAGCTTTATCATATTGTTTAAGGTCAATACTGGTTAAACCTGCAATAAACAATGCTTCTTCAGCACGAGGATTACTTTCAATAATTTTTTCTAATTTTTCAAGCGCAAGTTGAGGCTGATTAATCTGAATAAGATAACGTACTTCAGCTAAGCGAATATCTAGATTTTTCTTATATTTACGGCTAGATTTTGCGTACCATTTTAAAGCACCTTCTTGATCACTCAATGCAATTAATAAGTTAGCTTTCATCAAGATAAAGCTTGTGACTTTAGGACGACGGTGTAGTGCACGATTAATGGTATTTAGAGCAGGTTCTAATTGGCCATTTTGTGCTTCAAGATTGGCGATAAGAGCCAAAATAGAAGGGTTTTCCTTTTCTGCACTTGAACGTAAAGCGGTTAATAAAACTTCTCGATCTTGTGCATTTTCAGGTGCAATACTTGCCAAAATTTGTTCAAGATCGGCAGTTGGATCAATTTTTAAAATTTTATCTAAAGTTTCAGCAGCTAGCTGATATTCATGAGTTTTTAATGCAATATGTGATAAATAAAACAAAGCTGGGACATCTTTAGGCTCTTGAACTACCCAGTGTGTTGCAATATTTAGTGCAGCTTGTAAGTCATTATATTCAAGTGCGACATCTAGTGCGCGTTGCTTAATTGTTGTTGAGTTACTTCTAATCGCAAGCACAGTGTAATTGTGTAGTGCTGTAGGAATATCGTCATAAGCTAAGGCAAATTCAGCGACCATACTCTGTTGTAGAGCCTGATCAAATGAATGTACGGCATAGGTCTCTTGCAACGGACGTGCATAGACATACGAGGACATGCTACCTAACAATAAGAATGTGGTAGAATACTGTCTTATCGAAGCACCGTTAAAATTAATACGGCTATTCATTTGACGCAATTTTTATTGATCCAAAGTAATGCTTTTTATGACACCAATGTTGCACAATAGCATAAATTTAGCGAAATGATGATCTGATATGTCTTTCTTTGCATTGGGTGTCAACCATCAAACAGCTTCTGTAGAACTCCGCGAGCAAATTGCTTTCAATGCAGAGCGATTAAGTAATTTGCTCGCGGAGCAATGTTATCACGAGTCTTTAAAAGACTTGGTGGTTGTCTCAACCTGTAACCGTACAGAAGTCTACGCCATGGCGGAAGATGCCGAAAGCCTTCTAAAATGGTTAGCCGATGCCAATAATATTGATGTAAAGCAGTTAATTCATCATGTTTATCGTTACGAAAATGCTCAAGCCATCACACACTTAATGCGTGTTGCAAGTGGTTTGGACTCACTCATGTTGGGTGAACCTCAAATTTTAGGGCAGGTGAAAAGCGCTTTAGCATTGTCTAAAGAAGCGCAGACGGTTTCTCCTGAATTAAATAGTGTATTTGAGTATGCTTTTTATGCGGCTAAACGTGTTCGTTCTGAAACAGCTGTAGGTAGCCATGCGGTTTCAATGGGTTATGCGGTTGCACAATTGGCTTTACAGGTTTTTAGTAAACCTGAAAAATTAACAGTTATGGTGGTTGCAGCAGGCGAAATGAACAGTCTAGTTGCTAAACACTTAGCGGAAATGGGTGTGGCCAAGATTATTATCTGTAACCGTAGCCGTGAACGTGCTGACCAGTTAGCACAAGAAATTGCTCATCGGGTTGAAGTTGAGATTGTTGATTTTTCCGCTTTATCAGAAAATTTATACCGTGCTGATGTTGTTTCAAGTTGTACGGGTAGTTTGCATCAAGTTATTGCATATGCAGATGTCAAAACAGCATTAAAAAAACGCCGTTATCAACAAATGTTAATGGTGGATTTAGCTGTACCGCGTGATATTGACCCTAAAGTGGAATCACTTGATGGTGTGTATTTATATGGTGTGGATGATCTACAAAGTGTAATTGATGAAAACTTGGCTCAACGTCGTCAAGCGGCTGTTGAAGCTGAGGTGATGGTTAATCAATTAGCCACCCAACTGATTACGCATCAAAAAGTTAAAGAAGCAGGCAGTACAATTCATGCTTATCGCCAACATAGTGAAGAAATTAGTCAACAAGAGCTTGCTCATGCATTAGAGACCTTGCACCATGGGGACGATCCAGAGCAAGTGTTGCAGCAGTTTGCGCATCGTTTGACACAAAAGTTAATGCATCCAACATCTATGTTGCTACGTGAAGCTGCCAAAGCAGAAAGTCCTGACTATTTCGAATGGCTACAACAGCATTTACAAGATGTATTTGACCACGAACGAAAATCTAAACGCTAAGAAAGAAGTCTTAAGCTAATTTGTTTAGTCAGCTCATTGAGCTGTTGTCTTAAGTTTCTTGATTCGACCAAAGAAATTTTAGATTTCAGTTTTTGACGTAAATATCTTTCTTGTAAGCCTAAAGCATATTCTTTAGCAAGTTTATCAGCTACTTCAGGTGCTTGAGTTAATGCTTGAATATTGGTTCTTTGCATAATATCTGCAACTTCATGGCAATAACTGCTACAAGCACCTAATACATAATAAGTTGCTAACTCTTGATCATCAGGGAGTTCATCAAATATACGGTTTAAAATCGCTAATATTTTAGCCAATAACTCATCTTGTGGAATATAGGCACGTAATCCTTCAAAATGAATATAAAGAAATGGATGATGCATTAAAATTGCAACGGCAAAGTCTTCATCTTTAGTTTGGATGTTAAAAGATAGTGATGCATCATGACTAATTTGTGGGGTAACGCGCTTGCCTAAGCCTAATTTTTCACGGAAAGACTGAGTTAACAGATAACGGAAAGATCCTTGTTTGGGTAATAACTCCGTGAGTTCTCTTAATTCACCCATGACAAGGCTCTTGCCTTCAGGCGTGCTAATGTTATGTTGACCAGTAAGATGAGCAAAAACAAAGTCAGAGAGCAAAGGAGCTTGCTCTAATAGTCTTTGGAAGTTTTCGACACCTTCACGTCGGATTAAGGAGTCTGGATCATCGTCATTTGGTAGTACAAAGAATTTAAGCTCACGACCATCATTGAGTAGTGGTAATGCAATTTCTAAAGTTCGACGTGCTGCTTTTTGACCTGCTATGTCACCGTCAAAGGCAATGGTAATTCGATTATTTTGTTTAAATAAAATATTAAGGTGTTCAGTATTACTCGCCGTTCCCAAAGTCGCGACAGCACCTGTGATGCCGTATTGCTGTAATGCAATGACATCCATATATCCTTCCACCATTAACCAGTCATTAGATTTTAATTTTCTGCCTTCATATAAGCCGTAGAGCAACTGATTTTTATGGAAAACTTCTGAATCGGGTGAGTTTATATATTTGGGTTTAATTTCATCATTGAGCGCACGGCCGCCAAAACCAACGACACGACCTTTAGGATCTCGAATTGGAAAAATGACGCGATCACGTAAAAGGTCAAAGTCACGGCCACTATCACTGGAACGAATGAGTCCAAGTTGCTTTAAGCCTTCAATGTCGTAAGGGAAAGCTTTTTCTAAATGTTGCCAGTCTTCTGGGGCATAACCTAAACGCCAGAACTGAATTGTTTGGTCGGTTAAGCCGCGTTGTTTAAAGTACTTTTTAGCTTTTTGACTTGTGGGTAATTGGTGCTCGTAAAATTGAGCAACATTTTCCAAAAGGTCGTATAAATTACCTTCTTGTACAGGTTCATCAAAACTAAATGGTTGTTCGAACTGTGCAAAAGGATCATCAAAATATACTGGTTCAAGCGTATTGTACTGATTATCTATAGGTGCTTGAGCGGTGGTTTCATCAGTTGTTTTTTGTGGAATTGGTGGTTTAGTAACCTGGCGTGTATAAGACAGTTTTTTATTATCAGTATTATCTTTTGGTAACTCGACACCCGCATGGCTCGATAATTCCTTCATCACATCGACAAAGTTTCGGTTATCAATGTCCATCAAGAAGCGAATGGCATTGCCGTTTGCCTGACAGCCAAAGCAGTGATAGTACTGTTTATCGCGATAAACATGGAAAGAGGGGGTTTTCTCTTGATGAAAAGGGCAACAACCAGAATATGTCCGTCCGGTCTTTTTCAATTTCACACGTTGACCAATCAGATCGACAATATCTGTCCGATCTAAAATCTGATCAATCGTATGCTGTGGAATTGCCATAATTCAAATAACCGTGTTTAAACTAATGATGCGATAGGTCAGATTATTCTGACATGATGAATCGAGATATGCCCGCAAAATATTTTACTATTTTATAAAAACAAACAGGCAAGTGATATGACTTGCCTGTTTGTTGGTTACTTTTAAGCTGTTACTGCTTATTGAGCAGCATCACCTGCTTCTGTAGAAGTTGCTGCTGGTGCAATTGTTGCACCCTCTGCTGCTTTTGACTCTGGTTTACCTAATAAGCCAAAGCTTAAGCGGTTAGTCCAGCTACGTTCAGTTTTTGGCGTTTCAACAGGTTTACTGGTTGATTTCTCAGCTTCTTCTTTGCCAGAGCTACCAATTAAACCAAAGCTTACGCGGTTTAATAAACTACGTTTTGGTTCAACTTCAGGCGTTGTTTCAGTTGTTTCAGTTGTTTCAGTTGTTACAGATTTAGATTCACGACCGAGAATACCCAAGGTCGCGCGATTAACCCAGTTACCTTCTTTACGTGCGGCACGCATATTCACTGTGCCATTTTTATTAACAAGGCTAGGGTAATTAAGCTTCAACACTTCGATGTATTGTTGTGAAGTTGCTTTATCACCCAGTTGGTCATAGCTATATGCCAAAGTTGCTAGGGCTTCTGGTACTTGAGGTGTTTGTGGGTAGTGTTCAATTACCCATTGCGAACGCTCAGCCGCTGCAACCCATGCTTTACGTTTAACGTTAAAGCGAGCAGTATTCATTTCACTTTCAGCAAGCTCTTGACCAATAAACTTCATACGCTGTGCTGCATCGACAGA
>JAITLL010000004.1 GCA_031277915.1 Acinetobacter sp.
TCCTGAATTGAGTAGTAAATAATTGCTAAAGCTATAGAAACATATTTTGTTGTGTAACTAAAGCTAGACAAATCTTTTTTGACTTTTTTATGTATATCGACATATTTAATTTAAAATGCTTAACTGAAAACTCTTTTTGTTCAATATATTAATTTAATTAAAAACTTCTTTGCGTAGAGGATATGAACGTGCGCCGCACCTTTACATGGTTACCTTGGGTGTTACTTATTATTGTAATTGCCAGTTTTATTGCATGGCAAAAACACCATCAGCCGAAACCAACAGTTGCAGTTGATGGGGTGCCAATGCCTGCTGAGAAAGTTGAACCACTGGTTGATACATCACGAACGGGCGGGGTAGTCTCTTATAGTGCTGCGGTAAAAGTTGCAGCGCCAGCAGTTGTGAATATTTTTACGACCCAGAAAGTTAAACAAAATCATCCTTTATTAAGTGATCCAGTATTCCGTGAATTTTTTGGAAATCAGGTTCCAGAGCAACAGCAACAAAATGAAAATAGTTTAGGTTCTGGGGTTATTGTACGTGCTGATGGTTATATCCTGACGAATAACCATGTGATTGCTCAAGCTGATCAGATTGTAGTTGCATTGCATGATGGACGTCGAGCGATAGCAACAATTGTAGGGACAGACCCAGATACAGATTTGGCAGTCATTAAAATTGATTTAGATAAATTGCCAGTATTGCCATTTAAATTGAGTGGCAATGAGGTTGGCGATGTTGTTTTAGCAATTGGTAATCCATTTGGAGTGGGCCAAACGGTAACTCAAGGGATTGTTTCTGCAACAGGTCGCTCAGATTTGGGTATTAATACCTATGAAGACTTTATTCAAACTGATGCTGCAATTAACCCAGGGAATTCCGGGGGAGCTTTAATTGATGTTGCCGGTAACTTAATTGGGGTAAACACTGCTATTTTCTCTCAGTCGGGTGGTTCATTAGGTATTGGCTTTGCGATACCAGCTAAAGTTTGCCAACAAGTATTAAACTCAATTTTAAAAGATGGTCGTGTCGTTCGTGGTTGGTTAGGTATTAGTTTACTTCCACCTACGCAAGATGATGTATTGGCACCAAAACCACCAGTTGGTGTTGTGGTCGCTGATGTTCTAAAAAATGGTCCAGCGGCTTCAGCAGGTATTAAAGTTGGCGATAAAATTGTTCAGGTGAATAATGAACCGATTACTTCGGCTTCTCATTTGATTAATTATGTTGCTTTGCAAGCGCCGAATAGCGAAATTAATGTATTGGTTGAACGAGATGGTAAACAACAAAATTTTGTTGTGACTGTGGGGGAGCGAAAAGCACAAAATACCCAATCTCAGTACATCCCGCTTCCTAAACGTTAAAACCTAAATAAAAAAAGCCTCATCATGAGGCTTTTTTTATGCTTATTGATTAAGAGTGACTAAAATCTTGATGTTGATTTTTAAATTCGGCTAAGGCCTCAATTCGATATTGAATGAGCATTTCACCAATTTCAGCACCTTTAATATTTTCAGGTAGATCTTGAACTTTAATTGAGCGAACAATCTGCATTGCTTCACGCATATATTGAGCTTGAGGATAAGCACGATCTTCTAGCCCTAATCTTCCTTTTGCATCACATTCACAGGCCTGTACAAACGCTTCCACTCGTTCTGGGCGACGTAAAACATCTAAACGTTGTAATAAACGCCATAAAGTGCCTGGTTTCAATGACATAATTTGGTGGCATTTCAAATGTTCTTTACATACTGATAATGCCAATTGTTTGGTCTGTGTTGGAACTTTTAAACGCTCACATAACTCGGTAACGGGTTTAATTCCACGTTCTTCGTGCATGATATGGCGAGGAAGCTCATCGGCTGGAGTAAGTGCCTTACCCAGATCATGAACTAAAACTGCAAAACGTACATCAAGTGAATAGTTCGATTTACATGCTTGTTGTAATGACATTAAAGTGTGAATGCCACAATCCACCTCAGGATGATATTCGGGACGTTGAGGTACGCCAAACAAAGCATCAATCTCAGGGAAAAGATGCTTTAACGCGCCACAGTCACGTAAAGTTTGGAAGTAAATATCGGCATGATTTTCCATTAAAGCGCGTGAGGTTTCTTTCCAGACACGTTCCGGAGTGAGTGCATCTAACTCACCTGACTCTGCCATGGTTCGCATAAGTTGCAAAGTTTCAGAGGCGATATGAAAACCGTAAGGAAAATATCGTGCTGCAAAACGAGCAACGCGTAATACCCGTAAAGGGTCTTCAGAAAAAGCTTCTGAAACATGACGTAAAACTTTATTCTCTAAGTCAGTTTGTCCACCATATGGATCATATATTTTACCGTCTTGATCCATCGCGATTGCATTAATCGTCAAGTCACGACGAATTAAATCATCTTCTAAACTTACAGTTGTATCAGTAAAGAATTGAAAACCGTGATATCCCTGACCAGACTTTCGTTCGGTACGTGCAAGTGCATATTCTTCTTTGGTTTTAGGGTGAAGAAACACAGGAAAATCTTTACCTACAGGTTGGAAACCTTGGGCGAGCATGTGTTCAGGCGTTGCACCGACCACAACATAGTCTTTTTCTTGATAGGGATGCCCAAGTAAATAATCTCGAACAGCACCGCCTACTAAATACACTTGCATGAAAAAACCTCTATTCTTCAAGCAATCATGCTACAGAATAGAGGTTTTCTCAAGTCATTAGAAACGCTTTTCGTAAAAAGCAGTTTCTAAATTAATTTTCTTGTTGTTGAATTTCAGCAACAGTTAAAGCAGTCATATTGATAAGACGGCGAGTTGTCGCTGTCGGAGTCAAAATATGAACTGGTTTAGCAGCACCTAGCAAAATTGGTCCAATTGTAACGTTGTTACCAGAAGTCGCTTTTAGCAAGTTAAATGAAATGTTTGCTGCATCTAGGTTCGGCATAATGAGCAAGTTTGCAGAGCCTTTAAAGCGTGAACCAGGGAAAGCAAATTGACGAATGCTTTCATCCAACGCTGCATCACCATGCATTTCACCTTCAACTTCAAGCTCTGGCGCTTGCTCAGATAAAATACGATAAACTTCACGCATTTTTTGAGCGCTTGAATCAGTTTGGTCACTACCAAAGCTTGAGTGAGAAAGTAATGCGACACGTGGTGTAATACCAAAACGACGTACTTCTTCAGCCGCTAAAATTGTCATTTCAGCAAGTTGTTCAGCAGTCGGGTTAGTGTTTACATAGGTATCCGCAATAAATAAGTTACGGTCTTCAAGCATTAATGCATTTAATGTGAAGAAGTTGTTCATGCCTTCTTTAAGACCAATTACATTGCGTACAAAGTCAAGGTGAATGTTATAGCTACTGTAAGTACCACATAACATACCATCTGCTTTGCCAAACTTAACAAGAAGCGCAGCAATAAGCGTTGAGCGACGGCGAGCTTCACGTTGAGCATATTCAACAGTGATGCCTTTACGTTGCATCGTTTGGTAGTAGTCTTTCCAGAACTCTTCATATAAAGGGTTTTGTTCTTGATCTACAATCTCAATATTTACGCCATGTTGTAAACGTAAACCTAATTTTTTGATGTTCGCTTCAATGACTGCTGTACGACCAACTAAAATTGGTTTTGCTAAATCTTCATCAACTGCAATTTGAACAGCACGTAATACACGCTCATCTTCACCTTCAGCGTATGCAATACGTTTAGGATCTGTTTTTGCTTGAGCAAAGATTGGTTTCATCAAGAACGCTGAGTTATAAACAAACTCAGACAGTTTTTGACGATACACAGCGAAATCTTCGATAGGACGAGTTGCTACACCTGAGTCCATTGCAGCTTTAGCAACTGCTGGTGCAATTTCTAAAATTAAGCGTTGATCAAGTGGACGTGGAATTAAGTAGTCACGACCAAATGAAGCAGATTTTTCACCATATGTTGCTGCATCAGCTTCAACATGAGCCATACGCGCAATTGCATGTACACATGCAATTTTCATCTCTTCATTAATCGTAGTTGCGCCAACGTCAAGTGCACCACGGAAAATGTATGGGAAACATAATGCGTTGTTTACTTGGTTTGGATAGTCAGAACGACCAGTTGCCATAATGACGTCAGAGCGTACTTCATGTGCATGTTCAGGTAAAATTTCTGGATCTGGGTTTGCCAAAGCAAAAATAATAGGGTTCTCAGCCATCTGTTTCACCATTTCTTTGGTGAGAATACCAGCAGCTGAAAGACCCAAGAACATATCAGCGCCAGCCATTACTTCATGAAGCTGAGATGCGGTAATGTCTTGAACATAACGTTTTTTAGAGTCATCAAGTCCGTCACGAGAAGTCGTTAATAGACCACGAGAATCGGCAACAATAATATTTTCTTTTTTAGCACCAAGCGCACAAAGCAAGTCTAAACATGAAAGTGCTGCTGCACCTGCACCTGAAGCTACGATTTTGATTTCATCAATTTTCTTATTTACAAGTTGCAATGCATTGAGCAAAGCTGAACCTACAATAATACTTGTACCGTGTTGGTCATCATGGAACACAGGAATTTTCATGCGTTCACGAAGTTTCTTCTCGATATAGAAACATTCTGGTGCTTTGATATCTTCAAGGTTAATACCGCCAAAAGTTGGTTCTAATGAAGCAACAATATCAACGATTTTATCTGGATCGTTTTCAGCAATTTCAATATCAAATACATCAACACCAGCGAACTTTTTGAAAAGAACGCCTTTACCTTCCATTACTGGTTTAGAAGCTAGTGGACCGATATTGCCTAAACCAAGAACCGCAGTACCGTTACTTACAACAGCAACTAAGTTACCACGTGCAGTATATTTCGCAGCAGCTGAAGGATCACGTTCAATCTCTAAACATGGAGCAGCAACCCCTGGTGAATAAGCTAGAGCTAAATCTCGTTGGTTGACGAGTTGCTTACTAGGCGTGACGCTGATTTTCCCTGGATTTGGATATTCGTGGTAATTTAAAGCGGCCTGTTTTAAAGATTGATCGTCCATCTGAGTCTCTATTTGATACAAAAAAGCAAACTAGTCAAATCACTCATTTAGGGGGAGGCAACACTGCTCTTTTACTATGCTTTAATTTTTACCGATTAAGAGAATAGTAGACGAATTGCCAATAGCCCCGTAGTGAGCTAAATGCTAAAGAATATAACACTACTTCTTTATTTCTCACAGTCAAAAACGCTCATTTTTGGAAAAACCAGTACATGTAAAATAAACAGTTAAAATAATTATGAAATATGTGTATTTGTTTGTAGATATTGAATAATCTGATTTGGGTGGAGTGGACGACTAAAGAAATAGCCTTGTAAAAAATCACATTGCTGCTTTTGTAGATAAATTACTTGTTCCTCTGTTTCAACTCCTTCAGCAACCAGTTTTAGTCCCATACTTTTACCCATTGCAATCATAGCATTTACAATAGCTTCTTGTTTTTGATCTCCGATTTTTGAAATAAAGGCCCGATCAATTTTCAAGACATCGATAGGATATTCTGTCAGGTAAGCTAAAGATGAATAGCCTGTACCAAAGTCATCAAGAGCAATGGAAATATTACGCTCTTTAATTGAATGCAATAATTTTTTTACATTGTCTGTATTGTCTAATAAGGCGGATTCGGTGATTTCTAGTTCTAAATTTGATCCATCAAGGTGATATTTTTCTAAAACTTCGTCTAAATCATTAAGTAAAAGTCCACGATGAATTTGTTGAGCAACAATATTTACAGAAACTTGGGTATCTGAATAACCTGCAATTTTCCATTCTTGTAATTGCTTGCCAACTTTATCTAAGACAACCTTGCCAATATCAGAAATAAGGCTACTACGCTCCGCAAAAGGAATAAACATATTGGGCATGACCAATCCTTTTTCAGGATGTTGCCATCGAATTAATGCCTCAAAACCTTTAATCGATTGATCATTTAAATTAATTTTTGGTTGGTAATACACTACAAATTCATCATTCTGAATTGCTTTACGTAATTCTTGTTCTAAATCTGCAGTCCTATAAGGGTTGGTTGTTTTATTGTGATAGTAGCAGATTGTATTACCCCCTAAACGTTTTGCCTCTGATAAAGCCTGTTCCGCATGGTTATTGAGATGGTCGATTTGTCGCCCATGCTCTGGAAAACAAGCGACCCCAATAGAGGCAGTAATGAAATATTCTTGCTCATCAATATAAAACGGCGCATTTAATGCTTGTAATATGTTTTGGCAATATTGCTCAATATTAGGGTGAATAGGGGAGATTTCATAAATAATTGCAAAATCATCACTATTTAAGTAAGCCACTAAAATGGCATTAATATTGGTGAGTCGTAGACGTTGCGCAAATTGTTTTAGCAGTTCATCGCCACTATCGTTGTTTAGAAATTCATTAAATGCTCTAAAGCGATCAATATTAATACGTATTAATGCAAGATTTTTAAAACTGTAAGATGGATTAACTAAATACTGATGTAGTTGATTGTAATAGTAAAAACGGTTAGGAAGATGTGTCAAACTATCATAATTTTTTAAATATGATAAATGCTGTTCTTGTCGCTTTTGCTCAGTTAAATCGCGTGCAAATCCAATATAATTAATAACTTGGTTGTGTTCATCTTTAACAGCATTAATATGCAGCCATAAATAGACACTTTTACCCGAGACAAACTTTTCATCAAATTGGCCCATGTATTCGCCAGTTTTAAGCAGTTGTTGTGTAATCGAGTCATGAAATTGCTGTTGCTGTAGTTTTTGATTTATAGTGATGTCAAATAGCTGTTGATTTAATAGTTCAGACTTTGAAAAGCCAGTTAACTTTTCATAATAGGGATTAACATCAATATAATTAAATTTCTCATTTAGAATGAAAATTCCTTCTGCTGCCTGTTCAAGCACAATAGCGCAAAGTCTCAAATGTTCTTGGTCTTTTTTTTCTTGATGAATATCTCTGGTCATTCCGACCATGCGTAAAGCTTTATTGGTTTTAGGATCACGACTAATGACACGCCCTACATCATGAATCCAACGCCAAGAACCATTACGCCTTAAAATACGGAAGGTGATATTGAAGTGATCAGATTTTCCTTCAATATGTTCTGTTAAGCGTTCATCAAATAATTTACGGTCATTAGGGTGAATGCGATCTAAAATTGTATTGAGGTGCAATGAAGTATTTTGAGTCTGTTTTTGTTGATCAAAAAAGGTAATTTCTAATTTTTGTTTCTCAATATCCCAGTCCCACGGACGAATACCAGCAGTTTCGTGAGCAAATGCTAAATTATGATGATGACTCTCAAGCCTCTCATTCATTTTAGTTAGATCATAAGTTCTTTCACGTACTTTCTGCTCGAGCAAGTGGTTATTAAATTGAAGCTGTGCTTCAATATCTTTAGATTTATTTACTTCTTGTTGAAGTTGTACACATAGTTCTTCAGCCCATTGCGTATGTTGTTCTGCGACTTGTACGAGTTGTTTATTTTTAAATAATAATTGAGAAATTTTTTGATAATTGCGTTGGGTAGCATAAGCACAAAGCAAAGTTGCTACAAAGGCTAAATTATAAGCAAAGTAAAAAGGAAGCTGCGCGATTTGAGAATGGGTAAATTGACTAATAATGAGTGGAACTGTACTTGGAATAAACAGCAAATAAAAGTATCGGGGTTGTTGCGTTAGAAAAGTAAGGCCAATAATGTGTGCGGAAGTAATAAATAATGCGATTAGGATATGAACATCAGAGACGGATATTAATGTGGCTGGAAGCGAGAAATGAAGAACAGTTATATTGATTCCCATTAAAATTCCAGACAGCAAACAAATACCTTGCAGCATTAAATCTGTTTTTTTAATGAAATTAATATCACGATACTGTGTTAAAAATTTTGGAATAAATAATAAACAGATAAAAATGAAAATGGTAAAGCCAATTGACCAAATAAAATTTGTAATGTAAGAGGTAAAATAACAAGAGAAAATAATGGTTGAAATCAGGCAAAGTAATATTAGGCTAAGTAAATACCAGCGTATATATTGAGTTGAAAGCCGGAGCTGTTCAATCTTTGTTTGATGCTGTAAATATTCTTCCTGAAGGCCAGACATAAGATTTTTCTATCCTATTTTTTACATTTATACAGAAAGAATCTGATTTATCAGTGGCAAAAAATTTAAATTAATACTCATACAGTAAAAGTAAGTTAACTTTAATTGTTGATTTAATCAATGTTCAATTAGTTTATGCGGATAAAAACCGATAATTTAAAATAGATAATGCAACAACAGGAGCGGTTTCGGTACGTAATACACGGTCTCCGATACACCAGTTGATAAATCCAGCTTGATTGGCTTGAGCAATTTCATTTTCACTTAAACCACCTTCTGGGCCAATTAAGAGAGTAAGTTCAGGTTGTATACCTGCTAATACATCTGTTTGTTCTTTTTCAGGTGCTAAAACAAATTTAGATGTAGGCAGTTCAGAAGAGCTTAGCCATTCACTCAAAGAAATAGGTGCTAATACTTCTGGAACTAAGTTAAGTCCGCACTGTTCACAGGCTGCAATTGCAACAGCTTGCCAATGCTCTAATTTTTTTTGATCACGGTCATATTTTAAACGCATTTCACAGCGTTCACTGGTTAAAAGTTGAATCTTGCTTACACCAAGTTCAGTCGCTTTTTGAATGGCATAATCCATTCGATCACCTTTACTCATGACCTGACCAAGCACGGCTTTAAATGGGGCATTACGGTTATTAGAATTAAAATTCTCAATCGTGACAAACGCATTTTTTTTATTAATTTCTGTGAGCGTAGCGATATATTCACCACCTTGACCATTAAATAGAGTAGCTTGTTCTTGTAGCTGTGCGCGTAAAACACGTACCCAATGATGAAATACTGATTCAGTCAGTTGAATTGTTGAGCCAACTGTAAGTTCAGTTTCGATAAAAAAACGATTCATTGGGTACGCCTTACAAAATTAATTTAAACCAAGGTCAACAACAAGTTGACGAGTTGGTTCGACTTGGTTCATTGAATAGAAGTGCAAGCTTGGAGCACCACCTGTAATCAGGCGCTCACATAGCTTGACCACAACTTCATGGCCAAAAGCTTTAATACTTTCACTGTCATCGCCATAGGCTTGTAATTGCTTACGAATCCAGCGAGGAATTTCAGCACCCGTACCATCTGCAAAGCGAATCAAGTTGCTTGCATTAGTAATTGGCATAATACCAGGAGCTACTGGAATGTTAACTCCAGCTTTTTCTAAACGTTCTATGAAATAAAAGTATGCGTCTGGATTAAAGAAGAATTGAGTAATTCCTGCATTGGCGCCAGCTTGTACTTTTTCAACAAAACGGTGAATATCTGAATCAAGGCTTTCAGCTTGAGGGTGCATTTCTGGATAAGCTGCGACTTCAATATGAAAATGATCACCTGAGTGCTCACGAATAAAACGTACTAAATCTTGAGCATAAGGAAGCTCGCCAAGTCCGACTTGACCAGAAGGTAAGTCACCACGTAAAGCGACAATACGGTCAATGCCTTGAGCTTTATATAAATCTAGTAACTCAGCAATACGCGTCTTATCATCACCAATACAAGACAGGTGAGGTGCAACTGGTGTACCTTTACCATTGAAATCGTCAATAGCAGCAAGAGTACGTTCGCGAGTAGAACCACCAGCACCATAGGTAATCGAGAAGAAATCAGGATTTAATAGTTGTAATTCTTGATGAACAATACGAAGTTTTTCAGCACCGGCATCAGTTTTTGGTGGGAAAAACTCAAAAGAAATGGGTATACGTTTAGTCATGTCAAATCCTTGTAAACAGCGAAACAATATTTTTAGAAAAAAGGGCAGTCGGTTCACCGTCTGCCCTTAAGTTCTTAGTATTTGTAAGCGTCAGACTTGAATGGTCCCTCAACCGCAACACCTAAATAGCCAGCTTGCTCTTGAGTTAATTGAGTAAGTACACCACCAAAACCTGCAACCATTGCCGCAGCAACTTCTTCATCAAGTTTCTTAGGAAGAACTTCTACACGAATTTTTGCAGTTTTTTCGTTTGCAGGAAGGTCAGCAAATTTCTCTTGGAATAAGTGAATTTGACCTAACACTTGGTTAGCAAAAGAACCGTCCATCACGCGTGATGGGTGACCAGTTGCATTACCTAGGTTTACAAGGCGACCTTCAGAAAGAAGAATCAGGTAGTTGTTTTCGTCTTCTGAACGATAAACTTGGTGAACTTGTGGCTTAACTTCAACCCACTTGTAACCACGTAAATAAGCTGTGTCGATTTCTGTGTCGAAGTGACCGATGTTACATACAACTGCACCAGCTTTTAAGCTGTCTAACATTGCAGCATCACATACGTGGTAGTTACCGGTTGTTGTTACAACAAGATCAGTGTTGCCAAGTAAATCTTGGTTAATATCTTCTTTTTTACCTGTTTGTACGCCGTTTTTGTATGGTGATACAACTTCATAGCCGTCCATACATGCTTGCATTGCACAAATTGGGTCAACTTCAGTTACACGAACAATCATGCCTTCTTGACGTAAAGATTGAGCAGAACCTTTACCAACGTCACCATAACCGATCACAAGCGCACGACGACCAGACAAAAGCATGTCAGTTGCACGTTTGATTGCATCATTTAATGAGTGACGGCAACCATATTTGTTGTCATTTTTAGATTTAGTAACTGAGTCATTTACGTTAATTGCAGGTACTTTCAAAGAACCGTCTTTCCACATTTCGATAAGACGTTGAACACCTGTAGTCGTTTCTTCAGTAATACCGTGAATGCGTTCTAAAAGAGCAGGGTATTTTTCATGAACAAGAGCAGTTAAATCACCGCCATCATCCAAGATCATGTTGGCATCCCAAGGCTGACCATTAACATTCACTTGTTGTTCGAGGCACCATACATATTCTTCTTCAGTTTCGCCTTTCCAAGCAAAAACAGGAATACCGCGAGCAGCAATTGCAGCAGCAGCATGGTCTTGAGTCGAGAAAATGTTACATGAAGTCCAACGAACTTCAGCCCCTAATTCAACAAGCGTTTCAATAAGAACCGCTGTTTGAATGGTCATGTGAATACAACCAAGAATTTTTGCACCAGCAAGTGGTTTAGACGCTGCATAGCGCTTACGTAAGCCGATCAAAGCTGGCATTTCTGCTTCAGCAAGTTTGATTTCTTTACGACCGTAGTCAGCAAGAGAGATGTCAGCAACTTTATAATCTGTAAATGAAGCATTAACCGCGTTCATCAGGATCTCCTAGGAAAAAATAGTATTGATCATTCTGTTCGCGGATGCCGTTGTTGGTTAAAACGAGTGTTCAACCGATCGTCGAGCCTGGCAAAATGATCTTTAGTGCCGATCATTTGTCGCAGCATCCCTCGACTAGCGAAACATTGTACTTGGAAAAGCTTTTAGTGCCAATCCAGTTTTGTTTATTATCTGCCTAATTATCCTTATAGATTCAAATTATGGCAGTAAATATTCCCCAAGCTCTAGCAAACCTTGAAGCAAACTGTGGTGTTTTTGCGGTTTGGATGGTGCTTCAACATCATGGAGTACAAGTTGATGTTGCTGAGTTGATTAAAGTTTGCCGACACGACGAAGGGGGCACCTATACTATTGCCTTAGCTGTTGCATTAAAGAAACTAGGATTTCAAGTGTCATTTTATTCAGATGAAGATCCTAATATTAGCCCAAGCGAACGAATGAGCTATAAAGAAGCAAAGGTATTGAAAATACCGACAGGGCCTGCCTTAAGCTATCAAGATATTCAAGCTGAAATTCAAAATGGCAAAATGGTGATTGTCTATTACGATACTTTAGAAGGTGTTGGAAATCAGTCACTCATCTATTCTATTGATCAAACAGAAATCTGTTTTTTTGATAATTTTGAACCGATGTCAGCAGCAGTTTTTGAAAAGCAACGTCAAGTAGAAGGGATTTGTCGTCAGGCTATCGTGATTGATGACCGTAATTTTCAGATGCATTCGACTAAATTGAATTAGATTAAAAGAGCCAGTAGACTGCTGGCTCATATTGAAACTATTTTTGTTGATATTCTTGAATCACTTCTAAAGCAGCGCGAAAAGCTTCTTGAGTAGCGGGAGCACCGCAATAAGGTAAACTATGTAATAAAGTTTCCTGAATCTCTTCAACTGTACAACCATTGTTGAGTGCACCACGAATATGGCCTTTGAGTTCAGTTGGCGATTTAAGCGCAGTTAGCATAGCCAGAGTTATTAATGAACGATATTTACGTGGGAGCACGCCTTCACGTTGCCACGTCGAACCCCATGCATGTTCATTAATCCAGTCTTGCAAAGGCTGGGTAAAGGGTACGGTATTTTCTTGGGCACGTTTTACAAAAGCTTCTCCCATCACTTCTGTGCGAACTTTTAATCCATTTTCGTAATCTTGTTTAGACATTAATTTCTCCTAAAAATAAAAGCGTCGATTGACGCTTTTATGGCTGTTTATTAATTAATCCGAATCAAGTGTGATTGCAATAGTGAATTGGTGGAGGCATCAGTCACTAAAGTTGATGAGGATTTGACAAAGGTAGGTCTTTATTTAACTTTTCATCAAAAATATCGGTAAGCATGCTGTCAAATCGGATTGCGTTATATTGCAATAATTGTTGAGCTTCACTTTCAGAAATGAAACCTTCTTTTATCGCTTGTGCAATGCTCTCTTCAAAAGTAAGGCCCGTGAATTTTCCTTTAGATTCAGCCTTTTTAAACTTATTCCAAAGCGGTTCAATTGTTCTGAGCACTTGGAATGCATGTTCTAGGCGTCCAGTGACGTCATGAGGTGCAGTTGAATAGTACACGTGATGTTTAAGTTGTTCTCTAAATGGATGCTCTTGCATCATAAGTTCAGCGACTTGCTGTTTTAACTCATCATCTGGTTTTGAAATGACACGGCCAAGAGGGAAACAAATCCATTTCACTAAGGCTGCTGGAAGTTTAGTTGGGAAGTTTTCAAATAATCCCCAAAATGCTTCCTGAATATTCAAGAAAGCTTTTTGTAGCGCTAATTTTGCATGAAGTTGTTCAGCTTCAGTTTTTTGGCCAGCTTCATAAAACTTTAAAATCGCGGTAGAAATAAACAAGCTTGCATGTATGTCAGCTAAACGCCCTGACAGCATTTCTTTACGTTTTAAGTCTCCTGCAAGTAAACCTAGTGACATATCAGAAACAAGTGCAAAGTTGGCACTAAAACGGTTAATCGTCTTGTAGTAACTGGCCGTAAATTGATCTACGGATTGAGGGGCATCGCTTGAGCCACCTGTCCAACCATAAGCAAATGATTTTGCACCACGGTTAAAGGTATAGGCTAAATGTTTAAATAACAAATCATCGAATTGTTGAACTGCATTGGCTTTGTCGTCAGATTGAAGTAATTGCAGTTCTTCAAAAAGATAAGGGTGACAGCGCATCGAACCTTGACCAAAAATCATCAATGAACGGGTCAAAATATTTGCGCCTTCTACCGTAATTGCAATTGGAATTGCTTGATAGGTGAGTGCAAGGAAGTTACGAGGCCCAAGCTGAATACCACGTCCACCGGCAATATCCATTCCGTGATTGACGACTTTACGCATTGTTTCAGTTGCATAGTATTTTGCCATAGCAGTCATTACAGCAGGTGTTCCACCTTGATTTAACCCACAAGTGACTAAATAACGGAATGCTTCGAGCATATAAGCATCACTTGCAATTTCGCTACTTGCTTCTTGTACGCCTTCAAATTTACCGACTGAAATATTGAACTGTTGGCGAATTTTCGCAAAAGCACCAACGGTTAAATAGCTCATTTCACCTGCGGCTGTTGCTAAAGCTGGAAGGGAAATACCACGGCCAACGCCTAAGCACTCCATCAGCATTCGCCAGCCTTTACCGGCATTTTCTTGCCCACCAATAATCCAGTCAATAGGAATGAAAACATCTTCTCCTTCTACGGTTCCGTTCATAAATGGAGAACCTGGGAAATGACGCGCTCCTATTTTTACGCCTGCATGACTGGCAGGAATGAGTGCGCAAGTTATACCGTACTCTGTTTTATTTTTATCGCCGAGTAACCCTTCAGGGTCATATAGTTTAAATGCAAGACCTACGACTGTGGCAATTGGGGCAAGGGTAATCCAGCGTTTAGAAAAATTCATGCGTAAGCCAAGGACTTGAGCACCCTCATATTCACCGTAGCAAACAACGCCTGAATCTGGAATGGCACCCGCGTCTGAACCTGCTTCAGGACTGGTTAAACCAAAACATGGAATCTCTTCACCTTTTGCAAGGCCCGGTAAATATTGCTGTTTTTGAGCATCGGTACCGTAGTGCATGAGTAGTTCGCCTGGTCCTAATGAGTTAGGAACCATACAACTCACTGCAGTGGTGAGTGAACGTGAAGCAATCTTACTCATAATGCGGCTTTGAGCAAATGAACTAAACTCTTTACCACCAAATGATTTTGGAATAATGAGCCCTAAAAAGCCTTTATTTTTAATAAATTGCCAAACTTCAGGAGGTAAATCTTTTAATTGATGATGAATTTCCCATTCATTGAGCATGCTACACAACACTTCAACTTCATTATCAATAAAACTTTGTTCTTCTTGTGAAAGTGTGGGATAGGGGTATTTGTCAAATTGTGACCAATCTGGTGCGCCCATAAATAATTCTTTTTCCCACCAGCTTGTTCCTGCTTCTAATGCTTCTTGTTCAGTCGTACTGATACTTGGCATTGAATTTGCCAAAGTTTTATAGGCAGGTTTGGTTATTAAGCTAAACCGCAAAGGTTTAAATAAAATAATGATGCTAAGCGCGATAAGGGGAATTCCTAACAGCAGTGACCATGGCATTAAAACAATTGCAGTCACTATAGCTACAGCAATTGTGATAATACTGCCAAGGATTCTGTTGAGGTTAAAAAAGAAAATTGCCCATATTGCAACAAGCTGAATGACAATACTTAAAACAAAGAGTAGGAAAATCATACTTGCTCCTTGCTAGATAAGCCCTCAAGTTAAAGAAGTTACAAAATGCGAGGAGAGATTTAAGGCTTCACTAGCTAATTTTTAATGTTGTTTAAATTTAATTTTTTATGTCGCAATTGATGTATGTGCTAGAGCAGGGATATATCGTACTTTTAGGTATAAAATATTTTTGAATGAAAGTGTAATGGCTTGTTTTATCGATTTGTCAAGAAATGTTATTGATTTTATTGTATAAATAAAAAAGCCCTCATGAGTTGAGGGCTTTTACATATCGATTAAGCTTTAAGCTTCGATAGTTTGTACTGTAATTTTTTTCGCAGGATCTACCTTACGACGAACTTCTGGTACAGGCTCGCCATGATATTGGCGGTCAGCAAAGTAACTTGAACGAACCATTGGTGCAGACCAGATATTTCTAAAGCCAAGTTTACGCCCATGTTCTGCATAGCGTTCAAACTCTTCTGGAGTTACAAAGCGGTCAATTGGTGCGTGTTGTTTAGAAGGTTGTAAATATTGACCAATAGTCACATAGTCAACATCGTGAGCACGTAAGTCATCAAGCAATGCAATCACTTCTTCTTCAGTCTCACCAATACCTACCATCAAACCACATTTTGTTGGAATGTCAGGGCAATACTCTTTAAACATTTTTAATAAGTTTAAAGAGTGTTGATAGTCTGAACCTGGGCGCATTGCTTTATATAGGCGAGGCACAGTCTCAATATTATGGTTAAATACGTCTGGCGGACATTCAGTCATAATACGTAAAGCAATATCCATACGTCCACGGAAGTCCGGTACTAAAATCTCAAGCAATGTCGTTGGGCTAAGCGCACGCGCTTCTTTAATACAGTCCACAAAGTGTTGTGCACCGCCATCAAGCAAGTCATCACGGTCAACCGAAGTAATTACTGCATATTTGAGCTTAAGATTAGCAATAGTCTCAGCCATGTGACGAGGTTCATCAGCATCTAGTGCATTTGGACGACCATGTGCTACATCACAGAAAGGACAACGGCGTGTACAAATATCGCCCATAATCATGAATGTTGCCGTACCGCCACCAAAACATTCTGGCAAGTTAGGACAAGCAGCTTCTTCACAAACGGTATGGAGTTTTTGAGCACGTAAAGTCGTTTTAATACGCTGAACTTCTTCTGGTGCTGTCATCTTGACACGAATCCAGTCAGGTTTACGCGGCACTTCAACCGTAGGTACAACTTTTACAGGAATTCTTGCGACTTTTTCTGCGCCACGAAGTTTTACACCCTGTTCAGGTTTACGGTGTTCTGACATATTTAACTTTTCCACTCGTTTATAGAGACATTGACATTGTATTATAGCGAAGTTCTTCAGTTAATAGCGGAAAATAACTATTCATATAATAAATGTGGCTATTCATAAATATAGGGTTGAGAAATACATAAATTCACCGCATATTAGTCATAATCTATTATAAAATATGGTCATTCAAGAGAGGAAGGAGCTTTCAATGCCACGTAAAAAAGAGGTCGTTAGTGGGAATTTCGTTAAATACGATGCGGTAGTTCTCGGTTCTGGACCTGCAGGTGAAGGCGCGGCAATGAAGCTTGCAAAAGC
>JAITLL010000029.1 GCA_031277915.1 Acinetobacter sp.
GTACTTCCCGTTGCGCCGATTGACGTTCCTTTAAAGATCGTTCCATCTGCGAGGGCTAAAATGGCGGGGATGCTCAAACCAAAGCTCCTGAATTTCGGCTGTAAAAAAGCGAGTAGACCCAAAAAAGATAGGCGATGTCCTAAAAAAACATGCCCTCCCTATCGGTCTGCCCGCTTGTAACTTAACAGCGCATTATACGCATGGAACCTTAAAAAGTCTATTTGTTTTCTATTAAAAAATATAATTCCTTGCTTGCTTTTTGCAAAAAGAGTCATCCGCTTATCTGAAACTGATACTTTTAGCAAATTGTCTAACAATCTGAGTGCTGAAATAAGCCAATTCCACTTATTGTAATGCTAGCTAAAAAATAAACAATATGAGGAAATAGCATGAGTAATAATCAAGTTTCAAAAGACATAGCGGAAAATGCTTCATTAGTAGTGGAGGCAGTTAAGAGTGAAGTAACTGAAGCAAAACAAGCCGTGGCGAAAACAACGAGTCGAGCTAAAAAAGCTGTCAGCACTAAAACAACACAGGTAAAAGAAGTTGTAGCTGAAAAAACAGAACAGGTGAAAGAAGTCGCTCATGAAGCAACTTCACAAGTTAAAGAAGCTATTGCAGAAACTCAAGAACAAGTAAAAGCTGTACTGAATGAAACTGAAGAAAAAATTGAAGCTGAAACTCAAGAATTGAATCAGAATATTCAAAATCAGTTTGCTCAGATTAAACAAGATATTTTGCAACGTCTCGATGTGATTAAAACTCAGTTCAATACTTCACAAGAGGGTTTAAATGAACTGAAAAATACATTAAAAGCTGAAATTAATGCATTAATTGAAGATTTAACTAAAGTCACCAAAGAACTTAAAGGTGATATCAGCCAAATTTCTTTAAAACATAAAGATTCTTTAGGTGAGAGTTTAAAGCGTACTAAAAATAATGCGGTTGAAGCTTGGAACAAAGCAAGAGATCACTAAAATTTTAGCTTTATAAGACGAATAAAAAAGCGAGAATTAAGTTCTCGCTTTTTTATTTTTTTAAAACTGATGTAGCCAATCACGTTTATTGTGAAAATCAGCATTTTTCCCACTATGCTGCATTGCATAGTACTGCATACCATCTTTAGTTTTTAAAACAGCAGTCAAACCTAAGTAAAGGTTTGCCCATTTTAATCGGTACTGCTGCATAAATTGGCCTAAATCAAGACTTACATTTAAACCATAATGGGTACGCTTGAGATGATTGAGTTCAATATCGTAAGCAACGAGGGGAGGCATGCTTTCTGGGTAGCGATATTCTTCAAACTGGTAGGTCTGCCATGCTTGAGAAGGGGAGAGATTAATTTCCCGATAGAAATCTTCATCATGCACGCCAATAAAAATTTCAAAACAAGTTTCTTCCCACAAAAAATCTTGACGAGGATGAGCCGCGACCTCTTGAGGCCAGATAATAAGTTGATTTGGATCACGAATCCAAAAACCCACATTTAACGTATATGGGGCTTGCTGCTCAATTGCCCCAACAACAGAAACAGCCTGAAAACGATCAAAAGCTGAAAGTTCGTAACTTGCCATAATCTAGTCAATAAGTTAGTTTGCTAAATGAGCATGACGAACGAGGTTAGACAAGTGTTGGTTTTGTTTTGCGGCTTTTTTATAAAGTAAAACAATTTTACCAATTTTTTGTACAGCTTCAGCGCCAGTTGCTTCCACGATTGCATTGATTACTGCAGCACGAGCTTCACGGTCTTCACCAGCAATTTTTACTTTGATGAGTTCATGATCGTTTAAAGCACGAAGAGTTTCTTCAATTACAGCGTCTGTTAAGCCTTGTCCACCAATCATGACAACTGGATTAAGCACATGACCAATTTGACGTAAACGTTTACGTTCATGAATAGATAAAGCGGCCATTAAAAATACCTGATTTTAAAAACGACTTAGTATAGCAAAAAACTTAAAATCAAATGTATGAAAAACTGTATAAATAATCGATCAACATTATTGGAAAAAAACTGTAAAAGTTATTGAGATTACGTTACATCCGTACTGTAATGAGAGTAATTTTCACGTACAATGAACAATCAGAAGTTTTTTTGATATTTAGTGAGTTATGGCAACACGCATCACAAACCAAAAATTGTCTAAAAGTAGTCGTGCGTGGATGAGGGAACATCTAGACGATCCTTTTGTAAAAAAAGCACAAAAGGAAGGATATCGTGCACGAGCAGCATATAAACTTCTTGAAATTCAAGAAAAATATAAGTTGATCAGGCCAGGCATGACAGTGGTTGATTTGGGGGCAGCTCCTGGGAGTTGGTCACAAATCGCTGGGAAACTTGTTGGTAGCAAGGGTTTAGTTATTGCTTCCGATATTTTACCTATGGATGCTTTGCCGGATGTCACGTTCTTACAAGGCGACTTTAGAGAAGAAGCTGTATTTGAAAAATTGTTAAATATTTTAAATGGAAGACAAGTAGACATTGTAATTTCTGATATGGCCCCCAATACATCAGGTAATAGGGCTGTTGATCAACCTCGACAGATTTACTTGTGTGAACTTGCTTTAGACTTTGCTCAAAAAGTTTTGGGTCCAAATGGACAGTTTGTTGTTAAAGTGTTCCAAGGCGCAGGCTTTGATGAGTTTCGTAAACAAGTCGTTGATAGTTTTGATGTGTTAAAAACAGCAAAACCAGCAGCTTCTAGGGCGCGGTCTAAAGAAGTTTTTTTGGTTGGACAAGGGCGTAAGAAAGCATTGCAATAAAGTTTACTTGCCAAGCTCCTAAAAATTGTGCATTTTGTATCTTTTAGGTTATCCGCAAGCAAGACAATTGCTGTTTTTAAGACGATCAGCCAAGATTGGGCATGATCAAATTAGATCGATATGGGAATAAAGCTTTGAGCGATTACTTCAAGAATGCCGTATTGTGGCTAATAATACTGGGTGTTCTGATTTTAATTTTCAGTAATATCAGTGACCGCAATAAGCCTACTGCAATGAAATATTCAGATTTTGTTGCAGCGGTGAATGGTGGCCAAATTAAGCAAGTCACAATTGACGGTTTAAACATTAGTGGTGAAAAAACTAACGGATCTCAGTTTGAAACTGTTCGTCCGCAGGTTGAAGACACTGAACTTATGCCAAGCTTAAATAAGCAAAATGTTGTTGTTGAGGGCACAGCTCCACAGCGTCAAGGCATTTTGATGCAACTTCTCATTGCTAGTTTCCCTGTACTGTTAATCATTTTGTTATTCATGTTCTTTATGCGTAACATGGGTGGTGGTGCAGGCGGTAAAAATGGTCCGATGAGTTTTGGTAAATCGAAGGCAAAAATGCTTTCTGAAGACCAAATCAAAGTGACTTTTGCTGACGTTGCCGGTTGTGATGAAGCGAAGCAAGAAGTTGTAGAAATTGTAGATTTCTTAAAAGATCCTGCAAAGTTCAAACGCTTGGGCGCTACTATTCCACGTGGCGTACTTATGGTTGGTCCTCCAGGTACTGGTAAAACGTTATTAGCCAAAGCAATTGCTGGTGAAGCAAAGGTTCCATTCTTTAGCATTTCTGGTTCTGACTTTGTTGAGATGTTTGTGGGTGTGGGTGCGTCCCGTGTCCGTGACATGTTTGAACAAGCAAAACGTCATGCACCATGTATCATCTTTATCGATGAGATTGATGCAGTGGGTCGTCACCGTGGTTCGGGTACAGGTGGTGGTCACGATGAACGTGAGCAAACCCTAAACCAAATGCTCGTAGAGATGGATGGTTTTGAAGGTAATGAAGGCGTAATTGTTATTGCTGCAACTAACCGTGTTGACGTATTAGACAAAGCATTATTACGTCCAGGCCGTTTTGACCGTCAAGTTATGGTTGGTTTACCTGATATCCGTGGTCGTGAACAAATCCTGAATGTACATTTGAAAAAATTGCCTTCAGTGACTGGTGTGGATGTTAAAGTTTTATCTCGTGGTACACCTGGTTTCTCTGGTGCACAGTTGGCAAACCTTGTAAATGAAGCTGCTTTATTTGCTGCTCGCCGTAACAAGAACACTGTCGATATGCATGATTTTGAAGATGCAAAAGATAAGATCTATATGGGGCCAGAACGTAAATCAATGGTTTTACGTGAAGAAGAGCGCCGTGCAACTGCATACCATGAAGCAGGGCATGCAATTGTGGCCGAGATTTTACCAGGTACTGACCCTGTGCATAAGGTAACAATTATGCCGCGTGGTTGGGCTCTAGGTGTAACTTGGCAGTTACCTGAACAAGATCAGATTAGCCACTATAAAGACAAAATGTTAAATGAAATTGCAATTTTGTTTGGTGGACGTATTGCTGAAGAAGTATTCATTCAGCAGCAATCAACTGGTGCTTCAAATGACTTCGAACGTGCTACAAAAATGGCTCGGGCTATGGTCACAAAGTACGGTATGTCTGACAAAATGGGTGTTATGGTTTACGAAGATGAAAATCAAAATGGATTCTTCGGTAACGTAGGTAGTCGTACAATTTCTGAGGCAACTCAACAGCAGGTTGATCAGGAAGTACGCCGTATTTTAGATGAACAATATAAAGTTGCTCGTGATCTCTTGGAAAACAATAAAGATATCGCACATGCTATGGTTAAAGCGTTGATGGAATGGGAAACTATTGATCGTGAGCAAATCCGTGACATCATGGAAGGTCGCGAGCCTCAACCACCTAAAGTTTATATTGCTGAAAATCCGGTATCTGCATTTGAACCACCGAAAGATGGTCCATCTACTCCGCCACCATTACCGGCAATGAATTAAATTAAAAAATAAAAAAGCCACAGTCATGTGGCTTTTTTATTTATCTTAAATGCGGCTAAAGCAAAGAGAAATCAAAAGCATGTAAAGTATAGACTTGCTAAAATAGCCTTTGATTTTGAACCGGAGCTTTTTATGCAGTTAATATCTTTACCCAAGCAGATTTTACAGTGTGGACAGCTTCAACTGGATTTATCTCAGCCACACGTTATGGGTATTTTAAATGTTACCCCAGATTCTTTTAGTGATGGTGGTAAACATAACCAATTAGACCAGGCGGTTGAGCATGCGCTTAGTATGATTGAACAAGGCGCTACACTTATTGATATTGGTGGTGAATCTACTCGACCTGGTGCTTCAGAAGTGGCGGTAGAAGAGGAAATACGCCGCGTGGTACCTGTAGTTGAAGTTTTATCTCAACATAATGTTATTTTGTCGATTGATACCAGTCAGCCAGAAGTGATTCGTGCAGCTAAAACAGCGGGGGCGCATATTTGGAATGATGTACGAGCTCTAACGCGCCCTAATGCTTTGAAGACGGCAGCAGAGCTGGATATACCTGTAGTGATTATGCATATGCGTGGTGAGCCAACCACAATGAATCAGTTGGATCAATATACTAATGTAACGCTGAATGTTATAGCGGAGCTTCAGCAGCGCGTAAATGAGGCTTTAAATGCAGGTGTAAAAAAGCAAAATATTATTATTGATCCTGGTTTTGGTTTTGCAAAAAATGCGCATCAAAATTTAAAACTTTTAAAAGAGTTTTGGAAGCTTAATGAAATGGGGTATCCAATTTTATCGGGCCTCTCCCGTAAACGTTTTATTGGTGAAGCTTTACACGGAGCTGCTGCTGATCAGCGTGTTGTAGGAAGTGTTACTGGGCATTTGCTGAGTATTCAGCAAGGTGCATCTATTGTGAGAGCACATGATGTAAAAGCGATGCATGACGCTATTTTAGTGTGGAAAGCTATGCAACAAGCTTGAAATAATATGAGGTAAATCGATTGCTCATATCAAAAACTGGATGCGTGAGTCGGGTAAAAATCTCGTGATTTTTGCGAAAATATGTTATAAGCGGCAAGTTTTTGCTGTTGTGTAATCTTTTGTATGTTCGAAGACCTACTTCTCCCAATGTTTGATGATGAATATTATCCAGATATTTTGGTCGCTGAACTTAAGCAGCTTATTGAACAATTTGCGAAAAAAGTTCAAAAGTCTGCTTCAGTTGATCAGGATGTTTATCGTTATGCTCATCAGATTGTAAATGAAATTAATGAAATGAAGCCACAGTTTGAAGATCTCGATTCCTCACTTGATGATAGTGCTGCTGATTACATTGCTGAGGCAATGATGATGGTGGCACAAGATGCAGGATATTTAGATCTTGAAATGGAAGAGCTGGTTATGAATCGAGAGTGGTGATTACTCTCGATTCTCAATATTTTTGATTGCGTCTAATAAACGACATGAGGTTCCTACATGAACTTCATTTATATTCTCACCTTTTAAAACTAAATTTCCATTCTGTTGATTATCAATATCTGCTAATACACTAACCCAATATTCTTTTTTTAATTGCTGTAATTCTTTAAATTTATGAGTTAGCCCTTGAGTTGCTTCGATGAGATAGTCATCTTGAGTAATAGAGCAACGTATAAGATGCCAATGATTATTTTTGAAAATAGGGTGCCGTTGAAAATATCTTTAGCATTTGTGGTGGATGTCAAAAGCAGAGTAAATATAAACAATAATATTTTTTCATAAGTATTATTTTTATTAGACGTAAAAAAACCAGCTTACGCTGGATTCTTTGTAGCACCAAATTCAATAGTTGAAAATGGTGCCCGGGGCCGGACTCGAACCGGCACGCTTTGTGGGCGGGGGATTTTAAATCCCCTGTGTCTACCTATTTCACCACCCGGGCATGAGCGCAATAATAGAGGACAAGTGCGCGATTGGCAAGAGAAAATCAGAGAGTTTGCTTTATTTTCAATCAGTTCTTGTTTGTATTTATATAAATTAATCAATTTGTGTCATGATTTGTTCATCAAACTGAGATCAGCTGTTCATCTTATGTACTTAAGTTTAAAGCACTCATTGCTTATAACTTTGGTAATTTTATGACAGAAAAAATTTCACGCCGAGAATTAATTCAAAAAAGTCTATTCGGTTTTGGGGCGTTATCTATGCCTGTGGCTTTTACTGGATGTAACGACAGTTCTGACGAAGAAAGTTCGCAAATACAGGCAGATTTCCTCCATGGGGTAGCTAGTGGAGATCCATTGCAAGACAGAGTTATCTTGTGGACACGTGTGACACCGATAGATTTTGGTGTGCGCCTGAAAGTAACTTGGGAAATTGCTACCGATAATCAGTTTACTCAGAATTTAAAGACTGGGATGGTTGAAACCACCAAAACTGATGATTTTACTGTGAAAGTTGATGCAACTGGTTTGCAGGCGGATACAGTTTATTATTATCGCTTTCGATTTGGTAGCAAAGTCTCCCCAGTTGGGCAAACAAAAACATTACCTGCATCCACCAATAAAGTAAGTTTTGCAGTATGTTCTTGTTCTAACTATCCTGCGGGTTATTTTTATGTTTACCGTGAAATGGCAAAGCAGAACGTCGATGTCATTATTCATTTAGGTGACTATATTTATGAGTATGGAGCAGATGGTTATGCGACAGAAGATGCTGCAAAGCTAGGTCGTACTTTACCTGCTGACAATAATAAAGAAATTATTAAATTAGATGATTATCGCAAACGCTATGCACTTTATCGTCAAGATAAAGACTTACAGGCGGCTCATCAACGTCATCCTTTTATTGTAATTTGGGATGATCATGAGTTAGCAAATGATGCTTGGCGTGATGGGGCAGAAAATCATCAAAGTAATGAAGGGCTCTTTTCTGATCGTAAATTAGCTGCTCTACAAGCTTATTTTGAATGGATGCCGATTCGTCCGGTTTCTAGTACGGACCATTTAAATATTTATCGTCAGTTTAACTTTGGCTCACTTGTTCAATTAACCATGCTAGATACACGTATTCTTGCGCGTGACAAGCAACTTGAATATAAAGACTATATGACAACCTCTGGTTTAGATATTGCAAAATTTCAAGCAGATCTAACAAATCCGTCGCGTACGTTGATGGGGTATACACAAAGAGATTGGTTGGTCGATAAGTTAAAGCAATCTACAGCAACATGGAATGTTGTGGGGCAGCAAATTTTGATGAGTAAAATGTGGATTCCTGCTGAGTTATTGGTCTCTTTAGGGCAAATTACTTCAGGGGGGACTTCACCTGAAACTCTGGCTAAAATGAATGCGCAAATTACCGAGTTGGTGAGTTTAAAACTTCGATTGCAACAAGGTGATCCGACATTAACAGCCCAAGAAAAAGCAAGAATTATGACTGTTGCACCTTATAATTTAGATGCTTGGGATGGTTATTATGCTGAGCGAGAGTTTGTTTATGATAAATTGGCTGAGTTTAATAAAAAGATTGTTGTGTTGGCAGGCGATACGCATAATGCATGGGCATCTTATTTGTATAGCCAAAAGGGGAAATATGTAGGTGTTGAGTTGGCAACCAGCTCTGTGTCATCGCCCGGACTAGAAAAATATTTAAGTATTCCATTGGCGCAGTTACAGCAGTTTGAATTTGCCTTTACTACCTTAATTGATGAATTGGCTTATTGTAATTTAAATCAACGAGGGTATTTGCTGGTTACTCTGGATCAGGCGCAAGTTCATTCACAGTGGATATTTTTAGATTCTATTAAAAACACGGAATATCAAATAGATTCAAGTAGACAGAACGATATTGTGTTGGATTTAAATTTAATGCCGTTAAAACAAGGCCAAAAAACTGCTTAAAATATTAAAAATAGAGGGGTTACATCGGTAGCCCTTTTTTAGATATAAAAAAACCAGCTTACGCTGGATTCTTTATGGCACCACATTCAATACTTGAAAATGGTGCCCGGGGCCGGACTCGAACCGGCACGCTTTGTGGGCGGGGGATTTTAAATCCCCTGTGTCTACCTATTTCACCACCCGGGCTTTACCAAATTTGGAGGCGGAGGTCGGAATCGAACCGGCGTCCACGGAGTTGCAGTCCGCTGCATGACCACTCTGCCACCCCGCCTACATTTGGTGATGCACATATTAGCAACCTTTACGAAAAAAACAATACCGTTTTGAGTGAAGATGCACATAAAAACAACATCTAGAATAAAATTAGCGAAATTATCATGTATTATTGGCACATTAAATTCATGTCTACCTTGGAGATGTGCTGTGGCATTGGTTTTAGACGGTCGTGCGTTAGCAAAGCAAATTGAAGAAAATTTGTTGGTACGTGTTGAAGCTTTAAAAGCGAAAACAGGTCGTACCCCGATTTTAGCGACTATTTTAGTTGGGGATGATGGTGCATCTGCAACTTATGTACGTATGAAAGGAAATGCCTGCCGCCGAGTAGGTATGGATTCATTAAAAATCGAATTGTCACAAGAAACGACAACAGAACAATTATTAGCTGAAATCGAAAAGCTAAATGCCAATCCAGATGTTCACGGTATTCTTTTACAACACCCAGTTCCTGCACAAATTGATGAGCGCGCATGTTTCGATGCAATCTCTTTAGCAAAAGATGTTGATGGCGTAACTTGCCTTGGTTTTGGCCGTATGGCAATGGGTGAAGCTGCGTATGGTTCAGCAACTCCTGCTGGCATTATGACAATTCTTAAAGAAAACAATATTGAAATTGCTGGAAAACATGCGGTTGTGGTTGGCCGTTCAGCAATTTTAGGTAAACCAATGGCAATGATGTTGTTACAAGCAAATGCAACAGTCACTATTTGTCATTCACGCACGCAGAACTTACCTGAGCTTGTGAAACAAGCTGACATTATTGTTGGTGCAGTAGGTAAAGCTGAACTGATTCAAAAAGACTGGATTAAACAAGGTACAGTTGTTGTAGATGCTGGTTTCCATCCACGTGATGGCGGTGGTGTAGGTGATATTCAATTACAAGGTATTGAAGAAATTGCTTCTGCTTATACACCAGTACCAGGTGGTGTTGGTCCAATGACAATCACAACTTTGATTCGTCAAACTGTAGAAGCTGCTGAAAAAGCTTTAGGTTAATTTAATTTATTCACGACGGCGTCCTACCGTTTAGCGTAAATGTTAGGAGCACGTATGTTACTTTTCTTTCGGGAAAAGTAACCAAAACCATTTGTCATCCGCAAAACTCGTCAGCTACTGGTTAGCTATAGATGGGTCGCAGAAACATTTGAGTCTAATGTGGTCCTGCCTCGAACAATTGCGGATGACGTTAACGCGTATCAAATAGTAATTATAAATTGTTGAGCTTATTTATGAGCTGCATCTTTCAATTGACCAAAGCCCCTGAACATTTACTTCAAGCCTTGCATGAAGTTATTCCTGCTTGTGAGTTAATGGCACAACAGCTACCTGAAACTGCAATTTCTTTATGGTTGATTCCACCAGTTTTTCCAACTGATCGTTTAGATGATGAAGTTATTCGCCGTATCTGGAATGACACGCCGTACTGGATTTTCTGTTGGGCATCAGGTTTAGCGATGGCGCAATGGTTACTTGCCGAGCCACATCATGTTAAAGATAAAGTAGTATTAGATTTTGGTGCGGGTTCTGGTGTAGTGGCAATTGCAGCAAAAATGGCTGGCGCAAAACGCGTAATCTGCTGTGATATTGATCAGATTAGTTTGAATGCTTGTCGGGAAAATGCTTTACTTAATGACGTAGAGCTCGAATATTTGGATGATTTATATAAAGCTGAACAGGTCGATATTTTACTTGCTGCTGATGTGTTATATGACCAGTGCAATCGTTTCTTTTTAGATGAGTTTTTAAAGTTTGCCCCAGAAGTTTGGGTTGCAGATAGCCGAGTTAGAAACTTTAGCCATCCAATGTACGAAAAAATTGAAGAAAGAAGTGCAACAACTTGGCCAGATTTAGATGAAGCAAAAGAATTTAGAAACGTAAGTTTTTATAAGACGCTGTAAAAGAACAGCGTCTTTTTTATATTATGAACAAGTATAGCGAACAACTTTTAGCGTACTTGGGCGTGCTTCAAGTGCTTGGCGTGTCGCATAATCTTCACCATTATTTAGGCTAGGCGTATTTGATAAACCAAAAGAAGCGCGAGTTTCACCGAGTTTAATTCCATATTGCTCATCTTTAGATGGGTTTGGAATTTCATTGATACTTAAAATTGATAATTTATATACCTTCTGCGCACCTAGCACATTTTGACAAGCACGTTGTAGTTTGCGCTCATCGAGTTGCTGGTTGCCGCGGCCAGCTAAAGTATAAGCTAAAGTCGCTGAAGTTTTTGTTTGGTTTTCAATCTGGTAGCCAGTCGAACCATTATATTGTCGAGGTGTAGTCTGACAAGCAGTTAAAATAAACATACCACTTAATGTCAAACATAAAATACTTTTATTCATCAGTATCGTCCTTATTTTCTTATATGAAGTATCTCATAAAATAGAAGTGTTGTTTGTGCTTATTCACTTAGTTAGAGCTAACATTGACAAGCGATATTAGCTCTAATTGAAAAATTTTAATGTTCTTTAATTTTTGAGTGGTGCTTGGTGTCTTTCATAAAAATATAAATCAATAATGAAATGAAAATCATGATACTGACATAAATAAAATACCACGATTCATGTCCGGCCTCTTTGAAACTTAATGCAAAAAATTCGGCTGTACCACCAAATAATGTATTGGCGATTGCATAAGGTAGAGCTACACCTAAAGCTCGGATATGTGCAGGGAATAGTTCAGCTTTCACTACAGCATTAATTGAGGTGTAGCCAGTTACCATCACAAGTCCACCTAAACATAACCAGAAGGCTGTCCAGTAGTTATGAGTATTTGCGAGTGCATCAAACAAAATATAGGTGAATAAAACACCTGTCACGCCAAAAGCAATCATAAGCGGTTTACGACCAATTCTGTCCGATAAAGCACCTGCCAATGGTTGTAAACACATAAAGATGAATAGGGCTAGAGTGGTAATTTGAGTCGCTTCAGGTTTGGAAAAACCAGAGGTATTCACTAAATATTTCTGTAAATAGGTAGTGTAAGTATAAAAAGCTAAGGTACCACCAGCAGTTAAAAACAATACGGTGAGTGCTTCTTTAGGATAGTGCTTAAATAAAGCAAACATTCCTGATTTTGGCTGATCTGCATCCGTTTGTGCATTTTTAAATGATTGGGTTTCCAACAAACCACGACGAATGCGGAATACTACAATGGCTAAAAGGGCTCCGATGAAAAATGGTACACGCCATCCCCAGTCATGCAATTGTTGCTCGGTGAGTACCATTTGCAAAATAAGTAGTACACATAAGGCTGTGAGTTGTCCAGCAATCAAGGTGACATATTGAAAGCTTGAGAAAAAACCACGACGTTTTTTTTCTGCCATCTCACTTAAATAGGTAGCGCTCGCGCCATATTCACCGCCTACGCTTAAGCCTTGTATTAAACGTGCGACAACCAGAAGTAAGGGGGCGAATACACCAATACTTTCATAGGACGGCGTAACTGCAATAAGTAATGAACCTACACACATTAAAGTGACTGAGAGCGTAAGACCCGCTTTACGACCTTTACGGTCTGAATAGATCCCCATAATCCATGCGCCAATAGGACGCATAAGAAAACCTACTGCAAAAATTGCAGCAGCTTGAAGAAGTTGAGCAGTTTGATTTCCTTTTGGGAAAAATGCATGAGCAAAATAGAGCGTAAATGCGGCATATACATACCAGTCGTACCATTCGACAAGGTTACCAGCAGAACCGCCCAAAATTGATTTTAGACGAGTTTTTGTATCTAAATTAGAATGTGGAGTTGTTGCGGTAGAAGGTTGATCAACCATGAGTCGCTCCATGTTTCGCTTGGGTTGAATGCTAAAAAAGAGAGGTTTTATTCCGTTTTTACATATTATCTAGAGGAGTATTTCACTTTATTTTTTTTATGTCTGTAAAACAATGTTTATTATTTAAGCAAATGAATAAGTTGAATATTTATGTGATTTCAAATGCGCTGATCAGCTCATCTTTATAATATTATTCTGATCTTTGGCATATTGTTTATTCTCAAGTCGTAAAAACTGATAAAGAATAAGTAATGTTTGGACGAAGAAAACCTATATCCCTTAAAAATAATGATATATTCCAAAGAAAATTTTAAATAAATACAGTTAGACATGATGTCTTAGCATTGTGGACTAGATGTGTGTGGATAATGAAAGGGACATTCTGATGTCAAATTGCCCGAAAAAATATATTGTTGCTTTTGATCAGGGCACAACAAGCTCAAGAGCAATTGTTTTAGACCATGATGCGAACGTTGTAAGTATTGCTCAAAAAGAGTTCACTCAAATTTACCCACAACCAGGTTGGGTTGAGCATGACCCTATGGAAATTTGGGCAACACAAAGTGCTGTATGGGTAGAAGCATTGGCTCAAGCAGGCATTAAGAGTGAGCAAGTTGCTGCAATTGGGATCACAAACCAGCGGGAAACTACTATCGTCTGGGATAAAAAAACAGGGAAGCCTATTTATAATGCTATTGTTTGGCAAAGTCGGCAGACGACTGAAATATGTAATCAATTGCATAAAGCAGGTTGGCAAGAATATGTTCGAAAAACAACTGGTTTGGTGATTGATCCATATTTTTCAGCGACAAAAATTAAATGGATTTTAGACCATGTTGAAGGAAGCCGTGAGCGTGCTGAGCGAGGGGAGTTGCTGTTTGGTACAGTAGACACTTGGTTAATCTGGAAACTCACCAATGGTGCTGTTCATGTCACAGATTTTACAAATGCTTCACGAACCATGCTGTTTGATATTGAAAAACTTGAGTGGGATGAAAAACTTTTACAAGCTTTGGATATCCCTAAAGCAATGTTACCAGAGGTGTGTAGTTCATCCGAGGTTTATGGATATACACATACTATTAGTGGGCAAGAAGTTGGAATTCCAATTGCGGGAATTGCAGGTGATCAACAAGCTGCGCTTTTTGGTCAAATGTGTGTTGAGTCAGGGCAGGCTAAAAATACCTACGGTACAGGTTGTTTTCTATTAATGAACACAGGTAAAAAGATTGTCCGTTCAGAGCATGGCTTACTGACTACTATTGCCTGTGGAGCGGCTGGTGAAGTGAACTATGCTTTAGAAGGTGCCGTATTTAATGGCGGCTCTTGCGTACAGTGGCTACGTGATGAACTAAAGGTTATTAAGAGCGCTAAAGACTCGGAGTTTTATGCAACACGAGTAAAAGACAGTAATGGTGTTTATGTCGTTCCAGCTTTTACTGGATTAGGTGCACCGTATTGGGACCCAACAGCGCGTGGAGCAATTTTGGGACTTACTCGCGGAGCAAGTATTGAACATATTATTCGTGCAACTTTAGAGTCGATTGCTTTCCAAACTCGAGATGTTTTAGATGCTATGCAGCAGGATGCAGAAGAAGAGCTTCGTACACTCCGTGTTGATGGTGGAGTAACGGAAAATAATTTCCTGATGCAATTTCAAGCTGATATTTTAGCAACCCCCGTAGAACGTCCAATAATGAAAGAAACTACTGCTTTGGGTGCAGCTTTTCTTGCAGGATTGGCAACAGGGTTTTGGCAAGATCTTCATGAGTTAAGAAATAAATCGGCTATAGAAAAGGTGTTTGAACCGAAAATGTCTGCTGAACAATCTGAACTCATTTATAAAGGTTGGTTAAAAGCAGTTAAACGCAGTCAAAGTTGGGCAGAGGATTAAGTTGTCTTTTAACTAGTTGAATTAAAAAGTAGAAGAATTAATTAACGGTTAAACGCTTGGTGATCGAAAATTGATTATTCTACTTTTTTGATTGTTGTTTCATCAATTTGATGTTTTAATTTTTATAAGATCAACAATAAAAAGAAAATGAGAAATGAGAAATGACAGCACAACTAAATGATTATTCAAAAATATATGATATTGCCGTGATTGGTGGTGGTATTAATGGCGTTGGTATTACCAATGATGCAGCAGGCCGTGGGCTATCCGTGTTTTTGTGTGAGAAAGATGATTTAGCCAGTCACACCTCATCTGCTAGCAGTAAATTAATTCATGGTGGCTTACGCTATTTAGAATATAAAGAGTTTAGATTGGTTAGAGAAGCTCTAGCAGAGCGTGAAGTGCTGTTAGCTAAAGCTCCGCATATTATTAAACCAATGCGCTTTATTATGCCTCATCGGCCGCATCTACGCCCTGCATGGTTAATTCGGGCAGGATTGTTTTTTTATGATCATTTAGGCAAGCGTGAAACCTTATTGGGTTCGAATAATATTTACTTTAAAGAAAATAGCCCGCTTAAACCTGCAATTACTCGTGGTTTTGAATATTCAGATTGCACTGTAGATGATGCAAGGTTGGTCGTGCTCAATGCGATGCAGGCGCGTGAAAAAGGCGCAGATGTTGTGACTCAAACCCGATGTATCGCGGCTGAGCGGCAAGAGGGTTTATGGTGTCTTTATCTGCAAGATGAACATGAAAGCTATCAGATTTGGGCGAGGGCTTTAGTCAATGCTACAGGGCCTTGGGTTGAACAGATTATTCGTGAAGAAATGCAGTTACCATCACCTTATGGTGTTCGTTTAATTCAAGGCAGCCATATTGTTGTTCCTAAACTTTATGACTGCCATAAAGCATTTATTATGCAAAATGAAGATCGGAGGATTGTCTTTGCGATTCCATATCTGGAGCAATATACCTTGATTGGTACGACAGATCAGGAATATCACGGAGATCCGCAAACTGTTCAGATTACCGATCAGGAAACTGATTATTTACTTGCCATTGCAAACTCACATTTTAAAAAGCAATTAACTCGAGCTGATATTGTGAGTCAATTCTCTGGTGTGCGGGCATTGTGTGATGATGAGTCAGATAATCCTTCAGCAATCACACGTGATTATACTTTGGCACTTCAATCTGAAAATGGGCAGATGCCGCTACTTTCTGTTTTTGGTGGGAAAATTACAACTTATCGGAAACTTGCTGAAGCAGCTATGGAAAAGCTGGAACCATTTTTTGATGGGATTTCTGGAGAATGGACTGCGGAAGCTGTTTTACCAGGTGCTGAAGGTTGGACATCTATTGATGACCTCATTGGAAAAATACAGCAGCAAGTTCAAGGGATATCTAGTGCTTTAGCCAAGAGATGGGCACATTCCTATGGAACACGAGTTTGGGTGATGTTGGCAGGGCGTAATTCAATTGAGCAATGTGGGCAGGCATTTGGTCATGAATTATTTCAACATGAAGTTGATTATTTATGTGAAGTCGAATGGGCTATAACAGCAGATGATATTTTATGGAGAAGAACTAAACTTGGTTTACAGTTTAATGCCATGGAGAAAGCTGTTTTGGAAAGTTATCTTGCCAAGAAAAAACAAAAAGAAGATGCTGCATAAATAAAAAAGGTCGCATAAAGCGACCTTTTTTTATCCGAGAGCTTTAAGCTGCTTGGATTGCAGCTAATAAAGCTGCTTGACGATCTTTCAACGCTTTTGGCAAACGGTCACCAAGTTTGTTGAATAATTCAGTATGGCTTTCAATTTCTTTTAACCATAAATCTTTGTCTTGAGATGTGATTTTCTCGAAATCAGCTTTAGAGAAATCAGTACCAGCCCAGTTCAAATCTTCATAAGTTGGAACGTAACCAATTGGTGTTTCAACAGCATTTGCACGACCTTCAACACGGTCAATGATCCACTCAAGAACACGTGTGTTTTGACCGAAACCAGGCCATACGAAGTTACCTTCTTCGTCACGACGGAACCAGTTTACGTTGAAGATTTTTGGCAATTTGTTGCCAGCAGCTTCAGCTTTAACACCTACGTCAGCACCTAAAGTCAACCAATGGTTGAAGTAGTCAGCCATGTTGTAGCCAGTAAATGGAAGCATTGCGAATGGGTCACGGCGAACCACACCTTGTTGACCAACAGCAGCAGCAGTCGTTTCTGAACCCATAGTTGCAGCTTTATAAACGCCATCAACCCAGTCAAAAGCTTCAGAAATTAAAGGTACTGTATCTGCACGACGACCACCGAAGATGAATGCAGAAATTGGAACACCCGCTGGATTTTCCCAGTCAGCATCAATAGATGGACATTGTGATGCAGAAACAGTGAAACGTGAGTTTGGATGAGCAGCTTTTTCACCTTCAGTGTGTGGCTGGCCTTTCCAAGTTGTCAAGTTTGCAGGAGCTTCTTTAGTTAAACCTTCCCACCATACTTCGCCATTATCTGTGACAGCAACGTTGGTATAAATTACATCTTTATACATTGTTGCGATACAGTTCGGGTTAGTTTTAGTGTTTGTGCCCGGTGCAACACCGAAGAAACCAGCTTCAGGGTTAATCGCATATAAGCGACCATCTTCACTTGGTTTAATCCAAGCAATATCGTCACCTACAGTTTCAATTTTCCAGCCATCCATACCTGCTGGTGGAATCAACATAGCAAAGTTGGTTTTACCACAAGCAGAAGGGAATGCAGCTGCGATATAGTGTTTTTCACCTTGAGGGTTAGTTACACCAAGAATGAGCATGTGTTCAGCTAACCAGCCTTGTTCACGACCCATAACAGATGCGATACGAAGTGCTAGGCATTTTTTACCAAGTAATGCATTACCGCCGTAACCAGAACCGAAAGACCAGATTTCACGAGTTTCTGGGTAATGAACGATATATTTTTCAGCATTACAAGGCCAAACAACGTCTTTTTGACCTTCTTCAAGCGGAGCGCCAACAGAATGTACGCAAGGAACAAATTCACCATCTGTACCCAAAACGTCATAGACTGCTTTGCCCATACGAGCCATTTTACGCATGCTAACAGCAACGTAAGGAGAGTCAGTTAATTCGATACCGATGTGTGCAATGTGGCTACCAAGAGGGCCCATAGAGAATGGAACCACATACATGGTACGGCCTTTCATTGAACCTTCAAATAAACCATTTAATTTTTCACGCATAACAGCTGGAGCTTCCCAGTTGTTTGTTGCACCAGCATCTTCTTTATTTTGAGAGCAGATGTAAGTACGATCTTCAACACGCGCAACGTCAGATGGGTCAGAATTTGCAAGATAAGAACCAGGATGTTTTTCTTGGTTTAACTTCTGCATGGTGCCGTTAGCGATCATCAAGTCGATTAGACGTTGAGATTCTTCTTCGCTTCCGTCACACCATTCGATTTTTGCTGGTTTGGTTAAGTTTGCAATTTCTTCAACCCATGCTATAAGCTTAGGATGACGAACGAATTCTGGTGCGTTCACTGTGGTCATGGTGAGGCCTATTCAAAATATGTACAACGTACAAGTCTATTCATTGGGGTACAATGAAAGATCAAATAAAAAAGTGGCTGTATTAAAGCATAAAATCATAAAAAAAATAAGACTAAAGACTAACAATTAGATATTTGGTTTTTTGCATGTTTTTTAATTAAAATCATTTGGTTAGGTTTTTTTATACGGTTTACACTTTCATATTTTTATGTTGTATGTGTGTTATTTACTTAAATTATTTTGTTTTAAATCAATATATTAACTCCAGAATATTTCTTGAGAATTATTATTGATTAAACAAATGAAGATCATTCAAAATTTACATAAAGAGACTTTTAATAGGTGATTTTATATACAAAATAGAATAAACATCCCACTTTACGATAATAAAATGCGGCCATTGAAACCTCTTTCGATCATCTATAACGAAAAATCAGGATTTCATGCTTCAAAACATGAAGATGTTTACGAACAACTGATGACTATACTCACTGATTATGATTTTGAGATACAAGTATTTGAATTAAATGAAAATATATTGTTTGAAGATTTGATGGATAATGTTATTCATCGACATTCACAAAATGAAAATATAGGGGTGGTTGTTGCCGCAGGTGGTGATGGTACCTTAAATGCTGTTGCCTCTAGACTTAAAAATACGTCTATTCCAATGGGAATTTTGCCTTTAGGTACTTTTAATTATGTCGCTAAAGTTTTAGATATCCCACTAGATCTTTTGGACGCAGCAGAAGTTATTGCTACAGGCATACCTCGGTCGGTTCATATAGCAGCAATTAATGATCATATTTATCTAAATAATGCCAGCTTAGGTCTATATCCACTTTTTATTAAAAAGCGAGAACTCTACAATAAATATTTAGGAAGACTGCCTTTACATGCCTATACCTCAGCTTTAGATGTTTTATTAAGAGAAAATAAATCAATGAAGTTGTCCATAACGGTAGATGGAAAAAAATACCCAGTTAAAGCGCCTCTAATTTTTTTTGGAAATAACCAATTGCAGTTGTGTGATATGAAGCTCAGAATTGCAGAATGTGCTGCACAGGGAAGAGTGGCTGGAGTTGTAATTACAAAAAGTGGTAGGCTGAGTTTATTGCATATGCTTTGGCAATGGATTCAAGGTAAAGTTGAAGATACCAAAGATGTATATAGCTTTTGTGCAGATCATGTCATTGTCGAGTGCTCAAAAAAATCGAAACTCACAGTGGCTTTAGATGGTGAAATAATAGAGATGAAAGCACCTTTAAATTTCACTGTAGAGAAAAATGCTTTAAATATTATGGTGCCGAATGTTATTACAGCTGTCTGACTTACACTTTGGGACAGAAAAAAAAGAGTGTTTAGAGGCAATAAGACGTTTTTGTATTCAGCAACAGCCTGAAGTGATTGTTGTGAGTGGTGATATTACTCAACGTGCCAGATATGAACAATTTTTTAAATGTCGACAGTTTTTAGATAGCCTCAATATTCCTTACCTTGTTGTGCCTGGAAACCATGATATTCCTTTGTATCATGTCTGGAATCGTTTTTTTTCTCCATTTAACCGATATCGATTTTTTTTTGGTGAACTAGAGCCAACTTTAGAAACTGAACATTTTTATATTGTTGGGGTAAACAGCATACGTCGTCGTTATCACACACGGGGGCATATCTCGATTGAACAAATTCAAGATACTTATGAACGTTTACAGAAAGGGCCGAAAGATAAAATAAAACTTGTGGTTTTCCATCAGCCTTTCTATACATCTCCTGATAATAAACATGGAACAAAGGATTGTCCGGTTTTAGGGAAAATTGCTTTAGAAAAGTGGAGTACAACAGGATTATTTGGAATGCTACATGGCCATCTCCACAAAACGGCTATATATGATTTAACTCAGATTTACCATCTGGAAATAGATAACCCTATTTATGACATTCATGCTGGTACAGCGACTTCTACTCGTTTATATCACCATAATCCAAATAGCTTTAATACGATTTCAAATACAGGAAAAATTCAGCATTATAGGTTCAATGAACAGTTGGCTGAGTTCACCTTATATTGATTTGGTTTAGATGAGATTAAATATTTGATTGTTTGAAAAACATTCAAAAAAGAGGAAATTTTTTCTTATTTCCCCTTGAAGCCATTTTTTTCATCCCCACAAAAGTGTCATCTAAATATTTTGTTATTGCTCTGGATTAAGGCAATAACGATTAATCAAAAAGACTAAGTCTGATGGAGTTAACTATGAGCAACATTCGTCCATTACATGATCGCGTTGTGATTCGTCGTGTAGAAGAAGAAACCAAAACCGCTGGTGGTATTTTATTGCCAGGTTCTGCTGCTGAAAAACCATCTCAAGGAGAAGTAATTGCAGTAGGTAATGGTCAAATCACTGATAACGGTGTACGTGCTTTGGATGTTAAAGTTGGTGACAAGGTGTTATTTGGTACTTATGCAGGTACAACAGTTAAAGTAAACGGCGAAGAACTCTTAATCATGAAAGAGTCAGATATCTTAGCTGTATTAGAAGGCTAATCGGTCCATAACTCAATTCATTATCAGATTCAGTATTTAAAAAGATTCGGAGTTTAATATGTCAGCTAAAGACGTAAAATTTGGTGATTCAGCTCGCTCAAAAATGATTGCAGGCGTAAACGTACTTGCAGATGCGGTTAAAGTAACTTTAGGCCCTAAAGGCCGTAACGTTGTAATCGACCGTTCTTTCGGTGCGCCGCACATCACTAAAGACGGTGTAACAGTTGCAAAAGAAATTTCATTAAAAGACAAGTTTGAAAACATGGGTGCTCAACTTGTTCGTGAAGTTTCAAGCAAAACTAACGACATCGCTGGTGACGGTACAACAACTGCGACTGTACTTGCTCAAGCAATTTTAAATGAAGGTATCAAATCAGTAACTGCTGGTATGAACCCAATGGATTTAAAACGCGGTATCGACATTGCAGTAAAAACTGTAGTTGAAAATATTCGTTCTATTGCTAAACCAGCTGATGATTTCAAAGCAATTGAACAAGTAGGTTCAATCTCTGCTAACTCTGACACTACTGTTGGTAAACTTATTGCTCAAGCAATGGAAAAAGTAGGTAAAGAAGGCGTAATCACTGTAGAAGAAGGTTCAGGCTTCGAAGACGCATTAGACGTTGTAGAAGGTATGCAGTTTGACCGTGGTTATATCTCTCCGTATTTTGCAAATAAACAAGATACTTTAACCGCTGAGCTTGAAAACCCGTTCATCCTTCTTGTTGACAAAAAAATCGGCAACATTCGTGAATTGATTTCTGTTCTAGAAGCTGTTGCTAAAACTGGTAAACCACTTCTTATTATTGCTGAAGATGTTGAAGGTGAAGCGCTTGCTACACTTGTTGTAAACAACATGCGCGGTATTATTAAAGTATGTGCTGTTAAAGCTCCTGGTTTTGGTGACCGTCGTAAAGCTATGCTTCAAGACATCGCAATCTTAACTGGCGCAACTGTTATTTCTGAAGAAGTTGGTATGTCTTTAGAACAAGCGACTCTTCAAGATTTAGGTACAGCGCACAAAATCACTGTTTCTAAAGAAAACACAGTTATTGTTGATGGTGCTGGTGATGTTGCTGCTATCGCTGAACGTGTTCAACAAATCCGTGCTCAAATCGAAGAATCTACTTCAGAATATGACCGTGAAAAATTACAAGAACGCGTTGCTAAATTGGCAGGCGGTGTTGCTGTAATTAAAATCGGTGCAGCGACTGAAGTTGAAATGAAAGAGAAGAAAGACCGCGTAGATGACGCTCTTCACGCAACTCGTGCAGCTGTGGAAGAAGGTGTTGTTTCTGGTGGTGGTGTTGCGCTTGTACGTGCTGTAAACGTTCTTGACGGCTTAAAAGGTGCTAACGAAGATCAAACTGCAGGTATCAACATTTTACGCCGTGCGATCGAAGCTCCACTTCGTCAAATCGTTTCAAATGCTGGTGATGAGCCATCTGTAGTGATCAATGCAGTTAAAGCAGGTGAAGGTAACTTCGGTTATAACGCTGCAACTGGCGAATATGGCGATATGTTAGAAATGGGTATTCTTGACCCAGCTAAAGTAACGCGTTCTGCACTTGAGCATGCTGCTTCTGTTGCTGGCTTAATGTTAACTACAGAATGTATGATTACTGACATTCCTGAAGACAAACCAGCTGCTCCAGACATGGGTGGTATGGGTGGAATGGGCGGAATGATGTAATTCAACATCAACGTCTAAATAAAAAAATCCCTGCATTTGCAGGGATTTTTTTATTTCTTATATAAATTAAGAAAAAGTTAAGTTGATATTCTTAAACTTATAGTCAGGAACAGTAGCTGTAGTTCCTCTTTTTTGTTACACCATGCTTATCCTTTTATAAGCATGGTTTTTTTTAGCCTAATAAAATGATAAGCCACGTAACTGCAATGATAGAGAGTGCAACAAATTGAGCAGCACTTCCCATATCTTTTGCATTTTTAGAGAGTTGATGTTTTTCAAGTGATACGCGGTCAACCACTGCCTCAATCGCAGAATTAAATAGTTCTACAATAATTGCAAATAAACATACAACGATCATAAGTGCATGTTCGCCACGAGTCACATCTAGGAAAAAGCTAGTAGGGATGAGCACAACATTAATTAAAACAATTTGTCTGAAAGCAGCTTCATTTTTATAAGCTGCTTTAAATCCTGAAATTGAATAACCTGTCGCATTCAAGATGCGCTTTAGTCCGCTTTTGCCTTTGTAGGGAGAATAACTGTCCATTCACTTATATTTTTAACACTTTTCATGCATTATATAACGCGGCCTTTAAAAAAAATATTAAATCTTTCTTAAAAGATTTTGACTTTATAATTTGATAGAGAAGAAGAGATGAAAAAACTATTTGTAGCCTTAGGACTTGTCATGGGTGGTTTGCATGTAAGCTATGCAGAGCCAGCTTCAGCTCAACAAGTACCTGGATATTATAAGCATCAATTTGGTAATTACCGCATCACCTCTTTACTTGATGGCACCATTTATTTAGACCCTAAATTGTTCAAAAATTTAAGTCAGGCTGAGAAGACTAAAATTTTAACGAAATATGCTGCTGTTAATGAGAAGGGGATTCAGACTTCTGTAAATGCATTTTTAGTAGATGATGGTAAAAGTTTGACGCTTGTTGATAGTGGTGCTTCAAGTTGTTTTGGTCCACAACTTGGCTCAATCGCTAAAAATCTTGAACTGGCAGGCTATCAACTTGCGAATGTGAAAACGGTTTTATTGACACATTTGCACCCAGACCATGTTTGTGGAATTGCTAAAGATGGAAAAGCTGTATTTCCAAATGCAACTATTTATGCACATGAACGTGAAGCAGATTACTGGTTGAATCCAGCATCTGAAAAAACAGTACCAGCAAATCAAAAAGAAAATTATTTAGGTACTGTTAAAAATATAAAAGCTGCACTTGCACCATATGAAGCGAAAAAAGCTTTTAAAACCTTTAAAGACGGTGATGTTATTCAAGGCTTTGAAGTGATCAATACACAAGGGCATACACCGGGTCACCATAGTTTCCGTTTAAAGAGTAAGGGTCAACAGATTGTCTTTGTTGGAGACATTGTTCACTCACATTCTTTACAGTTTGATGCTCCAAAAACTGGAGTTGATTTTGACGTAAATTCTGAGCAGGCAATTAATACTCGTTTGAAAATGTTTGCTGAAATTTCAAATAAGCAGCAATGGGTAGCTGCTCCACATTTACCATTTCCAGGCATTGGTCATGTGTATAAAGTAAATACCGAGCAATATCAGTGGATTCCTTTATATTTTAATAACAGTCTTGAGAAGTAAAAAAAATGGGGCATTCAATGCCCCATTTTTTTATTAAATATTCAATTATTTTGCTGCTTTCTCAAAATTAGCCACAGCTTGACGGCCAAGTGCAGGATCATCGGTAAAGACACCATCAACGCCTGCTTTAAAATATGCTTCAAACTCTTTTAAAGCACCTGTTGGGCAACGTTCAGCAGGTTTATCGCTACATTTTAAAGGTTGTGGTAAAAAGTTGTTTTCTGGGCGGAAAGTATAAGGGTGTACTTTTAAACCAGCGGCATGTGCATCGGTAATAAATGAAGTGGTTTGTACTGAACCATCGTTATTGAAATTGAGAATATAGTTTTTACTTGGGCCTACGCCATTTGCATATTTGGCAACATCTTTTAAGCTTTTTGCTGTAGCTAAATCACCATATGTTTTAGACACACCAGATTCAACAAAGTCGGCTGGTCGAGATGTTTTTGTATCATATAACTGAATGATTTGTGCATGTTTAAGTGTCTTATGCAAATCAAGTTGATCTTTTAAATATTTTAAATTGCTGACTTCAAAAGATTGTAAATAGATAGGTGCGATATCACGTGTATATTGATATTTTGCAAGAGTTTTAAGAAGGTTGTCTTCCATAGATAAATTCTTATTTTTAAAATAAGTTGGATGTTTGGTTTCAATATATAAACCAATAATTTTCCCAGTTTTTTTATAATTTGCTTCGGCGAGTTCAATGACCTGCTCTAATGTTGGAATTGAATAGAGGTCATTATAAGCCGTGTTTGCTGGTCGGAACTCAGGAATACGCTCACGTGCTTTAACCTGCTGTAATTCATTTAAAGTGAAGTCCTCTGTGAACCAACCTGTTAAATCTAAGCCATCAATATTTTTTGTTGTTTTACGATCTGCAAATTGGGCGAGGGTACTTACATTGGTTGTACCACCAATTTCGTTTTCATGGCGTGTGACTAAAACACCATCTTTTGTTGAAACTAGATCAGGTTCAATAAAGTCAGCACCATCATCAATGGCTTTTTGATATGAAGCTAAGGTATGTTCAGGACGTAAAGCGCTAGCACCGCGGTGTCCTATTACTAAAATTTTAGGATATTGATATTCTGGTGTAGTTGGTGTGGTTTCAGTTTTATCATCATTACAACCCACTAGACTTATTAAACTTAAGCATAAAAGTGCTTTTCTAAACATAATTCGACTCATATTGTTTTAGTTAATATGACTCAAGTCTGGTGTTTTAATTTGACATGATCATGAAGAATTCATGAATTTTTAGTGACACTATTTAACTGGTTTTTTATTGGTTTGTTGGAAATGGTATATCTCCCTTTGTTTTTGTCTTAATTACATTTATTGTTCTAATTCTACTTGTTTTTTTTAGACTGCTCGTTGATGATCACTAGGCCTCAACGCGGCATTTACTCCTGTTAGTTAACGACATCATACCGAGCAGCCATGCTATCTAAATTTTTTATTCAGCGTCCCATTTTTGCCAATGTTTTGGCGATCATTGTTATGGCTTTCGGTATATTTTCGGTGATGAATTTACCAGTAGAACGGTATCCCGATATTGCACCTCCGAAAATTACAGTATCGGCCAATTATAGTGGTGCAGATGCACAAACTGTTGAGCAAAGTGTTACTCAAATTTTAGAGCAGCAAATACAAGGTATTGATCACTTACTTTATTTTAGTTCTTCAAGTGATTCATCTGGACGTAGTCGAATTACCATTAGCTTTGATAACGGAACAAACCCAGATACCGCTCAGGTACAAGTACAAAATAGCATTAGTGGTGTCATACGCCGTTTACCAGATGAAGTTCAGCGCCAGGGGGTTACCGTTACTAAGTCTTTAGGCGATACTTTTATGGTAATCGGCTTATATGACTCGACTGGTAAAACAGGAAACATTGAGTTATCAGATTATCTAACTACACATGTGGTCGATAACCTAAACCGTATTGATGGGGTAGGTGAAACGGATATATTCGGTTCACAATATGCGATGCGTATCTGGCTAAATCCAGATAAGTTAAAGCAATATAGTTTAATGCCAAGTGATGTTGCAAATGCAATCACTGCTCAAAATACCCAAGTGGCTGCAGGTGCAATTGGTGATTTACCAGTAATTGATGGGCAATATTTAAATACAAAAGTGACAGCAGGTTCTCGACTTAAGACAGTCGATGACTTTAAAAATATTGTTGTAAAGTCGAATAAAACGGCAGGTTATGTTTATTTAAAAGATATTGCACGAGTTGAGCTAGGTGCAGAAAACTATCAATTTTTGAATACGATTAATGGTTATCCTGCCGCAGGTGTGAGTATTTCGTTATCTTCGGGCGCCAATGCTATTCAGACTTCTAAGCTCATTCATCAAACTCTAGATCAGCTTTCAACCAAACTACCAGCTGGCTATAAGATTGTTTATCCACGAGATAATACGCCGTTTGTTCAAGAGTCCATTAAAGAAGTTGTAAAAACCCTCGTTGAAGCCATTATTCTGGTTATTTTGGTGATGTTCCTATTCCTGCAAAGCTGGCGCGCAACACTCATTCCGAGTATTACCGTTCCGGTAGTGATTTTGGGAACTTTTGCTGTTTTATATGTGCTTGGCTTTAGTATTAATACGTTAACGCTATTTGCATTGGTACTTGCTATTGGTTTGCTGGTTGATGATGCCATTGTGGTTGTGGAAAACGTTGAGCGGCTTATGCATGAACGGCACTTAACTCCGAAAGAAGCGGCAATTGAATCGATGAGTGAAATTAGTGGTGCTTTAATCGGGATCACACTGGTCTTAACTGCTGTTTTTATTCCAATGTCCTTTTTAGGAGGATCAATTGGGGTTATTTACCGCCAGTTTTCCATTACTTTAGTTGCAGCTATGTCGTTATCGCTCATTGTTGCTTTGGTCTTAACACCTGCCTTATGTGCATTAATTTTAAAACCCAACCCTGAACCTATGCGCTGGGCTATTTGGTTTAATCAAAAAATTGATCAAATTAAAAATCAATATATCAAAATTGTGCAGACGAGTATTCACTACAGCAAATCAGTTATTGTGATTTTTGTGGCACTGATTGCAGTTTTTGCGCTGTTCTATAGCGGTTTAAAAAGTGGATTTATTCCTAAAGAAGATCAGGGTATTTTAAGCGTTCAAATTAAGCTCATAGACAGTGCCCCAATGTCTCAGAGTAAAAAAATTGGTGAGCAAGTCCGCCAATATTTTCTGACTCAAGAAGATAAAAATGTGAATCTAGTGTTAATCCGTTATGGTCGAAATAATGCGGGTACTGGACAAAACTTAGCGCAAGGCTTCGTTGCCTTAAAACCTTGGGATGTACGTACAGGAAAAGAGAATTCGGCTGACGCTATACAAAAGCGGGCAATGAAATATTTCAGTCAGTTTAATAACGCCCAGATTAATGTGACTTTACCACCTTCGGTAAATGGTTTGGGTCAAACCGATGGACTAGACTTTTGGATTCAAGACTTAAATGGACAAGGGCAAAATTTCCTTGATGGCATGTTCCGTCAGTTACAAACACAAAGTAAAAATTATTCAACTTTTGAAAATTTTGATAAGCAGTCTACCAATAGTAAGGCGAATCTGAATATCAAGATTGACCAGAAACAGGCTTTAGCAAATGGACTAGAGCTATCAGCGATTAATAATACTTTGTCGAGTGCATGGGGTGGAACTTATGTAAATGACTTTATTGATCGCGGGCGCATTAAACGCGTCATGATTCAAGGTGATGCTGAGTTTAGATCTAAACCTGAAGATTTATATAACTGGTCTGTACGTAATAGCCAAAATGAAATGGTACCTTTTAGCTCATTTGCTAACCTTAGTTGGGGTGGTGCTCCGGAAATTGTCAAACGCTATATGGGTTATAGTGCTTTACAGCTACAAGCTGATGTAGCGAGTAGCAGCAGTTCAGGCCAGGCGATGAAAGATGTTGAGCAACTTGTGAACCAGCAAAAAGATATAGGTTTGGCTTGGACAGGCCTGTCTTTTGAAGAACAAAAGTCGACGAATCAGGCAGTATGGTTATATCTTATCTCAGCAGGTTTTATTTTCTTATGTTTAGCTGCTTTATATGAGAGCTTAAGTATTCCGGCTGCTGTCATGACTTCTATCCCGTTAGGGGTAGGGGGAAGTGTCATTTTCTCTTATATTTTTGGTTTGCCTAATGATGTCTATTTCCAAATCGCGCTGTTAACGACGATTGGGTTGTCGTGTAAAAATGCGATTTTAATTGTTGAGTTCGCTGCATTGGCCCAAGAGAAAGGAAAGAAGGCCGTTCAGGCAGCTCTAGAAGGTGCGAGCTTGCGATTAAGACCGATTTTAATGACTTCTTTGGCCTTTGGTGCAGGTGTAATTCCGCTTGTATTTGCGCAAGGTGCTGGTGCAGTTAGCCGTCAAGAAATTGGTATTAGTATTTTAGGTGGAGTGATGTTTGGTACTGTACTAGTTTTATTCTTTATTCCAGTCATGTACGTGTTATTACGTTCAGTCTTTAAGTCGAAAGCTTCGAGTTAAAAGTAAACAATTTAAAAGCAGGCATTAAATCAAGTATATTAAGTTTAACTTCTCTTTATATATTTGATTTAGATGCCTCAAGAAAAAAAATTAACACAGCAGCAGGTCATCGCATTAGAACGGGACCTTGCTAAGTTTGCAACCATGATGGATAGTGCGGTTCGCATCCCCTTTACAAAGCAGGGTATTGGAGCAGATGCGGCCCTAAGTACTATTCCTATTGCGGGTGATGTAGCGGGTTTTGTCCTGACTTGCTATGCCATATATAAAGCTAAACAAATTGGCGTGCCACAACATAAGTTAATACCAGTCATAAAATTGGCTGTCGTGGATGCTGTGGTCGGTTGTGTTCCAATTGCAGGAACTATTTTCGATATTTTTATACGTCCTAGCAGAAAAGCTTTAGAGGTGGTTCATACTCATATACGTGAAGAATATGCGATTCAGAGCGATATACATGTAATTCATCCTTATTTACACGAGAAACTGGAAAAGAAGCAACAACAGTCCGCATTTTGGCGTAATCCTGTTGTGAGTTGGTTATGGTTACATATACCTGATTTACTCGGATTATTTGTACTTATTCTTATTGGTTTTGCGATGTGGTGGGGGATAGCTTTTCTCTGGGGACTGTTCCACTCAACCTAATAAAAAAGCCTCCACATGGAGGCTTTTTAAGCGTCTTATGGGCAATCTAACTGATGTAGAGCTGCAACACGCTGTTCAATTGTAGGGTGAGTTTGGAACAAAGCAGCTAGACTAAAGCCTTGTTCTTTACCTTCCGCAATTGCGAATGCTTTCATTTCTTTTGGCATTTGATCCGGTAATTCGGTTTCAGCTTGCAAACGTAATAAAGCAGAAATCATAGCCTGTTTACCAGCTAAACGTGCACCAGCTTCATCAGCACGGTATTCACGGTAACGAGAGAACCACATGACAATGGCAGAAGCAAGAATACCGAATACGATATCTAGAACCATTGTAATGAGGAAGTAACCCATACCAGGTGCTTGATCATCTTGACGACCAAAAACATTACGGTCAATAAAGTCACCGACTACACGAGCGAAGAACATAACAAAGGCGTTTACAACACCTTGGATGAGTGCCAATGTGACCATATCACCATTTGCAACGTGACCAATCTCGTGCGCAAGCACTGCACGTAGCTCATCTTTATTCATACGCTCAAGTAGACCAGATGAAACGGAAACTAAAGCATCATTTTTATTCCAGCCTGTTGCAAAGGCATTAGACTGATATGATGGGAAGATACCAACTTCTGGCATGTTAATACCAGCACGTTGAGAAAGTTCAGCGACTGTTTGCAATAACCAGCTTTCAGCTTGGTTACGAGGAGCATTTGGGTCAATCAGTTCTGTACCGGTAGTTTTCTTAGCCATCCATTTGGACATGAATAGAGAGACTAAAGAGCCCACCATACCAAACACAAAACAGATTACTAAAAGGTTGCCTAGTTTTAAGCCCCCCGCGCCATGGTAACTACCGACACCGAAGAGTGACAAAATAATGCCAGCTACAACCAGTACCGCGAGGTTGGTAAGCAAAAACAAACCAATCCGCATCATTGAGAAAATCCTCTTATAAATAAAATATTATCTGATTTATAAATTATAAATCATTCAGGTAATATGCGGCGCTTAGTTGAAAAATTCAAGAAAAAAATAAGGAATCGATACATTCTTTCCTGAATAAGAATGTATTTAAATTAAACAAGTTATTTATGCAACTCGTCTAAACCCTTCTGTGGGGCAAGAGATCATTACAATTTTAGACAAAGGACGTAGCTAAAAAAATACTCGTAATTTATGACAGTTTTAACTTTACTCAATCCGAATATGTGCAATCGCTGTAGCGTTATTAGTTACATAAGTTCCCGTAGGTGCATCTGTATAGGTACCATCAGACAATGTCACGATTTGACGTGAAGAGGAATATTTAGCAGTTTGTGCTGATACTTGAGCTGAATTGTTTTGAGGTGACTCGGTGTGATTTATGGCTTGGGTAGAAATTGTTGAATTACTAAAAGAGGACAGGCCAGCGCCAGAAGAATATAAATTTTGATATCGGCTTGTTACCCGTCGAACATAATCTTGAGTTTCACGGAATGGGGGAATGCCGCCATACTTATCAACATTGCCTTCACCTGCATTATAAGCTGCAAGTGCCATTTGCGTATTACCGTTAAAACGTTTTAATAACCACCCCAAATATCTCGCACCTGCAAAGATATTCTGTTGAGGGTCGTAGGCGTTTGATACGTTAAAGCGACGAGCAGTGGCAGGCATAAGTTGCATCAAGCCTTGAGCGCCCACTGGAGAGTGAGCATTTACATTAAAACCGGATTCGGTATGCATGACTGCTTTAATTAAGCCTTCGGATACACCATGTTGTTGTGCTGCTTGTCTAATAATATGGTCAAAAGCATTTTTATTTTTATTATAACTAGGTAGAACTGAAGCTTCAGAAGCGCCCCAGTTTGTATAACTGTGAATATTACTATCGGGATAGTAAGTCACTTTTACTTTCTTTAATGAATGATCATAACTTTTACGGTTAGTTAGTAATGTACTGCCATTTTTATCTTGGTAAATGTACATTTGACCGGCTGAACTCGACGTTATGCCGACCGAAAAAGTGGTCATCCCCAACAAACAAGAAAAAAGAAATTGAACCGAATTTTTCATTTTATGTTATTCACAATTTTAAGGTATTCGAAACTTGTCAAAGAGTTTATCAAAAAATATTACAGAAAGAAGTTTTGTGTAATATTTTTTATTTTGGCTCTTTTAAAAAATCAAGCTGTTTTGTTCGAATGATCATCAAAAAAAATTAAATTTTTTTTTTAAAATGATTCTATTGACTTGAATAACTATTTGAAAATTAATGATAAAAATGATTGGTTAAAAAATGATCAATTTAAATAAAACCCTTAACAGAAGGTCAAAACAGTTTGTCAAGCATTAAGAAATCCACAATTTTATCCACAGGTTTTGTGGAAAACTGTGGAAAAGTCCAAAAAGTAAGCGTTTTGTACAAAAAATGAACTCACTGGTCAAAATGGAACACGGTTTTTGCATCATGTATGAGCATTATGATGACTTCAATAATTGAAACTATTCTTTTGATGCGATTCCCGTCCGAATCATATAAAATTGCGCGGTATTTTTATTTATGGGTATATCTCGTCTATGTACGCGCCAGTTGAGTCCAACGAAGGATTTAATTTTAAGCCTGAACTTCCAACAAGCTCGGTCTATTATCGTTTGCTTAAGAAGCTTCGCCGTCAAGTTGGACATGCTATTCGTGACTTCAAGATGATTGAAGATGGCGATAAGGTCATGGTGTGTGTGTCTGGAGGTAAAGACAGTTATACCTTGCTCGACATTTTGTTGCAGTTCAAACGTATTGCACCGATCAACTTTGATATTGTTGCGGTTAACCTTGACCAAAAGCAGCCAGGTTTTCCAGAAGATGTCTTACCACGTTATATGGAAGAAAATAATATTCCATATTACATTTTGGAAAAAGACACTTACACCATTACCAAGCGTTTAACACCAGAAGGTAAAACATACTGTGCAGTATGTTCACGTTTGCGTCGTGGTTCACTTTATGGCTTCGCTCAAGAAATTGGTGCAACTAAAGTTGCTCTAGGTCATCACCGCGATGATATTCTTGCAACCTTCTTCTTGAACCTATTCCATGGCGGTAGCTTAAAAGCAATGCCACCTAAACTTTTATCGTCAGACAAGAAAAATATTTTGATTCGTCCTTTGGCATATGTCGAAGAAAAAGACATTATCAAATATGCAGAGTTACGCCAGTTCCCAATTATTCCTTGTAACCTTTGTGGTTCACAAGAGAACTTACAACGTGCCATGCTCAATGAAATGCTACGTGAATGGGACAAGCAATATCCGAAACGCTTACACAGTATTTTCGGTGCGTTACAAAACGTATCTCCGTCTCAGTTAGCAGACCGTGAATTGTTTGATTTTGAAGCTCTAGACTCAGAGCGTGAGCTAGACTTTAAAGACCCAGAAGAACTTAAAAACCGTTTAGATGTAGTTAACTTAAGTTTTGCAGCTGAATAAAACGTTTAAACGATTTAAAAGCCAATTAAAGGCACTTTATAAACAAGTGCCTTTAATGTATCAAAATACTAAAAAATGAATGTTCCGTACAAAAAGTCATAGCCCAACCTTAAAATTACATGCTATAACAACGCACAAGCAGAAGTGCTTCACATCATGTTGTCTGGATAGACAACTAACTAGAGAAATTGAACAAATAAATTTGAGGAAGAATCATGCCTGCATTTTTAACTGATGATTGGTTTGCTACTGTCGAAAAATTAACTGCTGAAGCAGGTGATCTTAATTTGCCACCAGCTCTTGCGAATTTGGCAATTAATTTAGTAGTTACAGATGCTTCTGGAAATACCGAATTAGCGTTAGATGGGGGTAAAATCCAAAAAGGTTTGTCTTCAAATGCCAAAACAACTTTAAACATGGATGCTGAAACTTTACGTAAAGTATTCCTAGAGTTTGATATGGCCGCTGCTATGCAGGCATTCATGACTGGTAAAATTAAAGTTCAAGGCGACATGTCTCAGTTAATGGCTTTACAAACAGCTAAACCAAGCCAAGAACAAAAAGATTTGTTCAAGAAAGTATTAGAACAAACAACAGCTTAAATTAAAAAGAATTCATATAAAAAGCTTACCCAAGAGGTAAGCTTTTTATTGATACAAACAATGAATTTATCAACTTTTAAATCACAAAATTAGATATTGATTCGCGTTTGCGCCGTTTTAATATGCTCAAGATAAGCACGGATACGAGTCACATACTGAACCGCTTGTTTGTATCGACCATTTCGCATTTTATTACTTTGCAAATAATCGTAGAGGTTTACCCACTGATTTGGGTCTTTACCTTGAGCCTGCAAACGCTTCTGGATCTGGTTGACTGCACCCGGACCCATATTGTAGGCCACAAGGGCATACCAGTTACGATCTGGGAAAGGAATATCATTATACTCACTTAACATGAGATCATAATATTTCGCACCACCCTGAATGCTTTGCGCGGGATCACTACGGTTACTTACACCCATTGCCCGAGCTGTACTGTTGGTTAACATCATTAACCCTCGTACACCTGTTGGTGAAACAGACTCCGGCTTAAGATACGATTCTTGATAGCTCATTGCTGCAAGCAAATGCCAATCTAAATCGTACTTCGCCGCACTCTGTTTAAAGCTGGCTTTGTAAATGGGCAGACGTGTACTTAAATCACGTTGAATTGTAGACCAAGACTCAGGTTTTACAACGTTACGGTTATAAAATGAAGCCAGTTGTTGAGTCAGACCATTTTGCTTGCTTTGACAAACAAAACCACTGGCTGTTTGTGTAAGGGGATCATCTGCTTGTTTAAACACCCAGCTTAAATCAGGATTTAATCCATTTTTTTGCAAATTTACGATATCACCACAACTTGCAGAAAAAGACATTAAACCTTTGTTCTCGATTGAGCTTAAGCTCGCAGTCGTCATGGCAAGGTTTGCTTTCCCTTGCTGGACCCATTTGAGTGCTGTGGCATTATCTGCCACGGTTTTGAAGTCCAACTTTACATTTAAGCTTTGCGCATAGTTACGAGCTAAGTCATAACCGAAGCCATGTAAAAATTGGTCTTCTTTAAAAACAGTTGTTGCGCTTTCTACAGCAACTACTGTTAATGTGTTTGTGTTTACTACAGTATTGTACTGTAGGGTTTTTCCGGCATTGATACTATGGAAGGGTAAAAACATAGTGCCAAGTGCAAGAACTTTCAACGGGAGAGAGGAAAATAAAGAGCTAAGGCCAAGCCTCGACCCAGAACTTGAATTACTGTGCATGTTGTCTCCGCTACAGATAATTTATGCCCTAAAAGCCAGGCAATAAGCTGCCATAACTTCTAAAAGTTGATAAATTCAATAAGGGGTGGGCAGTCATGACGTCATTCAAAATGACATGAAATGAAAAAACAAACTGTGTAGAAAATCTACATAGTTTTTGGTTGGGTTAAAAAATACTCAACATTTAAGATGCGCGCATCATAATATTCAAAAAAAAGATTGTCAAATTTTGAACAATTAAATATTCGATATATCAACATAACAGCATGAATTTATTAAGGAAGAAAATTTATACACTTCTGGTATGGGTAAATAGGGTATAAAATGCTACATCTTGTAAGCAGTATGTTGTTCATCAGTGGTTATTCATCATGAAATCTAACTTAATCACTCGGTCAGGACATGACAAATTAGTTGCTGAATTAAAACAACTTTGGCATGAAGAACGACCAGAAATCACAAAGAAAGTGAATTGGGCTGCCAGCCTTGGCGACCGCAGTGAAAATGCTGACTATCAGTACAATAAGCAGTTGCTTAGAAAAATTGATCGCAGAGTACGTTATTTAGGAAAGCGTTTAGAAGAGTTAAAAATTATCGATTATGCTCCAGAGCAAGAAGGTAAAGTTTATTTTGGAGCTTGGGTCGAAATTGAAAATGAAGAAGGGGAGCAAAAAACTTTACGAATTGTCGGGATTGATGAAATTTATGATCACCATCCTCAACATATCTCGATTGAGTCGCCAATGGCACGCGCACTCTTGAGTAAAGAAGTCGATGATGAGGTTGAAGTACACACACCTTTAGGCAAAAAGCTCTGGTATATCAATACAATTCGTTATGAAAAGCCTAAAAATGATGAAATTTAATTGGATTTGTTTTTATTTTGAGCGTTTGAATTAAAAATTAAATAAAAGATTTGCCAACTTGCACTTTTGTTTATATTATAGCGCTCGTTGGAAGCGTGGCAGAGCGGTTTAATGCACCGGTCTTGAAAACCGACGAGGGTGTGAGTCCTCCGTGAGTTCGAATCTCACCGCTTCCGCCAAAATTCTTAAAAGCCCTTGTTAATGACAAGGGCTTTTTTTTGTACCTATTATTTTATCCCTCAACTTAGCCCACATTAAAATTTAGATTGGCACAGTCTAACTAAGAACAATTCAGATAATTTTTGATAATAGATGAATTGAGTTTAAGTTGAACTTTCACCCAACAAACTATCATGTAGATATGTACTGCACATGTGATGCTTGGTCTGCTTTTCAGTTGCTAATTGACCATTCTTCGGCGAATTTCATGATTATTATTCAATAGTATTTTGCCAACTCAATGATTTTTAGTGAGATAAAATCATTTTATGATGCCTGTCATGTCCAAACGATAAGTCCTTTTAATGATCATAAAAGGCTGTTTTAAAAATGAATATTCAGGCGGAATGTATGAAAACCAAACATTATCTAACATTGAGTGATGCAGAAATTTTATTGGAACAAGCACAGCAAGCAGCCAATGAAATGGGTCTAAACGTCAGTATTTCTGTTGTTGATGAAACAGGAAGTCTTTTAACCATGAAACATCTTGATGGAGCATCACCCTTGACGGCTAGCTTTTCTTTAGAAAAAGCTAAAGGCTCTGCAATAAGTAGACTTCCATCAAAAACCTTGGAAGATATGATTAAGAATGGCCAAATTGGTATTCTTAATATGAGTAGTTTTTCTGGTAGCTTAGAAGGTGGTGAACCGATACTGTATCAAGGAAATCTAATAGGTGCAGTAGGGGTCTCTGGTGCACAATCTTTCCAAGATGCTGAAATTGCCCGCTCAGCAATAGATGCTTTTTTAGCACAAGTATCTCAATAAACAATAATGCTGAATAAGCAAAACGTTTATCAGGTATGAGTCAAAATTAAAGAGCAGTAAGATTTTTTTACTGCTTTTTTATGTGTATAAATTACTTAAAAATTAACTGAGTCTGTTTTATATATTTCTAAGTATGGTTTCTCCCGTTCGAGGGTTGGTTAAAGTCACATTTTCTAGCGCCTGAATGTACCAATAATTATTGTTCTTGATGAGTACAGTAAGAATTAGAGTATCAATCTGATGGGGACCCTGAGGGTGAGCAGCTCCAGCAGTGAGGCGGCTCCAAAAATGTGAAATACAGATATCGTCACTCATTGGTGTGATGTCTATGAGTTCATTCTCTAGTTTTGAATCGCTATAGATGGTTTTATGAATAGGCTCATGGAGTGCAATAATCTCATCAACACCTTTAACGTAATGGCCAAAACGATTAACAAAAGTTGCATCTTTATGAAAGAGAGAAGCAAAAGCTTTCATATCATGATTATTCCATGCAATTTGAAATGCTAAAGGAATGTCTTCAGGGTTTATTATTTTTTGATTCATATGATTCCTACAATGTGAATCTATTTCCTTAAATTTATTCTAGAAAAATTATAAAGCAAATTTTTTATAATAAATGTGCTTGGACTAATATTTAAGTTTATTTGCATTAATAGTTTATAAATACTTTATATAGTTAAAAATAAATTTAATTAAAATATTTTAATTGTTAATTAAGTAAAGCTGAATAAAGTTACATTAATCAAACAATTATGTAGTGATTTGTTAACATTTAAGTCTAAATTAAACTTAAAAGCATATTTATATTGTATGGAAAAATAAGCATATGATGATTCTATGAATGACACATCTGAACCAAACAAGGTTATAAAAAAGCCTTCAAAAACCAAGTCATTTTTAAGCTATATAGTATTATTTTTAATACTATTTCTTGTGGGGTTTGGAATTTGGCATTTAACACATCAGCCACTAAAGTCTTCACAAAGTGCTTCATCAGGTAAGCAAGGAAAAAGTGGACATTTTGGAGGAGGCAGCTCTTCTATTGTGGTAGGCGCAAGCAAGGTCGTGCAACAAGATGTACAGCAAACCATTCAAGCCTTAGGTACAGTCACTTCAACGAATACAATTATTGTGCATCCGTTAATTAACGGCACTTTAATGCAAATTTATTTTAAGGAAGGAAGTTATGTTCATAAGGGGCAGCTTTTAGCGCTTATTGATGACCGTGCTCCCAAAGCAACCTTATTGCAAGCTCAAGGTCAGTTACTCAAAGATCAAGCGTTGTTAACGAATGCCAAGCTTGATTTACAACGTTATGCTCAGCTCTGGAAGCAAGATTCAATTGCTAAGCAACAGTATGATACTCAAGCATCGTTGGTCAAACAGTATGAAGGTGTTTTAAAGACGGATCAGGCTGCTGTAGAGAATGCAAAACTACAGTTAAGTTATACCCGCGTTGTATCTCCTGTAGATGGGCGTATAGGTTTACGTCAGGTAGATGTTGGCAATATGGTGACGACGTCGGATGCAAACGGTATTGCTAATATTACTCAGTTTAAAAATATTTCAGTGGTATTTGCAGTACCTGAGCAATATTTAACACAATTGATGCAGATTATGGATAACCCGAACCAAAACGTTAAGGTTGAAGCTTGGGATCGTCAAAACACTCAAAAACTGGCCGATGGTAAATTGGTTGCTTTAGATAATCAGGTCAATATCAATACTGGAACTATCAATATCAAAGCCAGTTTTGATAATCAAAACCAGCATTTATTTCCAAATCAGTTTGTTAATGTTCGGATGAGTTTGGGCAATATTGCAAATGCAATGATTGTTCCAACCGTTGCTTTGCAACTAGGCGCTAATGGTTCTTTTGTTTATAAAGTTAATTCTGATCAGACTGTGAGTGCAGTGAATGTTCAAACTGGGGCTGTTGTAGATGACAACACTGTAATTACCAGTGGAGCATTAACAGTCCATGATAGCGTAGTCACTGACGGCGTTGATAAACTTAAAGATGGTGCGAAAATTAGTGTGACTGGTACAGGGCACCACCAAGGTACGGGACAAGTTACTGGTACACATGGGGGTGGAGGACACTGGCAGCATCAAAATGCTCAAGGCGGCAAACCAGAAACAACGAGCAATTCAGATACAGGACAGCATCAATGGCAACATCGTCGTGATCAGGCTAGTGCATCAGGCGTTGTAGCTAGTCAACCTTCTGCTCAAAACGCGCAGTAAGGAGTGCTGATGAATCCTTCCCGTTTATTTATCCAGCGTCCAGTGGCGACCACACTGGTCATGATTGCCATTTTTTTATGTGGGTTGGTGTCATGGAAATTTTTACCTGTGGCTTCATTGCCAGAGGTCGATTATCCAACTATGCAGGTCACGACTTTATATCCAGGCGCGAGTCCTGAGGTTATTGCCTCAACGATTACCGCTCCGCTTGAACGTCAGTTTGGGCAGATGCCGGGTCTGAGCCAAATGTCATCGACTAGCTCTAATGGTGCATCAGTCATTACTTTGCAATTTAATTTAAATTTGGGATTGGATGTTGCTGAGCAAGAGGTACAGGCTGCAATTAATGCATCCAATAATTTGTTACCTAATGATTTGCTCACTCCGCCGACTTATAGCAAAGTAAATCCGGCTGATAAGCCAATTATGACGATTGCAATCAGCTCTAAAGAGATGCCAATCACTAAACTGGAAGATCTGGTCGATACCCGTTTAGCACAACAACTTTCTCAAGTAAGTGGAGTTGGTTTAATTAGCGTAAGTGGCGGACAACGCCCAGCAGTACGGTTACAAGTAAACTCTTCAGCTTTGGCCAATATGGGGCTGACTTTAGAAGATGTGCGTACGGCGGTTACGGCGGCTAACGTGAATCAAGCGAAAGGTACCATTAGCGGTGCTGTGCAATCTTCTACAATTGACGGTAATGATCAGTTGCATACGGCTGATGATTATAAAAATCTAATTATTGCCTATAAAAATGGCGCACCAATTCGAATGTCCGATATTGCTGCGACCATTGATTCGGCAGAAAACGTGCGTTTAGCAGCATGGGTTGGACATACTAGTAATAATGCTGCCACTCAAACACCGGCCATTATTATTAATGTGCAACGCCAACCCAATGCTAATGTTATTCAGGTTGCGGACCAAATTAAGCAAATTCTGCCTAAATTACAAAGTAGTTTTCCGCAATCTGTGAATGTAGAAATTTTAAATGATAGTACCTCGACCATTCAGGCTTCACTAACCGATGTAGAGTTTGAGCTGGTTTTAGCAATGGTACTGGTCATCATTGTCGTATTTTTATTTTTACGTAGTGTACGAGCAACCTTTATTCCTGCAGTGGCTTTACCACTTTCTTTAGTCGGCACTTTTGCTGTGATGTATCTGGTCGGTTTTTCGGTCGATAACTTAAGTTTGATGGCACTTACCATTGCCACGGGTTTTGTCATTGATGATGCCATTGTCATGATCGAGAACATTTCCCGTTATATTGAACAAGGTGAATCGCCGATGCAGGCAGCCTTAAAAGGTTCAGAGCAAATCGGCTTTACTATTATTTCCCTGACTATTTCCCTGATTGCTGTATTAATACCTCTGCTATTTATGGGAGATGTGGTTGGGCGATTATTCCGTGAGTTTGCAGTCACCCTTGCAGTTTCTATTTTAATTTCAGCTTTTATTTCTTTGACTCTGACTCCGATGCTGTCTTCAAGATTGCTCAAGCATATTCCTGAGGCAGAGCAGGGACGTTTTTATCATGCAATGGGTAGTTTTTTTGATAAAACGATTGGTGTCTATTCCAAAGCACTACGTTGGGTACTGGCGAGGCAAGGGCTATTTTTAGTTGTTACGATTGCGACTTTTGTTTTTACAGTCATGTTGTATGTTTTTATTCCGAAAGGTTTTTTCCCTGTTCAGGATACGGGACAAATTATTGCTACAACCGAAGCTGATCAGACGATTTCATTTCAGGCAATGAGCGTTAAGCAGCAGGAAACCGCAAAAATTATTTTGCAAGATCCTGCTGTGCAAAGTATTTCATCGTTTATAGGTGTGGATGGAACAAATAGTTCACTCAATACCGGACGTATTTTAATTAATCTAAAAGATAAATCGGCTCGTCCCGATGTACAGACGGTTATTAGTGATTTGCAACAGCGCTTGAGTAAAGCTCAAGGGATGACGACATATTTACAGCCCGCTCAAGATTTAACAATCGATGCGCGGCAAAGTAGAACCCAATATCAGTTCACTGTGCAATCTACACGTTCTGAGGACTTGGCAATATGGATTCCAAAACTCGTTCAAGCTTTGTCTTCGCGCCCTGAAATTACGAATTTAGCAAGTGATTGGCAAGATAAAGGTCTACAGGTCTATGTTGATATTAACCGTGACGCTGCCGCACAATATGGGGTGACTACAGCAGGTATTGATAACATTCTTTACAATGCATTTGGTCAAAGGCTCATCAGTACTATTTTTACTCAAACCAATCAATACCATGTTGTGCTCGGGCTATCCGATCAAGATCAAAACAGTTTACAAGCCTTACAGGATTTATATGTTCCTTCGAGCAGTGGAAAACCTGTCCGTTTAAGTTCTATCGCCACGATTCAACCTAGAAATACCTTGCTTGAGATTAACCATTTAGGTCAGTTCCCAACGGCAACAATTTCATTTGATACTGCTCAAGGTGTGTCATTACAACAAGCAGTTCAAGCGGTAAAAGAAACCGAGCAAGCGTTAAAGTTACCAAATACTTTAATGACTCAATTTCAGGGAGCGGCACTCGCGTTTCAAGCTTCTTTAAGTAATACGGTCTGGCTCATTATTGCTGCAATTGTGGTGATGTATATTATTTTGGGCGTGCTTTATGAAAGTTTTATACATCCGCTGACCATTTTATCGACATTGCCATCGGCAGGGATTGGCGCACTTTTAGCGTTATCGTTATCTCATAATGATTTAAACATTATTGCGATTATTGGCATTGTGCTGCTGATTGGTATCGTGAAGAAAAATGCAATTATGATGATTGATTTCGCTTTAGATGCAGAACGGCATCAGGGCCTGACACCGATGGAGTCAATTTATCAAGCTTGTTTATTAAGATTTAGACCCATTTTAATGACCACTATGGCGGCATTATTAGGAGCTGTACCTTTAGTTATTGGTAATGGAATGGGATCGGAACTACGCCATCCACTTGGTATTACCATGATAGGTGGTTTAATTCTAAGTCAGCTTCTTACTTTATTTACAACTCCTGTTGTTTATCTCGCTTTTGACCATTTGGCGCAGCGCATAAAAGGGAATCGCCGTCCAGATAAAGATGCTAGCGAGTTGCCGCCTTATGAACAGTTTAAATCTGGGGTGGATGAAGTATGAGTATTTCAACGCCTTTTATACGCCGTCCTGTAGCAACGACTTTACTGAGTATTGGGTTGGTGTTGCTGGGTTTATTAGCTTTTAATATTTTACCCGTCGCTTCTTTGCCGCGAGTTGATTTCCCTACAATTTCTGTAACAGCAAAACAGGCGGGAGCAAGTCCGGAGGTAATGGCAGCCACAGTTGCTACGCCGTTAGAGCGAAATTTGGGGCGGATTGCAGGGGTAAATGAAATTACCTCTTCAAGTACATTAGGCTCTACTCGTATTACGCTTCAATTTGATTTAAATCGTGATATTAATGGTGCAGCTCGTGATGTGCAGGGCGCAATTAATGCATCGCTTTCTTCGTTACCATCAGGGCTTCAAAATAATCCAACTTATCGAAAGGCAAATCCTGCTGATGCGCCTGTCATGATTTTGGCACTGACCTCTAAAACGTTATCTAGAGGGCAAATGTATGATGCAGCCGATACGATTTTAGGGCAAAAACTACTCCAGATTGATGGAGTTGGTGATGTTAGCATTGGTGGAGCGGCCCAACCTGCGGTACGGGTTGAGCTTAATCCTAGCCAGTTGGCGCACTATGGTATTGGCCTTGATACTGTACGTTCGGCCATTACTTCAACAAATGCAAACCGACCTAAAGGTTTTATAGAAAAGAAACAAGAGCTGTGGGAAGTTAAAGCAAATGATCAAGCCAAACAGGCTGCTGACTATATTCCCTTAATTGTGAGCTATAAAAATGGGGGAGCGGTTAGAATTTCTGATGTCGGAGAGGTAAAAGACTCTGTATTGGATATTCGTAATGCAGGTTACTATGCAGACCAACCCTCTGTTTTAATTATGGTATTTAAACAGCCTAATGCCAATGTAATTGAAACCATTCAACGCATTAATCAAATGTTGCCGACTTTACAGCAAGCATTGCCATCACAAATAGAAATTCATACAGCGGTTGATCGTAGTAAGACCATTCAAGCTTCTTTAAGAGAGATTGAGCGGACTTTAATTATTGCGATCATATTGGTCATTATTGTTGTTTTCGTATTTTTGAAAAATGGCCGAGCCACTTTAATTCCTGCGATTACGGTACCGATTTCTCTGGTGGGTACTTTTGCTTTGATGTATGCCTCTGGCTTTTCATTAAACAACATTAGTTTAATGGCTTTGACGATTGCGACAGGGTTTGTGGTAGACGATACCATTGTTGTGCTTGAAACCATTTCAAGGCGAATGGAAGAGGGCCTTGCTCCCATGCAGGCAGCAATTACGGGGGCAAGAGAGGTTAGTTTTACGGTGATCTCAATGAGTATTTCATTGATTGCAGTATTTGTACCTATTTTACTCATGGGTGGTATTGTGGGACGCTTGTTCCATGAATTTGCCATGACCTTAAGCTATGCCATTTTAATTTCAATGGTGGTTTCACTCACCACCACACCTATGCTGTGCGCATGGTGGTTGAAAAGAAATAAAAAAAATCAGCCAAGTACTGAAAACCTAATATCTGACCAGACTTTGCAAACTGATGATTATAGTGAAGCTCTTTTAGTTGCATCTGATGATGAATATTTGAAAAAACAGGGCTTATTTGGACGGATTACCCTGTTATATAAGCGTAGTTTGGCAGTTGCACTGCAGCATAAAGCCATGACGATGATTATTTTCATCTTTACGATTGGACTGAATGTTTATTTATATATTGCTGTGCCTAAAGGTTTCTTCCCCCAACAAGATACTGGGGTCATGATGGGATCTTTAGTTGCAGACCAAAATATTTCCTTTGATGCAATGAATACCAAGCTTAAAAAATACATTGCTGTGATTGGAAAAGATCCAGCCGTTGACCATGTGATGGGTACACTTGGGGGATCTCAACTTAATCGGGCCAATCTATTTTTGGCATTAAAACCTCTGGGTGAAAGAACAGATACTCCTGACCAGATTATGGCTCGTTTACGTAAAGTACTTGGGCATGAAGCAGGAATACGTTTTAGTCTCAGACCTGTGCAAGATATTAATGTAGGAGGCCGCTCAAGCGATGCCAGTTATCAATATACTTTACAAGGCGATGACTTGACGGCTTTAAGAAGCTGGACACCGCAGATTCAAGCTGCTTTATCCAAACTGCCTGCTTTAACTGATGTATCTAGTGATCAGGATGTGAAAGGGCTAGAAACCAAGCTTAATTTTGATCATGACAAAATGAAAATGATGGGCATAACACAAGCTCAAGTCGATAGCACGTTGAATGATGCTTTTGGCCAGCGACAGGTATCGACCATTTATAACCCGATGAATCAATATCATGTGGTTATGGAAGTTGCACCTGAGTTTGCAAAAAGTGTGGAAGCGCTAAATAGTATTTATATACAAGATGCTCAAGGGAACTCTATCCCTTTATCTACATTTAGTTCATGGAAAGCTGCGAATACTTCTTTGTCGGTCAATCATCAAGGATTATTTGCTGCCAGTACTATTACATTCAATTTAAATGATGGCTATTCACTTTCAGATGCCACCGTTCAAATTAATAATGCAATGAATGAGTTAAAAGTCCCAACCTCTATACGCGGGTCATTCCAAGGTTCTGCAAAAGCGTTTCAATCTTCCTTAAGTTCAGAGCCGTTACTTATTTTGGCCGCAATTGTCGTGATTTATATTGTGCTTGGCATTTTATATGAAAGCTTTGCCCATCCATTGACCATTCTTTCTACATTGCCATCTGCAGGATTAGGGGCACTGATTGCTCTCATACTTTTTAAAATGGAATTTACTGTAATTGCTCTCATCGGAATTTTATTGCTGATTGGTATTGTGAAAAAGAATGCCATCATGATGATTGACGTCGCTTTAACTTTGCAACGAAAGCAAAATTTAAAACCTGAAATAGCAATTTTAGATGCTTCAGTGTTACGTTTTCGTCCTATCATGATGACAACATTTGCAGCTTTGTTTGGCGCTCTGCCTTTGGCTTTGGGCCGAGGTGACGGTGCGGAATTACATGTGCCTTTGGGTGTGTCGATTGTAGGTGGTTTGATCATTAGCCAGATATTAACTTTATATAGTACGCCTGTAATGTACCTATATATTGATCAATTAAGCGCTTGGGGAAAACGTAAGTTCCGAAGCCTAGTGTCTATTAAACAAATAGGCTTAAAGAAATAAAGAGGGTATGTTAATGCATCAAAAAAATCATGTACGGTTTAAACATCTCTCGTTTAATGCCTTGAGTAGTTTGGTTTTAATACTGTCTGGTACATTGTCGGGTTGTCAGTTGGTCAAACCAGAACCTACACCGCATGTAAATATTGGTGCCAATTTTTCTCAGCCTGCACAATATGGTTTAGATATTAAAAAGTGGCAAACGGATGGCTGGAAAATTGCGCTACCAAGTGACCATTTACCAAAAGGTGAATGGTGGCAAATTTTTCAGGATGGGCAATTAAATAAACTTGTTGAGCAGCTGAATCAAGAGAATGCATCGATTGCGCAATATGAAGCACAGTATCGTCAAGCCACCGCATTACTCAGTGAAGCAAAAGCAGGGACTAGACCAACAGTCACTGGAAATACATCAGCCACTCGCTCAAAATCTGGTGAGGCATCAGCGACGACAAGTTATGGTTTGGGTGTAAATGCGAGTTGGGAACCAGACTTTTGGGGTAAGGTTCACCAGAATATTTTAGTGAACCAGAATAAAGCGCAAGCGAGTGAGGCTGAGCTTAATTCTATTCGCTTAAGCATGCAGGCCCAACTTGCTACGACTTACTTGCAATGGGTGGTACAAGGTTTTCAGCTCCAGTCGCAGCAAGAAAGTTTGAATAACCTTAGAAAGTCCTTACAGCTAACGCAAAATCAATATAAAGCAGGCATTGTGGCATCGACTACAGTCGATCAGGCACAAAGCCAATATCAGACTGCGCAAGCCAGTTATACCGACATGCAATTGTCGCAAGTCAAGTTACAGCACGCCATTGCCACCTTAATTGGTCAGCCCCAAAACCAATTTCAATTAACAATGCCGAAAGCCTTGCCTTCATTGCCACAAATACCCGTTGAACTCCCTTCAAGTATTTTAGAGCGCCGTCCAGATGTGGCTGTGGCAGAAAGAAACATGGCGGCAGCAAATGCACAAGTTGGGGTGGCCAAACTCGCGATTTTCCCAGATTTTAGCTTGGGGGGGAGTTTAGGCTATAAAAGCAGTAAATTAAGTGACTTGTTTAATGCACCTAATTTTATTTGGTCGGTTGGCCCTACGCTCGCAGCGACATTGTTTGATGGCGGGCTCCGACATGCCCAAACCAAACAGGCGATTGCAGCTTATGATGCAAGCGCGGCTTCTTATAAACAAACGGTACTTTCAGCCATTCAAGAAGTTGAAGACAATATTGCTTCTCAAACTTTACTGTCAAAAGAAGTGAATGAGCAAAAGCAGGGGCTACAAGCAGCCACGCGTGCTGAAAACACCACGATGAATCAATACAAAGCAGGAATGGTCGGATACTTAAATGTTTTGACTGCCCAAAATACCCGTTTGTCAGCACAAAATAATGTGTGGTCACTGATGAGTAAGCAATATCAAACTACTGTGAGCTTGATCAGCTCGATGGGCGGAAGCTTTTAGCAAGTAAATTTATAAAGGTAGATGCTTTGGCTTAGATCTTTTCGGAGGTCTAAGCCACTATAAGGCTATAAAAGTATTCATGGCTCAGTTTTTAGAAAAATACAGAATAAAAATATGAGATAAATAGAGTTGACTCATCACGACTTTAATATGATGTTATTAATTCAGCATCTTCAAACTCCATTTTTTTAAAATTTTAATTGGTCAGAGCAAAACAATTAAGTTTAAAATATGAAGAACTTGTATATAGGATAGTATTTATTAGTTTAATTAAACTTAAAGTCATATAAATCTTGTGAATTCTAGTTTCTTACTTGGCTTGATTTGTTCATTTTTCATCCTAAAAGTGGTGATGAAATTAAAATATTACGGCTAAAACCTTAATTTATTTTAGAAAAAAAGATAGTAAAGAATCAGTATTTATATATTATTTAACAGACTTCAAAACTAAAACTTTAATCTTGATTTAAGTTCAATTATTTAATTTATGATGCATCTCGATTTCTTTAATGAGTCAGAAAAAAAATCATGACTTCATTTGAGCCAAATCAGAAAATTAAAGAGAGTATAAAAATGAACCAGTTTGTAACAAACACGAATAATATTATTCGTGGAAAGTATCATCCGGAATTTTTGCAGTATGAAGTCTTGGCCGATATTTTTGTCCATACTGCACAAACTCTTCCTGATAAAACGGCTTTAATTGAAGCAGATACAACGTTGAGTTATGGTGAGTTATATCAACAAGCCTTAGTCATGGCTCAACATTTGACGATAAGAGGGGTAAAACCAGGTCATATTGTTGGCTTGTGGTTGCCTCGCGGTATCGAGCTTTTAAAAGCTCAATTAGCGATTTGTTTAAGTGGCGCAGCTTGGCTTCCTTTTGATATGGATACACCAGCTGACCGTATTGCAGTGTGTCTTGAAGATGCTGAAGCGGTAGGAATGATTACTACCGATGACTGGTATGCACATTTAGATGAAGTACAGCAAACGAAATGGACCAATACTGAACTGCAAAAGCCACTCAGTGAAAATATTCCGTTAGCCAAAACTACTCCAGAACAACCTGCGTATGTTATTTATACATCAGGTTCAACAGGCAAACCGAAAGGGATTGTCATTACCCAAAGAAATATCTGTCACTTTTTACGTAGTGAAAATAATATCTTGGGTATTCAAGAGCAAGACAAAGTCTATCAAGGCTTTTCAGTTGCTTTTGACATGTCGTTTGAAGAGATCTGGCTTTCTTATTTGGTCGGTGCAACGTTATGGATTGCACCTAAGTCGCTTGTTAGTGACCCTGAACGTTTATGTCAGACATTAAAGCAAGAACAAATTACAGTATTGCATGCTGTACCGACTTTACTTGCTTTATTCCCAGAAGATGTACCTAATTTAAGAATTATTAACTTAGGTGGGGAAATGTGTCCAGATTCACTGGTTGACCGTTGGGCATTACCTCATCATCAAATGTTTAACACTTATGGCCCAACCGAGACTACGGTTACTGCAAGCCTTGAGTTGTTAGAACGTGGCAAACTCGTCACGATTGGTAAGCCTCTACCAAACTATGGCATGTTGGTCATTAATGCTGAAAGAGAATTACTTCCTCAAGGTGAAACAGGTGAACTCTGTATTTTTGGCCCAAGTGTGGCAGAAGGATACTTAGGTCGACCTGATTTAACGGCTGATAAGTTTATTCAAAACCCTTGGGCAGAAGGCCCAGATGAACAATCGCTCTACCGTACTGGCGACTTGGCTAAAATTGATGAATTTGGTCAAGTACACTGCTTGGGACGTGCGGACGATCAGGTCAAAATCCGTGGTTTCCGTGTAGAACTCGGCGAAATTGAAGCTGCACTTTGCGATATTGACGGTATTGGTACTGCGGCAGTTATTCTTCGTCCTGAAGATGGCATTGACCAGCTTATTGCGTTTATTGCACCAGAAATTGATGCAAAACAAGCAATTGAAATTAAAGCACTTCGTCAAAATTTAAGCCAACGCTTACCACCTTATATGGTGCCAAACCGTTTTGAAATTATTGAAGAAGTTCCGCGTTTATTGTCAGGAAAAATTGACCGTAAAGCTTTAAAAGCACGTCCGCTCACCAGTGTGGTTGACCGTAGTGAATCTGATCAACCACAAAACCCAGCAGAAGAAATCTTATTTGGTATTTTAAATCGCTTGTTCCCAAACATGCCAATTAAACTCGATTCAGATTTCTTTGATGACTTAGGTGGTCATTCACTTTTAGCGGCTGTTTTAATTTCAAATCTGCGTGAACATTCAGAATATAGCCATCTGACGATTCAAAACTTATATCAAGCGAGAAGGGTTGGTGCGATTGCTGCACTCATGCTAGAGCAACCAACGCCTACAGTATTTGATAGCCAGATTGGACAAGACAACCCTCGTAATCAAACGTATAAATGGTTATGTGGTATCGCACAGCTTGTTACCATTCCAGTTTTAATCTCGATTAATATCTTGCAATGGTTAGCGCCATTCTTTACTTATCATTATTTTACTGGTGGAACACGAGATAGTATTCCGTATGCAATCGCGTTGTCCCTATTAGTTTATATCAGTGTCATTGTTACCAGTTTTGTCGTTTCAATTACTGTAAAACGACTATTAATGATGGGTGTTGGTGCAGGGCAATATCCATTATGGGGATTAACCTATTTCCGCTGGTGGTTAGCAGACCGTATTAGCAACATTTCACCAGTTTATCTGTTATCAGGCTCGACTTTACTTAACTTATATTTGAAAGCGCTTGGTGCCAAAATCGGCCATGACGTGACGATTAGTTCAGTACATATTCGTATGCCATCTTTACTTACTGTTGAAGATGGGGTGAGCATTGGTTCTCAAGTAAACTTAGAAAATGCCAAAGTCGAACATGGTCACTTGGTATTGGGTTCAATTCACTTAAAAGAAGATAGTTATGTGGGTTCATATGCTGTATTAGAAGAAAATACAGTGTTAGAAAAACAAGCTCACGTAAATGCTTTAACTTCAATTGAATATGACACCGTCATTCCAGCCGGTGAAATTTGGGATGGTACACCTGCCAAGAAAATCGGGCATGTGGATGACCATGATAAAATGCCAGAGCGCCCTAAATTATCGTTTATTCGTAAAATTGCAGAATATGCATATTATGGAATTAGCGCGTTAATTATTGCTTGTCTGTTCTTTATTCCAATTTTCCCAAGCTTCCTTTTGGTCGACTGGTTAGATGCAAACGTATTTAATATTAGTACCAATGACCATTTGCAAATCGCACTTTATTATTTCATTTTAGCTATTCCAGCTAGTGCAATGATGATGATGATTACTGCTGTCATTTCTTCAGCAATACGTAAAATTGCGTTGCCTCGCCTTGAAACCGGAACTTATTCGGTACATGGTGGCACGTATTACCGTAAATGGTTTGCATCTCAAATTTTAGAAACAAGCTTACAAACGTTACATGGCTTGTTTGCTACGATTTATGCACCAACATGGTTCCGTATGCTCGGTGCAAAAGTAGGTAAAAATACTGAAATTTCTACCGCAAACGGTGTTATTCCAGAAATGCTGACTTTGGGTGAAGAAAGCTTTATTGCCGATGCTGTAATGCTGGGCGACGAAGAAATCAAAGGCGGCTGGATGACTTTGAAATCGACCACCATTGGTAACCGTAGTTTTGTCGGAAATAGTGCTTATATTGCTGATGGTACAGTTTTACCAGACAACGTCTTGATTGGCGTGCAATCTAAAACACCAGATAACCGTGAAATGTACGATGGCCAAACTTGGTTTGGTTCTCCACCATTGTTATTACCTGCACGTGAAGCTGCTGAAAAGTATCCAGATCATTTAACATTCTTGCCAAGTATTAAGCGCCGTTTAATGCGTGGTTTTATTGAAGGCCTTCGTGTTGTATTACCTGCCGCTCTTGCGATTGGTGTGGGTTATATGATCGTGCTTGAGATTATTGATGTTATTAACAAATACAACATTCCAACTGGTTTGTTGGCTTTAACGCTTGCTGGTTTGCTCTATGGCGTAGGCTGCTTCGTTATGGTTGCGCTATTGAAGTGGATTCTGATTGGTCGCTATCAACCGCGTTCAGCGCCAATGTGGACCATGTTTGTATGGTTGAGCGAAGGGATCACGAGCTTATATGAATCAGTTGCGATTCCGAACTTCTTAAACTACTTAAGAGGAACGCCAATGTTGCCATTCTTCTTGCGTATTTTAGGTGTTCGCATTGGTAAAGACGTCTATATGGATACGGCTGATATTACAGAGTTTGACTGTGTAAGCATTGGTGACCGTGCTGAGTTTAATAGCTTCTCAGGCCCACAAACTCACTTGTTTGAAGACCGTATTATGAAAATCGGACAAGTGAATATTGGTCATGATGTTGTGGTAAATACACGTAGTATTATTTTGTATAACGCCAACGTCAGCAATCATGCCGTGTTAGGTCCATTAACACTGGTTATGAAAGGTGAAAATATTCCTGCTAAATCTGCTTGGATTGGTTCACCGGCTGTACCTTGGGTTCATAAATAATTAAGTGTTGAGTTAAAAAAAGCCTCTGTAAAACAGGGGCTTTTTATTTATTTTAAAACCATTTTTTAACGATTTTAAAGGGGATGTAGAAAGCCAAGAATAAGACTAAACTGACTTGCACTAGAACCAACAAAAGAAGTAATAAAAAAGGTCTTCTAAAATAGAGAAATCAGTATTTTGATTACTTAGCCCAGTTTTTAATTTCTAATATTCATAAGGCTGATTCTTAATAAATTTTTAAAAAAACTACACAGTCATTATTTTTATTAAATTTAATTAATAAATTTAGTTCATTCATTGAAGTTAATAAAAATGTTAATTGTATAGCTTAATGGAAATTAATAATTAATTTAAATTGTAAGGGATAAATGGCATTTTATTTATATTGTTAATTTATTTTTGAAAATTAAAATTAAAAAATTAGATGAAAATTCAAGTTTCTATTTAACATGTATTCTTAATAATAACAATGGCAGGAAAGTAAGATATTAATATTATTGGGATACATTCATACAGAACGGTTTGTACATAGAATGCCGCCGTGAAATAAAAATAAGGTGGCTTAATGAGTAATATAGTTGAATTAAAAAAAGTAGCATTGAATTTACATACCGAGAGAAAATATGATAAAGAAATAGAAATATTTGATTCAAAATCGAGAATAAAGGTATTTTTATTACATGCGATTTTGATTTTAACTTTGATAATTTTCAGTGTTCTTAATAATCCATTATATTTGATTCCTTTATTTATAATTGTAAATGGTTTTTTTAGTATTGCTTATCTCCGTGTTTTTATGCATTCAGAAATGCATTGGGGGTTAAGTGAAAATAAATTAGTTAAATTTTATTTAAGATGGATAGTGTTTGGATTATATCAGGTGCCATTTACAGCATACGTATTTGGCCATAGAGCACATCATAGATATGATAATGATTGTCCTGAAAGTAATCAGTTATCTTCTGATAAACAATCAACATATCTTTATGAAAATAGTGGGAAACCAATAAATCCAGTTTTATGGATGTTGCATTATTTGTTTATTTATCAATTTTTTCATCAGATAAAATATGTAATAACTGATGGGAAAAAGAAAGATTTTATTAAACTAGTTTTGCAAATTATAGTAATAATTTGCATGGATATCGCAATATTTAATATAAATAAAATTTTCTTTATATATGTTTTTGTTCCATCAATTCTAGTTTCTTGGCTAGGTTCTGGGATTGTACTTTATATGATGCACAATATCGAGCATCAAAAGGCAAAGGTACATCATTCAGTTAATTCTTATGATAATTTTTTTAATAAATTTGGTGATAATGATGGTTTACATATTGTTCATTCATTATTTCCATTTTTGCATCCAATACATGCCCCAGAAATTGATAAATTAGTTTATTTAGAATTGGATGAAAAGCAGAAGTTAAAAGAACATTACGTAATAGCATTCTTTAAAAATGTATTAAATTTTAAAAAATAATATAAAGCTATTTATTAATCTAAGAGGATATTGTGAATAAAAGTATAGGTAATACCCAGAATATGCTGGAAAATATTGCAGATAATTATTTTGAAGCTGAATTAAAAGGTGATTTTGACTTCTTAAAATTTTATAAAAAAAGACCAATTATTATTGTTGGTAACCATGCTGGAGGTGGATTGTCTTGGGATAATATAATTTTTGATGCTTTATTTTATCGAAAGACTCAAGAGTTACTTGGTAAAAACATAAAAATAAAAAGACTCATTCATCCAACACTTTATAACGATAGTGTAAGACCCTATCTATTAAATAATTGGTGGAAAAAAATGGAGTGCTATGAGTGTAATATTGAAAACATGTACAAGCTATGCGAAGAAAATGAAATAATTTATATTTCTCCAGAAGGCGTAGAGGGTCTTAAAAAGGGTTATCACAATAGAGGAAAGTTAGTAAATTTTAGCTCTTCATTTATACATATAGCAAAAAAATTTGATGGCCTTATAGTTCCAAATTGTGTGGTTAATAGCGAATATATATTGCCATATAACTATTCTATAGAAATTTTAAATAAGCTCATAAATAAGTTTACTGGACTACCATTTATCACTATTAGTCCATTGCTTCCATTAATTTTGTTTCCAAAGTATTTTATAGTTTCAATGCCTGTGAGGCTAAAATATAACTTAATGCCCTATATTGATTCAAAAGAACTCAGTCAGGATAATTATGAAAGCAATAAGCTGGATGCTGAAATTATTCGAAAAAAAATAAATGATTATTTGTCTGAAAATAAAGAAAAAATAACAGAATCTTTAATAGTTAGTAATATTTTTAGTTTTGGTTCAAATAAGAAAGTGACATTCAATAATCTTTTTCAATATTTTGTTGAGGGGGAGTTGAATCGTAAATTAACTAGATTGGAAAAGTTACAATACAAACTTCCTCTAATTGGGTACTTAACAATTAAACATGATGCAGTAATAAATTAGGAAATTAAAACGATGTGTGGAATTAATGCTTTTATCCCATTTAATGATGATTTGAATATTAATGGGGAAGAAATTATTAAATTAATGAATCATGAATTAAATCATCGTGGTCCAGATGATAATGGAATTTTTAGAGATGATAAAATAAATTTAGGGCATACTCGCCTTAAAATTATTGATTTAAATGGAGGTAAACAACCATTTTTCTACCAAGATTTAGTTTTGGTTTTTAATGGTGAAGTTTATAACTATGAGGAGTTGAAAGAAGAATTGGTATCACAAAATTATAAATTTAATGAGAATAGTGATACAGAAGTCATGGCTGCTGCATTTTCTTGTTGGGGAATGAATGCTTTAAATAAATTCAATGGAGATTTCTCAGGAATATTATATTCAAAGAAAAATTCTGAAGTAACATTTTTCCGTGACCGAGTGGGCGTAAAGCCATTGTATTACAGCTATTCTAAAAAAGGCATAATTGCTTCTTCAGAATGCAAAGCAATTATTAGTGCATTAAAGAATAAAAATGCTTCTTATAGGCCTAAAATCTGTAAAGAAGCTCTAATTGATAACATGCTATATGGACATGCATTAGCACCTTTTACTATGTTTGCTGATATTAATTCTCTTGAAGCAGGAAGCTATATAACTCTAGATCTGAAGAACTCTAAAATAGAGAAAACTAAATACTGGGATTTAGAAGTAGATAATGAATATACGAACCAAAATCTATGCCAAGAAAATATTGCAAGTATTTTAGAGGATTCAATACGATTACGTTGCAAATCTGATGTTGGTCATGGCTTGATGTTAAGTGGGGGATTAGATTCTTCACTCATTGGATATATTTTAGGTAAACAAAATAATAACTGTAAGGCTTATACGATTGGAAATCGAAGTGAGCAAAATATTAAGAAGAGTTTTGTGAGTGGCTCAGATATTGAGTTTGCAAATATTGTCGCAAATGAGGCAGGGCATGAACTATTCATATGTGAAGATATTGAAAATAATTTAATAAATGATTTAAGAGAAATTAGCCTTGCAAAAGATCATGTCGTCACTTTGGCTAATGAAATGGCTATGTTAAAAGTTTTTAAAGAAATTAAAGGCAATGATACCGTTATTTTATCCGGAGATGGTGCTGATGAAGCATTCTTAGGATATTTTATGATGATCAATAAGAAAATTACGCCTTTTTATTCTTCTGAAAGCAGTAAATATTTATTCGGTATGTTTAATAAAGATTTCTTACCATCAAAACAGGCTGAATCAATAGCTTGGTCAAATTTTGAAAGTCGTCTAAGTGATATTGATGAGGAAATTAAAAAATCTAAACAGAAGCTTATGCACTATCTTCAGTTGAAATTTACTTTACCTTATTTACTAGATCGTGCTGATAGAATTAGTTCTAATTTTTCATTAGAACTGCGTGTTCCATATTGTGACCACAGATTATTAGAATACGTATTTAATGTATCTGATAAGTTAAAGTTCAAAAAAGTTGAGAAAAAACTTCTGAGAGATTCTTTCAAAGAAGAGTTTAATAATGATGTGCTTTATAGAAAAAAGAGCGTTTTTCCATATTCAAATTCTGATTATCAAATTAATCTTCTAAGAAGTACAGCATTATCAGTTATAAAAGATTCTGTAGATAATGATGGTATTTTAAGTAAGATTTATAAAACAAAATTTTTATCTTTATTTTTTGAAAATAACTATCTTTTTAACACACTTAAGATGTTTGCTGGAGTTTTTTATATTCAAGCACTCTTATGTCAAATAATATCACTTCATTTTTTAGATGAAAAATATAAATTCTCAATATAAATGGGTATATCATGATTTTTAATATTTCAAAAAACTTTAATAGTTCTACAGATTCTGTTTGGGCTGTTATTTCTAATCCGAATTCAACTATTGAAAAATATAAATCTTATGGAGCTTTAAGTGTTGATTTAACTAAGTTTGATATTAAAGATGATATTAGTTTTATTAACTTGGTACGGAAGACAAATTCGCTCGATAATATTGTTCCAAATGTTTTGAAGAAAGTATTAGGTGCACAACAAGAAATTATTCAGAATTCTACTTGGACTAGAATAAGTCCTGATGAAATTGAAGTCGATGTTGAAATTATTATTAAAGGTAAGCCAATTACCTGTAATGTGAAAGGGAAAATCACAACTGTAGAAGAAAATATTTGTTCTTATACATTGACTTATGATGTGACGTCTAACTTTCCACTAGCAGGAAAATTATTATGTGATTTTTTCAAGAAAGAGACTTTAAAGTTTTCTGAGTTTGATTATCACTTTATTACAAAATACTTAAATCAAGAAGGCTGATGAAATGAAAAAATTTTTAGAAAGATTTAAGTTGATTGATGTTAATTCTTCGGACAGTAAGTTAAATTCTTATTTAAATAATGAAATTGACTCAGATTTAGAAAAATTTGGAGCTGTTTTAATTAGAAATACGCCTATTAATAACTATGCGGATTTAGAAAACTACGGAAAAATTTTTATAAAAAAACCTTATTTAGCGTATGTTGGTGGGGTAGTTCCACGAAAGAACTATTCAAAATATGTTTTTAATTCCACTGAGTTGAACGGGTTATTTAAAATAAAATTACATAATGAGCTTGCTTATCAAGAAAATGCGCCAGATAGAATTGCTTTTTTCTGTGAGCAACAGCCATTAATAGGAGGGGAAACTCCTATTGCTCATGAGAAAGATATTACAGGTCATTTTTCTAATTCATTGAAAAATTTTCTTGAAGAAAAGAAAATTGTTTATATTCGAAGATATTTTTCAAAAGAAAAACTCAATTCTGTTCAGCGGTTATTTTCACCTTTTTTCCTGACATGGCAAGATGCTTTTTCATGTGAAAAAAAGGATCTTGCTGAGTTGAAATGTAAAGATCTGAATTTGAAGTTTAGTTGGATTGATACTGCTGATACTTTAGAAGTTCGTTCAGAGTTTCCAATTTTTGTTAATCATGAAATATTGAATAAAAAAGTGTTTTTCAATCAAATTTTTACACAAAACCATAACAGATATAGTCTGGGTTCGTTAGTTTATTATACCTATAAAGTACTAGGTATTAATTCTGATAATGCTCCAAGAAATACTGTTGTTGATGGCCAAGAAATTGAAAAAAAGGACTTATATAGTTTATATGCAGCATACAACAATGCAGAAAGATCTTTTAAATGGAAAAATCAAGATTTACTCATTTTAGATAATAAACAGGTATTACATGCACGAAATACTTTTGTTGGTAAACGAAAAATTTGTGTGATGATGGGTAACAATTAAAAGGAATTTCTATGAAAAATTTTAATGACATTAAAGTTTTAGCTTTTGATGTTTTTGGAACTGTCGTGGATTGGCATTCATCTATTGTTAAAGAGTTGGACAGTATGGGATTGCCAGTTGATAGTAATCAATTTGCTCTAGATTGGAGAGCTGGTTACCGACCTGCTATGGATAAAGTTCTTGCTGGTGAAAGACCTTGGAGTTCTATTGATGACATTCATCGTTCGATTTTAGATGATTTGTTAATAAAATATAACATTCTAGATTTATCTGAAGAGCAAAAAGTTCATTTGAATTTAGTTTGGCATCGATTAGACCCTTGGAGTGATACTATTCAGGGTTTAAATAAGCTAAAAGATAAATTTATTATTTGTGCACTATCGAATGGCAATATTAGATTATTAGTTGATATGGCTAAGTTCTCTAATCTACCGTGGGATTATATTTTTTCTGCTGAAAATTTTCATGCCTATAAACCTTCGCCAAAAACATATCTTGGTGTTGCCGAATTATTGAATGTATCTCCTAATCAAGTTTTAATGGTTGCTGCTCATCATGATGATTTGGCTGGTGCACGTTCTTGTGGATTAATGACGGCTTATATTGAAAGAGCATTAGAATTTGGTAAGTCAGTTCAAAAAGATATTTCACCATGTGCTGATAATGATTTACATGCTTCGGACTTATTAGACTTATTTGGTAAGCTGAAAAATTAATTTATTATTTCCCATAAAATGGGCGTTCTTTTTAGCCCATTTTGTATATAGTTGCTTGACTAAAAATGGCACTATTCTCAATTTTATTTGTAGAGTTTAATTGATTTAATAATTATATAATTTTCAATGTCTTAAATTAATATAAAGCCTCTATAAATAGAGGTTTTATATTAGGCGTTATAAGCGAACTTATTTATTCAGTTGCAGTAAATGCTTCATGATAAGTAATTTCTCCTGAAGGAATATGATTAATGAAGCTTATAGCTTGAAAATATTCATTCGGTACATTAGGTAAATTTAAATCAGGGTATGATTTAAAACCAAATCGACTGTAATAATTTGGATTACCTAATAGAACGCAACCTTTTCCTCCTAATTCTTTTAACTTTTTAAGTGCTGCATTCATTAAAAGAGAACCAATTCCAGCTCCCTGTTTATTTGGACATACAGAAATAGGGCCTAGGCCATACCAACCAGTCTCACCTGACGTGATTGTAACTGGTGAAATAGCTACATGACCTACAATTAAGCCATCTTCTGTAGCAACCAAAGAAATCGTAAGTTGCTTATATTTCCGAAGGCTATTCACAATGAATTGTTCAGTATGGCTCGAATGCTCTTCATTCAAGAACGCTGCTTTCGTCAACGCTTCGATATTTGTAATATCTTCGGGTTGTTCATCTCGAATTGTAATATTCATATTTTTTTCTCTTCATAAATAGCAACTTATATCAACGATTGTCTAGTTGAGGGCGGACTGTCTGGAGTCCTAACAATGTAATTTGATAAGGTTGGCTATTTTTAGACTTGATTAAACGTTTTGCTTTTAGCTTTTTAAACACATCTAGGGAACAATCAGATAGTACAAAACCTTCACGTGTATAGCATTCAACGAAATAGACTGTGCCTGATGCATTACGTTGGTATTGAATATGTCCGCCTTTGGCAAGGACATGAAGAGTTCGTTGTTCGAACTTTGAAAGATTCATGTTGGAGCCTTGATAATAATCAAACGTGCAAATAGAGGTGATCAGAAATATGACCACAGAAAAATTGCGACATTGATAATCAACTCAATAATGAAAATTGAGAGTGATTATCAGATGATTACTATCTCCAACATATAAACCTCTTTTAGAAGGGGGATACTTTTATTTAAAAGGTATATTAACTGTATATATCACCTAATAACAAATTTTTTTTATATTCATAGGCCATTCATTTATATAAAATCAGGCAACAAAAAATTATGTATGAGTTCTATTAAATGAAAAAAACAATTTTTAGCCTAATTTTTCCTATCTGTGCAGCTTTTTCAAATAGTATTCAAGCAGAAGAAGTTTATTTTCAACAAGGGGATATCGCTTATGCTTTTGAACTAGATTCAATCGAATTTTATTTACCAAGTAAAAGTAAATTTAAAATTACTGCTACCAGAAAACTAGTTGGCGTACCTGAAACGAAGTTTTATACAGGTGATTTTGATAAAGATAATATCGCACAATACCATATGGCTTTTGACTGTTCACACAAGACGATACAGATTTTAGACTTTATGATTGGCGATAAAAATAATGGTGAACTTAAGTACAAGAACGATAAAAAGGGTGAAGTGATGAAAGCCACGAGTGATAATGATTTAGCTATGCTTAATTTAGTATGTGAAAATGCTAAAACTATAAAATAGAGCCTGTGAATCATAATGCTTGTTTTTTAATACACGTATATACAATTTCTTGGCGACCCACCTTTGAAAAATATGAAATTAAAGATTTAACAATTATGATACCTGTACAGACATTCTCGGTTTTTGCAATTTTTCTGTTATTTATTGCGCCATTGATTGGTGTTGTATTAACACTAGGTTTATTGGTGAAAGCTCTATTCTTTTGGCGAAAGAAGGCTCAAAAGCCTGTGAGTTTTTTTTCTAAAAAGACATTATTTATTACGCTAGTGGCATTGATATGTGACCTGTGGGCAGGTTATCTATTTTATATGACTGCATCGGTAGAGTATGAGATCTCACTTAAGGAGCATTACAAGGAAAGTCGTAGCCATTTCGTTTTATCTCAAGATGCACAATATGGCGAACTGTTGATTCCCAAAGGGAGTTTAATTAGTCGTTACGATGCTTTTGACAACGGTGAGCTGCAAGTACCTTTTAGTTTACGTGGATTACAGGCTGTACGTTTCCCTCATCCTGTACAAGTCGCAGGAATGTGGGTAACTGCGATGGAGCCTCCTCGAATGGAATTGGCGTGGGATCAGCAAATAGGTCCAGTTATGAGCTTTGATCCTAATGAAGCTAATGGCTATGGTAAATGGGTTTACGATACGAAGCATCCTACCATCGCTTGTTCTCGTGGAGATATCGTACTACTTGAAATTCCACTTATTGATTATGATATTGCAAAAGAATTTGGTAAACCTGAGCCTGATGGAGCTAATGCACGTTTTCGCCCGAGTGAGTGGGGTGTTCAACAATGCGAAAAAGGTCAGGAGCCAATTAAAGTTGATCCTGCATATACTGGGACTGCACCAAAGAAACCTTGGTTTCAACCGTAAGCTTGGGAATATCTAGTGTTAAAAAAATCTTTATTTAGACTAATCATTTAAGTTGCAGGATTGCTCTCAATTTTATTTTTAGAATTTAATAGAGTTAATAATCATTCAATTTTTGGTCATGAAAGGTGAAAATATTCTGGCTAAAACTGCTTGGATTGGTTCACCAGCCGTGCCTTGGGTTCATAAATAATTAATTGTAGAATTGAAAAAAGCCTCAGTAGAAACAGAGGCTTTTTTATGAGCAAAGTGTAAAATAAATTAATATTCAAATGATCAAAATATCATATTACTTTTTTTAAAGATAAATGATAATTTATATACTTATTAATAATTTATTTGTCTATAAAAGATGGCAGGAATTACTGAGAAAAGTATAAAAATTCTATGGGCAAATGCTGCAGGTTTTTGTTCATTTGATGGTTGCAGTATTAGAGTTACTGGCGTTGCAGATGGTCGATATACCTTAGGGGAAATGGCCCATATAAAAGGAAATAGAAGTGGTTCAAATCGCTATGATCCTCAGCAATCAGATTCTGATAGGCATGATTACAACAATTTAATTTTACTTTGTCCGACTCACCATACATTGATCGATAAACCTGAAAATGAGGCTATTTATACAGTAGATATTCTTCTTGATATGAAAAAAAGACATGAAGAGACCGTCTTAACAAAGCTTAATGAAGTAGAAATTAATAGTTTAGATGAATTAAAATATAAAATAAATCAGTATTTAACTGATAATTATAATGCTTGGAACCAATACGGACCTTTATCAGAAAGAGCTCAAAAGAATCCTCAAAGTGAGTCTCTATATGAAACTTGGGTACAAATAAGGAGTGAGATAATTGTACCTAATAATAGGGCAATTAAAGTTTTACTAAAATCATATGGTCATTTGTTTAGCAAATCACATCAACAGGTAGTTAGTGAATTTATTTTACATGTTGATAGCTATGAAAAATGGGTATCAACGGAAATCTCATACGAACCAGTAATACGCTTTCCTGAAAGCTTTAAAAATTTGATACAAGGATAAATCATGGTAGCAGCTAATAAAGAATTTCCTTGGATGAGTTATTATGGGAACTATAAATTTTTCCTTAGTAGACTTAAAAATCATGATAAAGTTCTAAGAATTGAACCAATTGAAGCTAAAAATGGAATTTATAAAATACATCTTTCTAATAGAATTTTAAATATATTTATTTGTGAATGTTATTGTTTTGGTGTTGCAGAATATTATGAGTTATTAGATAAAGTCGATGCAAAAATTGATGCTATTGTAATTAATTCTAATTGGTGTGGATATACTTCGGAAGTAAAAGAATTATGTAAAGAGTTTAATGTTGGTGTATTTGAGTTTGGTGAATTTTTTGGGGCTATAAATCGTAAAGATTTTTGGAATTATATTTCTCCAGAGTAATTATATAAAGAAGAAAAGTTATGGATGAGGAAATTTTAAGACTATATGGGTTTGGTTCATTTTTTAATTTTAAAATAACTTCAACTGATATAGATTTTCTTATAATTCATGCTGATATAACGAGAAGCTCTTGTGAAAAAGCAATTGTTTTGAAAAATAATATATTGAAATTGATGTGTAATGCTGATGTAACAATGTTATCAAATAAAGAGGAATGCGAAATAGATTTTATATTAAAAAGTAAGGCTATATTATTAGGTCCCATTAATTCTTCTAATATTGAAAAGGAATTGCGCTTCCTATTTGAATCCTTAGGAATTTAAAATTTTTAATTATTAGTTCTGGCTGATAATTTATTTTTTGAATTTATAGTGAATTATAATTTGTATTGGTAATAACAGCCTATTATCAATAGGCTGTTATTGTTTTTGAATTTTCTTATTGATTGTTTGGTTTAAAACTAAAACTAAAACTAAAACTAATATAAATTGCTTTTGTAATTTTAATATTTTTAATACTACAAAAATTATCCTGTAGTATTTTCAGATCTAGTCGAATTTTCTTGCTCTTTTTTTGATGGAATTTTATCAATTAGATTAGTAAAAATAGTTGTCATATTTGATGATAAGTCCACTTCATCTCCTTTGCTTGAATACTTTCCATCACTTGTTTGATTAAAGTAACTTGGTATTAGTCCTTTTCTAATCTCTTTCTGCTCATCAGGGGTCATGCGTGCCATAAATGGTTCGAGTGCGGCAAGTTGTAGAAAGGTTCTATGATTTTCTTGATAACATTCATAATGTTTAGAGGCTTGTTTAGACAAATATAAAGCGAGCACAAAAAACATTAAAGAAATAGATAATCGAGATACTAATAATAAATAATTTGTCTCAGCAATTCTTCCACTAGGTAACTGTGACTGTTCCCAGAAGGCAAAAGCGAAAATTCCAATTGTTGATATAATAGCTAGAATAATAGAAATAGAGGTATATAATCTATAATCTTTATAATCTTTATAATCTTTATAATCTTTATAATCTTTATAATCTTTATAATCTTTATAATCTTTATAATCTTTATAATCTTTATAATCTTTATAATCTTTATAATCTTT
>JAITLL010000033.1 GCA_031277915.1 Acinetobacter sp.
AATGAAAGGATTGTGCCATAATCAATACATACGATAAGGTGAGCTAGAGTATAATTCGTGCATATTGAAAGATAAATATTGAATTTGATTACTAGCAATCAATATAAGATAAGTCGAGAGTCGTAATGTGGAACCCAAATTCAATCCTCTTTTGTTTTTACTTTATTTTTTCAATACTTGCTCTCTGGGGAATTGCTGAAGCGTGGACCCATCAGTCGCGTACTGAAACTATCCATCCATTTAAAGCTTTTGTTCATTTACTCGCTTTTTATTTATCTTATCTTCTTATTCCACTCTGGTTCTTTAATCTATATGCAGGGTGGATGGGATATTACTCAATTCATCAAACTATTTTTATCTTTTTATTAAGCGGTATTCTAATTTACGCACGCTTTATAGAGCCACATCTAGTACGTGTTGATGTTCATCAATATCGTTTAAATCCAGACCGCCGTTTTGATAAACCTGTAAAAGTTGCCTTAATTGCTGATTTACATATAGGTTTATTTTCAGGTCACGAGCGCCAACTCAAAATTATTGTTAAAAAACTCAATGAGCAACAACCAGACTTAGTGGTGGTAGCAGGGGACTGGACTTATGAGCCAGAAGATAAACTAGTTCAAGAATTGGCTGTGCTCAAAGATATTCAGGCTCCGGTATATTCAGTTCCAGGTAATCACGATGAACAGTATCCAGGTCCACCTATCCAACAATTGTTAAAAGATGCGCTTCACTATAATGATGTCATGGACATTGAAGGGAAAATTGTTGAATTTGACGAATTTCGCTTAATTGGTATTGGTGATCTTTGGGCTGGAAAAACGGATATGCGATCAATGCCAGATTTACCTCAAGATAAACCTTGGTTAATCCTTTCTCATAATCCAGATACGGTAGATATGGTTCCTAAACTACCTAATCGTCCTTTAATGCTATCTGGACATACTCATGGGGGGCAGGTCGAGCTTCCATGGGTGACGAACTATATTATGAAAAAGGTATCAATTTTAGGTCATAAACGTGGTTTTTATTCGCATGAGCATGCTGACGTATTTGTTACGGTAGGAACAGGCATGGTCGGAATACCTCTAAGATTCCGTGTACCACCTACCATTGATATTATTGAACTTGTATAAAGCAAAAAAGCCAATCACAACGGATTGGCTTTTTTTTATGAATTGAACTTATGGAATAATGACAATAGCAACACGTCGATTGATCGCACGATTTTCATTAGTTGTATTTGGAACATAAGGTTGCGTTGAACCACGTCCAATTACATAGATATTTTCTTTTTTAAATCCGCGAGCTAAGAAAAGATTTGCCACACTTTGTGCGCGCTCTTCAGATAGCTTCTGATTATATGTAGCATCGCCAACATCATCAGTATGACCAATAATTTTCAATTTATTCAGATCATACTTATTCAATTGATTTGCTAGACGAACTAATTCAGCTTCATGACTCTGCTTTAACTCGGCATTATTAAAGTCAAATAATAAACGCTCTGGTAAACCTAAAGTCCATCCCTCATCAGTAAGAACAAAACCTTCTTTTTTGAGCAATTTTACTTGACGATATTTCAAGGGACCAAAACTCAAGCAGCCTGCAAGAGTAATGCACAGCAATGCAATAAAGGAGAGTTTTAACGATCTTGTATTCATAGATTAGCCTAAATTTAATTCTCTGGTTTATAAATAAACCAATGTTGCTCAGAAGTCTTAGCCTTATACATTGCTTGATCTGCTTGCATAATAAAATCTTCTGGACTAGATGCAAATTGGGATAAAGCAATCCCCACACTAAAACTGAAATAAATCGTTTGATCATTTAGATACAAAGGTTCTTTACAGCTTTCGAGTAAATTTTCAGCAATAGATATTAAATGATCAGCATGCGTAATGGAATGCAAAATAACAGCAAATTCATCTCCCCCTAAACGGGCAATAAAATCTTGATGTCTTAAGCGTGTTTGTAACCTTTTAGCCATTTCTTTTAAAACTTCATCACCAGCCAAATGTCCGAACTGGTCATTAATTGATTTGAAGTTATTGTTATCTATAAATAATAGGGCCGATTTGTTGTCAAAATCTTTATCTTCAAACATATCTAGTAAGATTTGATAAAAATAATGTCTATTTGGTAAGAGGGTAAGCTGGTCGTGATGAGCTTGGAACGATAATTTACGATTTTCTTTTTGTAGTTGATTGTCCCAAATCTGAATTTCTTCAAGGAGCTCATTAAAAACTGTGTTTAAATCTTGAAACTCTTTAATCCGATTATACGGAAAACGAAGATTATAAGCTTTTTGTTCACTTACGATTTGAGCAATATTTGTTAATGGATAAATTGCTTGCATAATCTGGCGATAAGTCAAATTCACTGACCACCACAATGCACAAACAATAAATAACATGGCAATTGCAAGACCGACCATAATCATCTTTAAGAATTGCAATATTTTTTCAGAACTACCAAAAAGGGTTAATTCACCTACATTTTGTTGATGATGGTAAATATTTAAATGAACAGGCTCATTGAGAAACCAATGATCAAACCAACCTTCTAAAATAGAAGTCTGACTTGACAATTTAAAACTTTGAGCAATTAAATGATGTTCAGAATCATAAATATGAATTGCTCGAATAGAATGATCATTTGTATATTCATTTAAAATTTGTTCTATCGTGATCTTGTCATTAAACACGACAGCAGGTTGGATTCGTTCAAGTAAGGTATGGCTCAGTAATTGCAAATTCTGTTTTGCATAAGTTTCCATGGTAAAAACAGAAATTGATACAAACGTAAAAGAGCAGATAAAAAAAGTAATAGCAAAAATAGTGAATTGAGATTTTCTAAAAAGAGCATGTAGTGAAGTGGACTGATACAACTTAGATATCATGACCCTTACTCCGCATTTTTGGCCAAGAGTAATACCCTTGGATCAATATGGACTTTGGAATGACTTAATGCATCTAAGTTAACTTTAAAAGTAGTGTAGTTATTTTGGTCATATAAGCAAAAGATACTACCGGTTTCACATTCAGGATTATTAATGCTTAAAGAAAGTAAAGAACGATATGGATAGTTCTGAATTAGGGTTTGTTGCTGTTGAGGTGAGGTAGTAGAGAAATAGACTGCCTGACAATGCGACTTGGAGAAATCTTTAGCATTAACCGTTTGCACGCGATAATTATAAGATAACTGTTGAATATAAGACTGGAATGTAGAAGTAATTGAGGGATTATCAATTACACAAAGAGTAGGAGTACTTACATTTTCCCATTTGCTATAACTTAAAATAGATAAAGTCAGTACATAGAAGTTATGTTTTGAGTTGGCATAAGAAGGCCCGCTCGTAGCAAACACTACAAGTATGCAGAATAATACTTTCTTAGCGGAGTGCCACATGGTGAGTTAATGCCAAATCAATTGCACGAATAATCTATTCTACATGAAGTTGATTAACTAAAAAAAGTTTAATATCTCATCTAATTTCTACCAAAAAGTCTAAAAAACGTCCACTTGATACAAGAAGATTAAAAAAGGTATTGCAACTGGAATGAGATGGTCTATAATGCACATCCATCGGCGGTGATGCAGATAGAAACTTGTTGAAAAACAGTT
>JAITLL010000035.1 GCA_031277915.1 Acinetobacter sp.
AACTGTTTTTCAACAAGTTTCTATCTGCATCACCGCCGATGGATGTGCATTATAGACCATCTCATTCCAGTTGCAATACCTTTTTTAATCTTCTTGTATCAAGTGGACGTTTTTTAGACAAAAATGATAAAAATATTCATTTTTTATATAAACATGGCTGTAAAAGCAGCAATTTATCAAGATTTTTTTCATTCTGATTCTTTTCCTGCCATCTTAAAGGTCGACAATCGATATATTCGCAATATCCACCTTCTCCTTGAAGACACTGATCATTCAAACTTAACTGATACCGAAAACTTCCTGTATATCCAGCAGCTAATCCAAATTTGTAATCACCACGACTTTCTGCATAAAGTTCAAAAATGACTTTTCCATTTTTTTTACATTGCCAAGAGAACTCTCGTGGTAAATACATTTCTCTTCCATATGGTGTTTCAACTTTTGGATAAACCCGGTGGATATGAAAATTGATATCTTCGGTAAAAGTTAATGGTTCTTTGCCTAGCTCTTGAATATCTAAGCGTGAACACAGAATGATATTCCATTGATTTCTTATTTGAGACAGAGTGACCTGCGTAGTTTCATTAAGATTAATGATTTGATAAGTATAAAAACATAAAGACAAAAAGGGTAAATGTAAGGCTCGAGCATGTTTAAACCGCCCTAATCCATTTATTTCATATTTTTGCCCTTTATATAAAATTTCTCCCTCACACTGACATAAAACGGACCAATAGTCAGATATCCCCCATTGCAATGCAGATGAATTTGAAATGTCTGAAGGAGTTTGAATAATTAAATCACAACTCGTTTCAACATCTGTCCGTTGAAGATGTATTTTTGGGATTTGCCATTCAATAAGATCTGTTTTATCGAATTGGTAGCGACTAGGATCAAGCAGACATTGTCTTCGAACTGAATATATCTTTAAGTGCTCTAGACTATGTAAGCTATTACTGACAAGTACGGTTGCCGTATCAATTGCAGAAGTCACAATACTGTTTGCGTTATAGCAAAGTGGTATTCTAGGCTGTCCAATCAGACTAATATAATTAAAATAACGAAGTGGAGCTGGTAAGTTAGGAAGGATCAAAGCTTGATAGACAACTTTAAAGAAGCCTCTAGAAGGTTGATATACAACTCCCTCATTTGAGGTGAGGCCCAGTTGCTGCAATTGATTTATCTGACTCATCAACTTTGGCATACCGAACCTCATCTAATTTATGTTTTGATAGTCTCGTTATTTTTTTTAGCTAAAAGTGTGGTAACAAAACCTGATAGAGCATAGATGATTGAAACAATCAAAATACCCATTGGGATATTATAAGTGATTGCTGCAAAAATCAGTACTACTGGCAACATAACTACAAAAGGAACGCGCTTACGGTCCATTTGTTTAAATGAATAATATTTAATATTGGAAATCATAAGTAGGCCAACCACTACCATAATTACCGAATTAATGACTTGAATCGCAATATCACGTAAATCGAAAATGAATGGGTAATCACGCGCAACCCATACAAGCGAAATAATGATAATTGCAGCTAGCGGGCTTGCAATACCAATAAAATAGCGCTTATCAACCACGCCAATTTGAACATTAAAACGTGCTAAACGAAAAGCCGCACAAGCCGTATAAACAAAACAGCAAGCTAAACCTATACGACCCAACTCATGCAGACTCCAGCTATACATTAGCATTGCTGGCGCCACACCAAAAGCTAGCAAATCTGACAAAGAGTCATATTGCTCGCCGAAAGCACTTTGCGCACCAATTGCTCTGGCAACTCGACCATCTAGTCCATCTAATAATGCTGCTATAAAAATGGCATAAATTGCTTGAGTAAATTCGCCATTCATACTCGCAATGATGGAATAGAAACCAGACAATAAAGCGGCTGTAGTAATTAAGTTAGGCCAAAGATAAATACCTCGACGCTTTACTTTTTGTCCTTCCGGATTATCTTCCTCTTCAACCACTTCGAACGTAATCCCATCAAAAGAATGTTCATTATGAGTTAAATCTTGCTCTGGTTTAGGCGCATTTGTCATTATTTTCTATTCCAAACATGTGCATTGATTTAGATTAATTATTACTCACCCACTAACCAGCGTACAGCGGCGTGACCACCCGTTTCTTGCATACGTAAGTGAGGGAATAACCATTGTAGGGCTTGATCGGCTTGTTCAGAGAACTGCCAAGGTGGATTAATTACTAATAAACCACAACCATTTAGACCTACAGGAGTGTCATCTGGCCATACACAAATTTCACAAACCAACTGACGGCGAATTCCTGTTTTGAACATTTTTTTTTCAAAACGCTCAATCATCGCTCGGTCTTTAATTGGATACCAAACTGCAAAAACGCCTGTTGGCCATTTCTTATAAGCCTGTTGTAACAGTTCAACTAATTGCGGAAAATCTTTACGCTCTAATTCGTAAGGTGGGTCAATCATGACCAAACCACGTTTTTCTTTTGGCGGAATTACGCCGAGCAACCCTTCATAGGCATCACGTTCATGTAAACCTGCACGTTTATCATAAATGTTGTGTCGCAATTGTTGAAAGACATCACGTTGCATTTCAAAAATTGTTGCCTTATCAATTTCACGCATGCCTTGCAAAGCAAACCATGGTGAGCCCGGATAACTACCTTTACCCTCTTCAGAGCGTAGCTGTTCTACCAACTTCAAATATTGTTGGATTGCTTCAGGTGCCTGACGCTTTTCCATTTCAGATATTTGAACTAGACGGTGAATGCCTGTAAGAAACTCTCCAGACTTTTGTGCAGGTGCTTGAGATAAATCATATTTTCCTGCACCTCCATGCGTATCGATATAACGATAAGGTTTATCTTTAGCATTTAAACGGTTGAGAAGCTGTAGCAAAAGCACATGCTTCATAACATCTGCAAAGTTGCCCGCATGGAAATGGTGACGGTAATTCATGTTGACTTTAATTCCTCAATTCAACAAATAGTTTAACATGAAAAA
>JAITLL010000068.1 GCA_031277915.1 Acinetobacter sp.
GAATAAGCTTTGTATTCTTACGCACATGGAAGCGTGGCAGAGCGGTTTAATGCACCGGTCTTGAAAACCGACGAGGGTGTGAGTCCTCCGTGAGTTCGAATCTCACCGCTTCCGCCAAAATTCTGAATAAGCCCTTGTTTTTGCAAGGGCTTATTTTTTACCTATCGTTTTACCCCTCATTAAAACTTGGATTGGAATAGCTAAAATAAGAACAATTCAGATGGTGCTGGATAGTCGATAAATTGAGTTTAAGTTATCTCTTACAGAACAAACTTATATGTAAATGTACCGCACACCTACTTTTTGATCTTGTTCTTATTGCTCATAGTCATGATATTCCTTTTGATCAAGATTCTCTTTATCTGTAGCTGTTTCATTCATAGGTGTACAGTTAGGGTTATGAGCGGCGAGTGGTATTGAAACGTTCTTAGTTGTCCGTTTTGCTATTTGGGCTGTAGGTTTTCTTTGTCTATTTAGATTTAGCATTGGTTTTTTGTTATCTCGATTTGGCAAGGGTGTGTCAATGAGAGCATCATCATTTTGCTCAGTCATTTCTTTTTTAGGTTGAGTAAGTCCAGTATCCCCACTTTCTGATTTGGGTAAGGTCATTTCATTGTGGATAGATTCTGTAGGAGGGGGCGGATTTGTACAGGAGATGCAGCAGGGATTGCAGGGGAGTGTTAGAGCGGTGAATTAATAATAAGGCATCATGTGATGCCTTTTCCAAACAGATTAAATTTTTTATTTTATTGCTATATGAAATTTATATATGAGATATTCTATATAAAGTTACAGCATCTTTTTTTCTTCAATATGAATATTCATGCATTAATTGGTAGGGAAGTTCAGTTGCTGACTTAGTCAGACGGTCTGAGTTATTTTGACCAGCTGAACCTAGATAAAAATTTTCATTTCCTTGTGATTCTGCCTGTATTAGTGTGGGCTAGATGTCACTGTATACAAGCCTTGAGTTAATGGGGGTAAACTGTAAAATAATTCACAAGAATATAAAATTTCAGTTTTAAGTATCAGCTACAATAAAAAAAATCTTATCCAATAATGGCTATGCAAATATTTGAGTCAGCAAAAAGTTTATGGTCTGTGATTTTGCAACAATTTCGTTGGGATAGTCATACACCACAACGTACGCTTGATGAAATAGAAGTTCTACTTTCGGTGTTTCTAGCGATTTTAATTGCGCATCATTATAACGCGGAGCATATTGGATGGGCTGCATTTAGTGGCTATATGGTATTACGTTCGCATATTGCAGATACTTGTATCCGTGGGGTACTTAGAATTTTGGGAACTATAGTAGGTGCTTTACTGGCATGCTGGATTGAGCTGTTTATTTCTAAAACACTTTGGCTAAATAGTCTAGTTTTGGCTTTTTTTGCTGCGTTCTCACTATATTTTGCAATGACAACACGCTATGGCTATGCATGGCTGTTTTTCGGTTTGACCTTTGTGATGGTGATTATTGATGGATTGGTGTATCCCTTTGCAGATATAAGTCAGTTTGCCAAAACTAGAAGTATTGAAGTAATTGCTGGTACTGTGGCATGTATGCTCGTGAGTCTATTTTTTACATATATTATTCGTCCCAAATTTTCTTTAATGGTTAATAGAAGTGGTTTAGCCGAGATAATAAAGTTTGAGGGGTATAGAAAACGCACTTTGATTCATACTGCACAGGCGGCATTGGCGATAGCAATTGTACCTTTTTTAATTCATTTTTTTCCAGTTGATTTACTGATTCAAACTTCGATCACGATTTTAGCAGTACTGATGATTCCTTTACCTAGTTTGAATAATAAAAAACTAATTTCAATGAGAAATCTATATCGCTTATTTGGCTGTTTACTGGGTGCTACATTGGCTTTTATTCTATTACCTATCAGTGATCTAAACTATATTTGTGCGGTATTGTCGATTGGATTGGGAGTTGTAATTGGGCGACATATTGAAAATAGTGGACAGGCTTTTGCTTATATAGGAACGCAATTTTCGTTAGTTTATATTGTTGTGATGGTACCTGATAAACTAAGTTTACTGAGTATGGAAAATGGTTGGATGCGTTTAGCGGGAATCGTGTTTGGTATTATTTTGATTGAATTAACACGATTAGTATTTGTACCGTTGCAGTATTTGTTGACGCACGAGAAATAGTCACTTTAAATTAGTTATTCGCTTTATATTATTTATAAAAACATCTTTATCAGTGAATGGCTTTGCTGCACCAACCAATCTCTAAAGGCTGATTCCACAATATAATTTTCAAATGAATAAGCCTACTCCTAAAATTTATCGTACTCTCAATTGGTCTTCATACAACCAAGCTCTCATTAATCGTGGAAATATTGCCATGTGGTTTGATCCCAATACTCAGTGGTATGAACAACCGTAAGGTAAACAAGGTCGAAATCAAACTTACTCTGATACAGCAATCCAATGTTGCTTAATGATTAAATCTTTATTCCGTCTGTCTTTACGTATGGTCACTGGCTTTGTTCAAAGTCTCATTAAACTTTCTGGCTTGGATTGGACAGAACCAAATTACTCCACCCTCTATAGAAGACAAAGGTATATTGATTTTTCAATTGGCTATCAAAAAAGTAGTGGTGGACTCCATCTAGTCGACTCTACTGGTTTAAAGTTTTTAGGTGAAGGCGAATGCAAGTGCAAGAAACATCAGCCTGAATATCCTCAACAATGGTGCTGTTACAGCAATAAGCTCGATAAATGTACAGTCGTTAGAAAGAAATCCATTGCAGTAAAAAATTAAATATTAATATATATATCATTATAAATCAAATAGTTGTTTATTTAATTTGACTGGCACTGCTTCCGCCAAATTCTTAAAAAGCCCTTGTTAATGACGAGGGCTTTTTTTATGCTTATTGTTTTACCCCTCATATACTTCACATTAAAAATTAAAAGACAGAAATGAATAAGCATGGATCGCTTCACTTAATTTAAAAATACAATTAAATATAATATATAAAATAATAATTAAGTTAATCTAATGAAAAACAATAAAAAATTTAATCACCTGTCATAAATGCAACATTGACACCTATCAACTCTCAGATTATGCTTTGCGTGCTGGCCACATTGCCAGCCGGCTTTGACAGGCCGCGCTCAAGAACATTGAAAAAATTCATTTTTTTGATGTAGACTCACTCGTCCCCCTTTTTGTAGCGGTAGGACGGAAGGGGGACACCCTCGGGTGTGCTGGGTCTTGAGCCAGTCTGTCAACCCTCTTTCGTTCTGCCACCATAAGTCCAAATAAATGCTCTGGCAGAACTCCAATAATCAGGAGTTGGCTATGCACATCCATTATTTCTTGGTACTCAGTGCCAAAAGTTATAACGACACAACTTAAAAATTTATAGCAGCTTGAACGCCGTAGGGTTTTCAGGCTTTAAGTCATTTTTACTTAAAACTTAGCAACAACAAAACTTGAGATGTGCCAAGCACCGTCTTGTGGCGTTGCTGTGCCTTTTTTTCTCCCAAAAAGGGCACAGTTTTTTTTATCTCATTTAGAAACAACAAGAATTTAAAAAGGTAAAACTATGCAAAATTACTTAGAAACCTCTTCCAAAAAATTACAGGTTGTTCAAACCGCAATCCAACTCTTTATCACTCGTGGCTTTCATACTGCGGGTGTAGACCTGATTGCCAAGGAAGCCAAAATACCGAAAGCAACACTTTATAACTATTTCCACTCGAAAGAACGCTTAATTGAAATGTGCATCGCCTTTCAAAAAAGCCTGCTTAGAGAAGAAGTACTGGCCATTATCTATGCAAATCGTTATTACACTTCAAAAGATAAACTCAAAGCAATTATTGTTTTACATACCAATTTAAACAGTTTGTACAACCTTTTACTTAAAGCGATTTTTGAAATAAAGCTGCTTTATCCGCAGGCTTACCGCATGGCAGTTGAGTACCGAAAGTGGTTGCGCCATGAAATTTTTGACTTGATTTTTAGCGGAGAAACTCGTGAGCCAAAGTTCGATGCCAACATGGTTATAAATCTTATAGATGGCTTGATGCTACAGGTTTTAAGCTCTAACAGTTTGGATGAAAGGGATGAGGTGTTGGAGTGGTTTTGGGGAAGGTCGGGTGGAAAAATTTAAAAAGACTCTTCTCGAAGCTTAGTTTAAGAGAGACCTCTGCAAATTAGGAATAGGTGAATTTAAAAAATTAAAATTTAAAGTGGGTTTTAGTTCTTAAATTTTATTTATCTTCTGGTCAATTTAGAAACTTATTGATAAAGGGCTACACGTAATTTGTTGGAGACTTAATAGTAAAAAATAGGGTAGTTATTGAAGGGGATAAACTAGCCAACCTATTCCTTTGAGGAATGGCTCATGAAGCTAATTCGTTTGTGGGCAGAATTGGTGTTTCATGTGATCATTTTATCTGTAGTTGTAGTTGGAGATAACGATGATGCATACAGTAAGGAAGCTACCCCATATAGATGGAGATCTAGGCTGGGTTGAAACTACTCCAAATTCGAATTTATCTTTTGGGCCTCATCTAAAAGGCGATCATGAGTTTGATATTGTCATAATTGGCGCTGGCTATACTGGAATTTCAACTGCCATTCGCCTTGCTGAAATTAATCCAGATACTCGTATTGCTATTATTGATGCCTTACGTGTAGGAGAAGGTGCCTCAGGTCGTAATGCGGGCTTCTTAATTGATTTACCTACTACTCAGGTTCAGCAGCACGCTCAAAACGACCATAGCGTAAGGCAAAAGTCGGTAAGATAATTAAATTCAGTGCAGTAGATGTGATTAATCCCCCTAGAATTACGATCGCCATTGGTCCCTCAATTTCATTCCCTGCAGTGCCACTGCTGATTGCCAGTGGTAATAATGCCAATCCCGTGACCAGAGCCGTCATCAGGATCGGTATCAAGCGTTCGGATGCTCCCTGCATGGCGGTTTGCAGGTTCCAGGTTAATCCATCGATATGCACCAGACGTTCATAGTGGCTAATCAGCATGAGCGAGTTGCGTAACGAGATTCCGAACAGGGTCACAAAGCCGACCATACTACCCAATGACAGGTTCGCACCTGAAAGTAAGACCATCACGATGCCCCCGACCAGTGCAAAGGGTAGATTAACCATCACCAGTAACACACCACGATGGCTACGCAATGCCAGAAAGAGCAATAGGGTGATTCCTGCCAGAGAAAGTGCACCGTACAGCATCAGATCATGTTGTGACTGTGTCCGTGCTTCACTTTCACCGCTCAATACCGCATAGACACCAGTGGGCATGTGAATTTCACGATCCAGACGTGTTTGGGCTTCTTGAGCAAAATCACTGGCGGGGCGACTACCCAGCGTTACCGATACGGTCTGAACTCGTTGTCCACCCTGATGGCTAATCTGGTAGCGTCCAGACACTTGACGGATAGTTGCCAATGCTTGCAACGGGACGGCAAAGCCATCGGCATTCCGAATGGTCAATCCACCCAGATCTTTGACGCTTTGGTGCAGGGTTGGAGGAAGGGCGACTGTCACATCATAAGAACGGTTACCCTCATAAATCTGCGCGACAGTGATGCCTTGGTATGCCGCCTGAATAGTGTCCAGCACCTCCAACGGCTTAAAGCCCCAACGGCTGAGTTGATCCGGTTTCAGCCGTACATCGAGTTGTGGAATCCCCGGTGGAGAATCCACTTGTACACTGGCTGCACCGGAAATCGTGCCCAGCATGCGTGCAATTTGTTGAGCCGTCCGGTCAATGCTATCCAGGTTATTCCCAAACACATTAACCACTACAGGGGCGGTCACACCTGAAATGACTTCATCGATCCGCTCGACTAAAAATGTATTCACCGATGTTGAAATGCCCGGAAAAGTTTGCAGTGTTTGACGGATGCGATACAGGGCCCAGTCCTGTTCTGCAGCTGACATGAGGGCGAGATCAACCTCAATTTCAGAGAGTTGAACCCCAGTAGGATCAACTACTTCGGCTGCCCGTCCGGCACGTTGCGCAACTAGACGTACTCCCGGAATTTGCATTAATGCGCTCGATACTTGCGTTCCCACTCGCATCGATTCAGCGAGTGAAGTTCCCGGTTCCAGTCCCATGTGAACGATGTAATGTCCCTCGCGCAGTTGCGGAATAAAGTTCCCACTCAAAAAGGGCAAGGCTGCCAAAGCGGCAACGCACATTACTGCCACTGTGATGGTGATGGCTTTGGCCTGTTGTTCGACTTTGCCGAGCAGTGTCAGATAGCGTGCTTTTAGGCGTTGAATGAACTGCGGTTCATGTTCCGGCAAAGCCCCCCGTGCCAAAAGTGCCAGTGCCATTGCCGGAGTCAGGGTCAGTGCCACACCCAGTGATGCTAGAACCGCTAAAATATAAGCGATCCCTAAAGGTGCAAACAAACGACCGCCCACACCGGATAGGGTCAATACTGGTAAAAAAATCAGCATCACAATAAAAGTGGCAAAAACAACCGTACTGCGGACTTCCAGTGAGGCTTGCAGAACCACCTGATGCGTAGCAAGGGGGGGTGTCCGCATGCGATTTTCGCGTAAACGCCGATAAATATTTTCCACATCAATGATGGCATCATCTACGACTTCACCCAGAGCAATCGCCAGCCCGCCTAGAGTCATGGTATTGAGACTCACCCCCAGAGCATTCAGGATAATAATCGCAACCAACAGCGAAAGTGGAATGGCAACGGCCGAGATGATTGCAGTACGCGCGTTCATGAGGAACATGAACAGCACGGCAATCACCAATATCGCACCGATGATCAATGCGTTACGCAAGTGTTCTACTGCATCGCTAATAAAATTTGCTGGTCGAAAGACATTGATATTGATGTCCACCCCTTGTTGTTTCAGCATGGGCTGAAGCGTTTTCAACTGGCTTTCAATCCCATTGGTGACGGTCATGGTATTGGCGCCATATTGGCTATCCATGATCAGCATGACACCTGGTTTCCCCATAATTGATGCAGCGCCAACTGGAGGAGCACTGGTCCATGTGACCGTGGCAACATCGCCCAGGTGAATCGCTGGACCATTGTTTGCTCGAAGGACCACGGCTGCGAGTTTTTCTGGTGTGCTGAGTTGCCCGTTGACATTGATGGCAATTCTCTGGTTGTTATTTTCGATAAAACCTGCACCGCGCACACCGGTTGACTGGCGTGCAGCTGTGATGACATCCTGAACGGATAGCCCATAACGCATGAGTTTGGAGGGATCAACCTGAAGTTGCATTTGCCGTGCATTGCCACCAAAGACAATCACATCTGCCACACCGGAAACCGTGAGCATTTGTGGTTTGATGGTCCATTGAGCGATGTCATATAGCTCTTGCAGCGATCGGGTTGAAGACGTCAGACCGACAATCCGTACCGTACTCGTGGTGGTAGTTAGTGGTAATAATTTAGGGGCTTGGACATCGGCAGGGAGTGTTGCGACAAGCCCATTGATACGTTCGGCAACCAGTTGGCGAACCTGCATGATACTGTTTTGATCATCAAAAACCAGCGTAATAGAAGACAACCCTTGCATTGATTTAGAACGCATTGATTGTAAGCCGACCATTCCGCCCAAGGCATTCTCGACCGGCTGTGTCACCAGTGTTTCCACTTGCTCGCTGGTCAGTCCGGGTGCTTCAGTTTGCACAATACTCATTGGTGGAGAAAACTCTGGAAATACATCCAGTTTTGCACGATTTAAACTCAACATACCGTAGGCGACAATCATCAGCGCCAGCGCATAGATCACACCACGAAATCGTAAAGAGAATCGGATGATGGTATTGAGCATGAAACATTCTCCTGTCCGCCTATGGTTTTTTCTGCAATGTCACTGGTTTAGATTAGGTCGAGTTGATTTTTAACTAGACCTGAAAGTTAGTCATCACATTCGGGCGGATCTTTACAAATCGTGGAAATCCCTTGCGGTTTGAGTTCTTCGGAAAGTAACAGTTGTGCGCCTTGTGTGACCACAACATCACCGGCACGGAAACTGTGATCGGCAATGAAACCTTGTCCGGTTTCATTGTGAGCCGGAACAAAACGCCGTGTGAATTGATTCGGTGCAGTGCGTACATAAGCCCAGGTTTGTCCGCCATACCAGATCACGGCTGACTCTGGAATTAGGATGCCAGACAGCGTTTGATTTGGTATAGGAAGTTGTACCGTGAGTCGAGAACCCATCGGCAGTGCATGCGGAACCAGATACAACCATGGACTTCCTTGCAGGCTTGGATCAGCTTGCGGTGAGCTAGACAGTTTTTGCGCAGTCAGCGCTTGTTCCTGCGCAGATTGAACGGTCACGTTATTGGGTGCTACAGCCGCATAAGTATTGGGTAAGGTCACCCGTAAGATAGATGCCTGACCGGATTGCAAACTTTGCAGTAAGTCAGATTTTGGTAGCAGTACGTTATGAGCAATGCTTTCCCCAAATTGCTGTTGTATCGTCGCAGCAAGCCTCGGAAGCATGGCACGTGCTGCGTCGAGTTTTGCGATATCGTTTTGCATTAGGGTTTGTGCATCTTGCACGCTTTTCTGAGAAATGTTCTGGTCATCATTAAATAATTGGCGGCTACGCTCATATTGCGCACGTGAATTGGTCGCCTGTGCGTTCAGACTGGTGATGTTGGCATGGGCATTTGCCCATTGATCACGTAGCGTGAACAGTGGTTGCAGATCAAGTACTGTGGCATAAGCATTCATCTTCTGTTGAATAGCTGTAGCACTGAGGGCGGTTAGCATAATCCGGCTGGCTTGTTGTGCTTGCAGACTGACCGTGACCACGGTTTCACCTTTGATGGTTTGTACTGTAGATTGGGGCGGTGTTACGGGGAGGGCAGAAGCTGAAAAAAATTGATGGCTATACCAACCGCCACCGGCTGCCAAAGCAAGGAGGGGCATCACCAAAAGCATCGGTTTGAGTTTCATTGGGCGAATCCTCCCATCCGTGTGGTTTTTTTCTGGGTGAAGATACCGTGGTCTAGGTTTCGTTGTAGTGCATCTTCAAGCAGTGCAGCACTTTGCATCACATTCACTTTTGCATCCAGCGTGTTTAACTGACTGGTTTGATATGCCACCTGCGCTTGAGTATAACTCAGTCGATCCAGATTTCCGGCATGGAATGCGTGTGATTGACTGTTCAATTGCTGTTGTGCGATCGATTGAGAGTGGATCGCCAATTGCATTGCCTGCTGACTGGACTGATAACGGCTTAACGCTTGAGCAAGATCGGCCAAAATTTTGTCCTGTAAGGCAGTAGTTCGTGCCGCTGCTTCTTTACGCTGGGCTTCCGCTAGATGGATGCCACCCTGATTTTGATCGAAAATTGGTAATGAAATACCCGCTAAACCGAATGCAATTTTGTGTGTGCCCATGTCATAAGTATAGCCAGGACCTAAATGAATATCGGGATATTGTTTCGCAACTTCCAACTGTAATGTTGATTCGGCAGCAGCATAATTTGCCAGTGAGGCCAAGAGATCCGCCCGCTGAAAAATAGCCTGTTGCTGCATTTCGGTGCTGGGTACGATAGGGGGCGATGTGATAACGCTAAAATCGAAATCCAATTGCTTCAACGTACTCACTGGGACACCAATAACAGCAGCCAATGCGGCGAGTGCATTTTGTTCAGCATTGCGTGCTGCAGCGAGGTCACTTTGTGCTTGAGTATCCGCCAATAATGCGGCATTGACCTCAGGGCGTGAGAATTGTCCCACAGCAAGACGCTTACGGCTCATAGCGGCGATTTGCTGCTCGGCAAGTACTTGTTGCGATAACAGGGTGATGCGTTCACGTGCAGCATATAGGGTCAGCAAGGCATCACGAACTTGGGCACTGACGTTCCATATCTCATTGCTGAGATTTAAACGTGCTGCTTGTGATAGGTGTGATGCTTGCGCAATGTGGTAACCGCGCTTGTGTGCTGTTTCGATGGGAATATCCAGTGCAAACCCTAATGTCCAAGGAGAAGAATCACTCGCTGCATTTGAGGCATATTGACTGGGTAGTTGTAGAACTGGATTAGGAATGGCACGTGCAACATCTACTCCAGCTTGTGAAGTGGTGGCTTGAGCACGGGCAATATCGAGTGTTGGGCTATAATAAAATGCCGCTAAGGTTAGCATTTCACGGTTCCAATGCGGCAAGGGCCAAGCAATATTTTGCCCTAATTCGCGCTGGATATATTGATGTAAATCTTCAGAATCTAGGGAACGTGATTCAAATTGTTGTACCAATTGAGCGGGTACAATCGGCTGGGGGTGATATGTTGTACAGCCCGTCAAGATGATCAAAATACAGTAACTGAGTTTACGCATGGTATTTCCTCAGAATTCGTTGAAATAATGTAAATATCATTGTCATTCCAAACAACCCAAAATTATTCTAATAATGAGTACAGGGTGAGCCCTTTGGTAGAAAAACTCTATCATTTTAAATATGATTTTATCACTTGTAATACTATATCTATATCTTTGTGACGTTGAGTTTGATCCGATTCATTTACAACATGATCAGTAAGATGGCCTTCAATTACAGCTGACATCAAACCATTGACGGCCCCACGTATGGCAGCAATTTGCTGGAGAATGGCAGTACAGTCTTCTCCCTGATCCAACTGCTTTTCTAGGGCAGTAGCTTGTCCTTGAATTCGTCGAACTCGTGCAAGCAACTTTGCTTTGTCATTTATAGTGTGCATGAATTTACGACTTTGCTACAGCAGGGTAATGCTTGGCTGTTTATCCCTAGTGCTATAGCGAACCTTATGATTGTGCCATTCTCTTAGATTCCGGCCATTTTGGGGATGGGACCTGTAGTGTAGTTATTTGATGAATGGTTAATTCCAATATGTGCACCATCACTCTTAAGCAGTGATAGCGTGGACTTGTCGGCTAGAGAAATCATTCATCCTTCACCAGATAAACGAGATTGGCGACGTTGGTTAGCTAGAGCACAACTTGATATTGATGTTGATATGACAAGAGGCGAAGTCTTTGACACCCTAGAACAAGGTAATATTGCGGCTATTGCAGGGTACGGTATTTCCATTGGAGATTTGGTTTTGTGTTCAGGGGCGATTGTAAATAAACAGCTTGCACAGCCATTTAAAACAGTCGTATCTACTGGTGATGGTTATTATCTCGTGTGGTCAGAACTGTCGGGGGAAGGACACTTGTATACGCCAGTTTTTAGCATTTTTGCAAGGGATGGTTCCCATCGTTGATTACCCTGATATTATCTATAGATAGTGTTCTTGCTCATGATGGTGGATTCGTATTTATGTAGAAGTCTGGATTTATGCTGTATTTTTACAGGGTGGAAAAATGAAAAGCTATCCAATACAAAAAATAGCCCAATCACCCATCAAATTTTTACGCTTCTCAAGATAAGCTCCACGTAAATAAGCAGCTTCAACTTCGTCAGGTAGTTTATGTGCTAGTACATGCTTACAGACCTCACGTGGGTAGTTAGTTTTGTCTGCTGACCAGTCACGGAACGTGGAACGGAAGCCATGTGTTGTGATCACTCGATTTTGCTTCGGGTCAATATTAAGCCATTTTCTTTAAGTTTTTGTTCATGCATTCTTTTAATCAAAGCTGTTAGTGACATATCAGAAAGCATGCCACAGCCACGAGGTGCAGGGAAGATAAATCCTGAGGCTGGGTATACAGTTTAATGGATTCAAGCAATGTGATGGCTTCTTGGGATAAAGGAACTCGATGTTCCTTCTCTGCCTTCATACGCTCTTTAGGGATGATCCAAACTTTAGATTCAAAATCAATTTCTTGCCATGTTGCACCAAAAACCTCACCAGACCGGGCAGCAGTAAGAATCGTAAACTCTAAGGCTTTAGGAGAAATCCCTTTCTTCAATCTTAGCTTTTGAATAAATTCAGTGACTTGATCGTAAGGTAAAGAAGGGTGGGGATTTGATTCCTGTATTAATTTACCGAGAATAGGCTCCAGATTACCTTTCCATTTAGCAGGATTGTCCCCAGTAAAAAACTCCATTGCTTTAGCATAATCAAAGATAGTTTCTATACGTCCACGAATACGTCTGGCTGTTTCATTTTTCTCAATCCAGATAGGCTTAAGAGCTTCAGCAATATCAACTTTGGTAATGCTGCCAATAGTGAGATCACCCAGCGTTGGGTAAATGTAGGTTTCCAAGGTTGATGACCATTGCCCAATATGTTTTTCATTTTTAAGTTCACGAGTTTTATTGGCAATCACAACTTTGGCACATTCACTGAAAGTTTTATTCTTTAACTGCTGGATGCGGAGCTTTTCGAGTTGTTCCTGCTTATGAGCAATTGGATCAATACCACTTCGTATTTGTAACCTTAGTTCAGTGGCTTTGGCACGAGCTTCAGCTAAAGATACTTCCGAGTACGAACCTAGGCCAATATCACGGCGATGGGGTTTCAACTTACCATCTTTACCCAGACGTTTACCTACTACCGCACGTAAAATCCAGACACGGGAATTCCCCTCAACGTTCAAACACAGACCATCAACACCCCCTACAGAATGTCGTCCAGTCGCTTTAATTCTTGATACACTGAGTGCTGAAAGCTCTTTAGACTTTTTTGGCATATTCCGCCAAATTCGAAAAGCCCCTGTTAAAAGCAGGGGCTTCTTATATGCAAAGTATATAAATCAAACCAATCTTTAGCTTAATTGTTGATAACAAATCCTAAAAATTTCATATAAATCAAAAGAGTATGTATTTTAATCAAAAGTGATTTATTTTTAAAATATATCTTTTATTTTCAGTATCTTACAGTGATTTTATCTACATATCAGAATTGAACAAGTTATTTGTAGAATATTCATTTATTGATATATGATGAGCCAATACTTAGAAACTGATTCAAAACATAATTCTATTGTTCGGCGAGCAAGTTCAAGGAAGAAATACGGCTGAATTCAGGCTTCTAAACCCTATATCTGGAAATTATTTCTAGCCAAATATTATATTTTGACCCAATGGTTGGGAATGTCTCACTCTTATTTTGAGGAGGCGTTTCCTATTTTAGGATATATCTATGAAAAAATTATTTAGTGTACTGTTCAGCGCATCTGTACTGACACTGACTGCATGTAACAAACAACCTGCACAAACTGAAAATGCAGCACCTGCTAAAGATAAAACAGAGTCAGTTCGCACAATTAAACTGGTTTCAACAGGTTCAGATACTGACGTATGGAAATACGTTGCAACGCTTCCTGAAACTAAAGAAGCGGGTATTAAACTCGAAGTGACCAATTTGACAGACTATGTTGTGCTCAATACATCTGTCGCAAGTGGTGAGCAAGATGTAAATGCGTTCCAGTCGTTTAACTACTTGGCCGCTTATAATTCTTCAAATAAAGCCAAAGTTGCTGCTGTGGCAACAACTTACTTAGAGCCAATGGGGCTTTATGCAAATAAAGTTAAAACTGTTGAGGAGTTCCCACAAGGCGCTACAATCGCGATTCCAAATGATACTGCTAATGAAGCTCGTGCATTAACTTTATTGCAGTCTGCTAAACTGATTAAACTTAAACCAAACTTTGACCCTGTAAAAGGGACTACAAACGACATCGCTGAAAACCCTAAAAATTTGCAATTAAAACCAATTCAAATGACTACAGCGGTTCGTGTTAAAAACGATGTAGATGCAATTGTACTTGGTAATACATTGGCACTTGAGGGTGGCCTCAATGTAATGAAAGATTCTATTTTCCGTGAGCCTATTGACCAGTCTACTAAGCTTTATGTCAATTTATTGGGCGTTGCTGAAGCAAACAAAAATGACCCGATTTATACGAAACTTGGTGAACTTTACCACTTACCTAAAGTACAAAAGTTTGTGAGCGAAAAGTTCGCGGGCACAAAAGTTGAAGTGAACAAGCCTGTTTCTGAATTTGCAGACATCAAATAAGTAATTTTTTAATTTTAATAAATTCAAAAACAACAAAGCTCTGACATTGTCAGGGCTTTTTGCAATCTAGGGCAGAGGACATCGTATTTAAGTAATAGCATAATGTATTCATCAAAATGACACCGATTAGTCATCTAAATGAAATCCTGCTGGTTAAAAATAATCCAATTTATCGGGGTGAATTCCAGTCATGCAGAAAAAATCTTATAAAATTCTAAGTTTGGCGTTTCTTATTGTGAGCATGATGGGCTTAACTGCCTGTAATGATAGTAAAGATCAACAATCTACAGCAGTTTCAACAACACCAACAGATACTCGTGACCAGCGTTTTCTAACGGTAAAAACCAATGATGTGATTCAAGTTGCGATTGATGACTTGATCCCAACGCAGGGTGCAATTGGTTATGATCAAATTTATTATAAATTAGGACGTTGGCAAGGTGATGCACAGCGCCCAACTTGGCAAGCAGATTCGGTCAATCAATTGGTCTATTTAAATAAAACTATTGGCAAGAAATTTAGTGATTATTGTGAAGCGATTGGTGCCAAAGGTCGTGATGATTTTACGAGTCTGCAAGACCTGAAAAATGCGAATTTAAAACAATTAGAGACATTTAAATGCCAAGAACAGCCAGGCACTGAAACGGCTGATTTGAAAACAGTCGTTGTTGGTTATGATGGGCGACTTTACCTGACCGATGGACATCATACGATGACAGAGTTCCGTGAACTGCCAGATGGTGGGGGGCAACTTAAAGTATGGGTAAAAGTTGTTGGGAACTATAGTGATAGTAAAACGGCGGATGAGTTTTGGGCGAAAATGCTTGCAAATGGCCGAGCATGGTTAAAAGATGGAAAGAATCAACCGATTTCATATCAACAATTACCTAAAAACTTAGGCCTCAAAACTGTAACAAACCCTGATGGTATGCAAAATAATCCATACCGTTCTTTGGTCTATTTCACGCGTGATATTGGTTATAGCAAAGTTGCCAATGCAACGGACTATACCGAATTCTTATGGGAAGATTGGTTTAATAAGCAAATCGACAAAAACTTGGTACATCCTTTAAGTTTTTATCATACCGATGCTAGTGTGTATGGTGTTGCAGATGTATTGGCATCTACAGAAATAAAAACTGACTTAACTGTGTCGGGGAGTGCAACAGGCTATCAGGCAGCGGTTGCTGATTATTCATTATTGATGGGAAGTACCAAACCAACTGATATTATTTATGGTACTTCAACTGCCGCAGATTTGGGCGCATTACAGCTTGTGAAAAATGCTGCTAAAGGTTCTGTTACGGCAACTTCAATTTCTAATCTTGCAGATTTGACCCGTGATGAAATTAAGAAAGATAAAACCCCACGTGCAGGTGGTAGTATCTGGTATGCCGTAAATTACAAAGCATGTGGTAAACCCGCTACTGGAACGTGTTGGGGGTGGTAATTCACTGGTAGTACAAAAGAAAGGGGTGAGTAAAATCGCTCCTTTTTAATATAAATTAAATCATTAACGTTTGATCAGAATGGAATTAAAAATTAAAAAACATGACTTGCTCTCGCTTAAGCCCTAAACATTTCGTCTTACACATGCTATTAAGATTTTTACTACTTTTATAAACCTAAAATTAACAATAACTTGTTAATTATTTAACCTTGCTTTTTAATGATCTAATTTAAAACAAATGTCATTTTGTGCGCTTGACTGAGAGAGAGTTGGGAACTATTCTTTGCCTGCTGGCCACATTGCCAGTTGGTCGTCGCAGACCAGGAAAACAAAGTCGATATGCAAAATTCTTGTTTTGTGTGTCGGGAACTCGTTCGCCCCCTTTTTCTCTACGGTAGGGCGGAAGGGGGACACCTTCGGGTGTGCTGGTTCCTTTGTTTCCAGTCTGCGAACCCCCTTTCGTTCTGCCACCATAATTCTAATGTTTTGGCAGAACTCCCAATAAAAAGGAGTTGGCTTTGCACATTCATTATTTCATGGCAGTCCTTGCCATAAGCTATAACGACACAGCTTAAAAACTTTAAAGCAGCTTGATCACCAATAGGTTTTCAGGCTTTAAGTCATTACGGCTCAAAAACTTGCATCAACAATAAAACTTGAGATGTGCCAAGCACAGTCTTTATGGCTTTGCTGTGCCTTTTTTTCTCCCAGAAAGGGCACAGGCTTTTTTATCTCATTTAGAAACAACAAGAATTTTATAATGGTAAAACTATGCCAAATTATTTAGAAACACCTGCTAAAAAACTACACATTATCCGCACCGCTATCCGACTATTTACTACCTATGGATTTCACACAGCAGGCGTAGACCTGATTGCCAAAGAATCTAAAATTCCAAAAGCCACGCTTTACAACTACTTTCACTCAAAAGAGGGCTTGATTGAAATATGCCTCTTAGTTCAAAAAGATGCGCTTATGGAAAAAGTAACGGAGCTAATAGAAACAACCCAATATTTCACTTTGACTGATAAACTCAAGCAAATCTATCTTTTACATGCAGATTTAAATGGCGCTTACTATTTATTGTTTAAAGCAATTTTTGAAATTAAAGCACTTTATCCTCACGCTTACCAAAGCGCTGTACGTTATAGACGCTGGCTAAAAAATGAGGTGTTCTGTCTCATGACAGAAACTAAGAAAGTGGCGTCCTATGCAGAAGCAGAGATTTTGGTATTTATGATAGATGGGGCAATTTTAGGGCTTCTAACTTCAGACAGAATTGAAGAACAAACTAAGTCGTTAAATTACTTTTTGGTGAGGGTTGCCTAATAAACTCATTGCAACCCGAGTTATTGGGCTGGGGTTGCTAAACGCCTAATACTGTAATGCCGTCATATTCAGTGCTTGTGGCTTGAAAAAATTAAAGTGACTTGCAAACCATTCTGTTTCTTCTTTGAAAATGAGTTTTAAAGTTATATCGTATTTATCTAGCTGATTTATAAATGAATAAAGTGTATATAAATCTTTTATAATATCTCTGATTTCTTGAGAATTAATAAAAGTTACTCCCCAATGAAAAAACTTTACTTTATCTCGATTAAATAAATTTTCAACGAGAGAGAAAGCAACTTCATCAATAGCTATAGAGTCTATACAATCTTTATTTCTATTTTGATCCAAAGGCATAATTTGTATATTTAAGGAACCTACTAGACCAGAAACAAATTTAATATCAAAATTGATTTTCATATTAAATGGCTGAATAAATTAAAATTTTATATATTCCAAATTATACTATTTATCTTACATATTTTTATAGAGATGCAAAAAAAGTTAAGCCAGAGACACTTAGTATTCCAAATATGGCCACAAAAGTAGGGAGAGCCTTAGCATATTTTTTTTAAAAGAATAGATAGAGTAATCAAACATGCGAGATAGATGAATGGGGATACAATTATAAATAACCATATCCAAATATAACCGCCTCTCCCTTCAAAATAAGATATGTTAATTGTCAGAAGTTGGGCAATTAAGCTACCAATAGCCAAGCTGGCTGGTAAACCCAATATGAGATAACAGATAATAAGCCCCATGGGTTTACGTTGCTTGACGGATGAATTTAGTAAGTTCTTATCTATTTCCATAAAGTATTACTCTTAATGCTAATGTATTTTTTTCCGTCCTTTAAATATATGCCCGTTATTGTAATAAATGATGACAGTCTCATTTTAATCAGAAACGATCCAACATGAACTTAAATTTATTTTTAGAGATAGAGTGTTTGATTTACATTGAGCTAGTCTCTAGCTCAATTAATGTATTGATATAATTCCATGTTTTCTCTGGCTCAATAGGGGCTTCTTCGCAAACAGACCCGTTAATTAAACCATCTAAAAGAGACAGGAATAAGTGAGTTAGTGTCATAGGGTCTCTAATTTGCATCTCTTTGAAAATAGAAGCTGTGGTATCGAATAACCAATTTCGGTATTCATCCAGCACGATTTGAATCGATGGGTATAAGCTTCCTACATCCATTCGTGCTTTATGAAATGGGCATCCTCTGGCACCATTTTGATTTACCCAATTGATATACCACATATAAAGTTGCTCTAATTTTTCTAAAGGAACTGATTTTGACGAGATTTGCTCTTCTACAGCAATCTTCATTTCGAGTTTCAATTCCTGTAAGCAAGCAAATACCAGATTTTCTTTAGACGGAAAGTTCTTATAAAAAGTCATTTTAGCTACCTTAGATTCCGTAATAATACGGTCGATACCAACAGCTATATAACTTTCCTGAATAAAGAGCTGGGTAGCAGTACTTAGAATGATTTCTCGTTTTGATTGTTTTTTAAATTTTATTTCTGCGTTCATAATAGGGTTATTGCAATGAGTTGAAGTGTTAAGTTTATTATTTTAGTTTATAGATGAGATATTCGACTAGTCATTAGAGGTAGAATTAATATAAAAAATAGACAAATCTGTCTATTTTTTATAAAATATGTTCGATTGTAACTCAAATTTATAAATAAAGTGATGTTCAATAATATTTTTCAAATCTTAGAGAGTTTTGGTTTCCTCTCACAACATCGTTCGGTGTATCTCCAGTTTTCAGATGCATCTCTGACTAGTCAGGTTTTTTTACAACGCATAGATGGGCAACATTCTCTTAATCAGGGCATGACAGCAGAGCTGATTTGTTTATCAACCAATGCCCATATTTCACTCAAGAAATTTATTGGAGTGCAGGTTGCTGTCGATCAGGTAACAGATCGAGGAAATTTTTTCCGTACTACAGGTATTATTACTGAAGCATCGCAGGGGCAAAGTGATGGTGCTCTAACCTTATATAAGTTCACCATAAGTGATCCAACCTATCTCTGGCATAAACGCAGAAACAGCCGTGTGTTTATGAACAAGAGTATGAAAGAAATTAGTGAAATTCTGTTTCAAGAATGGCAGGGGAAAAGTCCATTATTTGCTTCGAGTCTGACTTTAGATTTGAGCGGGTTGAAACAGGAATACGACATACGTCCTTTCGTGATGCAGCTCAATGAAAGTGACTATGAATTTTTAACTCGTTTATGGCGTAGTGAAGGGATTAATTGGTTAATTGATGAAGTTGAGCTGACTGTATCGAGTAATACAGATCATATTCAGCCACAAAAATTACGTCTGATTGATGATAATAACCAATATCAAGCGCTGGCAAGAAGAGCGATTCATTACCATAGAAGTCATGCAACTGAACAATTTGACAGCATGACTGGCCTCATGGCTAACCGTGGTTTACAGCCGACTTCTGTTTTTGTGCAGCGCTGGCAGTCAGATGTATTACAGCAAACAGATGGCGCTGGTAGTGTACAAAGTAAACATCAGCATAGCTCTAACCATGATAATCAAAGTTTAAACCTTGAAGATGCTTGGCACTTTAGTCCGGCATGGATGCAAGACTTAAAAGGTGAAGATGGAGCAACCTCAGCAAGTAACCAACAACTGGAAAAATTTAACCAGAATCTAAGTGCGTACTACGATGCCCAGTCTAAGCAATTTATTGCTCAAACCACGGTACGGGATACCCAAGTTGGCTACTGGTTTGAACTGAATGAACATCCTGAAATTGATCTGCATGATGGCGCAGATAAAGAGTTTCTGATCATTGGTAAGCATTACTACAACCAAAATAACTTACCGAAAGACTTAAACCAGCAAATTCAAGCGTTAGTTCAACAAAGCCATTGGCAAGCTAGTCAGACAGACGAACGCCAAGGCAATGAACTGATTTTACAACGCCGTAATATTAAAGTGGTGCCTGCGTATCAACCTTTAGAGAATCGACCTAAAGCTTCTGTGCAACGTGCTCGAGTGGTGGGGCCAGAAGGTGAACAAATTTATGTTGATCAGTGGGGGCGTATAAAAGTTCGGTTCTTGTTTACCCGAGCCGATGACCATCGCCATGATGGTGGGGCTGGAAGTAGCGACAATGACACCGATTCGGCTTGGGTTGATGTTTTAACCCCGTGGGCTGGTGCAGGTTATGGTGCACGCTTCTTGCCACGTGTTGGTGAGATCGTTGTGATTGATTTCTTTGATGGCAACATCGACCGACCATTTGTGGTGGGACGTATTCACGAAGCAGAACGCCATCCGACCCAGTTTGACCAGAAAGGACAGCTACCAGACACTAAAAAGTTGAGTGGCATTCGGTCAGAAGAAGTCGGCGGCAAAGGTTTTAACCAGTTACGTTTTGATGACACCACAGGACAAATTAGTGCCCAGCTACAAAGTAGCCATGCAGCAAGCCAACTCAACTTAGGTAACTTAAGCCATCCAAAAGACAGTGCGACAAGCGATGGCCGAGGTGAAGGCTTTGAACTTAGAACTGACCTGTGGGGTGCAGTCAGAGCTGGTAAAGGCTTACTTGTTAGCACCCATAAACAAGACCAAGCTCAAGCAACACATTTAGATACAGCCGATGCCAAGCAACAAATAGAAGGTGGCCTTAATAATGCTAAGGCACTCAGTGAAGTGGCTAAAAATCAGCAAACTGATCCATTGGAAATGCTTGAGAATCTAAAAACTTTCTTGGAACAAATCGAACAACAAGATAAAGACAAAGCTGCCATATTTAAACAAGCTTTAATGATATTAACCGCTCCTAATAGCATTGCTATAGCCGGTAATGAAGACATACATCTCAGCGCAGATGGTCAGTTGAGTCAAACTGCTGGGGATAGTATTAACCTGACCACCCAGAAGAACCTGATTGCACATGCTCAAAATAAGGTGAGCTTGTTTGCCGCTCAACAAGGGGCGAGGCTCTATGCGGGCAAAGGAAAAGTTGAAATACAGGCACAAGCAGATGGAGCTGACTTTATTGCCCGTAAAGCTGTTCAGATTATTTCAACAGAAGACAAAATTGAAATTAGTGCTTCTAAAGAAATCGTTATCACGGTGGGTGGATCTCAAATCAAGATTAATGGCTCGGGAATTTTCCCAGTTACTGGTGGCAAGTTTGAGGTGAAGGCTGGGCAGCATTTGTTTATGGGGGGTAGCAGTGCTTCAAGTAACTTACCTGCTTTACCTCAGTTGAATATGCCTGCTAAAGAGCTTGAACTTAAGTACGTGTATGACGATTTAAAGCCAGTTGCTCAAGCACCTTATAAACTTATATTTCAGGATGGTACGACACAAGAAGGCATTCTGGATAGTAATGGTTCTGCTAAAGTTCAAATTCCAGCCGATAAAATCCAGCCTAAGGTTTATTACGGTTTTAGCAATATGGAGGCTAAACCAGATCAGCCCAAACAGCAGAATAGTTTTAAAGATAAAAAAGTGATGAGTATTGTAGAAGCAGAACAATTGATCGAACAATATAACAAGCAAGAACTTGCCCACTTATTAGATGAATATTTCCCTGATGAAATACAAGCCATGATCGATGGGCAGGGTATTGAGTACGATGATCATATTAATGATTATGTGGAAAAAGATTTAGAACAACAAAATAATCCGGATGATGCTATTGCTGATCAAGCAGAAGAAATCCCATTGAATGAACAATCAACTCCACATTCTGGTTTTGGGGAGGGTATATGAGTACAGCCGTTGCAAAATCACCAGCTAAAACCATTCGAGTCACCCAAAAAGGGGAGCAATCGGCAGCCGACTGGATAAAAGGTGTATTAGACGGGAGTGGATCAAGCCCGGCACAAATTATTGTGGCTGTGGTGATTGGTTGTATCCCTTTTGTTGGGCAGGGTGTCGATGTTGGTAATGTGATCGTTTCAATTGTCAAAATTGCAGAAAACCCGAATAACAAAGATAACTGGTTTGATCTGGTCTTTAATTTAATTGCATTTGTTCCTGTTGCAGGAGATGGACTTAAAATTGTATTTAAGCAATTGCGCTCGGGTAAAGCGATGGGGGCAATATTAGATGCAATCCCAAGTAAAACCATGCGTGGCAATGTTGAAAAATGGTTTCGTAACTTAAACTGGAATGCTTATACCAAAGAGTTACAGACCACCAGTAATAAAATGATTGATGGCTTAATTGATGTTTTCGATAGCTGGATGACTAGAGCTGTCTTGGGACAGGCCCGATTAAAAACGCTTGTGATGCAACTGAGACAAATGAAAAAAGTTGCGAACAAGCAAATTGAAATGGTGATGAAAGACCTACAATTAGCCCATAAAAAAGCTTTGGCGACACCGTATCCGAATACCACAGCGAAGGCACCCATCCATACATCGGCTTCAAAGAAACCTAATTCTACTTCTGCTCCTCGTACACAGCAAAATGGTCAGGTTCTTAAAAATACCAGTGGTAATACTGCGAAGACAGGAAGCAAGAATACATCAACCAAAAGAGAATCAAAAAAGCGTAGTAATCAGGAGTTAGGTTCGGGTGGTGAGCACATCACGGATTATTATTTTGTGAAGCGGAAAAAGAACCGTAGCAAAATTAATAATAATGGTGTGCTGTATGAATATCACGATACTGGACATAACGGTATTGACCATGTCTGGCATAGCAATAGTATTGGGCATAAGTACCGAATTACCGATAGTAAATCGACGAATTTAGCTAGCCATAAAAAACTGATGACCCCTAAAGCGGCAATGGCTGCTTTAAGGATGGGGTTAGATGTCTATATGAAACCTGATCAGGAAAGCAAAGCAAAACGGTCAGTAGGTACAACTGTGGCTGATGGTGTGCAAATGTCACATCTTTGGATTGCGAAGAAAATTGATAGTGCAAAGCTTACTGTTGAGCATAGAAGAAAGTTAATTGCTCAGATTCAGGCTTGGGAGCGAGTTAAATTTAAAGCAAGTACTGAAAAAAGAGTAGGTAAAACAGTAGCTGTACAGTGTCCTTATGATCGGAGCTTGGTTACGATTACGGGAAATCTATTTGATCACCACAGTCAATGTAAAGGGCTGGATAAACCGAAATGTAGCCGTACAGTGACTGCACATGCGATTACTTTAGAATTTGTAATGCCAAATGAAATGCTGGAGCGTTAAGAATGTCAATAACAGTCAATGATCAAGAAATAGATTGGCAAAGATGGCTAGAGCTGGAAATACATGGAAATGATGTATATAGAGATTCTTTACTTGACGAAGAAATGTATCATGATCGATTTGATACATTTGTGAATGGATTGTATTCGGTTACTGATGGTTTTAGTAATTATAAGAATGAAAAAAAGTTTGGTGGTTATATTGCAGCAGGTAGAAGAAGAGTCATTGATGCTCTAGATTTAATGTCTTTGCAGTATTCTGCTGGTGGGGATATTAGCTTTATTAAAGAGCTTTATCCTTACTTACTACATTGGACTGAAGAATATGCTGAAACCAGTCATTTATATAATTTAAGCCCTGATGCTGGTGGACGTTATGTCTGGCATATCAGCTTAGGTACAGAAGATTATTGGTATATTGCTTTACGTTTGATCTGTTTCGGTTTGTTGACTGGCTATGCAGACCAAATGGCACGTATTATGTCGATTATTGACTATGTTGAAGCTACTCCTGAAGGGCAGGAGAAAGATGGTTTAATTGAGCGTCTGGTTGCCCCATTTGTAGCAGACCGTGGAACTCTATCAGGTGAAGCTAGAAGACATTTGCCTTATCGAAAGTTAATCAAGGTGTTTAATGCTGCGCCTGAGCAACGCCCAGCTTTAATACTGCAATATTTAGAAAGCTGGTATGAGGCGAGTCGTAGAGAACCTTATCATGATCAACATCCACAAACGGATATAAATGACGGTTTCACATATTACGGTTATTGGTCATGGGAAGTAGCAGCAGTGACATGGCTGTTAGAAATAGATGATACTTTATACCGTGAGCATGAGTTCTATCCAAAAGATTTAGTAGATTTTGCGCGTACACAATCAAATGCAGTTCCAGAAGAGCAACAGCCAGAACGTATAAAAGTAAAAGGTGGTGAAGCTTGTATTAAAACAGGTTATTGGATTACTCCAGCTAAACCTGATACGCGACTTTATTTTACGCAAGGTGCAATCTTGCCGATCCTTTCAGAAACGGATTGGGGTGAAGTGTATTGGTACTGGGATGGTGAGCAATAAAAGCTAAAAAATCATGTAAGTTCAAGATCGATTTAGTGAAGGCAACGGTAGAAATTATTAAAAGTGTTAGTTCTTCAAGTAAGAGTTCTGATAGTGAAGAAGCAATATAATAAAAGCCCAGCTTAAATGCTGGGCTTTTTTGTACGAAGAGATTTGTCGCGTTGCTTAACACAGTTATTTAACTAGCTTTGTTAAAATGGTATAAACACCTGCATAAAACCTAATAATTTCAATGTTTTTTTTGAGGGTGACATGGTAATCAAACACATTATTATCCATGAGATACGTAGAGCTAAAGCTGATGACGGTGAAGATATAATTATTTCGAACATTAAAAGTGAAGAAAATGATGTATCAAAGCTAGATGCTGAATTGGCTGTAGGCTTTATACGTATGTTTGCTAAAGCGAATTTGTATGTTGGCGAGTTCGCATTGAATGATGATACTTCAGCATTACCAGCTTTTGAATAAAAGTTAAAAGATTTCTATGATGAAGATGTGGACTGCTCAGATTTTGTAGAAATGACAAAACAGCTGGCTCAGCATTTTGAATCGATTCTAACGAAGGATAAAAGAATTAATGGAGGATATTTAGTCTTTTTTGAGTATGAATCCATGGCTCCGATCAGACTTGCTGTTGCTGTAATTAATAAGACCAAGGGAACTGATGTTGATGGTGAATTGAATTTTGTTGTTCGAGAAATATTGGATATTGATAAACTCCATATTGGAGCGACTATTAATATTTCAGAGTGGTTTGAAGACATATCCAACAGATATATTCGTTTTCAGAAAGGTCATGCTGATGAGGTTCGGGACTATTTTCAGAGCTTTATAGGTTGTATTGTTGATGCAAACGCAGCTAAAGAAGAAACCCAGAAACTTAAGACAGCGGTTGAAGATTTTGTAAAAGAAGAATTTATTCACATCCCTGATGAGAATCCTGAAAAACTAATGATAATTCAGGATGAAGTTGATAAGAAGCTTATGGAAACACACGCTTATGTATCTGATTGTTTGAAAAATAATAATGATGTTTTACTTGAAAATATAGCTAAGCGAGTTTTTCCTGAAAAGAGTGAAGACTTTTTTATATATGCATCCAATACACATAACATTTCTGACAATATTTCGATCAGTAAAGGTGTGCTAAATAGCTTTAAAAAAGTGAGTAGTCGTAATAAGGATGTTTCATTGAGCATTGCTCGCCATCTTATAGGACGACGTATCTTTCGCAAAAATGGCAAACTTGAAATTGACGAAAACCTGTTAACAGTAGAGTTTTTAGCTTCTCTTGATACACCACGAATGGTGCTCAATATCGGAAAATTTGTGGATGAGCAAGGCTTAGGTAAAGGTGATTAAAGCCTGTTGGGACTTTTTTATTATATTTTTTTAATATGTGAATGCTATTAGCACTAATAATTTTTTATTTATAAGAGTCTTCCTTCATGATTTTACTTTATTAAGATTATAAGCCAAACAAGTTGTTTGGCTTTTTTTAGAATTTATTTCTATTTATTCAGACTCAGTTAAGTCACGTTCACGGCATGATAATTTATAGTAGCGACCTTTAGGCAACGAACTAAGGTTAAAGCCATAGTAATCACTAGTTGACTCTATAGGGCTGATATTACATTGATTTTTTTTGCAAATTTTTCAATCACTTTTACAAATGTATGGTAGTCGTAATACTGCTAAAATGACTGGGTTTGATGCTCTGGCAGATAAATACGCGGCTGCACTTAAAAGTATCATGGCTCAGGTTGGACGGTATATTGATGACCTTTGTCGTCAGGTTGACAATGCCTGTCATGAGATTATGAGACAACCAAAATTGAGTGTTGCAGGTGGACATGGCAATGGGATGGATATCCATATTGCTGGGAGTCCAAGTCAACCGACTCGAGCTAGCCATACGCAGCCATCTAATAAAATTGCTTTTGCTAAGATGAAAGAGCATAAGGTCGGATGTTTTGATCCAGTAAATACTCCTAAAGCTCGAGCCAATGCCCGTAAAAATATTGATTTAGGACATCCGCCACAAGCCAAGCGTGAAAATTGGTCAGAAGATCAATATTTAAAGTGGGAAACCGATCGCCAGTTAGAAATGCAGCAGAATGCTTTAAATAGTATGACGGCAAAAGATTATGAGAAAGGTCGAGATCTTTTTAAGCAAAATGGGCGAGGGAATGGTCTGGATCAGGTTCAAGCTAGAACAAAATACGAAAAAGAGCTTAAAGATAAATACTATGAACAATATTCTAAAGACCCTAATATTTCAGCAATAGATGCTATGACTAAATCTGAGAAAGATGCTAAAGATGTAATGTCGACCATGGCTGCCTTACATAATCCAGATCAGATAGCAGCAGGAATTATGAGTGATGCGCTTATGGATATTGGCTTAAAGAATGTAAATTCATCTATTGGTAGCGGCTGGGGCAATAAAGCGACTGGAGAAGCCGTGAGTCGTGCAGGATCTATTGATGATGCTGTTAAAGGAATTGATCCAAGTGTGAAAGATGCAACTAAACTCAATGTCAAATTAGCGAGATGTAAATAATGTTATCAGAAGTTGTGTTAAAGAAAATTAATGATCATCTGGATTTTTTTAATGTTCGATTTTCAAATATTAAAATAGGTAAAAAGCCAACGCCTGAATTTATTGCTCAGCATCAACATACTTATCCTGAATATTTATTTTATATTTGGGAAAAATTAGGTTTCGCATCCTTTGAAAATGGCGGATTTTGGCTTGTTAATCCCTTGGATTATGAAGATATTTTAGAGCTTTGTTTAAAAGATACTGATTTCCCCCAATATGATGAATTTTATGTCATTGGTAGAAGTGCTTTTGGTGATTTACATGTAATAGGTAAAAACACGAGTTCAAAGTTGACAATAGATATTATTAATTTAAGAATTTACCCATCAATTAAAGATATTCCAAACGTAGAAGATATAGACCATTTAATTTCATTTTTATCTACTATTGTCATGAAGGCGAAGAATGAAGATATAGATATTTATGATAAAAATGGCAAGTTTCTTTTTGATCGTTGCTTAACAAATTTAGGTGAAGTCAACGATAATGAAATCTATGCCTTTGAACCTCCAGTTGTATTGGGTGGGCCGCAAGTTATTGAGAATATGAAAAAAGTAGATTTATTTCAATACATTCCTTTTGTAGCTCAGCTAGATAAGTTTCAAGTCATGTTGGATATTGCCAAAGAGGTTGATCGTTTGGGTATCAAACCAAAAGGTTAATTTTGCCTAACAAACTATATGTTATGAGAGTAATTAGAAAAGGGAGCTAGGCTCCTTTTCCTATATATAAATTCTTCAAATAAAATTTGATAGCAGCCTTACATAATCCTGATCAAATTACTGGAGGGATTGAAAGTAATGCAGCAATGGATACCCATTGAACTTTTGGGGAGCTGCAAAGATTGATGAAGCTTTAAACAATCGAGTTACTCGAGCAAACATTAAAATGATCATACCAAATAAAATTAATTTATTAAAAATGAGAGCTAAGTAGTGTCAGACTCCACAGACCAACGTAGGCAGCAATTTCTAACTGAAGATTATTATTTAAAAACTAAAGAATACAATGAGGAAGGAATTTCTCTATATCTAGAAAGTGATGCATTTGATGATGATCAATATAATTGTGGTGAAGCAAGTCGTTGGACTGCAATTACAGATATATATACTTCTTTATTGTATCTTTCATATACTGCTGGGCATTGTATACAAGAACTTATCCCCTTATTTGAAAAAGTTATCGTCGGTTATGAGAAGCAATCAGAAGCATTGGCACTTTTTCATAAATCAGAAAAACCTTCTGTTATTGCTAGCCAAAATGAAACTTTAAATATATTAAGCCTTGCTTTTTTACTACACCATAATGATCTTTTTCTCCGTATTCATTCTCTAGTCAATGGTGAAAGAGATAGTCATACAGGCGAAGATGAAATCATTAATAAGTTTTTTAAGTTGAATGATTCTACTCATCCAACTGTCAATGAAGGAAATTTATTTGCTTTAGGCTATGCCAAGTTATGTGATGTAATTGATAATGTTCTAGTAAAAAGTGATAAGAAGCATTCAGTAGATCTTTTAGATGAATACTTATCAAATTGGTATCAAATGAATAAAAATGAAATTTGGTATAATAGTCACTTGGACTTAGAAAATAAAAGTTCCTATGTTGGTTATTGGGCATTTGAAGCTGCTGCCCTAGTTTATTTGCTTGATTTAGATGATAGCTCCCTACATAAACATTTGTTCTACCCTAAAGATATTGTACAGTGGGCTAGAAATCAAACAAAAATAAAAGCAGTAAATGATGATGCAATGCAAATAAAATTAAGAGGAGGTGAGAAATGTACAAAAACTGGTTATTGGCAAACACCTGCACAGCCAAATTTACGTCGGTATTTTGTTCAGGATGAAGTTCTTCCCACACTTATTGAAATAGATTGGGGAGAGGTATATTGGTATTGGGATGGTGAGAATTAATTGAATGCCCAATAGGGCATTCTTATCTACAAAAGATAGTTATAAAATGTAGTAAATGATCAAAAAAAGTTTTGAGCTAGGAATAAATATAGGAAATTAATGAAACTTACATATATTAAGTTTTTAAAATTTAATTTTTGAAATTTATTAAATGTAAGGTTGAAATGATGTTTATTAATCAGCAAAGACAAAAAATGGATGAAAAGTATTATCTCTCTACCAGAGCTGCTTTAATAAATGCTATTCAAGACTTTTTAAGTGAATCTAATAGTGATAAGGAAGTTGAAGCGGGGTGGATTGATTCTTATTCTATAGCTGCAAGATATCAATTTGATCTATTTATACTAGACTATACTGCTGGAAGATCTATTGATCACTTACGTGTAGATTTTGATAGTGTTATAAATTTATTTAATGTTTTATCTGAAAAGCAAAGAACTTATTATAAAGATCCAAATTTTAGTGTCTTTGATTTAGAGTTGCTTGATGAGTATTGCTTATATATTTGGTTAATTAGTCTTTGTTATTTATTAAAAAGAAATGACTTATTGGTGAGTGTTGCCAAATTAGTAGATGGAGAGACTCAAGAAAATGGAGGTAAAGACTGGATCATTGAAGAATTTTTAGCTTTTTAAAATGATTGCAGTGTAATACTAGTTCTGTAAGTGCATATACGGAAAGTAGTGAAAGATAATAAATAGGAGTGTGCTCTAAAAAATAGAACTAAATGGATGAATAGAATAATGAAATTAGTGCATACATTAATAAGTAACAAAAGCCCATCCTTAGCTGTTAAGGTTCCAGATTGATCAATGATTCCATTCTTTCTAAAAAGATACTATCCCAGTAAATTCCGCGCTATTTGGGATTATCCCAGTTATACTCGTAGAGTGTAAACATGCTTCCCTTAACTGCTGAAATCTTTGCCAATTGCTTGATTCAGTACTTAATGATCATCCTATCGATCAGTACCTTGATGATCTACCCGATTATCAGGTGGTAAGAGAGACAGCGCCTCAAACTGGAGATGTGAATCGTTAGGGCTATATAGTTCTTCTCAAACATCAAATTATCTATATGGCATTGATTTTAATAGAGATTTTGTTTAAATCCTCAAGTGAAGGTAATGGTTTTAATAATAAAGCGGTGAAATTTTATCCGTAAAGAAGGAAATAGTATGAGACTTTTTTTAGTATGTTTAATAGTTTTTCTTGGTGGTTGTAGAGCTTTAGAAATTAATAAGGATTATTATTTTCAACAAGGTTTTAATGCATCAACTGTTGTGAATCTAACTAATTATGTATATATAATTAAAGAGTTACAGAAACATGAAGATGTTGGTGTTGATATATATATTCCTTTATTGCTTATTGCGCAAGATATGAGGAGAATGTCAGAAAAAGATTTAACTCTTTATGATAAAAAGAATTTGTGTCAAGTTAAATATTTTGTGAATAATAAATATTTAAATGATAAGAGAAAGATTCAAAATGACCTCTTGGAAACTAAAAAATGGCTTCTAAATTTAAATTACTGTATTTAGTTTTCTTTTATTAAAAAAACTAGTTGTTTTTTAATTTTATATCAAGCCCATCTTAATTTAAAGATGGTTTTTTTATTATTTTAATAAACTTAAATATCCCGTAATGGTGGTTATTTGCTAAGTTTCATACTAGGAAGATAAGGGTTGTAAGTTAAAGTGGTTATTCGCTCTTTATAATGCTGATATATGTTTTTAAATCTATATTTAATTTTATCTTATATTAAATATATTCTTAGTATAAGTAAATTTAAGCTTAATTTTAAAAATTTTTTTCTATATTTAGTATAGCAGGAGAGCTATTAATAAAAGAATTCTCCTGCTTAATTCAATTGAAATTAGATTATTTCTTTACTTTAAAACGGTATTTACATTTTAGGCAGCGGTAGTCTTGAAAGATATTTTTATCGATCATTACACCTGCTTTTTTACCAAAAATATTGCCCACTACACCACCAGTAATACCTGCACTAATTGCACCGACAAATGTTCCTACAGTACCACCAACGATCACACCTAATGGCCCAGCTACAGTACCAATTGCAGCTCCAATAGAAGCACCCGTTGCAGCACCGCCTACGGTACCCGCTGTAGTTCCTGCAGCTGTTAATAAAACACCGCCAGTGGTTTTAAGCAGTTTGTCATGATCACGTGTTTCAACTTCTGTAGAACCACACTTCGGGCATTGCAGTGTTTTTTCCATAAAATTTTTCCTGTTTTTCATCATTAAGCGACGCAGTGGATGGAGCAAAATCAGTAAAGTAAGTAAAAGTGCTGCTTATGGTGAAGCGTCTTTTCCTGATTGATGATCGCAACGATATACCTGGTCAGCCACGATTTTAGCTGAACATTGGCACAAATATTTATAGATCATGTAAACACTTGTACTTTAATAATGATCTCTTAAAAATGTCTTAATCACCATTTTTAAAATGGACCATTCACCCCTAAGTGAACTGTGATTGAATAGAGATAATAAAGATATTTTGCCTGTTTAAATTTGTGGTGCGGAAAAGATTGTTTACCGACCTCTAAATAAAACAAAAAAGCTTATTCTATTTGAATAAGCCTTTTTAAGACGATTAAATTGATTTATCTAACCTTAAAACTTTATATAAACCAAGCATTAAAGCAATCCAGATGGGAATTAAAATGACAGATTCTTTAAAACCTTGAGTCCACATAATGTATAAAATCATGCCAATAAAAACGAGCACGACATAGTTACTTAAAGGTGAAAAGAGAGCAGGGAACTTGGCAACTTTTCCTTCTAACTTCATGGCTTTTTTAAATTTTAAATGGGTAAAGCTAATAATTGCCCAGTTTAAAACTAAAGCTGCAACAGCCATATACATAAGGTGACTTAAAGCTTCTTCTGGTACGAAGTAGTTGAGTAAAACACATCCAAAAATCAAAATAGAAGAGAAGACCACAGCGGCTGTTGGTACGCCTTGTTTGCTTACTTTTGCAAAAACTTTTGGTGCATTATCTTGGACTGCTAGTCCGTACAACATACGGCTGTTGGCATACATACCACTGTTATAAACTGAAAGTGCGGCAGTTAAAATAATAAAGTTGAGTAAGTGTGCCGCCCAACCAATGCCAAGCTGACTAAAAATCATGACAAATGGGCTTTTATCTAAACCACCGAGGTCCAGTTGGTTCCACGGAATAAGCGACATAATAATCGCGAGTGAAGCTACGTAAAAAATTAAGATTCGAAAAATAACTTGGTTAATGGCTTGTGGAATACTTTTTTCAGGATTTTCAGCTTCAGCAGCGGTCATTCCAATCAGTTCAATACCGCCAAATGCAAACATTAAAAAGGCGAGCATATAGAACAAACCCGAAAACCCATGCGGGAAAAATCCGCCATGCTGCCATAGGTTTGAAAAGCTCGCTATAGAGTCGTTGCCTGCTGTAAGCAATAAATATAAGCCAAATACAATCATTGAAATGACTGCGGTAACTTTAATAATGGCTAACCAAAACTCAGATTCACCATAAAATTTAACGTTGCCTAAGTTCAAACACGTGACCAAAACAAAGAAAAATAAGGCTGATATCCAAGCAGGAATATGAGGCCACCAATAATGCACATATTTAGCAACTGCAGTCAGTTCGGTCATCGCGACTAAAATATAGACCACCCAATAGTTCCAGCCCGATAAAAAACCGGGGAATCTTCCCCAATATTTTTGTGCAAAGTAACTAAAGGAACCGACCACAGGTTCTTCTACGATCATTTCACCCATTTGGCGCATAATTAAAAATGCGACCAAACCGACAATGGCATAACCTAAAATAATAGAAGGGCCAGCGGACTGGATAACTTGTGCAGAGCCTAAAAATAAACCTGTCCCGACAGCGCCACCCATAGCGATTAGCTGGATGTGACGATTTTTAAGTCCACGTTTTAATTGGGAAGTTGAGTTACTCAAAATACTATGCGCTGTCTAAAAAAGCCGATGCTATTGTAATGGATTGAATAGGGATAACCTAATTTGAATAGGATTTTTACTCAGTTAAATAAAAAGGATTCGTATAAAGCTATACGAATCCTTTTTTAGAAAATGATGTTTTTATAAATTAGAAAGATACCATTTTGCCTGGGTTAATCATTGCACCGATGCCATACATGCTTTTTGCGAGTGGAATAACAACGGGTGCAAGGGTACGACCAAACATAATATTTTGATGGTCAATTCTAGATAACATTTCAAAGTCATTCGATTGACCAATAAAGTCATTCGCAATCGCCTTACCAATGCGTACCGTCTGTGCAACACCATGTCCACTCCAGCCGTGAACAGCATAAATTGGGAACTTGTTGCCAAACTTACGGCTGTCGACTGCACCATTTACGGTTAAATCGGTGGTTCCACTCCAAACAAAATCCATTTCTAGATTTTTAATTTGTGGGAACACGGTATGAATTCGATGCTCTAAATAATTTAAAGTTTTCTCTGGCCCCCAGCATGTGCCAGTACCTTGGCCACCAAACAATAAACGGTTGTTAAACACAGGGCGGTAGTAATCAATCTGGAACTGAGTGTCATAAACCGGATGCCCAAATGGCAAAAGCTCTTTAGTATCAAGTTCTAAAGGAGCGGTGGTTGCGACATAGGTATAAAACGGAATAGTGGTATTGTTCTGTTCAGATAAAAGTTTAAACGAGGCATGGTGTACTGCTAACACCACAGACTTTTTAGCTTTTACGACAGCATTTGCTGTTTGAACATAAATCCCATCTGCTTTTTCTACTATTGAAATGACTTCTGTTTGTTCATAAACAGTACCGCCGTTTTGGCAAAAGCCATAAATTAAGCCACGGTTTAAAGCTAAAGGATGGATTTGTCCGCCTAACTCATCAATTAAACCGCCTGTATAGTAGTCCGATTTAATAAAGTCCATGAGTTCATGCTTACCCACAATACGGGTATGGTCTTCACCTAAATATTTTCGTGCATCGGCACCTTGTGTTAAGCCAACCAAATGTCCTTCATGAACGGCGGCAGTAATATGTCCATATTTTCGGTCAAAGTTGAGTTGGTATTTTTCCGAGATGTCATCAATGAGTTGCATCGCTTCAGTAGAGGTAAAATGCCATAGTTTTTTGGCATCTTCATAGCTTAAGCGATCGGCCATTTCCTGAGCTTCCCAGCGAGCTAAACCGGGAGTAAGTTGTCCACCATTTCGACCAGAAGCTGCACTACCAATGCGGTTTTTTTCTAACAAAACGGTATCTACACCTTGTTCAGCTAGGTGTAGGGCAGTCGATGAACCTAATAAGCCACCACCAATAACTACGACATCACATTCAATGTCAGCATTTAAACTGTCAAATGTATGCCAATCAGAAAGTGAGCTTTCATAATAGTTGGCGGGGTTATCTACCGATGCGTCATTAACTGTAGTTGTATCAAATTTCGCATGTTTTGGATTTAACCAACTCCACTCTTTGCCCATTTGTAGAGATTTACTTGGTTTGTATTCCACATCTTTTAAAAGCTGAGGTTTAGAAATAATTTTCATAGAGAAGTTCCTTAAAAAATTAATAAGCATTACTAATCGCAATACTTTGTTTTTTAATCGTTTTATAGATGAATAAAAGAATGCCTAAAGATAACCAGAAGCATCCAAAAATGAGTGAAGATGAGTCGAGATTGAGCCATAAGCAAATAATGCTAATGACCGATAAAAGCGGTAAAAATAGGTTTAGAAATTTATTTTTAAAACCTAAGCGCTGTTTATCTTTAATATAAAACTTCATAAAGACTGAGAAATTTACGGCTGTAAAAGCGACTAGTGCACCAAAGCTGATCAGGCTTACGACTTGTGCTAAATCTAGAAAAACCGCGGACATTGAAATAAGACCAACAAATAAAACCGAGAAAAAAGGCGTACCTAAAGAGCTATGGATAGTCCCAAAATACTTTTTAGGAAAAATATTGTCAGAACCCATTATATACAGTAAACGCGAGGCACTGGCATGTGAGGCAAGACCTGAGGCGACTGTGTTCATAATTTGTCCACATAAGAAGATAGACTGGAACAAAGCACCGCCTACATAAAGCACAATTTCAGGCAGTGCTTCTGAAGGATGGTGAAAACGAACATTATTTGGAAAATAAAGCTGAATAAACCAAGCGGCAATGAAGAAAATAAGCCCACCAGTAAGTGTTGTTAACATGACTGCACGAGGAATATTTTTGGTGGGCTGTTTGGTTTCATTTGAAAGGGTGGTAACTGCGTCAAAACCTAAAAATGAAAAACATAGAACTGAAGCGCCAGCGACGAGAGGTAATAGCGATTGCTGGCCATGCCATAGCGGGGCCAAAGTAAGCACGTGCTCATAACCTTGAGTCGAGCCAATACCACGAATGACTAAATATACAAAAATGACCATCAGTATGATGGGTGCAAACACAAACACGAGGCTTAAGTTGGCAAGTAACCGAATACGAAAACAGTTGACTAAGGTGACAAGGCCTGCCGATACAAGTACCCAAAACCAATAAGGCAGACTTGGAAGAAGGGCGGTAAGATAAATTGCGGCAAGTAGAACATTAATAAGCGGTAATAACAGATAGTCGAGTAGAGAACACCAGCCGACAAAAAAACCACTTTTAGGCCCTAAACTTTCAGCCGTATAACTATATGCTGAACCTGATTTTTCCGAATTTTTACTAAACCTCGCATAACTCCAAGCAGTGAGCAGCATAGCGCCTAAAGCGAATAGGTAAGCGAGAGGAACATGACCTTGAGTAATTCCGGAAACAATGCCGAAAGTATCAAAAACCGTCATGGGGGTCATATAGGCAATACCAATAATCGTGACTTGCCATAGAGATAGTTTTTTTAAGGAAGACGCTTTATTTTCCATGTCTTTTCAACCTCAAATTTCGTTGTTTTTGCTTTTCATCCAGAAAGGCGATGCTATTTTTAGGCCAAAACTTCCCCATGACCTGAATAAACAAGTCTGATTGAAGAAAGTTTGAACAGTAGCTAGAGGCTTAAAGTGCTATTTCACCTTGGTGGTACATTAAAGCTAGAATAAAAGGCCAATATTCTTTGCTTTTTTAGATCACGACCAATTGGAAAGACGGACATGGTCGCGAGAAAAACTGTTGAACAGCTTTTTCTTTAAATAATGTTCCAGTTCTGATGCTAATGTCATTTGAAGTAATGACCCGAGATGAATCATTCATAATGACTGCTTTTTGCTTGATATTTTTGAGTTTTGGCATAAGCAGCTTTTCGAGCGCCGAAACTAAAATATCCGTAGCAATGACACCAATAAACTGATCATGAATCATGACAGGATGAGCAATAGTGATGGTATAGGCACCGTTGCAAATATAATCAACATAAGGACCATGTATGCATGGGCTTTTATCTTGAGAAGGTTTGTGGAACCATTCAAAAGAGCGGAAATCTAAAAAGCGCTGCGCATTTTGGTAGTTTTCAAGTTTCGCTTGTTGTAACTGGTCTTCTTTTTTATACCACCATTCGAGTGTCCAATAGTCTTGCTCGTCTTGTGTTGCTGGACTATAACTCGCAAAACCAGCTCCTTGACTATAATGGCTCTGATTTAGCGCATTTTTAATTTCTTTCTGTAAAGCAGAGCGTTCTGAAGTTGAAAGCTTAATATCTGCATTTTTTTCAGATGCATGCTTTGACAGAATTTTACTTGCTTTAGTCGCTAGTGTTTCGGTAATGGTCGTTGTTTCCTCAACAACACTTTTTAATAAACTTTGAAGCTCTTCTATATCTAAATCTAAGTGCTGGGTCATTCCTATAACTCCTAAAATTCCATATTTCTAACTTGATTATTGATAAGTCATCGCATTTATTATTTTTATTCACTCGATAACTTATAGCGAAGCATTTGGTCAGTGAGCATTGAAACTATTTTTCTTGCTTGAATCACAGCTTCATTTTCATTGTTTTCAATAAACGATGACAAAAGATGGTGATATTGCTTTACAACTTCACGGTGAAAATCATCATCTCGATAAAGTACGGCAATGAGCGGTGCCCATTCCGCTTGAATAGTGAGTTCCTGATTTGCGAGTCTTGCAGATTGAGCAAATGAGGTGAGTGTAAGCAAGCAACGTAAATCAAGCTGTGCACGTGTATCTGCTTCAACAGCTTGTTCAAATTGCTCAATGAGCTCTTTGATTTTGCCTAGTTCATATTCAGTGGTTCTTTGAGCGGCCAAATATGCACTATGCGTTAAAATTGCACTGTGAAACTCGCCTAAGTCAGCTAAATATTCATTGGAAGCTTGGCGCAATGGGTGTTGGTTTAGCAGTAAGTCTGAAGGTAGCTCACAAACAAAACTTCCGCCATTTCTACCACGACGTGTATCAATTAAACCTTTTACACGTAAAGTATTGAGAGCCTCGCGAACCGTAATTGGCGAAACTCCCATTAAGCGTGCTAAATCTGCCTCATTAGGAAGTTGTTCATTGCTTTTGAGCAAACCAGAGATAATTGCATTCTCCAAGCGTTCTACAACTTGTTCCGAACGAGTTGCTTGAGCAATAGGTGCAAAAATTATCGTATATGCTGACATGGCGAATTCTCTAAAAGCTAAGCCAAAAGACTTAGCTTAATGAAGCGGATAAATAATAATTAAAACACGCCATAACCATGGACAGCCTGTTCATCTTCAGGAACAGCTGGTATTGCATCCCAAAGTTCAGCAATTTTGCCATTTTCAACTCGCCATAATTCAAAATAGGCATGTCGATTTCCAGCAATACTACCTTCGGAATGAGTCAATACAAATTGACCATCAGCAATGGAGCGATGCGTTTTGGAGTATACCAAACCTTGTCCTTCATTACGGATATTGTTCAAAAAATCAATGACTGCCTTAACACCGTCCCCAATATCAGGGCTATGCTGAATGAACTGGTCGTCGCGAGTGTATTCTTTAAAGGCATCGTAATTTCCATCAATTAATGATTTCTTAAAGAAAGAGGTCACAATTTCACGGTTTGTCTCTGAATCATGATGAGTTACGATTTCGGTCGGACCGTCTAATTGTGTTCTACCACTTACATTTGGTGCTGCTTCAGTCACCAACCCATCCCAATGTTCTACAATTTTGCCGTCTTTCACTCGGTAAATATCAAAGCCAACCAAAGGGTTTTCATCTAATCCCTGAAAGCGGCCATGAATTGCAACCAAGTCGCCATCTGCCAATACACGTACAGCTTCATGTTGCATGTCGGGGCAATCTTCTACCAATTGGCGAAGGCCTGAAAGACCATTTGCAACGAGTGGTGAGTGCTCTATAAAGTCTTTAGAGAAATAACGGTCTAGAGCAGTGGTGTCGTGCAAATTAAATAGCTTGTGATGGGCTTTAGTCACCAAGTCTTTCATTTCTTGTTTATTCATTTTGATCTCCTTTCAAAGCTCATTTTTATTATTCGTTTGAACTCATCACATGTTTAACGCGGGTATATTCTTCAAAACCGTAGCCAGATAAATCTTTACCATAACCTGATTTTTTGAAACCGCCGTGTGGCATTTCTGCGGTTAAAGGAATATGGGTGTTAATCCAAACTGTACCAAAATCGAGTTCACGAGACAGACGGGTTGCACGAGCATGGTCTTTGGTCCAGACACTTGAAGCTAGGCCATATTCAACATCGTTGGCTTTTTCAATCGCATCATTTTCATCTGTAAATTTCTGAACGGTAATCACTGGTCCAAAAATTTCATTTTGAATTGCTTCGTCGTGTTGTTTTAAACCACTAATAACAGTTGGTTCAAAATAGAAACCTGGACGGTCTGCTTGTTTTCCACCTGTTTCAACTTTGGCGTGAGCAGGCAAGTTATTGATAAATGCTTTAACATTTTTTAATTGATTGGCATTGTTGAGTGGACCATAAAGTGCATCTTGATCATCGGGTTCACCAAAACGGGTATTTTTGGCAGCTTCAACGAGTTTAGCTAAAAACTTATCATGAACAGCTTCGGCCACAATGACACGTGTTGCAGCAGTACAGTCTTGTCCTGCGTTGAAATAACCCGTTAAAGCAATCATTTCAACGGCTTTATCAATGTCGGCATCTTCAAAAACCACTACAGGTGCTTTTCCGCCAAGCTCAAGGTGAGCTTTTGCTAAATTTGCTGCGGCAGAAGCTGCAACTTGTAGTCCAGCACGGACCGAACCTGTAATCGAAACGAGCGCAGGGGTTTTATGTGATACAACTTTTGAACCAACCTGAGCTTGGCCTAACACGACGTTAAATGCGCCCTTAGGGAAAAATGGTGCAGCAATTTCTGCCAGTAAAAGCGTACTTTCTGGGGTTGTGTCACTTGGTTTAAGTACCACTGTGTTACCCGCAGCCAAAGCAGGGGCAATTTTCCAAACAGCCATCATGAGTGGATAGTTCCAAGGTGTAACTTGACCAACCACACCGATAGGTTCACGGCGAATAGAAGAAGTTAAACCTTCTAAATATTCACCAGTTGCTGAGCCATCGAGTAAACGGGCAGCACCTGCGAAGAAACGAACTTGATCTGCCGATACGCCCACTTCTTCAGATGCAATTAAGTGTTTTAACTGACCTGTATTGCGGCTTTGCGCTTCAATTAAACGCTCTGCATTTGCTTCAATGGCATCTGCCAACTTTAATAATGCTTTTTGACGCATTGATGGTGTACTGCGACCCCAAATTTTAAATGCTTCTTTGGCCGCGGCATACGCTGCATCCACTTCTGCCTCGGTTGCATTGGGCGATTGTGCATAAACTTCACCAGTGACTGGACTCACCAAGTCGAAGTAATCATTTCCTCTGCTAGTAACATATTCGCCGTTAATAAAGTGTTTTAGTTGAGTTTTAGCCATTTTTATACCTTGTCCTTAGGTTTTAACATATAACATATAATACTATATGTATTATGTTTTAATTTTTCTGTCAAATACTTTGATGAAGGGAGTGAGCGAAAAAAGTGTGGGTTTAAATCAACTTTAATTTTAAGTTTTTGATTTTATTATTTAAAAATATTAAAAAATAATTGAAGATTTTTAGAACAGGTTCATCGTTACATGAGCTCAGCCGATTTGATGAAAGACAATAGAAGATTTTTCTCATCGAGAGTAGTTTGATAAGCCAAACCTTATGCTTAGCTCATCAATTTTTCTTTCTTATTCTTTGAAATTAAAGTGAGTGATCAGGTCTTATGACTCGCAAGCAGAATGCTGGTTTCACTGTTATAAATACCTGAAATGTTCCTGATTCTCTCTAAAACTTTATCGAAGTTTTCTAAGGTGTCAGAGCGTAGCTCGACCAAAATGTCCCATTTGCCATTGGTTTTATGCAGACATTCCACTGCGCTTTCTAGGCGTAATTCTTTAATCACAGACTGTGCTTTAGTGCCTTCAACCATAATACTCATCCATGCACGAATAACATTGCGCTCTGCATTCGGTTTAAAACGAACCGTATATCCAGTAATGATGCCCGAAGACTCTAAATACTCGATTCTCTTTTTAACCGTTGCTCTTGAAACGTGAACTTTTTCGGCTAACTCGGTCACAGGCATCCGTGCGTTATCTTTAAGTAAACCTAAAATAATTTGATCGATAGTGTCCATATTGTAATTGTCAATTATCAAAGTGGTAAAAAATAATTCATTTTTTGCTGAATTACAAATTTTGTGAATCAATTTGATTTTGAATAATAGAGCCATTAGCTAACCCGAATAATTCAATTTAATGGACTAGATAAAATGAATAATTTTCCAGTTTCTCGTGGCAACTTTAATGACTGGATGGTTCCAGTTTTTGCACCGGCAAATTTCATTCCTGTACGTGGTGAAGGTTCACGTATTTGGGATCAAGAAAATAAAGAATATATCGATTTTGCAGGCGGGATTGCAGTAAACGCATTAGGTCATGCGCATCCAGTGGCAGTAAATGCATTAACAGAACAAGCAACAAAACTTTGGCATGTCGGCAATGGTTATACCAATGAACCAGTTTTACGCCTTGCTAAACAACTCACCGAAAATACATTTGCAGATAAAGTATTCTTCTGTAACTCAGGTGCAGAAGCGAATGAAGCAGCTTTAAAGCTTGCTCGTAAAGTAGGACTCGACAGCGGTGTGGCGGGTAAAAGCGGCATCGTGGCATTTAATAATGCGTTCCACGGCCGTACTTTATTTACCGTTTCGGCGGGTGGTCAACTAAAATATTCACAAGATTTTGCACCACTTCCAAATGGTATTAACCATGTTGCCTTTAATGATTTAGAAGCTGCAAAAGCAGCCATTAAC
>JAITLL010000008.1 GCA_031277915.1 Acinetobacter sp.
TGGCTCCACAACTTCAAACTCGTATGTTCTTAATCGCGGGTCTTCTTGATGCTGTGCCTATGATCGGTGTTGGTATTGGCTTGTTCTTCATCTTCGCTAATCCATTTGTAGGTTAATCATCTTAATTCCTAAATCCACTATTTGAGGAATTGCAATGAATATCAACCTCACATTGATTGGTCAAGCGATTGCGTTTGCGTTTTTTGTCGCATTCTGCATGAAGTTTGTTTGGCCACCACTAATCAATGCGATTAGTGAGCGTCAGCGTAAAATTGCTGATGGCTTAAATGCAGCAGAAAAAGCGAAAGCTGACCTTGCCGATGCACAAGCGCAAGTAAAGCAAGAGCTTGATGCAGCTAAAGCACAAGCGGCTCAATTGATCGAACAAGCGAACCGTCGTGCAGCGCAATTGATCGAAGAAGCTCGTACTCAAGCTGCGGCTGAAGGTGAGCGTATTCGTCAACAAGCTAAAGAAGCTGTTGATCAAGAAATCAATTCTGCTCGCGAAGAATTACGTCAACAAGTAGCTGCCTTGGCAGTAACTGGTGCAGAAAAGATCCTGAACCAACAAGTTGACGCAGAAGCTCATAACGCCATGCTGTCTCAGCTGGCTGCTAAACTTTAAGCGAGGCGAATTATGGCTGAACTCTTGACGTTGGCACGTCCGTATGCCAAAGCAGCATTTGCTTATGCTTCTGAGCAAGGTGCAACAGACAATTGGTCGAATGCGTTACAAGTGCTCAGTGCTGCGGTGCAAGACGAAGCATTTTCCGCTTATTTAAATCGCCCTGAACTTACTCCTGCGGAGCAAGTGAAGCTTTTTGCTAAAGTTTTAGGTGAAGATCAGTCTCAAGCAGTGTCTAACTTTTTGACACTTCTTGCAGATAACGATCGATTAGTATTGTTACCTGAAATTGCAGCAGAATATGAACAGCTTAAATCACAGAATAACAATACGGTTGATGTCGTGATTGAATCGGCGTTTCCGTTAACTTCTGTTCAGGAACAATTGCTTGCACATGCGTTAGAAAAACGCTTCAAGGCAGCAGTTAATGTTTCTGTAGAAGTTAATCCTGCTTTGATTGCAGGTGTTGTGATTCGTGCAGGCGATCAAGTGATAGATGATTCTGCGCTTAACAAGCTTGAAAAAATGCGTACTCGTCTTCTTGCATAATGCAAATGATGAAGACTGAACTAATAAAAGATTGAGGAATAGCGCAATGCAACAACTGAATCCATCCGAGATCAGTGCGCTCATTAAACAGCGTATCGGAGATCTGGACACCAGCGCGACCGCTAAAAACGAAGGTACCATTGTTATGGTATCCGACGGTATCGTGCGTATTCACGGTCTTGCTGATGCAATGTACGGTGAAATGATCGAATTCGACGGCGGCTTATTTGGTATGGCACTGAACCTAGAACAGGATTCAGTGGGTGCCGTTGTTTTAGGTAACTACCTAAGCCTTCAAGAAGGTCAAAAAGCTCGTTGTACAGGTCGTGTTTTAGAAGTTCCAGTTGGTCCTGAACTTCTTGGCCGTGTAGTAGATGCTTTGGGTAACCCAATTGATGGTAAAGGCCCGATTGATGCAAAATTAACTGATGCTGTTGAAAAGGTAGCACCAGGCGTAATTTGGCGTCAATCTGTAGACGAGCCTGTTCAAACTGGTTATAAATCAGTTGATACCATGATTCCTGTGGGTCGTGGTCAGCGTGAGTTGATTATTGGTGACCGTCAAACTGGTAAAACAGCAATGGCGATCGATGCGATCATTGCTCAGAAAAACTCTGGCATTAAATGTGTATACGTTGCGATTGGTCAAAAACAATCAACAATTGCAAACGTTGTACGCAAGCTAGAAGAAACTGGCGCTATGGCGTATACAACTGTTGTCGCTGCTGCGGCTGCTGATCCTGCTGCAATGCAGTATTTAGCTCCGTACTCTGGCTGTACAATGGGTGAATACTTCCGTGACCGCGGTGAAGATGCTCTTATCATTTATGATGATTTGTCTAAGCAAGCTGTTGCTTACCGTCAAATTTCATTGCTTTTACGTCGTCCACCAGGTCGTGAAGCATATCCGGGTGACGTATTCTATCTTCACTCGCGTCTTCTTGAACGTGCTTCACGTGTATCTGCTGACTACGTTGAGAAATTCACTAATGGTGCAGTAACTGGTCAAACTGGTTCTTTAACTGCATTGCCAATTATTGAAACTCAAGCGGGTGACGTATCTGCATTCGTACCAACGAACGTAATTTCGATTACTGACGGTCAGATCTTCTTAGAAACATCATTATTCAACGCAGGTATTCGTCCTGCTGTGAACGCGGGTATCTCTGTATCTCGTGTTGGTGGTTCAGCTCAAACTAAGATCATCAAAAAATTGTCTGGTGGTATCCGTACCGCTTTAGCACAATACCGTGAATTGGCTGCGTTTGCTCAGTTCGCTTCTGACCTTGATGAAGCAACTCGTAAGCAACTTGAACATGGTCAACGTGTAACTGAGTTAATGAAGCAAAAACAATATGCTCCTTACTCAATTGCTGACCAAGCTGTTTCTGTTTATGCATCTAACGAAGGCTATATGGCTGACGTAGAAGTTAAGAAAATCGTAGACTTTGATGCTGCGTTAATTGCTTACTTCCGTTCAGAATATGCGCCGTTGATGAAACAAATCGATGAAACTGGTGATTACAACAAAGACATCGAAGCAGCAATCAAAGCAGGTATTGAAAGCTTTAAAGCGACTCAAACTTACTAAGTTCAGTTTTAGTTAAGTTTGGTTCACGGATCAACCTTCGGAAGCTCGAAAGGGCTTTCGAATACTAGGTTAAGCGTATGGCAAATTTAAAAGAAATTCGCGCCAAAGTAGCTAGTATCAAGAGCACGCAAAAGATTACTCGCGCGATGCAAATGGTAGCTGCTTCTAAAATGCGTCGTGCGCAAGAGCGCATGGCTCAGGGCCGTCCGTATGCCGATAATATGCGCCGTGTAATTGCTCACTTGGTACAAGCAAACCCTGAATACAAACACCGTTATATGGTTGACCGCCCAGTTAAGCGTGTTGGCTATATCGTAGTGTCTTCAGATCGTGGTTTGGCAGGTGGCTTGAACATTAACTTGTTCAAGAAAGTTGTGCAGCATGTCAAAGCACAACAACAGCAGTCAATTGAAGTTGAATTTGCTTTAATTGGTCAAAAAGCGGTTTCGTTTTTTAAGAATTACGGCGGTAAAGTGCTTGGTGCAACTACCCAACTTGGCGATGCGCCGAGCTTGGAACAGTTAACTGGCTCAGTGCAAGTTATGCTTGATGCATTTGATAAGGGCGAGTTAGATCGTATCTACCTCGTATCAAATGGCTTCATTAATGCAATGACTCAGCAGCCTAAAGTAGAACAACTTGTTCCTTTAGCACCAGCAGAAGAAGGCGATGATCTCAACCGTACTTATGGTTGGGACTATATCTACGAACCAGAAGCAGAAGAATTGTTAAATGGTTTGTTGGTTCGCTACATCGAGTCTATGGTTTATCAAGGTGTGATTGAGAACGTTGCATGTGAGCAGTCAGCTCGTATGGTCGCGATGAAAGCAGCGACAGACAACGCAGGACAACTGATTAAAGACCTACAACTCATTTACAACAAGCTGCGTCAAGCCGCGATTACTCAGGAAATTTCCGAGATCGTTGGCGGTGCCGCTGCCGTTTAACATTATTAAGTTTGAATTGAGGAGACAGCAATGAGTAGCGGTCGTATCATTCAGATCATCGGCGCGGTTATCGACGTCGAGTTTGAGCGCACAAGCGTTCCTAAGATCTATGACGCTCTCCAAGTTGACGGTACTGAAACTACTTTAGAAGTTCAGCAACAACTTGGTGATGGTGTTGTTCGTACCATCGCAATGGGTTCTACAGAAGGTCTTAAACGTGGCCTTAATGTAACTAGCACAAACGCACCGATCTCTGTTCCAGTGGGTCCAGCTACGCTTGGCCGTATCATGGACGTTTTAGGTCGTCCTATCGATGAAGCAGGTCCTGTTGCGACTGAAGAACGTTTGCCGATTCACCGTCAAGCGCCTTCTTATGCTGAACAAGCAGCTTCTACTGACCTTTTAGAAACAGGTATTAAAGTAATTGACTTACTTTGCCCGTTCGCAAAAGGTGGTAAAGTTGGTTTATTCGGTGGTGCTGGTGTTGGTAAAACCGTTAACATGATGGAATTGATCAACAACATCGCAAAAGCACACTCAGGTTTATCTGTGTTTGCTGGTGTTGGTGAGCGTACTCGTGAAGGTAACGACTTCTATCACGAAATGAAAGATTCTAACGTTCTTGACAAAGTAGCAATGGTCTACGGTCAGATGAACGAGCCACCAGGTAACCGTTTACGCGTAGCGTTAACTGGTTTGACTATGGCTGAATACTTCCGTGATCAAAAAGACGAAAATGGTAAAGGTCGTGACGTATTATTATTCGTCGACAACATCTACCGTTATACACTTGCGGGTACTGAAGTATCAGCATTGTTAGGTCGTATGCCATCTGCGGTAGGTTACCAACCTACACTTGCAGAAGAAATGGGTGTTCTTCAAGAGCGTATTACGTCTACTAAATCTGGTTCGATCACATCGATCCAAGCAGTATATGTACCTGCCGATGACTTAACAGACCCATCGCCTGCAACTACATTTGCTCACTTAGATGCAACAGTAGTATTGAGCCGTGACATCGCATCTTCTGGTATTTACCCAGCGATCGATCCACTTGACTCAACTTCACGTCAGTTAGACCCATTAGTTGTTGGTCAAGAGCACTATGAAATTGCACGTTCTGTACAGAACGTATTGCAACGTTATAAAGAGCTTAAAGACATCATCGCAATTTTGGGTATGGATGAATTGGCAGAAGAAGATAAATTGGTTGTTTACCGTGCGCGTAAAATCCAACGTTTCTTCTCTCAACCATTCCACGTAGCTGAAGTATTTACTGGTGCTCCTGGTAAATTAGTACCACTTAAAGAAACGATTCGTGGCTTTAAAGGTCTATTAGCTGGTGAATACGATCACATCCCAGAACAAGCGTTCTATATGGTTGGTGGTATTGACGAAGTGATTGCTAAAGCTGAGAAACTCTAATTTAAGGAGATCATCTCATGGCGACTATGCAATGTGATATCGTAAGTGTTAAAGAGTCTATTTACTCTGGCGCAGTATCGATGTTAATCGCGAAAGGTGCAGGTGGTGAGCTTGGTATTTTGCCAGGACACGCTCCACTTGTTACTTTGCTTCAACCGGGCCCAATTCGTGTTCAGTTGGAAAATGGTACAGAAGAAATCGTCTATGTATCTGGCGGTGTTTTAGAAGTTCAACCTCATGTTGTAACGGTTCTTGCAGATACTGCTATCCGTGCTGACAATTTGGATGAAGCAGCAATTTTAGAAGCACGTAAAAATGCTGAACAATTGCTTGCAAACCAAAAGAGTGATTTGGACTCAGCTGCTGCTTTAGCATCTCTTTCAGAGATTGCAGGTCAGCTTGAAACAATCCGTAAAATCAAAAACCGCGCTCAATAAGACGCGGTTCGAGATTGAAAAAGCCACCGTTAAGGTGGCTTTTTTTATAAGTAGATTTCTTAAGAATCAGTTTTTGAATCTGATTTCTCATCTCCTGCCATAATGAGAGCAGCGAGTTTGACCATATCCATTTGGATTGTATTGAGCTGTTTTTCAATTTGATCAAAATCAATTTGTTCTAAATTTCCATTTAATAAAGGCATACTTAAAGCTTGCTGGTTTGCTTGTAGTAAGTTTTGACGAATACTTTCAACTTCCTGACTTTTGATATCTAAAGTCAGCAATGCTTGATTTAAGCCTTTTAGTTGCTGTTTTAATGTCGTTACAGTTGTTTTTAGCTCCCCCTGATCTTTATCTTGAATGGCTTGCTCAACATCAAGTTGAGTGTCTTTAAGCTTCTCGATATAGTCACCAGCTTTTAACTGTAGGTTAGCCGCGTCACGGACAATATAAAAAACATTGCCGCTTTTTAACTCAGCTTTATTCTTTGTAGGTGTAATTTCTTGTTGAGAATCATCTGCCTGTTCTGATACTTGGTCATTAGTTTGAACAGAGTCTTGTTCCTTAGCATGGTCCTGTGCCTGATCGCATCCAAGTAACAACATACCGGAAGCAAAAATCACAAATGGAAATAATGCGCCTTGTAAAACTTTTTTCATAACTACAAACAATACCAAGTAAAGCAAGTGGGTACTATATGCATAAAATATGTAGAAATAAGGTATTGTTGCAAATGAACAACATTTTGACCAGACAATAAAAAAGAGTGCTACAGCACTCTTTTTTATTAAATTGCTATAAAAATTATTTAGCTAATTCTGCTTCAACTGCTTTTACAATCTGTTCGTCGTCTGCTGTTAAGTTTGGTGCAAAGCGAGCAACAACTTCACCATTTTTATTAATTAAAAATTTTTCAAAGTTCCATAGCACTTCTGGAGCAGGATTCGTTGGAATACCTAAACCTTCTAATCGCTCACGGAAAGGACCTTCACCAATGCGTTTTGGTTGAGCAGCTATGAGCGTTTGATAAAGTGGGTGTTTATCTTCGCCTGCTACAGAGATTTTAGAGAAAAGTGGGAAATGAACATCGTAGTTTAATGAACAGAATTGCTGAATTTCTTCATCCGAACCAGGTTCTTGTTCTTTAAAGTTGTTTGCAGGAAAACCTAAGATTTCAAGGCCTTGATCTTTCTTTGCTTGGTAAAGCTTTTCTAAACCTTCGTATTGTGGAGTTAAACCACATTTAGATGCTGTGTTTACGATTAATAAAACCTTACCTTTATATTGGTCAAGGTCAACAGCTTCGCCTGAAATGGCTTTTACTGGAATGTGATATACAGATTGAGTCATGAGTCTTTCCTGAAGATTGTAATTGATATCAAGTAACGCATTTGTTTTAACTGCTATTCTTGAGTAGTGCAATAATATTCGTGTTCAAAAAATAAAAAGATATGAAAATGCAGCTTTGTTCTCTAATTGTTTCTGATTTGAACAGGTGTTTGGCCAGTATATCTTTTAAAAAACTCAATAAAACTTGAACTGTGTTGATAACCGAGGTCGTATGCTAAACGCTTGATCGGTATGCCTTGTCGAATTTGATGAATGGCATAAACAATTTTGGCTCGATTACGCCATTCTGATAAAGAAAGTTGTAACTCTTGTTGGCTTAAACGCAATAAATGGCGATCACTGACTGAAAAATTCTGAAGTAATTGCTGTAAAGAGTGATTAAAAAACAATGGGTCTGAAAGTTTTTCCAAAATTGGTAGTAAAACTGGATGACGTGTTTGGGGTAAGTAATGAGAATATGCTGTGGCTTGCTGTAACTGATCAAATAGAACTTGCAAAAGATGTTCTAAATATTCAGGTTTTCCATTTTGTTTTTGCTGTTCCAAAATTTGTAAAACGAGGATTCGAAAGAAAGGTTGAATACTAAAGCATTTACAGACATCACCTAAGATAGAACATAGGCGAGGGTGTAGTCGAATACAAATATAGTGAATTTCATGATCGATATCTGTTGATTGATGAACCGTTTGAGGTGGAATCCAAAGTCCGTAGCTTGGAGGAGATAAGTAGATTTGTTCCTCTACCTGCATTTCCAAAATGCCATTCAAACTGAAATTAAAATCTCCCCAAAGTGAAGCATGAGGACGAACAATATCTTCTTTTTCATATAGAAATTCATGAACTTCTATATCGTTCAATAAGGAAAATTGTTGGTCCTCATTTTTCATCTATTTACTCTGAGTAATATTTTAATTTTCACAAGTCGCTTTAGGATTATTTAAGCCTTTAGCAAAGGTAAATGTACTAATTAATGCTAAAGCAACGAAGCTTAATACACCATAAATTAAAGTATTTTCATTGAAATGATCAACTACATAACCGCCTAATAATGAACCTGTAGCAATCATGACTTGGAACATGCCAACAAAGAGCGGCATACCTTTTTCTACGGCATTTGGCGCATGAACAAACATCCAGATATTGGCAGAAGTAGGGAAAGCACCAAATGCGAAGCCCCATAATGCAGTCAGCACAATAGCACCAAACTCATGAATAGCAAAAATTGGAAAGCCGAAAAACACGATTGCAAAACATGTTCCAACAAATGCGAGTGTGTAACGGACATTTAAATTGCCGCTATATCCTGCAAACGCGTTTCCAAAAATACCAGCAATTCCGTAAAGCAATAATAATGAACTAATAGTTGTACCATTGAATCCTGCAATATTTTTAAAGAAAGGTGCCAAGTAACTATAAGCACAGAAATGAGCAAGACCAATTAACAAGACAATTAGCATACCGCTACGTGCTTTAGGCGTGCGTAATAATGCAGGTAAATCACGAATATGAATTGCCGAATCTGGTACAAGTTTAGGCAAGAAAATAAGTTGAAGTACTAATACAACCAGACCAATTACAGCAGTAATTCCAAAAGCACTACGCCATCCATAAAACTCGCTAAGCCATGTTCCAATTGGGACCCCTAATACAGTGGCAAACGTTACACCAGCCATCACTACAGCAGTTGCCTTGGCAATAGGTAAATGTGGTGGTGCGAGCTTACCGCTTAAGGCAATCGCTGTTGCCCAGAACCCACCAATTGAAATACCTAAAATTAAACGGCTGAGTAACAAAACATGGAAGTTTTCAGCAAAGGCGGTAATGGTATTGGCAATTACCATAATTGCAGTGAGTAAAATAAGGACATAACGACGGTCAAGTTGTTTTACTGAAACAGGTAATAGTGGGGCTGCAATCGCTGCCATAATGCCTGGCACAGTAATAATAAGGCCAGCTGTACCTACAGAAATATGCAAATCAGCCGCAACGCTATTTAAAACACCAACAGGTAAAAATTCACTTGTTACTAATGCAAATGCTGCAATCGCAACGGCCAAAATGGCAAACCAGCTCCCTTGAGTGGAGGTCGTGGGTCGTGCTTTAGAGGTAGTAGATTGGTCCATAAGAAATCCTTACTTGGCAAAATTCGAAGTGAAGAAAGGCAATTTTTAATTAATTAACGATCGTTATGAAAATAAAATAGTTGATAAAAAATCGAACGTCAATTAATTTAATAACGATTGTTATAAAAATAGATGTGATCTTTATGACAAATAGGAATGAAACAGATCTTGCTATTAATGAAGAAACGCTGAAAAAGAAGCGTGGACGCCCGAAATGCTTTGATGAGCAACAAGTGTTAGAAAAGGCAATGTTACTCTTTTGGGAACATGGCTATGAAGCAACGTCTATTAGTGAGTTAACACAGGCTCTAGAAATTACAGCACCGAGTTTATACAGCACTTTTGGTGACAAGGCTGGGCTGTTTTATAAGTGCATTGATTACTATTTAGCTCATGAAGCATGTCCTATTGAAACGATCTTTTTAGAAGCTAAAACTGCAAAAATTGCTTTTGAGTTATATCTTTATGACAATGTAAAACGACTAGTTCAACCCAATAAACCAGCTGGTTGTATGTTGGTTGTGGCTGCTATGAACTGTTCTGATGCAACGCAAGATGTACAGCAAAATTTATTAGATAAACGCATAAAGACCAAAGAGAAATTATTAAAGCGTCTAGAGCAAGGTGCAGAGCAGGGTGATTTATCTGCTGTCGCTCCTCTACAGGAAATGACAGATTTCTATGCAACTGTCATTCAAGGTCTCACTATTCAAGCGAGAGACGGTGCGACTACCGAGCAATTACATAAAGTTGTTGAACATGCCATGAAAGCTTGGACATTATTTTAAAAATTAATGATGTCCTAAGTTCAATATCAATGTCGGAAATACGATATTTCAATTTATTAAGACATTCTTCAAAATAAAATTTCTTTTGTAGAGGGTGTATTACTATGAGTCAGGTCATGAAATATCACAAATGGGCATTTATCTTTCCCATTTTGGCAGTACTGATTTGGTCTTTGAATATTGTAGTCACTCGCTATGTCTCGGATTATATCTCTCCAGTCAGTATTAGTTTTTATCGGTGGTTAATCGCCTTTATTATTTTGACTCCATTTATGTTTTTGAAGGTTTGGAGACAACGACAACTGATAAAACCATATTTGCCTAAGCTTGCTGTGCTAAGTGCATTTGGAATGGTGCTCTATCAAGGGCTTGCTTACACAGCTGCACACTATACGACTGCAACTAACATGGGGATTGTGAACGCATTCATTCCTATCTTCACTATTTTTGTTTCTCTTGCGATTTTAAAAGATGTGCCTAATCGATTTGCAGTTTTTGGCAGTATTTTATCTTTCGCAGGTTTGCTATATGTCATGTCCCAAGGAGATATTCATAAGCTGTTAAGTGGTGGTGGACATCTTGGTGATGCATTAATGATTATTGCCGTGTTCTTCTACGCATTTTATGGGGTTTTCCTAAAGAAATGGCAGCTTCCACTTCCAATCATGACAAGCTTATATGTGCAGATTGGGTTTTCTGTAATATTTCATCTTCCTTTAATTTTCTGGTTTGGTCTTGATGGCTTGAATGCGCAAAATGCGCCAAGTGCAATTTATGCAGGTGTATTTGCGTCTTTAATTGCGCCGTTAGTTTGGATGTTGGCGGTGCAACAACTTGGCCCGAATAGAACCAGTATCTTCATGAACTTGGTTCCTATCTTTACCGCAGTCATTGCAAGCGTTTGGTTATCTGAACAGTGGACCATTTACCATACGTTAGGTGGGATCGTGATCTTAATTGGTATCATTATGGCTCAAAAGAAGGTGAATGCTAAAAAAGCAGGTCTATTACCTGAACAAAACTAAGAATTGTAAAAAAAACATGGCATATTTTTTGAAAAAAAGATGAGAATATGCCAATTTTTTTCTAAACCAAGCTTTTCTATATGATTTATAAATATATTTATGAAAAGATAGTAAAATATAAATATTAAAAAAGACCAATAAAAATATTAATATAATTTTAACCTATCTGCTAAAAACGGCAAAATCCCTACACTTTTCATGCTTTTTTTAGAGAAATAATATATTTCTCTCATTTAGTCTGTTGCCACATAATAGCCACCACTACGAAAGATGCTCTTTTAAACAAAGATTCTTTTGTTCCAGAGATATTCAAACCCTCTGGATGTGGTATATACACATCCTTTTTTATGCTCAGTTATCCCTATATAACTGAGCTTTTTTTTTGCATGGAACTAAGGGCGAATTACTTCACCAGTTAAGGCATTAATGATTCGACTTGGTTGCTGACTTTGCCCTAAATCACCATTAAGATAGTTTAATTGTGAACCAAAGTATTGGCAGGCATCTTGTAATGAAAGGGCAGGTTCTTGTCCACTCGGGTTAGCACTTGTTGATACAATGAAGCCATGAAAAGCATTGCATAAAGCGACACATAAAGGATGTGTTGTTACTCGTACAGCAACAAGAGGATGTTCGCCTTTAATCCATGAAGGAATATGCTGGTCGGCAGGTAGTAACCATGTCGTGGCTCTTTCTGATAGTTGATGATTAGACCAGCAATCAATAATCTCTTGTTGAGTTGCTTCTGGTAAAGAAGTCAGCAAATGTTCGACTTGACTAATATGACCTGCTAATAAAATGACACCCTTTTCAATAGGGCGCTGTTTCAACTCAAGTATTTTTTGAAAAGCTTGTTCATTAAACGGATCACAACCTAAACCCCAGATTGCCTCAGTTGGGTATGCCAAAACTTGACCTTGCTGTAAACATTCGGCTGCTTCGGTCACTGAGGTCGTAATCATGGTAATACTTTCCTTTCAATCAAACAGAACTGCTATTGTGCGCTCTAATATTAAGAACGACAACGTAAATACAGTCCTGATTGTTGCATACATAAACCAAGTAGTTCTAGTTCCATAAGTGAAGAGGTGAGTTCAGAAACAGGAACATTATGATGGACCACAAGCTGGTCAATATTTTGGCCCACCCAGTCTAAAGATTGATAAAGGCCAATTAAATGCTTAGGAATTTCTGGAGTATTCACATTAACGTCTTCAATTTGACTTTGTTGCTGACTTTGCCATTGGGTTGGCAAGGCAAGATCTTCAATAATCTGTTCAGGATGGTCTACTAAAATTGCGCCTTCACGGATGAGTTGATGACAACCCTGATGAAACTCACTGTAAATATGACCGGGAATGGCAAATACAGTCTTACCTTGTTCAGCAGCTTTATTAGCAGTAATAAGTGAGCCACTTTTTAAAGTCGCTTCTACAACTAATACACCTAAACTCAAGCCGCTGACAATTCGGTTTCTACGTGGGAAATGCTGTTGTAATGGTGGTGTGCCCGGTAAAAACTCGCTAATGATGGCGCCTTTCTGAGTCAAAATATGTTCTGCAAGTTTTTTATTTTGAGCTGGATAGGTACTGTCTAAGCCTGTTCCTGTTACTGCAATTGTGCGTTGGTGTGCTGAAGCTCCTTGATGGGCAGCTTCATCAATCCCATAAGCTAAGCCACTACTTACATAAAAACCTTTTTCACTTAAATAATATGCAAAATCATAAGCAACCTGACGTCCATGTGGACTTGGTTTTCGACTACCGACAATCGCAATTTGAGGTTGTAATAAGGCTTGTGCTTGGCCTTTTCCAAAAATAATTGGCGGATGATCTGTATAAGGTAGTAATTGGGTGGGGTAGCCAGAGTCATCGGGTGTCAAAATAAAATCAGTATGCTGATGAACTTGCTGTACAAGCTGTTCAAACTGAGCTTGACCTTGGGCAGTTTGAAACTCGTTTACACGTTTTAAATGATTAGCATGTAGCCCAAGAGAGGGCCATTCTGCTAATCCATTAGGCTGAGTTGCTTTTTCACAGTTTCCAAAATAATTAATGATTTTTTTAAAGCTAACTAAAGAGTGCTGCACCAAATACCACACTTTAAGGGTGTGGTATTGGTGTGAAGAAAGTTGGGTGAGCATTGTAAAAGGTACATCCCGCATTAATCATTAAAACGAGGTGGCTGAATGCTTGAACCGACTTTAATTGGCAAATCACTTTCTAGAACATAGGCATAACTCAGCTGATCAAAAGTTCTAAAAACCATTAGACTGCCAATTTGTTGACCTGGTAGTTGAATTGCTTCTTTTGTTTTAGGGTCACGAATGGTTTCACCTTGTTGGTTAATGTCAAAAACTTGACCTACCTGAACACCTTGTGCTGTACCACGATCTAAAGTCACGACACTATTTTTTGCAGCTCTGCCAATTGAACCCATTACTCGGATAATTTTGCCGCCATCTACCACTTGTTTGGCATCTACTGGGTAAAATAATGTAGGTAAATTAGCTTGTTCTTCAGGCATAACACGATCGCCGCGGCGTACTTCACCATCATAGCTATCTGTAAGTTCTAAGGTTGTGATGTCTTTTTCAGAAGATAGGGCAATACCTGAGGCAACCTGTAATAATTCAATACCTAGGCTGTGCTTTTTACCTTTACTGTCTGTGAAATAGTAAGGTTCGCCTTCGCGATAAACAGCATAGCGTTGACCCTCAACTAAACCTTTTCCTCGTGCATAAATAGTTTGGCCCTTTCCTGCAAGTACGCGTTGATCGGCTGTCCCAACAATGTAAGGTGTGTTGGCAATTGAATCGGCCGGTAAAATAGTACTGTGCTCTAACCACTGTTTAATATTTTCAAGTGGAATAACTGGCACACTATTATTCAATGCTTCAACACGAACTTGTGGTTGCAAGTTTGTAGTTTGGCCTGTGTAACGACGAATAATGCCGACACAGCCATCTCCCTCATCTTTTCCAACCAATGGTCGTCCATCTAAGCTACATAGTAGTAATCTGTCACCCGGATAAATCCAGTGCGGATTTTTTACATGTTGATTGCTTGCCCAGATTTCAGGCCAATGCCATGGTTTGTTTAGAAAGTGACCGGAAATATCCCATAGAGTATCCCCACGTTTTACAATGTACACATTGGGTGCATTGCTTTTAAGAGAAGGCGGATTATGATTTGGACTGGCAGCATGAACCACTGCTACCGTACCAAATGCAACCCCTGTACAGAGTGCTAAAGCAAGTAAATGCTTTTTTATCCCCAAAGCATGAAATTGAACCATGCCGTCAAAAACCTTTTTCATTATGATAATTCCTAAAAATTATGCGTGCAGATGCGTTATAATAGGCGGCTAACACACAATTTTTCGATGAAGTATTTCCTTCATTTGGTTTTTTAATCAATGGCATAAGTGAGGACGTCAGTATGGCCTTATTACCTATTTTAAGTTTTCCTGATCCCCGTCTTCGTACCATTGCTAAGCCTGTTGAAGAAGTTACTGATGAAATTCGTCAACTTGCAGCAGATATGCTTGAAACCATGTATGCGGCACCAGGTATTGGTTTAGCAGCTTCTCAGGTCGATCGTCATATTCAGCTTATCGTCATGGATTTGTCTGAATCTAAAGATGAACCTTTGGTTTTCATTAACCCCAAAATAACTCCGCTGACTGAAGAGACGCAGCCGTACGAAGAAGGCTGTCTATCAGTGCCACAAATATACGACAAAGTTGATCGCCCGTCACGTGTGAAAATCGAGGCAATTAACCTTGAAGGTCAAGCATTTGAGATAGAAGCTGACGGACTTCTCGCTGTTTGTATCCAACATGAAATGGATCACTTAAAAGGCAAATTGTTTGTGGATTATTTGTCGCCACTTAAACGTCAGCGTGCACGTGAAAAAGTCGAAAAGATTGTTCGCCAGCGCGAGCGTGAAAAAGTCGCGGTAAAACGTTAAAAGTTTTCAAACATCAATATAGTGTGGATGTGATTTTTGGTTTTTCGTAGTGGTCTGTTACTCGCATGTGTAGCAGTGTTTTTGCAGATTGCGGTATTTCTACAACCGCTATTACCGAAGCAATATCAAATTGCTCCGGTCTGTGAAACTATTACTCGTGCTTTGCTTAAACCTAAAGCACAGATGGAAACCATGTCACATACCATGCATTCACATCATGAACATCATATTGAACAGGTACAAGCCTCTGGACAACATAATCATCATGATGCAAACCACCAGTGTCAATATTGTACCGTCTATGCCAATTTGGTTTTACCACCTGAATTTGGCGTAAAAGAGGTACTTGTTCGTATACAAGTTCGCTTAGTCGCTTATCAACAAGCATTTCGACATGTTTATTTTGCACTACAGCGACTTTTCCTACTCCCGCAAGGGCGCGCACCACCTCTATTTGCATAAATAAAAGCAATTTTTTGTTGGGGTCTTCATTGACTTCAATATCACTTTATTTATGTTTTAGAGCGTATAAAAATGCCACATTCTAAATTCTTATTACAGCCTTTATGGGTTGCGATGCTTGCCGTCTCTCATTCGGGTCTAGTTTTTGCTGATTCAGAAAGAAATGATACCGAGTCAAATTCACTTCATTCATTAGCACCCATTGTTGTTACAGCACAGCAAGGCAATGATGCAAATGGCTTGATCGTACATGCAGATCCAAAGCAGCCCATTCAGCCAGTACCTGCTACAGATGGCGCAGACTATCTACAAAGTATTATGGGTTTCAACTCAATACAAAGCGGTGGAACAAATGGCGATGTGACATTTCGAGGTATGTTTGGCTCACGCATCAAAATTCTAACGGATGGTACAGAGAACTTAGGTGCCTGCCCAAACCGAATGGATGCGCCGACCTCTTATATTTCACCAGAAAGTTATGATCGTATTTCTGTCATTAAAGGTCCACAAACTGTTCAATATGCCAATACAGGTTCGGCAGCAACAGTCCTTTTTGAACGTCAGCCTGAGAAACTGACCTCTGAAAAACCTTATCGTGGACAAGCGAGTGTCTTGCTAGGTTCATATGGACGTATTGATCATAATGTTGAAACGGCAATTGGTGATGAGAAGAAATATATCCGTTTAAATGCTAACCGTTCAGAGTCTAATAGTTATCACGATGGTGACGGCAATACCGTGCCTTCAGCATGGAAAAAGTGGAATGCTGATGTAGCATTTGGTTTTACCCCAGATGAAAACACTTGGATTGAGCTCACAGGCGGAAAATCTGATGGTGAATCGCTTTATGCTGGACGTTCTATGGATGGTTCTCAGTTTGCACGTGAAAGCTTAGGTCTGCGTTTCGAAAAGAAAAATATCACTGATGTCATTAAAAAAATCGAAGGGCAGGTGAACTACAGCTATAACGACCATATTATGGATAACTTTAGCTTACGTACTCCGCCATTAGTTGAAATGAACCATGGTGGTATGACCATGCTCATGCCAAACGCGATGGCTATGCAAGTAACGCGCCGTACACTAAATTCGCGCTTAGCCATGACCTCTGAATGGAATAAGTGGAGTTTGATTACAGGTGTAGATTCTCAGTTTAATAAACATGGCGGTAGCATGTCATCGCCAAATATGCCTTCTATGAATGTTCCATATCGTCAAGATATGCGTTTTCAATCTTACGGTGCTTTTGGTGAACTCGGTTATCAATGGAATGATCAAAACAAACTGGTTACAGGTGTGCGTTTAGATCGAGTCACAGTTGAAGATGAGCGAGCTGACTCTAAAGCACAAGGCTTTAATACTAAACTTGAAAAGACTTTACCAAGTGCATTCGTCCGTTGGGAAAATCAACATCCTGAGCATGACCTAAAAAGCTATATCGGTTTGGGTTATGTAGAGCGTATGCCTGATTATTGGGAGCTTTTCTCGCCTAAACATGGTAACGCTGGCTCAACCAATACCTTTAACGGTGTTAATCCTGAGAAAACATTGCAGTTGGATCTAGGCTTCCAGCAACAACATGGAGCTTTAAATACATGGGCTTCTGCTTATGCAGGCTTAGTAGATGACTACATTTTAATGAGTTATCACCATCACCCAAGTACTGGAATGGGTGGACATGATATGAGCCATGATATTACTGCGGGTGCTAAAAATGTCGATGCAACCATCGCAGGTGCGGAAGCGGGTATTGGATATCAATTTACCGACCATATTCAGGCAGATTTGAGTGCGATGTATGCATGGGGTAAAAACACTACAGATGACAAACCACTACCTCAAATTTCACCTTTAGAAGGTCGTTTAAATATCCGCTATGTAGCTGACAAATATAATTTAGGTCTATTGTGGCGAGCTGTTGCTGAGCAAAATCGTGTGAGTCTACATCAAGGTAATATCGTGGGATATGACCTAAAACCAAGTAAAGGTTTTTCAACTCTTTCTCTAAACGGAAGTTACAACCTTCGTAAAGATATTGATGTCTCTGTTGGTATCGATAACGTATTAGATAAGACCTATACCGAACACTTAAACAAAGCGGGTAGTGCAGGCTTTGGATTTGCGAGTGAAGAGCAATTCAACAATATCGGAAGAAATTACTGGGTTCGTATGAGCATGAAGTTTTAATAAACTGTAGCGAATGAAATGAACTGAAAATATTAATTTAAAGAGAGAAATGAAATGACAAATAAATTATCGCCTGAACAATCGTGGTGGGGATGGAAGTTACTTATTGTGGCTTCTATCTTGAGTTTATTATTTATGATTATCTTTTACTTGGCGATCAACAACGAGCCTGACTACATGCCAAGTCAAAAAAATAAGCAAATGATGGAGTCACCTGAGCAAATGAATCACGCTGAAATGCATAGTTCGTCAGCTCAATAAGCATCTTAATATTTGAAAAAGGAAGTCTGGTTAACAGGCTTCCTTTTTTTATTTTTAGGTTTTAAAAATTATTGATGCATACTTGCTAAGGTTTTTGCCTTACCTTGATTCTGATAAAGCGTTAAGCCAAGCTTTTGTATATTGCGACCTGATTTGGATAAAAACTTTTCAACTTTTGGTGAAAGCTTTGCGCCACTATAAAGTAGTGAATTACGCAGAATTAGATAATAAGCAAACCATGAAGCAGACTGCTGAGGCAATCCGAGTAGTTTCATTCTTTTCTTACCAATAAAAAACTGGGTAAGTTCTAAATGTTGTCGGTAAGCAAGTTTCTGCTGCAAAGAGCGTAAATGCAGATATTTTCTCTCAAAAGGCTCTTTAGATAAGCTCGATCCTAATTCAACACTGCTGTGATCAGAACGAGGGTGAGCAAACTGCATCCAGTACAGTAACCGCCAACCTTCAGTTTCAGATTGAATAAGCCATTTTTCATCAATACCCATCAACCAGCCAACATAGCGCCAAAAATGTAAAAAAGTCTTAGCTTCTTGTTTCGTTGGCCATACACCTAAAGCTCTAATACCAAGTAAAACTACACTGCTAAAAGCTAAATTAGTCATTGCTAAATCAAATTGATTAAGTGGAATTCCCCAAATTTCACTATCCCAACGATCAGACTTTTTTAATTGTCGACGAACAAGTGCATGAATAAAACGAACATAAATCGTTGACGTGAAACCTGAGCTTAAACGAGAAAGCCCCTGAGGTTCAGTAATATCAACCCACCATTTTGTAGTTTCTGCTAAACGAGTACCCGCTTGTTTCTTCAATGCACCTGTTAAAATTAGGGGCTGATTAAATCCAGGATATAAATATCCTGCCATTAACGATAAATCTCTAAGAATAAAACCATTATTTATTCCTAAACGATGAGTAAATTTAATAGCCTCATCAATTTGGTACTGGTCTAACCATTCGGGCTTCTGTTCAATGTAATTAAAGAAATTTTCCAAATCAGTAGGTATTGGCTCAGATAGGTCATCGCGGCCTTGAAATAATATCTTCTCGAAAATCATTCGGTGACCTTTGGGATCTTGCATAACCCAATCAATCACCTTATCCATTTCAACATCCCCTTCACAAAGAGCACGTTGTAAAGATACATATTCTGTATAGTTTGGTTGAGCTGGTTTTTCGCAACAGACATTTAAAAACTGCGTAAAGAAATTACTGTCTTGCATGTCATTAAAAGAAGCAAGTCGAGTTGGGCTAATCGTTTGCATATCGTTACTTACTTATTGAACTGAATAATAAATAGGCTAATATGAATAATTATTCGCATTCAATTCGCATTTAACGAATAAACAACCGATGAGAAAAGCCCCACAGCAACAGCGTTCAAAAATTATTGTTGACCATATTTTAGAGGCGACACAACACTGTATTGCTCAATATGGGTTACTACATACCACAACTCCTAAAATTGCAGAGAAATCTGGAGTAAGTGTAGGTTCGATTTACCAATATTTTGAGAATAAAGATCAAATCATAGAAGAACTATTACGCCGTAAAAGCGAGCTATTAGGACATCAACTTAAAGAGCTGGTTGTGCAGCAAGGAAATATTCCTTTAGACCTGCTCATCCCCTTGGCGATAGAGCTAGGGTTTAATGCATTAAAAGCCGATCATGGATTTTTTATAGAAGTACTGAAACATTGGCATAACTATAGCCATTCGCAAGCTGCTCAGATTTTAGAAAAGCATTTTTTTGAAGTAGGGCTATATACATTTAGTAGAAATCCTCATCAGTGGGACTTCGAACAGGTGAAGCATAAATCCTTTGTAATTATTAATAGTACGCTTTTTACGATGATGCGATATGTGAGTCAGAACAATTTTCTTATATCAGAACAACAACTTAAGCGCGAATTGTCGAGCATGATCTTGGCTTATTTAGGTTAAAAATAAATAATTAAAATAATTACCTATATAAAACAATATGTTATATTGGTTGTTGATTTAAAAGTGAACGCTTAAGTCATAAGTTTCTAATTTTCGCTTGCCAATGGGATTTAATGGTCTATAATGCACATCCATCGGCGGTGATGCAGATAGAAACTTGTTGAAAAACAGTTACTTGGAATTGAGTAAGTTGCTTTAGGCAGTGAATTTGATGAGAAGTTGGTTTT